>CALFZO010000016.1 GCA_937952305.1 uncultured Anaerolineales bacterium | reverse complement strand
GGGCCGTGGCCGAGGCGCTGGCCGACCGGTTGCCCGACGGCGGCCTGGCCGAAGGGTTGCGGCGGGGCGCCGCCGCCGGGATGGCCCGCGTAAATCACGATTCACCCAGGCGCCGGGCCAAACAGGCCGCCGGCGGCCTGACGCGCCGCGAACAGGAGGTCGCCGCGCTGATCGCTGCTGGACGCTCCAATCGCGAGATCGCCGGCGAACTCAGCCTCAGCCCGCGCACTGTCGAGGTTCACGTCTCCAATATTATGGGCAAGCTGGGCCTGGTTACCCGCTCGCAGGTTGCGGTCTGGGCGGCCGAGCGCCGTCTGCGCAAAAACTAGGGGTTCTCCCTGATCCAGCCGCCGCGCCGGCCGGCTATGCTGATCTCAGTTCACCCTTTTCATCAGGAGACCGGCCATGTCTACCGACACCCATAAAGCCATCGTGCGCCGCTACCGCGAGATCCACAACGCCAACCAGTTGGACCGGCTCGGCGAGGTCCTCGCCGCGGATTACGTCCCACACAGTCTCATGCCTGGTCTGCCCGGCGGCCTGGAGGGCGCGCAGATGGCCCATCAGGGCGCCGTGGCCTCCTTCCCAGACATCCACACCACCTCGGACGACCTGATCGCCGAGGGCGACAAAGTGGTGGAGCGCTGGTCGCTGAGCATGACCCATACCGGCGCGGCCTTCTTCGGGGTGCCGGCCGGCAGCGGGAAAGCCGTCAATGTCACCGGCATCAGCATCTACCGGATCGCCAACGGCAAGATCGTCGAGCACTGGGGCGAGATGGATTTCTCGCGCGTCCTGATGCAGTTGGGCGCGCTCCCGGCGCCCGGACTGTAGGCCGAGGGTCCGGCCGGCGCAGCTGCTGGACTATTCCCGCTTGCGGCCGGTTGGCTTGCTGGGGCCAGCCGGCCGCTCTCTGGCGGATTGATGGGCCGGGCTCGCTTTTCCACACCCGGCCCCCACGCAAACAGCCACCTCTCACGGCAAGTCTGCCGCTGACGGCCAGAGTCCTACCCGCCCATCTTAGGCCTCGCGCCATTCGCTGATGTTTGGATTGTATCGGCACCTGATAGCGGCTGTCGATTGGTGAGCATATCCATCCCACGGGTGAAGTGGGCTCGTGTCGCTCGGTGCTTCCGCTCATTCGCACCTAGGCGTCAGACCCAGGCGGGGCGGTTGCTACCAGGCTGATCAATTTACGGCTTTGATCTTCCGGCTCGCACCGCCGGCCGACGCCAGCGCAACGACGGATGCTGGGCCTGCGCACGACAAACCACGTTCGCCGGAGTCTCATGCCGCTATGGCTGACTACCACCTCCGCGGCTGCCGGAAGCAGGGGCAGTGGGGCCATGCCAATCACTGGTTATGCTTTCGCCGATAGATAAGCCTTGAGCACGTCCAGCCGATTGTGTCCAAGCGCCTGGCTGACCAGCCGCTCGGCCTCGTCAGCTGGAAGTTCCTTCTCTACAAGCAGGTACTCGAATAACTCGTTGGCATACAGTTTGCGCAAGGAGTGAGTGCCATTGCCGGCTTCAATGCCCAGTTGGGTCACCAGGCGGCTGGTGGCGCGCTTCACAGCCGCCGTTAGTGACTGCCGCTGTTGGAACACATGCCGGTCTGCGTGCGCTAGGCCGTGCTCGCGCAGGTCGATCAGCAACGCTTGGTGATCGGGCAAGACCGGCGCCTGGCGCGGCCGACCACCTTTGGTATGAATGCCAGGCCCTTGCAGGACAATTCGGCTTCCATCTGGCGCGATCAAATCAGCCTGGAGATGGACTGCCTCGCTCACCCGCAAACCACTCGCCCGTTGCAGGCGTGCCACTTGACCATACTGTGGGTCAATCGCCTGGAGAGCCGCAATCAGGCGCGCGGCATCGTCCTTCGAATAGGGGTCGGCCACCGCATCGGCGCTGCGGCCTCCAAAGCCAGAAATGAGCGGCTCTGCGGCGCGCTTGCGCCAGCCCAGGTTACGGAGCCCAATATCCAACTTCTTGATAGCACACACATACGTGTTGATTGTGGCGGGAGATAAGGCCCGTTCCCGCAATCCCAGCACGAACGCCTCGGCCATATCCGGCATAAGGTCTCCGAGGCGTCGAACCCCATGCTGGTCGCGGCACCACTCGGCGAACGTCACGTTCAATTGACAATAGGTTTGCATCGTGCGGAACGAGAAGATATACCGCTCAGCCGTGCCCTGCTGGAGCGCTTGCCGGCGGCTGCTGCCGAAGGCCTTGAGTGAGTTCAAGCAGTAAGTTACTTGACCTTTCAGGGATGCCATGCGCCTGCCTCCTTTGAAGTGAACGGCCGACCGGGTTTGCCAGATCCGCCAACCCCGTTCGTCCGTTTAGGTTTCTCTTCTTCATCCACGCAGACCCGTTGAACTGCCTTGCCAGACCAAGTCCACCCTTGGTAACCGCGTCCACAAGTCGGGTCCGAGCCATCTGGCGAGGGGGACGCTGGCCTCACGACTCGCAGGGCCGATGTGCGCCCGGACGCGGCAGTTGCCAGGTCCAGTTGTGATGTGAGCGGCCACCCACGTCACGTCCCTGACGGTGAACCGTCAGAGTGCACTGCAAGCGATCTATTAGCCGGCACTGTAGTACGAGATAGTGTCGCTGTGGTTGAGATTCGCTTGAGTATTGGAGAATGGCGACTCGGCAGCCCCACTGCTGGCGTAGACCTTGTCGGTGGACAAGACTTGGCCCTGTGGGTTTCGAGGTGTCCGGGATTCGGTTGGTGAATTTCGGGAGGCCCGGAATCTCTGTGACCAATCCCGGCGCCAGTTGCCGTCACGTGACGTCGCTGTGAACGCCTCGAGTGGCAACGGCCACGCGAAAAACCAGCGGTTGACGTGTGTATCAAAAATGGTACAATGCGGTCATGCCATCTGACCCAGACAACGAGGAACCCACCCTGACCGTCATCTTCTATCGGACCGATGCCGGTAACGAGCCTGTCCGGGAATGGTTGAAGAGCCTAAAGCGTGAGGATCGCAGAACAATTGGGGAGGATATCAAAACCGCACAATACGGTTGGCCGTTGGGGATGCCCCTTATCCGCAAACTGGAGCCGGGTCTGTGGGAAGTGCGTTCGAGCCTGCGCCAGGGGATCGCGCGGGTGTTGTTTACCGTGATAGGTCCCCTGATGGTGCTGTTGCACGGGTTTATCAAGAAGTCGCAGAAGACGCCGCGCGAGGACATGGAGACAGCCCGCCGGCGGTTGGCCGATCTGGAGCAGGAGTAGAAGCATGAACAAGAAGCATCTAGGTAGTCGGTTTGATGACTTTCTGCGCGAAGAACAACTACTGGATCAGGTCGAGGCGGTGGCGGTTAAGCGGGTCATTGCCTATCAGATTGCGCAAGAGATGAAGCGGAGCAAGCTAACGAAGACGCAGATGGCCAGCCGAATGCGGACGAGCCGGGCAGCGTTGGAGCGATTGCTGGATCCGCTGAATTCGTCCGTGACTTTGTCGACGCTTGAGCGAGCGGCGTTCGCGTTGGGCAAGAAGTTGAAAGTGGAGTTGGCCTGAGCGCTGCCAGGCCTTTCGGACGCCGGTGATTGCGAGAAATGGGTATTGTCAGCGTCGCGAACTTAGCTATACTGATGGGCAATCAAAGCGCTCTGGGTCTTCTTGAACCCAAGTGCGCCGGGCCAGGCTCAGCCAACAACACGCTTGGACTAAGGCCTGCCTCTCAGGATGGGAACTCATAACCCGGAGGTCGTTGGTTCGAATCCAACCCCCGCTACTTGAGAGACACCGTAGCTCATCGGGCTACGGTGTTTTTCGTTCACTGATGGTGGTCGGTTCGGGAGCACCCACCCAAAAGTGGAGAATCCCAATGAACTATCCATCAACAGTTTCGATGACGTTGGCGAAGGCGGTCGAGGGCTTCATCCAGGCGAAAGTCGCCGAGGGGATGAGCGACAACACGATCACGACCTACAGCCAGCATCTTCGGCTGTGGGTCGAGCAACATGGCGGCCGTGAGGTGGGCGCCGTGGCCGCTCAGGACGTCCGTGGCTTCCTGGCCTGGTTGCGCTCGGAGTATATACCCCAGAGGATCACCGGCCGCCGTGATCCCCTCTCCCCCAAAACCATCCACAACTACTGGATCACGTTGTCTTCGTTCTACACCTGGGCGCAGGCGGAGTTCGGCCTGCCCAGCCCAATGACGGGCGTGCGGCGCCCGGACTACGAGGAGCCCCCGGTCGAGCCCTTCACCCAGGATGAGGTCGAGCGCTTGCTGCAGGCGTGCGACTATTGCGCGATGGCGCGCACTCAGGAGCGCAGGAAATTCGCCATGCGCCGGCCGACCGGACTGCGGGACCGCGCCCTCATCCTGGTGTTGCTGGACACCGGCCTGCGGGCGTCCGAGCTGTGCGCCCTGCGCGTGGGCGATGTAGATATGAAGACCGGCCGCGTGGACGTGAAGCACGGCACCGCCGGCGGCGCCAAGGGTGGAAAGGGTCGCGTCGTGTATCTGGGCAAAAACTCGAGAGCCCAGCTGTGGCGCTACCTGAGCAAGCGCAGCGAAGATGATGATCCACAGGCGCCACTGTTCTTGGGCAAATTTAATCGCCCGATGCGCAATACCACGCTGCGCCAGGTGATCACCACTCTTGGCGAGAAAGCCGGTGTGAAGAAGAGTCATCCGCATCGCTTTCGGCACACGTTTGCGATCACGTACCTGCGCTCGGGCGGCGACCTGTTCACGCTCCAGGCGTTGCTTGGTCACGCGTCGCTCGAAATGGTCCAGCACTACGCCAAGGTTGCCTTGGTGGACATCAGCCAGGCCCACCGGCGCGCGAGCCCGGTGGACAACTGGCACCTCTAGGCGGCCGGCCTAGCGCGCGAGCTCCTCGGCCAGGATGCGCAGGGCCTCCGCGATCTCGCTCTTGGTGCGGCCCCGCAACGCGCCGGCCAGGTCACTGCCCTCGGACGGCACCTCGGCCGGCCGTTCGCTCAGGACGCCGACGCGCTGACTGACCTCGTCAGGCAGCAGGACGGCGTAGATACTGTCGGTGACCTTGATGTCCCCGTGCATCAGGTTCTGGCTGATCGCCTTGTAGTCCGCCAGCGTCCGGGCCCGCAGCAGGGAGTACACCGCGTGGCCGTGCCGGAACGCGTGGGGAGTCTTGTAGGCGATCCCGGCCCGCTCGCACAGCTGGTGGAGGCGCCGCACGAACCCACTGTGCCGCTCCTCGCCGGGCTCCTCTTCCGACAGGGCCTGGGCGCCCCAGACGTGCGTGAGCGGCGGGTACCAGGGGGCGTTCAACGGCAGATGCTCGCGCACATAGGCATCCCAGTGCCTGACCACCTCGAGCAGCGCTGGGATGTTGAGGAGATACGTCGTGGCCGACTTGCGATTCTTGGTATGGACGCCCAGCGACGGCCACTGGCGCACCGTCCGCGATTCGAGATCGAGCGCCTCGATGGGCAGCGTGAGAAGCGCACCGATCCGCATACCGGAGAGGTACAGCAGGGCGGCGGCGGCCTGATCGCGCTGGGTCGCGATGTCCTCGGGGGCCACTACGACGCGCGCGAGTTGGCAAACCTCTTCCAACTCGTACATCTTGGTCGCGCGCTCCGGCGGCGGCGCGGCGGGCATCTCCGGCGCGGTCAGATCATAGATGAAGGCGGCCGGCAGGCGCTTGAACTCGGCCGCCCTGTGGCTCACCGCGTACCGCAAGAGTTGCTTCGAGACGTCGATGGTCTTGTCGACGGACTCCTGCGCCAGGGTTTTTCCCTGTTTGGTGGTGACCGTCTTCAGGTATTCGGGCAGCGAGGGCGAGATCATATGCGCCTCGGCCAGCGACGTCTCGTCGGCCCAGAGGAGTGTGTGACGCAGGTAGGAGTCGTAGCGACCCACGGTTTTCTCGTCTCGCTGGCGGACCTCGCGCAGATATTTCAAAAATTCGTTGCGCAGGTGGTAGTTATCCCGGTTAACCATGCCGGCCTCCCCGGTTGATCTTGGTCCCGCACTCCGGGCAGGCGCCGCTGAGCAGCACCAGGCGGCCATGTTGGCGGCGGGACGGGGTCGCCAGCGCAACCGGTTTGTCACAGCGCAGGCACCAGGCCTGACCATCATCCAGCTTCTGCTTGGGCCGGCCCTTCTTCTCCTTGCGGACGGCCTCGACCCAGTCGGCGAACCCGCGGCCGTTGATCCAGATATGGCCGCTGGCGTCGCACTCGTGCGGCGCGCCTTGCGCCAGCCAGTCGCGGAGCGTGCTGAGGGCGATGCCCAGGTCATCCGCAAGCTCGGCCGGCCTGTACCACATGGGGAGCAGCCCGGGCGCGCGGATGATGACGCCGTGTGGGAGATGGATGGAGGGGTTAAGGGTCACGATCCGACTCACTTTCAGCCGCGCCGTCACTGGGAGGAAATTGTCTTTGACGCGCCGGCGCTTGCGCGATAACAGTTAGGACGTTAGCAGATCAGGGCGTGACTGTCGCCAGCTTTGGCAACTTTTTGGCGGGCTATTGGCAAGCCCGTGGCAGACGTCTGGCAAGCCCGCGGCAAGCATGACTACATAGGCCGGGTGAAAGCCACCCTAGCGCCAGGGCGGGGCCGGACGCCCACAGTGCCGACTGCGTGCGTCATGGTCGCGCCCACTCTATTGGCCCCAATGCCAGCGAGACCCCGGACATAGTGGGCCGGCAATTCACTCAGACGCCGCTCTTCATATGTCTGGCGAGCGTGGCCAGCGCGCGTCCGGAAGGCACTCGCGAAATCGGCGACCAACCCTTCCAACAACTCCAGTGGTTTCCGACCTGTCCAGGCCCGGCATGCCCAAGGATGCCCGCCGATGGGCTGTCTTGGCCAACCGCCCGGGCGCGCGAGCATCCTCCGTCGACCTTTTGCTCAAACCGAACAAGTTCGCATCGACCCCCGCGACAAAACCGAACTCAGCGGTTCCGGCGATGACGCGGAGGCCATTTAGTCGGCACCTTCTGAGGGTGCGTGAGCCCGTTTGGTTCGGTTTGGCTTGCGGTGAGGCTTGATGAGGAGGACTTCTCACCCCCCACCACATCTAGAGGAGGGAAGCCTAGCCCCCGACAAGGCCTGGATGATGGCGCTGCCGGACGCATATCCGCCGGCGGCGGCCAGACCCCGGCCGGCGAGAACCCGGCCGAGTAATTGCGCCCGATATCACGCCGGCCGCCGCTTCACAGCGCGAC
The DNA here is from genome assembly GCA_937952305.1 of uncultured Anaerolineales bacterium. GTDB lineage: Bacteria > Chloroflexota > Anaerolineae > Anaerolineales > UBA6663 > SpSt-583. The sequence goes on along the minus strand of CALFZO010000016.1, from coordinate 6,427 downwards.
CGACCGACCAACTCGAAAGCACCAAAGCAAAACCGGCCGGCCGGGGAGCATCTCCCCGGCCGGCCCGCGTTTCTGTCGTACCTGCCAATTCTTGCCAACCAGATGTAACCGTTTCGGTTGCGGTTTGCCCTTAGAGTTGGTCCGTTGTGAACAAGGACCTGCTATGACCTGTGTCACGGCCCGCCCTGTCTCTGTCCTGATCATCGTCGCCCTTGTTGCGGCGCTGATCGTGTTTAGCCCGCCATTGGACTCCACCCAGGCGGCCGGCGCCGCGCCGACGGTGATGTCGACCTGCGGGGGCCCCCCCACTCCTTTCAATGTGCATGGCCATCGCAGGCGCCAGAACTAGATATGTGGCCTGCACCAAAGGCCGCGCAAGCGCGCCAGGAACCTGCCGATTTCTTGTAACGCTCCTGCCACAGCCCTGCCAAAACCGGCGACAGCAAATGTGGCCGATGCTACCCTGACACTCGAAAGGATAGCTCCTGCAATGCTCTCGACCGATTTCATCCCAGCCGCCGCGCTGCCGCCGGAGCGGCACATCAGTCAGCCCATGGAGGCGCTGGCGGCGTTGATTGCCGTCGGCGCAGCGCAGACCTGGCAGGTCGCAGTAGACGGGGCGGCGGCCTTCATCCTGTATGTGCTCCGGACGGTCTGCCCGTACGGCGAGGTGGACTCGGCCGGGTGCGGGGTGCTGGTGACGGTGACCACGGCATTCGCCGTTGAGGCGGGTTTGCCGGTCATGGTGCCCCACCTGGAGTACCTCGGCCGGCGCCTGACGGATGCCGATGTCGTGAGTCAGTTTCCGCAACTCCAAAACGACCCCGACAAGGCCACGAACTACGTCGCCTACATTCATTGGCGGCTGGCCGGCGCCCCGGCGTATCCGCTGCTGTGCTCAGGCCTGCAGGTTGGGCTGATGGCTGCGCTGGCGCAATCCAACTGGCGCCGCGACCCAGAGGTGATCAAATCCCAGGCCGCTCTTGCCACCGGGACGTTGCGCATCATGCCCAACCTGGACTCCGCCCGGCTGCGCGCCCGCATGGCCGCCCACGACGATGCTGGCTGTGCCGAACACGTCATCGAGACCGCGAGTGGGCTGCGCCGCCTGCGCCGACTCACTTCGGACGATGACGAGACCAGCCTGGCTGACCTGCAGGATGCCGGGGCGAGCGCTGCGGCACTGGCCGATAACACGCTGCGCAGCTACGTCCGGACGTTCTGCCTCCTGATCAGCCGCCCCGCGTGGTTGAGCTATGAGAGCACGTTGGGCCTGCTGGGTCAGGGCGGAGAGGTGGGCAGCGGCTCGAACGCCAGCGACGACAACGAGGGCGATCCTGGCCCGGACGTGGAGCAGGCGCTGGCCGTGGCGGTCCGGCAGATCGTCCTGGATGACGAACCGACGGCCGGCCTGGATGAGGACATTCAGGGCGCGCCGGAAAACCGCCGGCCCATGGCGCTCTCCGATGAGCGCGCGGTGCTGGCCGAGCACGTGCGCCTGGTGGACTGGTTCGCGACGCATCCTAATGTGGTCGCGTTCCTCATGGAGATGATGGTGACCGCGGAAGGAGAACGGGCCTTGGTCCACTCACCGGGCCGGGCGCTGACCTACTCACTGCTGTGGACGGGCCGCGCGACGCACTTCCTGTTGAGCATCGAGATCGGGCGCTGGCCGGCCGCCGGTGAGAACATCCAGCGGCCGCGCTATGTCCCCGAACGCGACGCCGTGGTGTACCCACTGGGGCCGGTGGAGCGCCGTCTGCCCAAGCAGCCGCGCCGCCAGCCTGAGCTCTACTATCCGACCTCGGACAATGGGGTGCTGCCGCTGCCGCTTGAGTGCGTTGGGTTGTGGCGTTCCCTGGCCGACGGTCGCTGCTCGGGGCGACTGCTCTTCGACGTCGACGAGCAGCGGTGGCGCGCCTCGTTGCGCTGGTTGACCGCCCAGCTCCACCAGCTCTGGCCGCACATGCCCGCGGTGACGGAAGCGCGTCTCCGGCACGCAGCCGAGTGCCTGATGCTGACGGTTGGTCGGCTTGACCCACTTCTCTGGGCCTGGGTCTCCGGGCGGTGGCGTTCGAGCTATGTGCCGCCCAGTTTCTATACCACGATCCCGTTGTCGCTACTCGCGGAACGCTACCGGCGGGCCGCCAGCCGCGTCGCCGAGTATCTGTCCGAGTTGAGGTAGGAGTGATCCAGTTTCCGACGGCAGCACCCGCGCCTCTGCCAGACCTCTGGATCGGTTCGGCCTACCGCGTGCGCGACGAGGTGGAACGCCAGGTGCTTGATGCGCTGGTGCATCGCGTCCGCGCGGCGCGGGCGCCCGGCGAGTTGCACAACGTGCTGACGATCCTCACTGTCTGGGTGCTGCGCACGGCCGCGGCACTGCGCCAGTGTGAGGTCATCGGGCTGATGTCTGTCCAGATCGACCGCGAGGTCTGCTGGCGCGGTCAGCGGCGCCCCTGGATCACTCTGGGGGATGGGGATACCAAGCCCAACTGGTTCACGGTCGCGGCGCGCATCGTCCCACTCTGCCCCACGTTGGACTGGCTCCTGGGCATTGTGATGTTCGCCGATGGTCCAGCGCTGCGCTTGTGGACGGAGGCCGGCTGGGCACCGTTGACGGCTAAGTCCCTCAAGCAGGCCTTGGCGGAACTGCCCGTGACTGTGCCACGTGGTCACAGTGGTCGCCAGAATCTGCGCTCGTTTCTAGCAGAAGCCGGCCTGGAGTTCGATCGGACCAACGCCGCATTAGGCCACCAGGCCCAGGGTCGCGAGGCCTGGAATATCTACCGGACGGCGCAGCCCGATCAGGACTGGCCGACGTTTGTGGTCCTGGCCGAGCAGTATCTCGAGTCGCTGGGGTGGTCACTCACCTCATTCAAGGAGTCGTTGGATGTTGAAGAGTATTCCCATTGGCGCCAAAGCGTTCGCGACCCAGATTCCGCCCATCAGTGAGAGTGGCGAAATCATCCGGCCGGCCGTGGCTGATGCGGCACGGGGCCTGGAGAAGGCGCTGGGGCGCCCGGTGACCGGCGCCGATTGGACGGTTGAGTTTTGGCAGTCCATCCTGGACACGTTGTGCGCCAGCGACGTGCACTACGGCACCCGCCTCCGCTACCGGCGCGGCGTTATTGAGGTCGCAGAGGAATGGCGCAAGCGCGGCTGGGTGGCTACTGCGCCGACCGTCGATGAGCTGCGCGTCTCCCCTCGGCATATCCCACCCCTCAGCGTCGCCCTGCACCGGCTCGGCGACTACCGGTTCAGCGACTACCAGACCTTCACCCGCCACCTGGCGGGCGCGCTGAGCGGCCGCGGCGAAGACCTGGTTCCGCCAGGCCTCTTGGAACACCAAGACGACTGGCTGGCTGCGATCCTGGCGCTCTCGGGCGCCTGCCCGCCCAACATGGCCAGCCGGCTGGCCCAGCTCCAGGTCGGCGATATCGCCACCGAGGCTGATCTGCCCCTGTACTGGCCACGCACGGGACGGCGAGGATATGTGTGGCTGCCCCTCAACCGGATGGCCAGCCTGTTCCTGCTCTGCAAGCTGCGCCGTGACGCGGCACAGCTCAAGCGACAGGATGCGGCTGTGGCGCCGCTCTTCGGCAAGGCGCCAGAGACCCTGAGGGCCGGCTTGCAACAACTGCTCAGGCAGGAGTGCGCGGCCGCGCACCTGCCGCCGCTCACGCTCGACGACCTGACGACGCTGGTCCCTCTGGACCTCAGCCAGTGTCTGACCCCCTATCAGGTCGCCGTCCTGATGGGCAAGGTCGACATCATTCCCGTCGCCCGCTCGCAGATGCCGTCGTTGGTGCGGACTCTGCTGGATCAGCCGAAGACTCGGGTCGCGCTGCCGGCAACCGCTGCGCGGCGTGCCCCAGCAGCCACCGCCATCCCCGCGAGCGCGCCCGGCACCCGGAACAACCATGAGGACCAGTGGCTGGAAGGCCTGGCTGCAATCAAGGATGAAATAAGGTTGAACCTCAGCGCCATGTCCTCTGATTGCGTGCCCGGCACGACCATGACGGACTTTGAGGCGTGGTCGCTGGCAGCGCGCGCCTCGGCCGACCAGACGCGGCGAACTGTGGGCTGGCTGGTCGCGTGGCTGCTGGACATGACATCTGACTGTGAGATTGAGCCGGGCACGCGGCTGGGCTACTGGGACGCCGCCTGGCGCGTAGTGCGGCAGGCGCCGGCCCTGGCCCTGACGCAGATGGACACCGGCGTGCTGTCGGAGATCCTGCTGGAAATGCCGGCGGCGGCCTCCACCCGGCGCCTCACGAAATCCGCCTGGCGCCGCTTTCATGAGTTCCTCCAAACGGCCAAACTGCCGGTATCTGACATCCACTGGGACAAGGTGGTCATCCAGCGGGAGACGGAGTCGGCTCAAGTCCTGACCGGGGATGCCGTCCTGAAGGTGCTGGCCGAACTGCGCGGCACCATCTACTACGGCCCGACCCTGCTGGCGGCCTGCGGCGGCCTGCGGGTCAGCGAGCCGTGCGCGATGCTGATGGGCGACCTGATCCTGGAGGGGCGGCCCTACATGATCATCCATGACTCCAAAGGGGGGAAAAGCCGCCTGGTGGATCTCACGCACCTGACCGAATTTGAGCTTGATGAACTGGCCGCGCTCAAGCGCAGCCGCGGCGCAGCGCCGCCCACGGCGCACCTGTGTTTGGACGAGGCCGGCCAGCCTCTGGACTCCAAGGCAGTCTCTGAGTGCGTCGGCAAGATCATGACTAGGCTCGGGCTGCGGCCGGAAGGCGATGAGACCGGCCAGGCACTCAGCTTTCACGACATCCGCCACTGGGCCGCCGACGAGTACCTGGAGAGCACCGGCAGCCTGCCGGACGTGGCCGGCCAGAACGGTCATGCCCTGGCGAAGACCACCGCCGGCTATCTCCATCTCTCAGACCTGCACACCGTCCCGCTGCTGCGCGATCACCCGTCGCCGCTCAACGACCCGAACCTGCCGATCCCGCTGTGCCTCCTCGAGGCCCTGCTCGGGCTCACGGACACAGGGGTGCGGAAGGCGATCCGGACATTCAACGCCAAGCTGGGCGGCAGCGAACCATCGATCAGTATTGTGACGGAGTCCGAGTTGACGGATGGGCCTCGCCCGCGGCGGCCCGGTCGCAAGCCGCTCTTCGTCACACTGGCCGATGCCCTGCGGTTGGTTGCCGTGATGGTGGCCAGCCGCTAAACGTTACAAGCGCCACACTGTCGCAAGCGTCGCAACTGTCACAGTGGGCAAAGGAGTAGAACATGAACCAGACCCTGCCCCTCTTCTCGTCCCCGCCGGCTGTGACCGACCCGGACGTGATCGCCGCGGACATGCCGGACCTGCCGCCGGCCGCCCGGCTCACGCCGGCGATGGAGCGCGCCGCCTCCGAGGCCGGCTCCTTCGTGGAGCGCCTGGCCGATCATGTCGTTCAGGTGGCGGGCACCCTGCCGCGCGACATGGCCGTGGCCGGCGCCCTGGTCGTGCTCAGCATCGCCGTCGCTCGGCGCGTGGTCCTCCTCACGCCGTTCGACGACCTGTACCCGATCATTTGGGCGTTATGGGTGGCCCCCAGCACCGTGTTCCACAAGACCACGGCCCTCAACGTCCTGTTGGGCCTGATCCGCGACACGATGCCGCACCTGCTGCTGCCGCAGTCATCCACCAACGGCCGGCTGTTGCAGAACCTGGCCGGCCAATTGCCGCCCAACCATGACGAGTTCCTGCCATGGGATCAGGAGCAATGGCGGCGCTCAGTCCTGTTCGCCGGCCAGCGCGGGCTGGTGCAGGACGAGGCCTCGCGGCTGTTTGGCGATTTTGGCCAGAGTTTTAACCGGGGCATGCTGGAAACCTTTTTGAAGGCGTACGACTGTGAGCCGCTCCTCATCCATGAGACCAACAAGCACGGGGTCGTCTATCTCCGCAACCTGTATCTGCCCATCCTTGGGGCAACCACTCCGGCATCCCTCAAGGCGGCAAACACCGTGACCCTCTGGCAATCTGGCTTCTGGCCGCGGTGGGCGGTGTTCGTGCCCGACCGTCTCTTCCCTGAGCGGCAGTCTCAGGCGCTGCTGCGGGTGCCGCGGCCACCGGAATTGGAGGCAGCCCTGCGCGGCCTCCTGGAGCGCCTGCCCGAACCCGCGCCGGCCAGTGATAACCCGCAGACCCCGCCCGCACCCCCGCCGTGCCAGATCACGACGATCGACAACGAAGCCTGGGAGCACTGGCTGGACTACAACGATGCGATGCTGTATGGGTTCCAGAATCCGCAGGTGGTCGGCGACGACCGCCTCCGGCTGGTGTGCGGGCGCCTGCCCGTCAAGCTGTTGCGGATCGCCACCCTGTTGGCGACGATGGACAGTCAGCCCGGGCCGGCCGGACCGCGCATCACCCTGGCCCAATACGCCCGCGCACACCAGATCGCCGAAA
>CALFZO010000015.1 GCA_937952305.1 uncultured Anaerolineales bacterium | reverse complement strand
CGACCTATTCTGAATGTTAAAGATCATTCACGATGTCTTGAGCCCTGACAGCTAGACGCAGGTTGTCGCCCCATTGGTTCCGAAAGGCCAGACACCGTATCAACCGATCGGTTGATGCGGTCTCCCCTGGTCGACTGACTGCGTAATCCATCCCTCGATAGCCCCAATTCAATCTCTCGACCGGTCACTTTCTCCGGGCCGGTTGCTATTCTGTTGCCATTGAACACCAACCTAACAGTCAGAGTCAGACGGGAGGCTGTCATGAAACAGGAAAAAGTTGTCAACTCAGAACAGAGCAAAGAAGAACACGAAGCTGGAAAGTGGATGGGGGTGGTGATGGTCTTCATGGGTGCCCTCTTCTTGCTGGGGACGTCCGGGATCACCATCGCGGGACACAGCCCCTCGCTGCTGATCGGCTTGGTGCCCATGTTCTGGATCGGCGGGTCGGCCTATCGGCGCTACAAAGAAGACGGCCGCCTCACCCGCCGTGTCTTCGGCATCGCCGTCTTCGCCGTGCTGCCCTTCGCCTACATGGCCGCGATGGCATTGGGCTACAGCGTCTCGGGCCTGTGGCCTCTCGGCATCCTGGCCGTTGGCGTATCAATCCTCTTGTTTCGCGGTCGCTAAGAGAGCTAGTGCCCCGTCCATCCTAATCCCATGGACGGGGTGCTAGAACTGGAATGGAGAGTATACGATGACACGGGTTATTGAAGTACGCAATCTGCACAAGGCTTACGCCGGGGTTACAGCCGTGGAGGATGTTTCCTTCACCGTCGAGGCAGGCGAGATCTTTGGCATCATCGGGCCAAATGGGTCCGGCAAGACGACGACGATCGAGTCCGTGATTGGGTTGCGCAAACCCGACGGCGGCAGCGTCTCGGTGCTCGGTCTGGATCCGCAAACCGCGGCGCGCAAACTGGGCAACCGCATCGGCACCCAGCTCCAAGAAGCGGCGCTGCCGGAGCGGATGAAAGTGTGGGAAGCGCTTGATTTGTACGCTTCCTTCTATGAAAAGACCGTGCCTTGGGAGCCGCTGGTAGAGCAATGGGGCCTGGCCGAGAAGCGAAACACTCAGTTTGGGGGTCTTTCCGGCGGGCAGAAGCAGCGCCTGTTCATTGCGCTGGCCCTGTTGAACGATCCCGAAATCGTCTTCCTGGACGAGCTGACGACCGGGCTGGACCCGCAGGCTCGCCGGGCGACCTGGGACCTGATCCGCGCCATCCGCGAGCAGGGCAAGACCGTGGTTGTCATCACCCATTTCATGGACGAGGTTGAGGCGTTGGCAGACCGGGTGGCCGTAATCGATCATGGTCGGGTCATCGCCCTGGACACCCCGGACAACCTGATCGCCAGCCTGAATGGGGAGACCAAGGTGCTCTTCTCGGTTCCCAACGGCTTTCAGGCGAAACGGCTGGAGACCGTGAGCGGCGTCACCGCCGTGCACCAACACAACCACCACATCACCCTCAGCGGCAAGGGCCCCTTGCTGGCCAATGTGGCCGCTGCGCTGGCCCAACACAACATCGCCCCGGCCGACCTGCGCGTGCAGCAGGCCAATCTGGAAGATGTCTTTCTGGCCTTGACCGGACGAACGATCCGGAACTGAGCGCAGGTGAAGCCCTGGGCTGACCCGGTTAACCACTTATGACCAAAAGGAGTTAAGCATGAAGACCTTTCTCAAGCTCACCTACATGGAATTGAAACTACAGCTCCGCGAGCCGGTGGCGCTCTTCTTCACCCTCGCCTTTCCGGTGATGGTCATGGTGCTGTTTGGCTTCATCTTCGGCAACGAAGCCGACGAGTTGCTCGGCGGCTACGGCCGGGTGGATCTGTCCGTGCCCGGTTACATCGGCATGATTGTCGGCACCATTGGCCTGCTGGGGATTCCCACCACGCTGGCCAATTATCGTGACCTGGGCATCCTGCGGCGGCTGCGCGCAACACCCCTGGGTTCCAGTCCCGTGTTGTGGTCGCAGGTGGCAGCCCAGGTCTTGATGACCTCCGTCGGCATCAGCTTGCTCTTCATCGCCGGCCTGACCATCTTCGGCCTGCGCATTCCCGACGGCAATCTGGCGATCGTTCCGGCCATTCTGCTGAGCGCCTTTAGCTTCTTCGCCGTGGGCTTCGTCCTGGCCGGCGTCATGCCCTCCGCCCGAACAGCCCAGGCGGTTGGGATGGCTGTTTTCTACCCGATGCTCTTCCTGTCCGGCGCGGCCATGCCCCGCCACATCATGCCCGACAGCGTGCAACAGATCGCCGGCTGGCTGCCGCTGACGCACGTCGTCATCCTGGTCGAGGACCTCTGGTTGAAGGGAACCTGGAACCTCACCTCAGTGGCGGTGGTCGTGGTAGTGCTCATCCTGGGCCTGCTGCTGTCCCGTTTCACCTTCCGCTGGGAGTAATGTTACACTGACCGGCATTGAGACAAGATGTCACCAGCTTTCCAGGCTCGCAGATCGTTCTCGACCGATGTCCGAAAAAGCTGGTGACTTTCATTGGATAGGCCATGAACGCTGAGCAGGCAGGGCAGACAGACGCCTGGGTGAAGTGGGACTGGCTGTGGAAGGCGCTCTTCTACGCCGCCGTCAGCGTATCCGCGTGGCGAATGCTGCTGGACGATGACCGGAAAGCCCCGGCCTGGGCGGTGCTGTTGCTGACGGGGATCCTGCTGCTCTGGCATTGGGGGGGATTGAAGCTGGCCTACAGACAGTCGGAGGCTTTGGACAAACACGCCACCTTCCGTTTCATCGTTTTCATCGGCGTCATCGTTCTTTGGTCTGTGTTGGTCAATATCTCACCGGCCTATTACTTCACCCTCTTCGGGCTGTTCGGCCAGTTTTTTCGCCATCTAACTCTCCGCCATGGCGTGATGGCCGTCCTCCTTCTGACGGGATCTATCATTTACCAGCAGTTGGCCGATGCCGGCGCGACGTCCTCGTTGACCAACCCCACCCTCTGGGTGTTCCTGTTTACGGCGCTGGGGGCCGTCATCCTCGGCGTGTGGATAACGGCCATTATCGGGCAGAGCACGCGGCGGCGGCAGCTGGTTGAGCAGTTGGAAGCAACCCGAGCGGAGTTGGCGGCGGCGGAGCGGCGCGCCGGGATTCTGGAAGAACGCCAGCGGCTGGCGCGCGATATCCACGACACCCTGGCCCAGGGGTTCATCAGCATCGTGATGCACCTGGAGGCGGCGGATCAGGCCCTGCCGGATGATCTGGACACCCTGCAAAAGCATCTCGACCGGGCCCGGGAGACAGCTCGGACCAGCCTGGAACAGGCGCGCCGGGTGGTACACGCTTTGCGACCGCAATTGCTGGATCAGCGCTCACTGCCGGACGCGATCGAACGGACGGCCGTCCGTTGGCAGGAAGAAACCGGCATTCCTCTGACCACGACTATCACCGGCGACCCTGTCCCCCTGCATCCCGATATCGAAGTGACGCTGCTGCGAGCGACCCAGGAAGCGCTGGCGAATATTCGCAAGCATGCCCAGGCCACGGCCGTGCAGCTCACCCTCTCGTATATGGAGGACGTGGTTGTTCTGGATGTTCAGGATAATGGCGTAGCTTTCGCCGGGGCAGCGGCCTCGCCCCTGTCCGGCGGCTACGGCTTGCAGGCGATGCGCGAACGGGCCGAACAATGTGGAGGCTCGGTGACCCTGGAAAGTGAGCCTGGCGAGGGGACGACGGTGGTCGTCTCTATCCCGATCTACAACTAAAAGAAGAGCTGTCGATGACTCAAGAGTTGGCGGAATTGCAGGTCGCTTATGGATAAGATCCGCATTTTGATCGCAGATGATCACCCGGTTGTCCGAGAAGGGCTGGCCGGGATGTTAGCCGGCCAGCCCGGTTTTGAGGTCATCGGCTTGGCCGCGGATGGCGACACGGCGGTCAAGCTGCACGGTTCCCTCGCCCCGGACGTCACCCTGATGGATCTGCGAATGCCCGGCCTGGATGGAGTGGGGGCAATAAAAGCGATCAACGCCCAGCAGCCGTCGTCCCGGATCATCGTCCTGACCACCTACGATTCTGACGCCGATATCCTGCGCGCTATCGAAGCCGGGGCCACTGGCTATTTGCTGAAAGATGCCCCCCGTGAAGAATTGTTCCGCGCCATACGCGCCGCCGCCCGGGGAGACTCCGTTCTGGCCCCGGCCGTCGCCGCTCGCCTCATGACCCGGATCAATGCCCCCGCCGAAGGCAACTTGAGCGCCCGCGAGATTGAAGTGCTGCAATTGGTGGCCAAAGGGGTAAGCAACAAGGAAATCGGCAAGAGTCTGCACATGAGCACGGCAACGGTCAAAACCCACCTCATTCATATATACGGCAAACTCGGCGTGGATGACCGGACCGCGGCCGTGACCACAGCCCTGGAGAGAGGGATCATCACGCTGACACGCTAGTGCCCCGTCCACGTGAGAGAGGTGGACCGGGTAGGCGGGTCCATGTGGCGCTCAGGCGGCACCGTTCCATCGTGTTCAAGTGGACGGGGTACTAAGCTGCCAGCGCTGGACACCACACCAGAGGCCCACGGCCGTCGCCGACGACGCTCCTTCGGCTTGGGCCAGCTCTGCTCGACCGCCGGCAGGAGCTCGTCGAACTCGCGTCGGGCTAAGCCGGTGAGCGCCAGAAAGACTTTGGGCTACTTCGGCCGGGTCTACTTCCTCTTGCCGTTGCCATTTTGCGCCAGGTACTTCTTCAGGAACTGACCAGTGTAGCTGTCCTTCACGCGCGCGAGCTGCTCGGGCGTGCCCTCGGCCACCAGGTAGCCGCCGCGGTCGCCGCCCTCCGGCCCCAGGTCGATGATCCAATCCGCGACTTTGATGATGTCCATGTGGTGCTCGATGATCAGCACCGTGTTGCCCTCGTCCACAAAACGCTGCAGCACCTCCACCAGCTTGTGGACGTCGGCGGCGTGCAGGCCCACCGACGGCTCATCCAGGACATAGAGCGTCTTGCCGGTCGAGCGGCGCGAAAGCTCCTTGGCCAGCTTGGTGCGCTGCGCCTCGCCGCCCGAGAGCGTGGTGGCCGGCTGGCCGAGATGGACATAGCCCAGGCCGACCTCGCTGAGCGTGGTCAGCTTGCGCTTGAGGGCCGGCTGCGCGTCAAAGAACTCGAGCGCCTCGTCCACGGTCAGGTCCAGCACCTCGGCGATCTGCTTGCCCTTGAAGCGCACCTGCAGGGTCTCGCGGTTGTAGCGCGCCCCGTGGCAGACCTCGCACGGCACGAAGATATCGGGCAGGAACTGCATCTCGATCTGCACCTGCCCCTGGCCCTGGCAGGCCTCGCAGCGCCCGCCCTTGACGTTGAACGAGAAGCGCCCGGACTTGTAGCCGCGCACCTTGGCTTCCGGCAGCTCGGCGAACAGGTTGCGGATCTCGTCGAACAGGCCCACGTAGGTGGCCGGGTTGCTGCGCGGCGTGCGCCCGATCGGGCTCTGGTCGATGTTGATGATCTTGTCGATCTGGTCCCAACCCTCGATCTCGACGTGCGTGCCGGGGTGCTCGTGCGCGCCGTGCAGGAGCTGCGCCAGACGCTTGTAAACGACCTCCACCAGCAGCGAGCTCTTGCCCGAGCCGGAGACGCCGGTCAGGCACACGAACTTGCCCAGCGGGATGTCCACGTCGATGTTCTTGAGGTTGTTCTCGCGCGCGCCCCGCACCAGCAGGTGCTGGCCGTTGCCGGGCCGGCGCTCGGCCGGCATCTCGATCTTCAGCCGGCCGGAGAGATAGGCGCCGGTGAGCGACTTCTTGTCCTTGAGCAGCTCCGGCACCGTGCCCTCAAAGATCAGCTTGCCGCCGTGCTCGCCGGCCCCCGGCCCCAGGTCCACCACCCAGTCGGCCGCCAGGATGGTCTCGTCGTCGTGCTCCACCACCAGCAGGGTGTTGCCGAGGTCGCGCATGTTCTGGAGCGTCCGGATCAGGCGGGCGTTGTCGCGCTGGTGCAGGCCGATGCTGGGCTCGTCCAGCACGTACAGCACGCCCATCAGCTGCGAGCCGATCTGCGTGGCCAGCCGGATGCGCTGGGCCTCGCCGCCGGAAAGCGTGGCGGCGGCGCGGTTGAGCGTCAGGTAGTCCAGGCCGACGTCCACCAGGAACTGCAGGCGGGCCATGATCTCCTTGAGGATCTGGGCCGCGATCTTCTGGTCGCGCGGGCTGAGCGTGCCCTTCAGCGACCGCGCCCACTCCAGCGTGCGGAGCACGGGCCAGCTGGTGATGGCGATGATGTTGTGCTCGCCGTCGGCGGCCGGCAGGGTGACGGCCAAGGCCTCCTGGCGCAGGCGCCGCCCGCCGCACTCCTCGCACGGCCGGTCAGACATGAAGCCTTGGATCTTCTCGCGGATATACTCGGACGTGGTCTCGTCGTAGCGGCGCTTGAGGTTGGGGATGATGCCCTCGTAGGCGGTCTCCCAGGTGGCCTGGCGGCCGTCGCGCGAGGTGTAGCGCACCGGCACCTTCTCGCCCTTGGACCCGTACAGGATGAGGTCGAGCTGCTCGGCGCGCAGCTTCTTCACCGGCACGCCCAGCGGGACGTTGTAGTGGCGCGCGGCGGCCTCCAGTGTCTGCCAGTAGTAGCCGCTCCGGCCCTCTTCCTGGTTGCGCCATTCCAGCACGGCCAGCGCGCCGTCTTCGATCGACAGGTCGCGGTTGGGGATGATCAGCTCGGGGTCGATCTCCAGCTTGACGCCCAGCCCCTGGCAGCCCGGGCAGGCGCCGTGCGGGGTGTTGAACGAGAACGTGCGCGGCTCGATCTCGGGCAGGCTGATCCCGTCGAACGGGCAGGCGAAGTTCTCGGAGAACAGGCGGTCCTCCTTGGCGGTCAGGTCGTTGATCACCAGGGTGCCGCCGCCCAGCTTGAGCGCCGTCTCGATGGAATCCGTCAGGCGCGAGCGGAACTCCTGCAGCTCCGCGGCGTTGGCGTCGGCGCCGCGCACCACCAGTCGGTCCACCACGGCCTCGAGGGTGTGCTGCTTGTAGCGCTCCAGCTCGATCTCGTCGGCCAGGTCGCGCACCTCGCCGTCCACGCGGGCGCGGGTGAAGCCGCTCTTGCGCAGGTCCTCGAAGACAGGCTGGTGGTGGCCTTTGCGCTCCTTGATCACCGGCGCCAGCACCTGGATCTTGCTGCCGGCCGGGTAGGCCAGCACGGCTTCCACGATCTCCTCGGCGCTCTGGCTGCGGACCTCGCGCCCGCACTTGGGGCAGTGCGGGGTCCCAATGCGCGCGAACAGCAGACGCAGGTAGTCATAGATCTCGGTGACAGTGCCGACCGTGGAGCGCGGGTTGCGGCTGACGCCCTTCTGGTCGATGGACACGGCCGGGCTCAGGCCGTCGATGCGGTCGACGTCCGGCTTCTCCATCTGGCCCAGGAACTGGCGGGCATAGGCCGACAGGCTCTCGACGTAGCGCCGCTGGCCCTCGGCGAAGATGGTGTCGAACGCCAGCGACGACTTGCCGGAACCGGACAGGCCGGTGATGACCACAAACTGGTCGCGCGGGATTTCGACCGTGATGTTCTTGAGGTTGTGCTCACGGGCGCCGACGACGACGATCTTGTCACGAGGCATGTTCACTGCTCCCACGGCTCGGCCTCCGCGCGGGCTCGGCCGAGGCGGCCAACGGCGGAAACGGGCTCTCGAACAGATGGGCGACTAGGGGTTGCGAAGGACAATTATAGCAAGAGAAGGCCTGTTTTGGGCGGGCGCGGGTCAAGGAGCCGTGATAGGATTAGGCCATGCCCGAGTTCCAAATCGCCTATGCCACTCAACCCGGCCGGGCCGCGCGCCATGAGGCTGTGGTGGACGGGCGCCTGTCCTATCACCCGGATGCCATCCGGCTGTTGGCGCTGGTCCGCCAGCCGGAGAGCCTGGACCAACTGGGCATCCCGCTGCCCCTGCCGCGCTCGCCGGGCTCCATTGAGGAGCAGTTGAGCGCGGTCGGCTTCGACATCGCCCTGCGCGTGGTGGTGGACCCGTTCCGGATGAGCCTGCACTCCACGGCCACGCCCGGCGTGCTGCAGTACTTCCGCCTGGCCGATGCCACGCTGATCCCGCTGGCCCCCGAGTACGCGCCCGCCGGCCATCGCCTGGTCTCGGAGCGCGGCACCGGCGAAGACGAGATGCTGGCGCTGGCGCCCGGCGACACCTACATCGCGCTCTCGCCAGGGGCGGCCGTCGTCGCGGACAGCCCGGCCCTCGCCCGCTTCCTGCATCTGCGCGATTACTTCAACGCCGAGAAACTGGTGGCCGCACTCCTGGCCCACCTGGACGAGCTGGCCGGCCCGGCCGGCCTGCCCGAAGATATCACGGCGATGGTGGTGGAGGCGCGCTGATTCACGGCGGCCGGCCACAGCGACGAGCGCTTATGATCGAACTGAACATCCCTGGCCGCGGCACCCTGCAACTGGAACACCTGGTCCTGGACGTAAACGGCACGCTGGCCAAGGACGGCCACCTGCTGGATAAGATCGTCAAGCCTCTGACGGCCCTGCGCGACCGGCTGACGCTGCACTTGCTCACCGCCGACACCTATGGCCGGCAAACGGCCATCGACCTGATGCTCAACACCCAGGCCGTCCGGCTGCAGCCCGGCGACGAGCCGCGCCAGAAGGGCGATTTTGTGCGCCGCCTGGGCGCCGACCGGGTGGTCGCTATCGGCCAGGGCGCCAACGACGCCGAGATGTTGAAGGCGGCGGCGCTGGGCATCGCCGTGCTGAGCGACGAGGGCCTGGCCGTGGAGGCCCTGCTGAGCGCCGACATCGTCATGGCCGATATCTTCGGTGCCCTGAACCTGCTTGAGTTCCCGACGCGCCTGGTCGCCACGCTGCGCCGCTGACGCCGGCCGGCCCGCCCGCCTCCATGCCGCGCCTGACCTCGTCGGAATTCATGACGCAGCTGCCCGCCGCCACGCGCACCCAGCTGCCGCGCGCCCTGCGCGATTTCCGCAGCGCCCACCGCAGTTGGCTGTGTCAGCTCTACTACGCCGACCCGCGCCTGCACTACGAGGTCTGGAACCTGGGCGAGCGGCGCGGCCGGCTGGAGATCGGCCTGCACTTTGAGAGCCGCGACCCGGCTGAGAACGCGGCCCTGCTGCGCGGCTTCTCGCAGCGCATGGTGGCGGTCAAGGCCGGGCTCGGCCCGCAGTGGGAGGCCGAGGCCTGGGACCGCGGCTGGACCAAGGTCTACGAGACCGTGCCGTACGAGCCGTTCAGCACTGCGGTACTGGACCGGGTGGCGCGGCGGCTGGCCCAGGCCATGACCGTCCTGCAGCCTATCTGGGATGACCTGGCCGCGCCTTAGTGGCCCCCACCAGATCGTAAGGTTTTGTCTCGGCCGCGCAGTGAGCCAGGACCCAGGCCTTGCCCGGTTGGGCCGGAGGCCGGTAGGGCGAAAAGCCTGAAGACTGGCGCAGGCGCCCCTGCGTGGTTCAGCGGCCCAATGGGTTGCTGTCGTCCCCGCGAACCATGGCCCTCGCAGCGAAGCGAAGTGGGGGGCCGGGGCCGGCCTGACGAACAGCGGTCGGGCTTGCCGGATGAACCGTTTAGTGCCGGCGCGAACAATGAGTACTTTCTTTAAGACTCGCGTTGATTGACTCTCCCCAGAGTGAGTCGTAGAGTCGGTGCACCAAAGAAAAGCTTCGCGAGAGTTGCGGCTGGCACTCAGGCGACAACGCGGCCTGACCAGAGCGCACACCCGGCACACGCACCCGCGCACTCCTTTGGAGCGACGGTCGGGAATAGATGACCTAACACGTTGGCTGGGAAGCGCGCTCTGACCCTCAGGCAGCAGTTGCCCGCCAGGCGGTGCGGGTCATTGGTTTTGCAGGCCGGCCGGTTCTCCCCATCTCGCGGAGCTTTTCTCACGTTTAAGTCCCGCCCCCGTTCATCTCCAAACCAGCTCTGACCTCCTCCGCGCCGCTTTCGGCGCGATTGGCGCTCCGCGCGGAAGGGCTTATACTGCCCCGCATCATCCCCCGTTCCGCGGAGTCACCCATGCGTTTGAACTACGGCAAAACCTTCCTGCTGGGCTTTGGCTTTTTCGGTGTCAGCGTCATCTGGGGCGTGTACAACGCCTTCGTGCCGGTCTTTCTGGCGCAGAAATTCGGTCTGGCGCCGGCCGTGATCGGCTTCTTCATGACGCTGGACAACATCGCGGCGCTCCTCATCCAGCCGCCGATCGGCGCCTTCTCGGATCGGCTGCGCACGCCGATCGGGCGGCGGATGCCCTTCATTTTGGTGGGCGCGCCGCTGGGGGCGCTGGTCTTCGGGCTCATCCCGCTGGCCGCCGTCCTGCCGCTCTTCGTGGCCTGCACGTCCACGCTGCTGTTGAGCATGGCCCTCTGGCGCACGCCCGTGGTGGCCCTGATGCCCGATATCACGCCGTCGCAGTTCCGGTCGCAGGCCAACGGCATCATCAACTTCATGGGCGGGCTGGGCGCCATCATCTCCTTCCTGGTGGGCGCCAGCCTGTATGAGGCCAACCCGGCCTATCCCTTCTGGATGGGTTCGGCGCTGGTGATCGCCTCCGCCCTGCTGGTGTTTTTCCTGATCAAGGAGCCCACCGAGTACGCGGCGGCCGAGGCCCAGCCCGGGATGCTGGCCAGCCTGCGCGAGGTGCTGGCCGACTCTGACCGCAGCGCCCTGCGCGTGCTGCTGGCGATCTTCTTCTGGTTCCTGGGCTACAGCGCCATCGAGGCCTTCTTCAACCTGTACGCCATCAACCACCTCGGCCTCTCGGAGGCCAACGGCGCCCGCCTGCTCGGGCAGCTCTCGCTGATCTTCGTGATCTTCGCCCTGCCGGCCGGTTACATCGGCGCGGCGCTGGGCCGCCGCATCACCATCGTGCTGGGGATCACGCTGATGAGCCTGGTGATGCTGGCGATCTTCTTCCTGCCGGCCGCGACTCTGATCACGCCGCTGGCCCCGCTGCCGGCGGTGGGCGCCAAGCTCACCGAAGACGGGCCGAGCCTGCTGCTCGTGATCGGCGCGCTGTTGATGGCGGCGGGCGCGGCCTGGGCCCTGATCAACATCAACAGCCTGCCGATGGTGGTGGACATGACCGAGCCGACCCGCATCGGCACCTACACGGGCCTGTATTACCTGTTCTCCACGCTCTCGGCCATCGTCGGGCCGAACGCCAACGGCTGGATCATCCAATTGACCGGCAACAACTACAACGCCGTGATGATCGTGGCGCCGGTCTTCATGGGCCTGGCGCTGCTGATGATGTGGGGCGTGCGGCGCGGCGAGGCCGTCCGGACGCCCGCCGCCACGGCGTAACCAACGCGGACAGGCGCGCCCGCCGGGCCTGGACGTAACGCGCAGGCCCGGCGTCCGGCGACGTCAGGCAGCTGACAGGTTGTTATCAAGCCGCGCGCCATCCGAGACGTAGAGTCAGGGGAAAGGAGCGCGCGTATGCACGGGATGTTCGGCAAACCTGGCTGGGGACGGCGGGGCCATCGCCGCTGGGGCGGCGGGGGCGGCTTGATACCGGGCGGCGGCTGGATCTTCCCGGCCATGATCCTGGGGCGCCTGGTGCAGGAAGCGATGAATCAGCATAACCGCGGCCAGGGCGGCTGGCCGGCTCAGCCCGCTCCGCCGCCTCCGCCTCCGGCCGCTTCGGCTTCTCAACCCGCGGCGGCGGCGGCGGCCACCACCGCCTGGTCTGAGCCCTCCGGCGCCAAGTCGGCGGCCGGGCAGGCCAAGTGTGCCAACTGCGGCCAGAGCGTGGCGGCCGGCTACGAGTTCTGCCCGCACTGTGGACACAGCAGCCGCCGGCGTGAATGCCGGTATTGCGGCCGTGAGCTGAAGGCCGAGACGCGCCAGTGCTTGGGCTGCGGCGCGCCGGCCACGGCCGCCTGAGCGCGCGAGCAACCGACGATGGACTTCGATTTTGATTTTGACTTCGACTTTGACGGTGATGGCGGGTTGGGCTGGCTGCTGCCGGCCGTGATCATCGGCCGGCTGTTCGACTCGGACAAGCGCCGCGCCCCGGCACCGGCCCAGGCCGCGCCGCCTCCGCCGCCGCAGACCGTGATGGTCCTGCGCTGCGGCAACTGCCAGAAGACCTACGAGGCCGCTTTCCAGTTCTGCCCCCATTGCGGCGAGAGCGCCCAGCGCCGCGAGTGCCGCTACTGCGGCCGCGATAACGCCGCCTCCGCCCGCGCCTGCCTGGGCTGCGGCGCCCCGGTCCAGGCCGCGCGCTGACGCCCGCGCCCGGCGCCGGCGACGGTACAATTCGGGGCGATGGCTCCCTCCCTGCGCCTGGATTCCGCCCAACTCGACGCGCTGACGCGCATCAACCTGGACGATATTTTCGCCGCGTTCGGGCTGGCCCCGACCACGGCGGCCCGCTCTGTGTTGAGCGCGCTCTTCTGGCCGGCCGCGCGCGGCTTCGCGCGCCAGGTGGCCACCTACGACGCCCTGGTCGGTGAGCACGGCCTGCCGCATGGCGCGGAGTGGATCCTGCGCCACTTCCTGCGTGAACTCCAGGTGGCCGGCCAGGCCGCCGTGCCCGCCCAGGGGCCGCTGCTGGTGCTCGCCAACCATCCGGGCATGGTGGACACCGTGGCCCTGTTCGTGGGCCTCGGCCGGCCTGACCTGCGCGTGGTGGCGCTGGAGCGTCCCTTTCTGAAGGCGCTGTCCCACACCAGCCGGCAATTGATCTACGTCCCGGAGGCCGCCGAGCAGCGCGTTGGCGTGGTGCGCCGCGTGGCGGCGGCGCTGCGCGCCGGCCAGGCGGTGTTGACTTTTCCGGCCGGCGAGATCGAGCCAGACCCGGCCGTCCTGCCGGGCGCAGCGGCGGCGCTGGAGAACTGGTCGGAGAGCCTGAGCCTGTTTGTGCGGCTGGCGCCGGAGGCCCAGATCGTGGTGGCGATGGTCAGCGGCGTGCTGTCGGCGGGCGCGCAGCGCAACCCGCTGACGCGCCTGCGTCGCACCCAGGCCGGGCGCGAGCGCCTGGCCGCGATGCTGCAGATCATGGTGCCGGCTTATCGGGCGGTGGTGACGCGCGTCGCCTTCAGCCGGCCGATGCCGGGACGCGCTTTCCTGGACGCGCACCGGGAGCCGGCGGACCAGAAGCGCGCCATCGTGGCCGAAGCGCGCCGCCTGATTGAGCAGCCGCCGGCCGAGTGGCAGACGGTGGCGCGCGGCCGGCGCTGACCGCTCTCAGGGCGCGCGCCCGACGAAATCGATCTGGTGCGCGAGGTAGACCAGCTCGCCGCGCTCGATCTGGTCATGCCGGCGCGCGATCCAGTCCGCGAAGCGGGCGGCCTCCAGCTCCGGGTGGCCGCGCAGCGCCCCCGCCAACGTGTGGATGATGAAATGCAGGAAGTAGGCTTCGTCGGCGGGATAGCCGTCCGGCCCGGCGAAGACGGCCCAGTCTGAGCCTCCGGCGGCGAGCAGGCTGGCCCCGGCCGCGCGCAAGTGCCCGAACAGGTGGCGCCCGGTGCGGCTGTCGCCCGACGGCCGGCCGTGGGTGATCCGCTCGTCCATGCTGCGGTGGTAGAGCGCCTCGATCTGGGCGTCCAGGGCCGGGTCAAGCTCGGGCTGGAAGAGCGTGGCGCCATCGAAGTTGATGGTGAAGTAGAAGAGGCCGCCGGGCCGGAGCACGCGCAGCAACTGCGGCAGCGCCTCGGACAAGGGCAGCAGATCCAGCACGGCGTGGGCGATGAGCAGGTCCCAGGCGCCGGCCTGTTCGGGGCGGGCCGTGTACTCCAACAAGTCGCCGGCCAGGAACGCCAGCCGCAGCCGCTGCTCGCCGTCCGGCTGGGTCTTGGGCGTCAGGCGCGCGCGCGCGGCCGCCAGGTTGTCCGGCTGCTCGTCCAAGACGGTGTAATCGGCCGCGCCCAGCAGGCCGCGCTCCACGACGCGCTCCACCATCGTGCCGATGCCGGCGCCGACCTCCAGCACGCGCAGCGGCCGCCCGCCGAGGGCGGCTTCGTCCGCGCACACCGCGCCGCGCAGCGTCTCCCAGACGTGCGCGTTCAGCGCCCGGTCGTCGACCGTTTTCTTGGCTGACAGGTAACGGATGAAGGAGTAAGCCGAAGGCGGGGCCATGGACCGGCCTCAGCGCGCGCGTCGGCGCGGGGCGGCGGGGCCGGCCGCGCACAGGGCCAGCTTCTGGGCCCGCGAGAGCCGCTTGACGGCGCGCTCGCGGCGCATGGCCGCGGCCCGGTCGGGCGCCGGCTCGCTGTAGAGCAGCGTCACCGGGCGGCGCGCGCGCGTGTAGCGGGCGCCGCGCCCGGCGTTGTGGACGCGTAAGCGCGCGTCCACATCCACAGCCCAGCCCGTGTAGAGCGACCCGTCGGCGCAGCGCACGATGTACACGAACGGCATAGCTGGGGCGGCGTTACTTCCGGTCGCGCTTGAACAGGCCGCCGCCGAGCGAGCGGCCCAGCAGGTCGCCGAAGGTGGGCAGCTCCGGGCGGTTGAGGTCGTCCGCGTCCCAATCGGCGGCCGCGCGCTCGGCCACCCAGACGGCGCGTTGCTCGGCGGCTTCGGCCAGGCTGTGCGCGAGCGCGTCCCAGTCGTTGCCCTGGACGCGGGCGCGGACGGCCTGCAGTTCGGCCAGCAGGGCGTCCAGATAGTACAGCACCGCGTCGCGGTTGGCGGCCAGCGCGGCCGCCTCCACGCCCGTGAGCGCGAACGTCGCCGTGGCGAAATCACGGTCGGCCACCTTGCGCAGTTCAGCCCAGCCGGGCGAGGCGTGGGCGGCCCGCAGCAGCGCGAAGGCGGCCAGCGCGGGCACGGCGCTGGCGCCGGCGGCCAGGCCGTCGTGCTCGGCCGGGTCCATGTAATAGGGGCGCGCGCCCGCCAGGCTGGCCAGGTCGGCCACCAACTTCAGGGCCGGCGGCGCGCACTCCGGCGAAGCGGCGAGAGCCCACAGGCCCTTCTGGAACAAGTCGGCCCGGGCCGCCTCCAGGCCGAGCGCGCCGTCATGCAGCAGCGCCGGGTTGAGGCTGGGGTGGACGGCCACCAGATGGCGCCCGGCCGGCAGGCGTTTTTGCGCCCACGCCAGCGGCGGCGCCAGCAGCGGCCCCAGACAGGCGACGACGGCTTCCGCGCGCAGGTCCGGCCCGAGCGCCTGCAGCCACTCCGGCTGTTCGGCCGGCGTGCCGCTCAGCACCACCAGATCGGCGCCGGCGGCGGCGTCCAGCAGGTTGAGCTTGGCCTCGTGGACGAGGCCGCGTTTCTGGGCCAGGCGCGCCTGGCCATTATCGCGGTCGAACCCGGTCAGGCGCAGGCCGGGGCGGTCCTTGAGCGTTAGGCCCAAGGAGGCGCCGACGCGGTCCAGGCCGATCAGCGCGATCTTGACGGCGGGGGCGGGGGTCCGCTGGCTCATCGGCCCAGGATCAGGTTGATCAGCAGGCCGGCCGGCCCGCCGATGAGCAGCCCGAGCAGGCCCTGACCCAGGAAGACCAGCGCCAGGAGCAGGAACATGCCCCACTGCTCGAGCAGGTTGAGGGCGCTGTCCCAATCGCGCGGCGCGAAACCGCGCAGCACCTTCATGCCGTCCAGCGGGCCGATGGGCAGCAGGTTGAACAGCATCAGGAAGATGTTCAGGACGACGAAGTCAAACAATAAGAAAGCCGGCGTGGGCAGCATCCCGCCGATGGCGTCGAAGCGGTCGCCCAGGCTGAGCAGGCCCAGGCGGAACGGGATGGCGGCCAGGATCGCCATCACCAGGTTGGAGAACGGGCCGGCGGCGGCGACGATGGCCATCCCCAGGCGCGGCCCGTTGCGGAAGTTGTAGGGGTTGGTCATGACGGGCTTGGCCCAGCCGAAGCCGGCGAAGACCAGCAGCAGCGCGCCGATGGGGTCCAGGTGGGCGAGCGGGTTGAGCGTCAGCCGGCCCATGCGGCGCGGCGTGTTGTCGCCGAGCTGGTCGGCGACGTAGGCGTGGGCGAGCTCGTGGATAGTGAACGCGATCAACAGCGTGATCACGCGCGCGATAATCGTAGGGGCGTCGAGGCCGAGCATTCCGTCTCCTTAAATCTGCAGAGGATTATAGCATTCGGGCGGAGGCCGCCGCGGCG
>CALFZO010000014.1 GCA_937952305.1 uncultured Anaerolineales bacterium | reverse complement strand
GTGTTGGCCCGGGCGCGCTCGGTCACGGCCGCCGTGTAGACGGCGTTGGCGACCGCCGCCCAGCTGACCGGGCCAACGAAGACGCCGCGCACCGTCGTCTGGATGGCCTCGAACTGGCCTTTGCGGTCCGCCCAGCCGGGCAATGGCGGCAGGACCACGACCGCGACCGTGCCGGCCGGCAGCGTGGTCAGGGCCGTCCGCAGGGCGTCCTGGTCGGGCGCCAGCTGGGCGTCGAGGACCACGGCCTCCGGCCGGTAGCGCGGCACGTCGCGGAGCATGTCGCTCCATTCGGCGGTCATGGACAGCACCCGGAAGCGGCCGGGGTCGTTGTTGAAGACCGGGAACACGAGCGGCATCAGGTGGCCGGCCATGTCCGGCGCGGCCAGGTAGACGCTGACCGGTTGCGCGCTCACGGCTGCCTCCCGACGCCCTGGTCCACGATCTGCTCGATGGCGATGCCGGGATACGCGGCGGCCGCCGCGCCGCCGGCTGGCTCCAGGGCCAGATACACCCTGGCGTGCGCGTCCAGCAGCGCCACCAGTTCCGGCAGGGACAGCGCCAGCGGCCCCTCCAGGCCCGGCAGGGTGACGGGCGTGGCCGGCACGTCGAGCACGATGACGGACTCGTTCTGGCCGACCTGTGAAGTCTGGGCGCGGGCGAAGCCGTCGCTCTCGGTGGTGGTGACTTCTTCATAGCGGAAGGTCTGCGGCACCAGCAGCACCTTCAGGCCGGTGGCCGTGACGCGCGCGAAGGCGGTCGAAGGCGCGATGGCGGGCGGGGTCGCGGGAGCAGGAGTGCCAGTCGGCGCGGTGGTGGTGACGGTGGTGCTGCCCGTGAGCGTGTTCAGCTCCGGCGCGGCCGTGAAGGTCTGGCCGGGGTCGATGACCGCGATCAGCGACACATAGTCGCCGGGCCGCAGCAGGCCGGCCAGGCCGGACGAGCGCGTGACCTTGACGGCCACGGCCCGGTGGTCGGCCGGCAGCCCGGCGGCGATGGCCGAGACCGCCTGCGAGCCGAGCATGCCGGCCGCGATCTGGTCGCCGGGCAGGCGCTGGACGCTGACGACCTGGCCGGCGGCATCGGCGATGGCCGTCAGCGCGCCGGGCAGGGCATCCGCCGCGCGCACCTGGCGCAGTTCCAGGTCGGCCTCGGCCAGCCGCGCGCCGACCGCGATCGGGCGCCGGGCGACGACCACGGTCGTATCCGCCCGCAGCGAGGCCAGGAAGACGAAGGTCAGCCCGCCGGCCAGCAGGGTGATGAGCAGGACTGGGAGGAAGGAGAGTCGCTTGTTTGTCATAGTGTCCTTGAGTGGAAAATGGGGATTGGCAGTTGGGCGTGATCAGTCATCAGTGAGCAGTGATCAGTGGCATTGCAGCTGACCGATTACTGATCACTGATTTACTGATGACTGTTGACTGCTCACTTGATCAACGCCGCTTCCAGCAGCGCCACGTCGAAGGTGATCTTGTCGTAAGCCAGATCTCGCGGCGCGGTATACGGGGTGCCGGCGGTGCGGCCGGCGAGCACGACGCGATACTGGCCCGGGTCGCGCAGCGGCAGGCGCTCCCACTCCAGGCTGATCGCGGTCCGGTCCGCGGCGATGGTCTGCCGTATTGGCGGCCGGCCCGGCCAGAGCGGCCAGACCGCCTGGTAGACCTGGGCGCCCGGATAGCGTTGCTGCAAGTCTCCAGTCTCTATCCACGCGATCGAGGCTGCCTCCAGTTGAAGACGGGCGCTGAAGCCGGTGACAGGGTCGGGAAAGGTCCGCGTCACGCGCTCACAGACCTGGCGCGTCGTGTCCAGGCTGCCCCAGTCGGGGTCGCTTGCCATCCACGACTGGAAGCCGTCCTTGTAGGCGACCGAGTCGAAACTGCCGGGCGTGCAGCCGCCGCCTTCGCCGTTCCCGACCCACTGGCAGACCCGCTCGCCCGGATACTCCTTCTCGACGTTGAACGAGACGGTCACGGGCGGTACGGTCACGCCGGCGCGCACGTCCACTCCGCGCTGGGCCGGGTCCTGGCCCACGACGATCGGGAAGGCCGGCAGCAGCTTCTCGGCCGCATAGACCGGCGGCGGCGCCGAGATCGCGAAGTCGCGGCTTGGGCAGACCCCGGTCAGCGGCTTGGGACAGTCGCCCAGCGCCTGGCAGATGCGCTCCAGCGGGTCATCGCCTGAGCCGGAGCCGGTCGGCTGGCGGTCCGCGACCGGCGCGCACTCGCCCGTCACCGGATGGCACGCGAACTGAAACAGGCCGGCCGCCCAGAAGAACGCGCCGCTGTTGAGCGGGTTGTTCGGGTCGTTCAGGGCGATGTTGAGCTGGAGCATGAACAGCGGGTCGAAGTCGTTGCTGGTCGGGTCGAAGCGCTTGATCAGGTTCTCGAGCGTGAAGTCCTCGGGCGGGATGCCCAGGCCGTCGAAGGCGCCGGCCATGGCCGCCAGCTGCAGGGCCCCGTTGCCGATGGCCAGCTCCGCCGGCGTGTTGAACGGGCTGTACCCGGTGGCGGCCATGACGATGGCCGTGTAGGTGTTGGGGATGACCACGGTCTCGCCCGTCGCGGTGGTGTAGGTGTTGTAGACCAGGCAGCCCAGGCAGGCCTGGATATCTGTGCCCGGCAGGGTGCCGTCCAGCTGCCAGAAGCCGGGCGGGGCGGCGAGCACGATCGGCTCGCCGGGCGTCAGGCCGTCGGCGTTGAAGTGGATCTGGCCGTCCGCGCCCGTGACCAGGTAGGACGGCAGGGTCTCGGGCAGGGATCCGGTCAGGCTGCCGTCGCCGATGGCCCCGATCGGGCCGTCATCGTCCTGGGCCAGCGCTGGCCCGTCCAGCACGGCGGCCACGAGCATGAGTGCCAGCATCAGGCGTCGCATGGTCACTGGCTCCGCTGCTGGAAGACGCGCACGTCGTCGTCGGACAGGAAGGCCCCGAACTTCCAGGCTCCGCCCTCCTGGATCAGCAGGATGTTGGCCGGGAAGGTCCCGGCCGTCATCGTCGGCCAGCGGCCGGCCTCGGCGACGGTCACGGTCAGGCGCCGGATCTGCCAGCCTGCCTCTGCTTCTCCTCTTGCTTGCTCCGCGGCGCTCACGCCCTCCGCCCGCAGGCCCTCATCACGGACCTTAACCTGCTCGGCCAGGGTCACGGTCTGGGCTGTGGTCAGGCGCGGCCAGGTCGCCGGCGCCAGCAGGCCCGCGATCAGGCGGAAGCCGGACGCGGTGGCCAGGGGCTGGAGCGCCGCCAGCCAGCCTTCACGGTCGCGGTAGTCCACGGTGTAGAAGGCGCGCGTGAAGGTTATGGCGGCCTGGTCCGGCGGGACGACGGCGGCGTCCGCCGGCGGCAAGGCCAGGCGCGGTAGCGCGTACGCCCCCAGGCCGGCCAGGGCCGCCCCGATAAGCGCGATCCAGATCAGGCGGCGGTGGATGGTGATGTGCATGGCCTTGTCTCTCCTTCTCCCCGGGCGGGCCCGGGAACAAAAAAGGGGCAACTCAGGCACGAGTTGCCCCACGCGATATTTCTTCAGTTGAGTGGCTGCCAGCCGGGGTTACTTCAGGCCGGCATCGAACTCCGCGAATGTTCGCGAACGCTTTGTGTCAGCTCGCGCCATTCGCTGTCATATTCACGTCAATAGGCGAAGACCTGCGCGGCGAAGACCACGCCGTCCGGCGTCCGATAGACCGCCGCCCCGATGCGCGCAATGCCGTTGCGCAGGATGTTGGCGCGGTGGTCGGCGCTGGCCATCCAGCGCTCGAGCATCCGGGCCGCCGTTGTGGTGCGCGGCCCCTGCAAGATGTTCTCCCCGCACTCAGTGCAGTCATCATCCAGGCCGGAGTGGCTGTAGTCGGTGCTGATCTCCAGCGCCCGCTTCTGCGCGATCGCCATCAGCCCGTCATCCACGGCCAGCGCCGGCAGGCCGGCCCGGGCGCGCTCATCATTCGTCAGCGCGATGATGGCCGCGGCCAGGTCGGCGTCGTTCTGGGTTGGCGCAGCGGTCAGGGCCGGCGCCATCCCCGATCCGATCGAACGTTGCGCGCGGCCTGGCACCGCCAGCACCCAACCGGCCACGATCAGCGCGCCGTTCGTCTCGGCGATCCGGGGATACAGGTCCTGGTTCAGGTCGATCAGCGCCGGCACCGTCGTCCCGTACTCGGCCGCGATCTGGCTCAACGTGTCGCCGGGTTCCACCAGGTGCGTGCCCAGGTCCGGCGTGCGGCTCAGGGTGCAGGCGTTGAACACCAGCAGCAGGCCGAGCGCCAGGACCTGGGGCTGTGTCTTCCCGTAGGGAACACCATCGATAGTGGGCATGGTCATCATTCTGTACGTCATCGTCGCTCAGGTCAATCCTGGCCGCCCGGAAAAGCGGGCAGTCTGGCTAAACGGAGTGAGCCTCGCGCAGGGCGGCCCGCTCTTCCGCGATCCGGGCCGCCAGCTCGTAGGATGACCGGCGGCGGTTGGTGCGGAGCAGGTCGATCTCGCTCCGGAAGCGCCAGAGCGCGGTCAGCGTCCACTGCAGGGCCTCGGTCATGGTGCCGCGGTGGGTGGACCACAGGCTCTCCGGCCCGGTGCCTTCCCAGAGGATCGGCCGGCCTTCAGCGTCCAACAGCAGGCCGTGAGTGATGTCCCGAACGACCTCCCAGTGCCGGCGCTCGGCTAGGGCCGGGGCCAGGTGCTCCTTCCAGAAGGTGTCGTCGAACCAGACCTTCACGCTGTACAGCGGCACGGCCGGGCACTCGGCCGCGCTGCCGGCGGCCGGCTCCACCCCGATCCGGAAGGGGTCGCCCGGCCCCATCGTCTTCAGGTCCAGGCCATGCTGGCGCAGCACGACGTCCAGCATCAGCTCATCCAGCGCGCCCACGATGATGTGCTGGTTGCGCAGGATCAGGTTCTTGTGGATGGCCATGAAGTGTTCCTGGATCAGGGCCGCCAGCGGGATGTTCTCGGACCGCCGGAAATAGCGCCGCAGGGCATACACCGACCGGTAGGGCGGCGCCAGCCGCTCCAGGACGGGTATCTGGTCGCCGCGCGAGCAGGCGTAGGCGGCGTGCGCCACCTCCAGCAGCCGCGTGCTGAACGGGAGGTTCAGCTCTTCGATCCACCTGGCAGACTCATCGACCTGCTTCGGCCGGCCGGTGGCCGGCGTCAGCACTGGATAGTCCGCGATGCTTGACCACTGGGGGTGATCCACAAACGCCGCCAGCTGGGCATAGGCCAGCGGGCACGGCAGCGGCTGGCCGGTGTCCGCCACAGCCTCGGCCAGGGTCACGCGCCAGGCGTCCAGGGTGCCACGCAGCGCCTGCGCCTTGACGTTGAAGAGCACCAGGACCTCGGGCGAGACCGGCTCGGGGCCGGCCGGCCCGTCAAAGAACGCCCGCAGGTTGCGCAGCCGCTCCAGCCGGCGCGGGTGGTTGTCCTCGTTGGCGCCCTGTTCGATCTCGATCAGGCGCCACTCCGCCACCCCGCCGTGGGCGCCGAAGGCCGGCACGGCCAGGTCGGCCCGGATGGTCTGGCCGCTGCCGTTGGTGAAGACCCGCTCGGCCCGGATGCCGTCCAGGCCCTGGGCGCGGCCGAGCAGCACCACGTCCAGGATGCACAGGCTCTGGGCCAGGGCCAGGGGCCGGGTCTCGCGGGCCGGCCGCAGGTCGGTCACCAGGCCCATCTCGCGCAGCAGCGCCGCCCCGATCGCGCCCAGTTGGTAGACCGCCTCGCCCTTGGTCTTCCAGGTCAGGTAGGCCACGTTTTTCGGTGCCTTGGTGATCAGCCGCCGAATGTGTGGCTGGGCGTCCTGGTCCGGCCCCGTTGCCGGCTGCTCGATGCCGAGCATCGCCCGTAAGGTCAGCTTGATCAGGTATTGGCTTAGGCCCGTGACCTGCTCGATCTGGTTGACGGTGGCGAGCCGCACGTCGGCGAAGACCGGCAGCACCTTCTCCCACTCGGTATGTTTCAAATTGGCCTGGATCAGGTCTAGGTCGTAGTCGGCATATCGGTTTGACACAGTGGCAAGACCTTTTACTTTAGGAACGAGAACAGGGTTCTCTATTAATACCCTCGTCTTTACTCGGGTTAGCTCAACGCGCTAAATCAAAAATCCGGTCTGGCGCCAGGCGGTGTTGGTCTTGTGCCAGACACAAACGGGTCTGGTGCCAGGAGCGGGTCTCGCGCCACGTTATCTGTCGCCGGCCGGCGCGTTCTGGTAGGTCCAGATCGACCCATCGCGGCCGCGCTTCCCCTGGCTGTAGTCAGAGACGTTGGCGGCCCGCAGCCGGAAGGCCTGCGCCAGTTTGGCTGTGTTGATCTCACTGACCAGCCCTTCTTGGGCCTGGGCGGTAGTGGTGATCAGGCGCAGCTCGCCGCCGCCTGCTTCTGCCGCCCGCAGCCAGCGCTCACTCCGATCGTGGGGAACGCGGTCGCGCTCGCATTCAATAGACTCTATCGAAAATAAGCCATCGAACTGCGGTGGCGCCGGGCCCGCCG
>CALFZO010000013.1 GCA_937952305.1 uncultured Anaerolineales bacterium | reverse complement strand
CGTCGCTCGGGTACGCTTTTCGGCTCATGCCCTGAGCTTAGCACGCTCAGGACAACAAGTGCCTAACACGCTCTAGATTGCAGGGTGCGGAGCGGGGAATACTTGCCCGACCAGATCGCCCAGGGGAGATCGTGTGGCAACACGATACCGGTTTTGGCCGGCCGGCGCAAGACCAAGTCGGCTCATCGGTTCCAGTATTGTGCGAGACACAATTTTGCGCGGAACTCTCGTCGCAGGACGAGATGTTAAGCCTCTTTCAATCGCCGCCGGCATTCGCCCGACGACCAAATCGGGATCGGCGAGCCTTCAAAGTCGCTGGGATCACGGGTGACGATCGCATCCAATTCATTAAGTTCCGCGCACGCCACCTGAACGTTGTCTTCGTAATCGGAACCGCTCAAGGCCTGAGCCCGCTCCAAGATCCCGCGATCAATTGTAGCGATTTCGAACGCATCCAGACACACCTGAACCGCCTGCCGCGCCCGACCGAGATCGGTCAAGCGCCGCGCGACATAGAAGATATCAGTGACGGCCGAGGCGGGCAGATACGCCAGCAAGTGGCCTTCATCCACGGCCTGCCACAATATTTGTCCATCGGCTAGCCACGGCTCACGCTTGAGCAGAACATCCAAGACGACATTCGTGTCGAACAGTACCCGCAATGTAGGTTGAATGGGAGCCATGCCGCCTCTTATTTCTTCAGACGGCGTTCAGCCAGCAGCTCACGGACTTGAGCATCTGTGGGCGGCGCTTCGCCGGGGCGCGCCAACAACCCCAGGGCCTGGTCCAATGTCCGACGCGGGCGAGCGGGCCGGCCGGCCTGCTCGTCCAGGCGCACCAGGTAGGCGATGTACTCAGCTAGCTGCGACTGACGCCCACGTTCCACAGCAAAGCCGCGCCGGCGGGCTGCCCGGACCAGACGCGACTTCAGATTATCGGACAAGTAAATCGAGCTCATGCTTATACCTCCTATTATATCTATATATTATTCTATATATTTATCGCTGACTGTCAAGATCGTCCCTCTATCCGCTGGAGATAATTCGCGGAGCTTGACGAACTTCATACCTGGCCTCACCCTCACCCTTCGGCGCGCCAGCCGAGGTGGGCATGACGGCTTTTGAAGGCCGGGTGTTCGCCACCGTAATCGCAGCTAGCTCTGGACTGATCGGGATCGTCTCTCACCGACGCCTCCCGACCAAAAATCCAGCCCGACAGAAACTCGCGGCGCGCTTGCTCAAAACGTGGACGACGGAGAATCGCAACGAGTGCCGGGTGGCTCGCCTGGAGCCTCCTGGCCACGCCCACTCCCCAACCGGTACTGGCCAATCAACCCGTGGGTCGCGGTTTAAATTCTGTTACAGCGATCTCACTGCCACAGCCTGCGCAGCCAAACAACCATCCTCGACCACCAACGCAATCGCGCCGTTGAGCAACGGCGCCTCGTCATCGACGACGTCAAATGCCAGGCGATCATCGATGTAGCCGCGGACACAGTTCGCTTCCGTTTCCAGTGTGAGTCGGTAAACCTGGTCGAAACCCCAGACGAAGCTCCGCTCGGCCAGCACGCGCTCGTCGCCCAGCATCTTGATCAGCCGCAGCCTGTCGCCTGACGCCAACATGAGCGCGTAGTATCGCCGCAGGCCCTGCACGCAGGCGGCCAGGCCGCCGGCCGTCAGCAGCAGAGGCCGGATATCGGCCTCCACGCGATATCCCTGCCACTCACGCGCGCCCTGGATTAGCAGACCGCGCCCCTCATTCTGGACCGGCCGGAGAGCCTCCGGCCAGGTCCCGCGGAACTGGTCGACGGCGCTGACCCAGGCGCGCTGCCACATGGCGCCAGCCCTGGCGGGCCGGGAAAAGACGGTGTTGGGCGGGCCGCCCCATGTCAGATAGTCCAGGTACACCGCGCCAGCCGCCCCGTCGGCCGCACTCAGTTCTACGCCGATGGCATGAATCGGCTGGCTGCCGATATCGCCCACAGTCCATTCCAGGTTCTGGAAGGCCGCTGGCCGAAGCTCAATCGTTGGGCCGGGGATGATCTCGGTCTGGTCATTGGCCCCGTACACGGCGAGATACAGGCCGGCCCGAACGGGTCCGGAGTTGCCGGCCTCCGCCGCGAGGCGGGTCCGCACAGTCTGTCCCGGATAGAGGGTGGGCGCGGCATGCAGGTGATAGCTGCTGGTAAGTTCGCGGTCGGCCGGCCGGATGAAGGTGGGTGTGGAAGCGCGTACCGCCTGGCCGGGCGCCAGATGATGATAACGGAAGGCCAGGCTACGGGCGCCGGCCAGGCTGTGGCCGGGGACGTTCTCTAAGTGCAGATTGCAGGAATGGGACTCGAAACCCTGCACCGCGCCCGGCGCCTCAAAGTGGAACCGCGCACCGCCCTTGGGCGCGATTGGTTCAGCGCCGCGCAACTGCCGGCCCAGGTTCACAATCCGCACGCTCTCCTGCAGGGCATCGGTGACGCAACCCCCGCCATCGGCCGTGGGCAGATACAGGCGATCCGCCACCGGTCCGCGCCAGTCCGGGCCTGTCTCCAGGCCGGCCAGGCCGTTCTTGATGCCCAGCAGACACCCCAGGTTGCCGGAGTTGCAGTCGGTATCCCAGCCAGAGGTATTGGTGATGAGCAGGGATTTCTGAAAGTTGTCGTCTCCGTAGAGCAGGCCCAGGTGGATCAGGGCGTGATTGGGGACGATGTGGCAGTTGCCGGGATACTTGTCGTAGCCGTAGCGGGCCACAATCCGTTCCCGGGCCAGACGCCAGTCGTCAAGGCCAGCCCGCCAGTCGCGCAGGTCGGCAATCAGTCGATAAATCACTGAATCGCGCGGGATCAGGCCAGTGGCCGTGTCGAGCAGGTTGTTTACATCCGACTCGACGAAGGCTTGCGCTTCCATGGCCGCGATAACCTGTGCGCCGTAAATCGCCTCGCCGTCGTGGCTGACGCAGGCAGCCTTGCGCGCGAACGCGGCCGCCAGCGCGGGGTCGCCCGGCGCCACCATGCCCCAGCCGTCGATGAAAATCTGAGCCCCGATCTGCTCAGCGACCGTCCGGCCGTTGAGCGCGCTGGAACCGCTGTGCGGTGGGATGACCCCTTGCTTCAGCCGCACAAACGCCGTGTGCTCCGTGGAGTTGCCAACGCCGCCCCACCACAGAATGCTCTTGTCCGGGACGATGTAGTTCAGCCACGTGGCCCCGACCTGTGCCGGGGTAAGATCCCGGCCCACCGGATAGTCGGCCAGCGCCCGCAGGAACACAAAGGTGCCCGTCACATCATCATCGGTGACCACGAGATCACGCTCGAGCCGGTCGTGCACGTAATAGGTGATCTCGCCCAGCTCGGCCATGATCCGGGCGTGTGACCAGTTCTCGAAAGGTCGGCCCAGGTACACGCCGATCAGCTTGCCGAGCACGCCAGCGTAGACGCGTTCCAGGTAATCAACAGTCAGAGTCATTGGTTCTCACTTCCCGGGGTCAGTTCGGTGTCAACGGCAGGGCTGGCCATCTCGCGGCCAGCGCGGCGGGTGCTATGGGGCGTCCATGACATCCAGCAAAGCCCGTCTTTGCGCTTCGGTCAGGGTCGGCGTGAACTTCTCCAGGAGTTCGGGGGCTGCGCGAATACTCGCCCACTCGCGGGCCAGGCTGCGTTTGGTGAGAGCCGGCAGATGGAAGGCGCGCAGCTGGGCCATGTACTTTTCCTCGGATCGGTCCCGCGCTGCCCGCAGCGGGGCGCCGGCTGAGCTGAGCGCCAGTTCGAGCCCCGCGGCCGGCCGCCAGGTTACCGAACGCACCTCCATGACCTCGCGAACGGCATCGCAATGTGTGGTGACTGCCTGGCCGTCGGGTGTGAGGGTCACGCGCTCGGGTTCCCGGATTCCGTGACAATGGAACGTCACCTGTCGTTCGGGCGGGATCAGGCTTACATCGCCGACGGTGGGGTGCAGGGTCACGCGCCACGCCCCGCCCTCCCAGTGATGGGTGATCAGGGTCTGCGCGTGCTGGCCCTGCACATAGCCGGTGGTCTCGCCGTCGTCTTCATACAGCAGGAAGCGGCCATCCTGGCCGGCAAAGAGGTGAATATGGAGCTCCACCGGGTTGTCCAGGCCGCCCCAGCCGGCTTTCGGCCCGAGCGGCACGACCGCCCCGGCTTTAGCGAAGACCGGGATATCTCGCAGCCCACTGTAGACCACGATCTGGCGCCCGCCGGTGTAGCGTTCTCCGGTAAAGAAATGATACCAATCCCCGTCGGGTAGCCAGATCTTCTGGCGGACCAGTAGAGTTTCGGGGTGGGCGCGGCTGACGATGGGGGCCACGATCAACTCCGTGCCAAACAGATACTCCTGGGGACAGGTATAGGCGTCTTCGACCTCGGGGTAGTCATGGTAAAGCGGCTGGACCAGGGCAAGGCCCTGACAGTAGTTCAGCCAGGCCATGGAGTAGACATACGGGATGAACGCATGCCGCCAGCGCAATGCCTCGCTGGCGACCCGTTCGACCTCGGCGTCGAAGCCCCAGGGCCGGCGTTCATGAAAAGGGTTCTTGGAGCTGTGCAGGCGCAGGATCGGACTGAACAAGCCGAACTGCACCCAACGTGCGTAGAGCTCGCCTTCTTCGACCCCCGAGCCATGGCCACCGATATCGTGGCTCCACCAGCCGTAGCCGACGTTGGCAGCGGTGGGCGTGAAGGCCGGCTGAAAGGCCAGCGACGGCCAGTCCACATGGGTATCACCCGAGAAACCAATCGGATAGCGGTGATTGCCCAGCCCGCCCCAGCGCGACAAGAGGAAAGGCCGCTTCCGACCATCACGCGCGAGATCGTAGAAATGCAGATGGTTGAGCCACCACAAAGGATCCAGGCCCGGCAGACGGGTGGTCCGCTCCTGCTGCCAATCCATCCACCAGAAGTCCACCCCGCGCGCCTCCTCCGGATGATGCAGCACTTCGAAATAGGCGCTGGCAAAGGCTGGGTCGGCGATGTCGAACGGGACCGGTTGGCGCGTTTCCGGATCAATCCCCAGCCGGCGGGCCATCTCTGGATATCGGGCCTCATGCGGCTGGACGCCGTCCGCCGGGTGCAGGTTCAGGGCGGTTTTCAAGCCCTGCGCACGCAGCCAGGCGATGAAACCGTCCGGATCGGGGAAAAGATCGCGGTTCCAGGTGTACCCGGTCCAGCCGGCGCCCTTCGTCTTGCCGACGGGGTTCGGGACGTTGGTCAGGTGCCAGTCCATGTCGATAACGCAGACGGACAGGGGGACCTGGTGCTCCTGAAACTCCCGGATCACGCCTTCCAGTTCCTTCTGCGTGTACGTCCAGTAACGGCTCCACCAGTTGCCCAAGGCCCAGCGCGGCGGCATCGGGACCGGCCCGGCGAGGCGGGTGAAATCGGCCAGGCAAGCGCGATAGTCATGCCCATAGCCGAAGAAATATGCATCCAGCCCGCCGTGACGGCGCGGCTCCAGCCAGCCATTTTCCATGAACAGCAAGCTGGCCGAGTCATCGACCAGCGCCCACCCAGCGCGAGAGAGGAGGCCCGGTTCGAGCTTAGTCGCGCCGCTGACCTGATCTAATGTGCGGGCTGTCCCTCGCAGATTGCTCCAATCCTCATCGCCATAGCGCCATTGCACGCCGCTCTCTTTCAGGGTGATGGTCAGCGTCTCCGCCGTGAACGGCTGCCCGTCGGCGTAGCGCAGCACAAGGTGTTCCGTTTCGATGACCGTCCACTGTCCAACTCGGCGCGTCGTGAAGGCCGGCACTGGTTGATGGCGGTGCCAGAAGACCTGGCTGGCCTGGTCCGAGAAGTTGCCATCGTTCTGATACTCCAGGCGGATAAGGCGGGTGGTCAGAACCGAAAAGCGGGCTGGTCCGCATCGGACAACCGCGTTTTCGTCTGCCCGGGAGTCAACGGGCAGCCCGAACTTGGCATTGGCAGCCAGGTTGCCAACCGCTTGTTTTATAGACATAATTATCGGCCTCGTTTCTGGCCCAGCGCTTCTGGGAGATTGGGCCTTGTATCTGATCGCCTATTCGAATACAATACCATCACTTGTAGGACATCCTACTACTGGATATTCTACACCAACACAAACTTGCCCACAATATGGTGGCGCTGGGCTGACCGAAAAAGCAAAACATCGATTACTGGATGATCTCGCAAAGGCACCTTATGGAAATTATAGATCGCCCGATCCCGCTCCATCTTTCAGTTCAGAACGCCATCAAGAACTACATCGTCGAAAAGGGTCTGAAGGCGGGCGACTCGCTTCTGCCCGAAACGGAGTTGGCCAAGAGTCTGGGCGTCAGCCGCAACTCGGTGCGCGAGGCCGTCAAAGCCCTGGAGTCTTTGGGGATCCTGGAAACTCGCCGTGGAATCGGCATCTTCATTCGCAGTTTCTCCTTCGACCCGATCCTGGACAACCTTCCGTTTGCGCGCATGCAAGATCTAAAGGAATTGTCCGACCTGTTGGAGATCCGCCAGATCCTGGAGACCGGGATGCTGGCCAAAGCCATCGCCACCATGACAGACGCCCGCCTGGCTGAACTCCGCGCCATCTTGCGGCGCATGGAGGTGAGGGCTGAAAAAGGCGAGCCCTTCCGCGAGGAGGACCGCGAGTTTCACAAGACGCTCCTCCAGGCCACGGGCAATGAGGTGTTGCTGAAGCTGCTCGACATGTTCTGGTTGTTGTTCAGCAAAACCTCCCAGTATACGCACCTGGAAGACCAATACCCCCAGCAGACCTATCAGGATCACGTCGCCATCGTGACGGCGATAAGCCGGCGCAACCTGGATGAGGCGCGCGCCGCTCTGACTTCGCACTATGCCGGTATCAGCCAGCGCCTGGAGTTGGCCAAAGGGGAAACCCATGAGGACTCCCGGTAGCTTGGTTCCGGGGTGAACAGACGGTGACCGATTACCCGGACGTATTCGATTTCGAAAAAACACTCAATCGGTGGGCGCAACTCAAGGCGGAATATGGGGCGGACGGGCTGACCGAGAAGGTCGCCGAGATCAAGCAGCTCTTGCACATCAAGCTGAATGAGCTTTTGACCTTGCCCGAGGATGCGGTGCTGGCCAGGGCCGAACCCGACGACCTCGCCGCCATCCGGGCGCTGCGTCCGGCCGGCCACCGGCGCCTGTGGCTCAGTTTTCCCGGGCCTGTTTATCAAGAACGGCTGGCCGGGGCCTTGCTGGGCCGTTTCGCCGGCTGCACGCTCGGCTCGCCGGTGGAGGCGTGGAGCATCGAAAAGATGCGAGACTGGGCGGCCTACGTCGGCGACCCGTTCCCGCCCCAGGACTACTGGAGCCAGGTCGAGCGGCCCACGGAAGTCAAGTACCAGGTTTGCCGCCGGGAACAATTCGCCCGGAAGAAGATTGAGGGCGTGCCGGATGACGACGACATCATCTACACCCTTCTTGGGCTAATGATCCTGGAAGCGTATGGGCCGGACTTCACGGTTGAGGATGTCGGCCAGGCGTGGCTCAGGCACCTGCCGCTGGCCGCCACCGCCGAGGCCGCGGCCCTGAACAACCTGCGCGCCGGCATTCCCGCGCGCGACGCCGGGCGGCGCAACAACCCCTGGGCGCAGTGGATCGGGGCCGGCATCCGGGCTGATCCGTGGGGCTATGCGGCTCCGGGATGGCCCGCCCGCGCAGCCGCGATGGCCTATCACGACGCCTGCATCAGTCATCGCCGCAATGGCGTCTTTGCGGCCATGTACTTTGCGGCCGTGATCTCCGCGGCCTTCGCCGTCGATGATCCAGTCGAGGCGCTACATATCGGGCTGGAGGAGATCCCGCCTGACTGCCGGCTGGCCCGGGTGGTGGGCTGGGCGCTGAGGGAGGCTCCCGGCATTCACACCTACGCCGATGCGCACGCGGCCGTCGCTGCCCGCTTCCCGGGGATGTCCCCCGTCCACGCCGTGAATAACGCCTGTCTGGTCGTCTGGGGCCTGACGCTCGGCGGCCAGGATTTCACCGGCGTCATTGGCCAGACGGTCGCGATGGGCTTTGACAACGACTGCAACGCGGCGACGGCCGGCAGCATCGCCGGGGCGATCCTGGGGCGGTCAGCGATTCCCGCGCACTGGTATCGCTGTTTCAACAACACAGTCCATTCGTATCTCAACGGATACCCCAGCTTTGCCCTGGACGACCTCGTCGCGAGGTTCACGGCGCAAGCCAAGCGTGTTTTCGCAGCCAGCAAGGAGGTGGTGAGTGATTGAAGCCCAACAATAACCGCCCCTGGCGGGCGATACCGCTATCCACTCTTGGCCCACTGAGGAGACGATCATGAAACGCCTGCTGATACTTTTCGTTGTCATCAGCCTGGTGGCGACCGCCTGTGCGTCCGCCACCCCCACCCCACAAC
>CALFZO010000012.1 GCA_937952305.1 uncultured Anaerolineales bacterium | reverse complement strand
TATCCTCTTCGTCGGCAGCGTCAGATGTGTATAAGAGACAGTCGTTAACTATGTCGGCCGCGCGTCAACTCAGCGCGGAAGACCTGGCCGGGCCAGGCTGGCACTCAAATTGCAGGGAATCCGGATTGCTTTGGGGCCGGTGACGCCGTCAGGCCGCGGGTTCGGGCCGGACTGGCTGGCCGTTCACGCGCACTTCGTAGTGGACGTGCGGCCCAGTGGAGTTGCCGGTGTTGCCAGACAGGCCGATCAAATCGCCGGCCGACACTGTCTGGCCCGCCTGCACGGGCAGGGCGCTCAGATGGGCGTAGTAGGTGCGATACGCACCGTTCTCGACGATGACGAGGTTGCCGTAGCCCTCGGTGTTCCACCCTGCGTAGGCGACGCGCCCGGCCATGGTGGACCGGACTGGCGTGCCCACCGGGACGGCCAGGTCGATTCCGTGGTGGCCGGCGTGATAGTCCTGGGACATGCGCCCGGACACCGGCAGACCACCGGGCTGGCCTGACCCGACAGCGGCGTTGGCCGGTTCGGCCTGGGTGTCGATCAGGCGTTCGAGGACGCGCAGCAGCGTGAACGTCAGGACCTGGTCAAGTTGGGAAGTGCCATAGCCCGCCGACGCCGACGACGCAAACAGGGCACTGGGATCACCCTGCGCCGCGTCCGGGAAGGCCTCGGTCAT
The DNA here is from genome assembly GCA_937952305.1 of uncultured Anaerolineales bacterium. GTDB lineage: Bacteria > Chloroflexota > Anaerolineae > Anaerolineales > UBA6663 > SpSt-583. The sequence goes on along the minus strand of CALFZO010000012.1, from coordinate 30,467 downwards.
CTCGGATGACATGGCCAGGAGTTGAGCGAACGGGTCCGCCGCGCCGGTCGCGCGCACCGCAGCGCGCTGCCCCAGATCGGCCGGCGCCGTCGCCGGGGTGGGAGTAAGGGAACCTTCCACACGCATGCTCCCGATTGTAGACGGCGTTGCCTGGCCGGACAGTAAATTAGCAGTTAAGTTCTACGGCGGCCGGACCGAACGTTAACGCGCCCTTTATGGACGGAATGGCGCGGTCTCCCTAAACTTGGCTGGACAGCTTTGGAAGGCTTTGACAGGGTTTGACGGTGACTGACTACCTGGAACGTGAACCGGCTCGGCTGGTCCTGTTGACGGCGCGTGAAGCCGCCGAATATTTGCGCGTGAGCCTGTCCACGCTGCGGCGCATGGAGCGGCGCGGCTGGGTTTCCGCTTTGCGTACGCCGGGCGGACATCGGCGCTTCAGCCTGGAGGCCCTCAACGCGTGCCTGCGCCAGATGGCCGAGCCCGCGAGAGAAGGGCCGGCATGATTCAGGCGCTGGCGCTAGGCCTCGCGGATCGTCGGGCGCACGGCCTCCAGGCGGCCGTCGATGAACTCGGCTGGCGAGTGGAGTGGCTGGATTTGCCGGCGGCTGGGCGGCAACGCTTGGCGGCGGGCGCTTTGCCTGATCTGATCCTGACGTCAGCGGCTGGGTATGGCCTGGAAGCCGATACCTGGCGGCGCCTGCCGCTGCTGCCGGTGGTGATTGTCGCTTTGCCCGAGGCCGAGGCGGAAGCCCTCGCCGCCATCCAGGACGGCGCCGATGGCTATCTCATCGATCCTGGCCGGCCGGACCATCTCCAGGCGGCTCGTCTGAAGACGGCCGCCCACTTGGCGCTGGAGCGCAAGCGCCTAGCCCGCAGCGTCGAGGCCCGGCAGCGCTTCAGCCGGGTCCAGCGCGTGATCGGGCAAACGCTGCTGGCTGGCGTCGACCTCGCGGATGTCCTGCAGACGGCGGTCAGCCTGGTGCATGACCAACTCGGCTATGACCTGGCCGTCGTCTACTTGCTGGAACCCGAAGGCCAGGATATGGCCTTGAGCGCCGTGGCCGGGATCGAAGCCGCCGCGGTGCCAGCCGACGTGTATTACCTCCGGCGCGGTGAGCGCACCGTTGGCCGCGCCGTGGGGACCGGCCGGCCTGCCCGGGCGGCTTGGCCGGACAATGCGCCCGCTCACTCAGTCCTGGGCCTGCCCGGTTATGCGGCCGAACTCTCGCTGCCCATCGCCGGCGGCGGACGGATGTTGGGCGCCCTGACCGTGGCGCAGCGCCAACCCACGGAGTGGGGCGGCCCCCCGGAAGCGGATTTGCAGGCCCTGGCCGAGCAGTTGGCGGCGGTGATTCTCAACCTTGAATCAGCGCAGCGCGAATGGGAGCAGACCGAGCGTGAACAGCTGCTGACGCACATCAGCCATGTCGCCAACCGCTGGCTCGGCCCCAATGAGGTCCTGGAGCAGACGATTGACGCCGTGGCGCGCAATCTGCGCGCCGACCGGAGCGCGCTGACCTGGTTTGACCTCAACCAGGCGGTCTTCGCCACGGAACACGAACACATTAATCCCTTGATCACTGAGCGGCGTTCGTTGAAACGCCGTGGCCCGTTAACCGGCCCTCTGGCGCAGATTGCTGAGACGCTGCAGGCCGGCCAGTGCCTGGTGTCGACGGCGGCTGCGCCGCACCCCGCCTTGGGCGACTATTGGGCCTGGCTGGTGCAGCGCCACGGCGTGCGCTCCTTGATCTGGCTGCCGGTCCCGAGCCCGGTGGACGGCCGGCTGTGCACGTTCAGCTTGATGCAGGTGACCCACGCGCGGCGCTGGACCCAGGCCGACGAAGACGTGCTGCGCGCTGTCGCAGCGCAGCTGGCCTTGGCCTTGCGCAACGCGCAGTTGTTCGACGGTATGCGCCAGGCGGCCGCCCAACTGGAGGCCAAGAACAGCGAACTGGAGGCCTTCGTCTACACCGTGTCGCACGACTTGCAGGCCCCCGTGGTCTCACTGCGCGGATTTGCGTCGCTGCTGCAGTCGCGCTATCGGACGGCCCTGGATGAGCGCGGCCAGTTGTACCTCAACCGGATCGCCACCAACGCCGACTTCCTCGGCCAGCTGCTGCAGGATCTGCTGGAGTTGTCACGGGTCGGCCGGCGCGAAGACCCGGATGAGGACGTGGCCGTGCGTTCGGTGTTGGAGGACGTCCTGCATGACCTGGGGCAGACCCTGGCCGAACACGGGGTGGAAGTGCTGCTCCCGCTGGAGTGGCCGACGGCGCGCTACTCGCGGACGCGCCTGCGCCAGGTGTTCTCCAATCTGCTGACCAACGCCGCTAAGTTTATGGGCGCGCAGGCTAGGCCCCAGATCGAGATCGGCTGGCAGCGCGCGACCGGCGCAGCCGGCACGCCGCAGCTGGAGTTCTTTGTCCGCGACAACGGCATCGGGATCCACCCTGATTACCAGCAGCGTATCTTTGTGCCTTTCGAGCGGTTGAAGCAGGTGGATGTCGCCGGGACCGGTGTGGGGCTGAGCATTGTCAAACGCATCATCGAGAGCCGCGGTGGGACGATCCGGCTGGAGAGCCAGCCCGGCGCGGGGGCAACTTTCTTTTTTACCCTCCCGGACGCGGTGCCGGTGACCGACGGGGACGCGGTGGTCTATGCCGGGCACGATCCTGCTCATTGAGGATAACCCCGACCATGCGCTCCTGATCCAGGCGGCGCTGGAGTCGGCCGGCTGGCCCGCGCCCCTGAGCGTGATCAGCGACGGCGCCCAGGCGCTCGAGTACGTGCGCTGGCATGGCCCGGCCGGCGGTTACGGTTTGCCCTGCCTGGTGGTGCTCGATCTGAAACTGCCGAAAGTCGGCGGGCTGGAGGTACTGCAGTTGATGCGCGCGACACCAGGCTGGCAGCAGGTGCCGGTGGTGGTCTTGACGACCTCCAATCACCCGGCCGATCGCGATGCCTGCCTGGCGGGCGGCGCGAGCTTGTATTTGAGCAAAATCTCGGCCTTGGATGGGCCGATGACCGATTTGGTCCAGGCGGTGGCCCAGACCGTGGCCTGGACCCCGACCCGGACCGAGGGAGACCCGCCGGCGCGCGGACCGCACCAGGAAGCCCATGTCCACTGAGAACAAGCCGATCGTGTTGTGTGTGGATGACGATCCGCGCACTTTGGAGATCCTGAGCAAAGTGCTGGACCGTCTGCCCGTGGAGCCGGTGCTGGCTCAGGGGACGCGTCAGGCGGCCGACCTGGCTCAGCGGTTGCAGCCCCGCCTCATCATCCTGGATGTCACGATGCCGGAGGTGAGCGGCTGGCAGTTGTTGCAGACTATTCGCGGCAGCCACCCCCGCGCCAATCTGCGCGTCCTGGCGCTGTCCGCCAAGGCCAACAGCGCCGAGCGGTCGCTGGCCACCAACGTGGCGCGCATCGACGCCTTCATGGGGAAGCCGTTCGATATTGCCGAATTGGCGCGGCGCGTGGCCGCCTTGCTGGAGTTGCCACCGCCAGGGGAGTGGTCTAATCCGGGCGTGCCTGGACCGGCCGGCCCGGAATAGATCGGAGGGAGACTTGCTGTGACCGATCCCCTACGCGTGCTGATCGTCGAAGACAACGAAGACCACGCCCGGCTGGCGTGCGAATTCCTGCAGGTGGCCGGAAACTTCGTCACCGAGATCGCCACGGACGTGGCCGAACTCCACGCCCGGCTGGCGGCGTCCCGCTACGACGTCGTCACCCTGGACTACAACTTGCCGGACGGCAACGGCTTGGCGGCGTTGCAGGAGATCAACGCGCGCGGCCATTCCGTGGCCGTGATCATGGTGACCGGCCGCGGTGACGAGCGCGTGGCGGCCCAGGCCATTCAGCGGGGCGCGCTGGACTACGTCGTCAAAACCGGCGACTACCTGAGCATGCTGCCGGCGACGGTGCAGAAAGCGGCGCGGACGCAGGCCATCATGGCCGCCAACCAGCGCTCGCTCGAGCAGATCCGCTACCAGGCCCTCCTGCTCGACAATGTCCACGATGCCGTGGTGGTGTGGGACCTGGCCGGCACCATTACCTTCTGGAACCGCGCCGCCGAACACCTGTTTGGCTGGGGCGCCGACACTTGGCTGGGCCGCCGGGCCGTCGATTGCTACCGGACGCTGTTTGACCCGCCGGCTGATCTGCCGCCGCTGGATCGGACCGGGCCGGTGACCACCGAACGCCACGGGCGGCGCCGCACGGGTGAAGAATTGTGGGTCAGCTCCAGCCTGACGCCGCTCCACGACGCGGCCGACCAGGTGATCGGCTACATGGACGTCTCACGCGATATCACGGCGCGCAAGCAGCTGGAGGCTCAGATCCAAGCCGGCCAGGCGCACCTGGCGCAGGCCGCGCGTCTGGCCGCCATCGGCGAACTGGCTTCCGGCGTGGCGCACCAGATCAGCAATCCGCTGACCACCATCATCGCCGAGACGCAACTGCTGCTGCGGGCGCTGCCGGCGTCCGACCCGAATCGCGAGGCCTTGGAGGCCATCGAACGCGGCGGATGGCGTGCGCAAGAAGCGGTGCAGCGCCTCCTCGATTTCTCGCGGCCGGCCAGCGGGACCCGCGCGGATCTGTCGGTCAACGAGACGATCGGCCATGCCGTCACCCTGGTCGGTGGCCTGATTGAAGCAGTGGGAGTAAAGTTGGACATGGCTCTGGCGTCCGACTTGCCGCCCGTGCACGGTAATACCCGCCAGTTGGAAGACTTGTGGGTGAATTTGCTCCTGATGGCCCGGGATGCCACCGATGATGACACTGCGCCCGAACGCCACATCCGCCTCCGCTCCTATCGGGCCGCTGACCAATGGCTGCGGGTAGACGTGAACGACGACGGGCGCCCGATCCCGGCGGAGCAATTGGCCACTATCTTCGAGCCGGATTTCGCTGGCCCGGTGGCCGGCCGCGGCACGGGCCTGGAGCTCAGTATTTGCCGTGAGATCGTCCGCCAGCACGCCGGCCAGATCACGGTCGACAGCACTCCGGATCACGGCACGACTTTTTCAGTGCTGCTGCCAATGAGGTGACCATGGAACCGATCGACATCCTGGTGGTGGAAGACGACGAGATCGTCGCGCGGACCATCGAGCGCACGCTGCGCGGTCAGGAATTCCGCGTCACTGTCGCCAACAGCGGCGTGCAGGGGCTGCAGCAGGCGCGCCGCCGCGCGCCGGCGCTGGTCCTGCTCGACGTGATCATGCCCGGTATGGACGGCTACGCCGTCTGCCGCGAGATGCGGGCTGACCCTTTGTTGGCCGCGGTGCCCATCATCTTCCTGACGGCCAAGAGCAAGGACGAAGACAAGATCACGGGCTTTCGCGCCGGCGCTGACGACTATTTGACCAAGCCGTTCAACGTCGACGAGTTGCTGCTGCGCGTGCGCGCGGTCCTGCGGCGCACGCAGGTGCCGGAGCCCGCCAAGCCCGAGACGCCGGCCCTGTTGACAGTGGGCGAGTACAGCCTGGACACGCGCACCTTCAAGGTCGCCACGCCGCGCGGCGAGGTCCAGCTCACGCCAGTCCAGTATGACCTGCTCTATCACCTGATGAGCCACCCCGGCCAGATTTTTTCGCCCATGCGGCTCCTGCAGGAAGTCTGGGACTATCCCTCGGATGCCGGCAGCCCGGACCTGGTGCGCGTCCATATCAAGAACCTGCGCGAACGCATCGAGCGCGACCCCCACGCGCCGGCCTTCATCCGCACGGTGGCCGGCCATGGTTACACCATCACGGGCACGGGCGAATAGGAAGTGCTGACGATGTCCCAGAGCGTGCCTCCGGCACTGACCTCCGCCCCGCCGAGTGCGCCGGCCGATTGGCTGGAGCTGCACGCCGCGTTGCGCGCGATTCTGCAGGCCGCGACGGCGGCGGCGGACGCCACGGGCGGCCTGCTCCTGGCGGAGTTGGGCGCCGACCGGACTCTGCAGGTGGACTACCAACTGCCGGCGGCCTGGGCCGCCGACCTGCAGGACGCCGACAGCGGGCTGCGCCGTGGGGCCCGGTCAGGCGCGGCTCCAGACGGGTTGGGACCGGTGGTCGTCTTCCCGCTCCGCCTGGGCGAGCCGGGGGGCGGCGCTCTGTTGTTGGCCGGGGCGGCGCCGGAGAGGCGGCCGCAGTTGGAAGACCTGGCGCGCGCCGCCAGCCGGTTGATCCAGGTCCAGCAATCCGACGAGGCCATCCGCGAGCGCGGCCAGGAGCTGGCGGCTCTCAACAAGATTGCGGCCACCCTGACCTCGTCCTTGCAGTTGGACGAAATCCTGGCCTCCACCATTGACGGCATCCGGCAAATCCTGAACGTCGAAGCCGTCTCGCTGTTGTTGCTGGACGAGGAGCGGGGCGAGCTCATTTTCAAGAAGACCCTGGGCGAAGACCCGGACTGGATTTTTCAGTACTCGATGAGCGCCGAGCACGGCTTGGTGAGCGAGTGCGTGCGCCTGGGCCGGCCCTTGCTGGTGAACGAGGTCAAGGACGATCAGCGTTTCTACCCGCGCCTGGACTCTGTGACCGGCTTCGAGACCCGCTCGATCCTGTGCGCGCCGCTCCTGACGCGCAGCCAGACGCTGGGCGCGGTCGAAGTCATCAACAAGCGCGGCGCGCCATTTGATTTGCACGACCAGGAATTGCTGGTGTCGATGACGGCCTCGGTCGCCAACGCCATCTACAACGCGCGCCTGTTCCATCAGCTGACGGTCGCGAATGCGGATCTGGAGGCCAGCCGCTGGGAGGTGGTCCGGTCGCGCAATACACTGCGGGCGCTCTTCGACGGCATCCCGCATCCCATCTACATCGTCGGCCCGGACTACCGCCTGGTGGCCCTGAACCGGGCCTGTGCCCAACTGGCCGGCGCCGACGCTGCCGCCGAGACCCTGGCCCAGGCGGCGGCAGCGTCCGAGAAGGCCGATGGGTCCAGTGACCGCAATCCGTTCGCGGCCCTGGTGGGCCGCCTCTGCTATGCGGCCCTCTATCAGCGCGCCGAACCCTGCGTGGGCTGCCGGATGGCCGAGACCTTCTTTGCCGGCCAGAGCGCGCAGCGCACCGAGCGGCGCTGGGGGCAGGACGATCAGGTGGCGGAGTGGGACATCAGCACCTATCCGATCTTTGACGAGCGCGGCCAGGCGACCCAGGTGGTGGTCTTTGCCCAGGACGTCACCGAGAAGCGCCGGCTGGAATCGTCGCTGGCGCAATCTGAGAAGCTGGCGGCCGTCGGCCAGCTGGCGGCCGGCGTCGCCCATGAGATCAACAATCCCCTTGCCGCCATCCTGGCCAATACGCAGCTGCTGCAGCGCGAGCTGGCCCCCGACGACGACCGGCAGGAGTCCGTCAGCCTGATTGCAATGGCCGGCGAGCGCGCGCTGCAGGTGGTCCGCAACCTGTTGGATTTCGCCCGCCAGGAGCGCTATGAGCTGGCCGCGACGGATGTGAACCAGACGATCCAGAACGCTTTTGCCCTGGCGGCGCCGCTGCTGCGCAACACATCGATCCGGCTGATCTCAGAGCTGACGCCCGAGCTGCCGCCCATCTGGGCCAGCCAGGACCACCTCCAGGGCGTTTGGCTGAACTTCCTATTAAACGCCCGGGATGCGCTCGGCGCCGACGGAGGCGAGATCCGTGTGGCGACCCGCCGGCAGGGGAATGAGCTGCATGTGACCCTCGCCGACACCGGCATGGGCATCCAGCCGGAGCGCCTGCCGCGCATCTTCGAGCCGTTCTATACGACCAAGAAGTCCGGCCAGGGCACCGGCCTGGGCTTGTTTACGTGCCATCGCATCATTAAACAGCATGGCGGCCACATCCGCGTCGACAGCCAGGTCGGGCGCGGCACCGTCTTTACGGTGGTTTTACCTCTGCCCGCGACTGCGCCCGTTTAGCCCCGGTTTATTCCCCTTTCACAATCGCTTTACTGACAGCCCGTTAACGGGCGTGCTAGATTGGGACCGAGAGCCGGAGGCCTGTGCCTGGGCGCCGGCTTTCACTCAGTGGAAGGTAGCCTGTGGTCCCCGTCACGCGGTTGAACGGCTCCCAATTCTATGTCAGCGCTGAGATGATCAAGTTCATCGAAGCCCGGCCGGATACGGTGATCACGCTGACCGACGGCGAGAAGCTGGTCGTGCGGGAGACGCCGGCGGTGGTGGTGCAGGCCATCATCGCCTACCGGCGCCAGATCTACGCCGACCGCCTCGGCGCGCATGGAGAAAGTGCCTGATGGACCTGAGCACAATCATCGGATTGGCCCTTGGCCTGGTCGTGGTGGTAGTGGTGATGATCTTGGACGGCGGTTCGCCGGCCGAGCTGTTCGCCCACCCTTCGGCCCTGATCCTGACGATCGGCGGCGCCGTGGCGGCCGCGGCGATCACCGTCCCTTTGAAGACGGTCTTGAGCCTGCCGCAGCTGCTCCTGGGTACGATCAAGGGCCACAAAGAAGACGCCGCTGGCGCCATCGACACCCTGGTGAAGATGGCCGATAAGGCCCGGCGTGAAGGCCTGCTCTCGCTGGAAGAGGACAGCAAAAAGGTGCATGAGCCATTCCTGCGGCGCGGCCTGATGCTGGTCGTCGACGGCGTGGACCCGGCCCAAGTGCGCGCCATTCTGGAGATCGACGTCGAGCACATGAAGGAGCGCCACTCCGCCGGCATCGGCCTGCTCAACTCGATGGGCGGCTTTGCGCCGACGATGGGCATCATCGGCACCGTCATGGGCCTGATCACCGTGCTCAAGAACCTGAGCGACCCCAGCAGCCTGGGCAAATCCATCGCCGGCGCCTTCCTGGCGACGCTGTGGGGCATTCTGACCGCCAACATCTTCTGGCTGCCGCTGGCCGGCAAGCTGCAGCACAACAGCCACGAAGAGGCGGCCTTCAAGCATATGCTGATTGAGGGCATCCTGGCGCTGCAGGCCGGCGAGAATCCGCGCATCCTGAAAGAGAAGCTGAGCGGCTTCCTGCCGCCCAAGGCGCGCAAGGCCGCGGCTGGCGGCGAGGCGGCGGCGGCTGGCAAGAAGACGGCCGGGGCGGAAGCATGAGCCACGGCGGCGGCGGCGATCGTTGGCTGGTGAGCTATGCGGACTTCATCACGCTGCTGATGGTTCTGTTCGTCGTGCTCTACTCGATGGGCCAGACCGACGTGCAGCGCTACAAGGCGCTGGCTGAGAGCCTGCGCCGCGCTTTCAGTGGCGGCGAGGCCCTGATTGTGGACCCCGGCATCAACGGAGCCTCGGGCGGCGACAGCGACACTGAGCCGGCGCCGGTGGATGTGGAAGGTTTTCCGCAGCGCACCACCGACACCCTGGATGTGGCTTCCGACCTGACCCAGCTCCTTAACGACAATAATCTGGCTAATGGGGTCAGCGTCCAGAACAACATTGAAGGCGTGCTTCTGTCGCTGAGCGAGGAGCTGCTGTTCCAGTCCGGCCAGGCCGAGCTGCTGCCGGAAGCCTACCCGCTTCTGGACAAGATCGCCGAAATGCTGGGCAAGATCGACAACGATGTGCGGGTCACGGCCTACACGGACGACACGCCCTCGTCGGACCCGCGCTACCCCACCAACTGGGAACTGTCGGCCGCGCGCAGCGCCGCCATTGTCCGTTACCTGATCGTGCGCGGGATCGCACCGGAGCGCCTGTCGGCGTCCGGGCGCGGCGAGTACCACGCGCTGTTCCCCAACGACACCCCCGAGCACCGCGCCCTTAACCGGCGCGCCGAAATCGCGGTCGTGTATGTCGTTGAACAGCAGAACTTCCTGTTTGGCCAACAGTCGCTGTTGCTGGAGGGGTCCACGGCGACGACGAGCGGAGGCTCAAGCCAGCCATGAAACGCATCCTGCCTATTCTCAAGATTGTCGGACAAGTGGCCCAGGGCTTGGCGCTGGCGACCGTCTTTGGCATGAACGCCCTGATGGGCTACATCATGTTCGCGCCGGACGACCTGCCGAAGCCGTTCTACCTGTCCTACGCCGGCGATGTGCCGGTGTACGCGGCGACGACCGCCAGCGAAGCGCACACGACCACCGAGGCCGCCGCCACTGACGAAGGGCCCGAGATTATCAAGATCTACAAGCCCGGCCAGGGCGTGATGGTGGAGACCGGCACCAAGATCGTCAACCTGGCCGACCCGGGCGGGCGCCGGTACCTCAAGGCCTCGATCACCATCGAAGTGGCGCCGCCGGAGACGACCACCGAAACCACTACCGAAGCGGCGGCGAGCAGCCACGGCAGCTCTAGCGAAACCACCACCGAGGACCCGGTGATGACGGCCTTCAACGAAGAGATGAACAAGCGTCTGCCGATCATCAACGACATCCTGACCACGATGCTGTCCGGCCAGACCTTTGAGGAAATCTACACGGTCGAAGGCAAGGAAGCCCTGCGGCAGGAGATCATGGTCCAGCTCAACGAGCGCATGCCCGACCTGGGCGTGATCTCGGTGTACTTCACGGAGTTCGTCGTTCAGTAGCGCCGCACGCAACCGGACGAAGCAGCCATGTTGACCCAGGCCGAAATCGACGCCTTGCTCGCGGGATCGCTGGAGGCGGAGCAACCGCACAGCGAACAGAGCGTGAACCTGGCCGAGCTGATGAAGCCGGGCGGGAATGCGCCGAAGGAGAAAAGCGGCGAGCGCCAGGTGCGCCCGTATAACTTCTGGTCGCCGGAGCGGTTTTCCAAGGATCAGATGCGCGCGATCGAACTGATCCACGAGAACCTGGCCGAGCGCCTGACGACGTCGTTGCCGCCGTATCTGCGCACCGAGTTCCGGCCGCGGATGGTCCATATCGAGCAGGGGCGCTCGGACGACTTCCTGAAAGACCTGCCGCCGGGCACGTTGTTCCATGTGATGGCGCTTGAGCCGCTGCCGGGCCGGATGGTGCTGGTGATCAGCTCCGAGCTGATGGGCGTGATCCTGGAACGCCTGCTCGGAGGGTCCGGTCCGGGCGACAACAAAGCCCGCACGCTGACCGACATCGGTCAGTCACTCATCAAAGGGACCGTGGAATATATGCTCGGCGACTTCAAAGGCGCTTGGAGCAAGGTGGTGGCGCTGGAGCCGCAGCTGGAAGACAGCACGGTCAACCATCACTGGGTCCAGATGATGCTCGGCAACGCCCGCGTGGTGCTGATCACTTTCGAGATCACCATCCAAGGCACGACCGGCACTATGAACCTGTACATCCCGTTTTCTACGCTCAAGCCGGTGGCGAATGTGCTCAACCCGCATGTCTGGATCAGCGGCCGCGAGGCGCGCCAGCCGGACGAGGCCGTGCGCGAACGCAATCTCCGCGGCGTCCAGCAGCTGCCGGTGATGGTGCGCGTGGTGTTGGGCGGGGCGGACCTGACGGTGAATGAACTGCTGGGGCTGAACCCGGGCGACGTGATCCGCCTGGATACGCTGGTGCGCGACGACCTGACCGTGTGCGTGGATGAGCGCGAGCAATTTCGCGGGCGCGTCGGCACCGTCGGCAAGCGGCTGGCGGTCCAGATCCAGGCCCCGTGGTTGGTGGCCGGCGCCGACTAAGGCCTCGCCTACCGGCCAGCGCTGGACAGGGATTGTCCGGCCCAAGCGGCGCCGATCCCTCCAATTCAATTGGACGCTGAGCAACGACTGACGATTGAGGCGATCTCTATGATGACCGACACTCCGACCGCTGCAATGGGTTTCTCCGCGGGCGAGGCTGAAGCGCCGCCGGTATCCGTGCGCTCGGCTCGATTTGAGCCCATGGCGACCCCCGCCGCCTCGTCCTCGGAGGCGGCCAGCATCGACTTGCTGATGGATGTGCCGCTGCGCGTGACTGTGGAACTGGGCCGGACGCGCATGTCGGTGCGCCAGGTTCTAGAACTGCAGGCCGGCTCCGTGGTCGAACTGGACCGCATGGCCGGCGAGGCCGTGGATGTGCTCGTCAACGACCGCCTGATGGCCCGCGGCGAGGTCGTCGTGGTGGATGACAAATTCGGCATCCGCATCACCGAGATCGTGGCCGCCAACCGCCGCGGGACGGAATGACCAGCATGTTGGCCTTTATTCAGCGCGTCTGGCCCAGCCTGTCCGCGTCGGTTCACCGGATGCTGGCTCGGCCGCAAGGGCTGGGTCTGGCCCTGGCCGGGGCCGCGCTGCTGGGCTGGCTCGGTCTGGAAGCTTGGGCAGGGGCGCGCGGCGCTGGGGCCGCCTCGGCCGCAACCGCGTTGGGAGCGCCGGCCGATCCGCTCGGCTCCGGAGGAGCTTTGGTCGGCGTCATCCTGAAGTTGGGGCTGGTGATCGTCCTGATCTATGCCAGCCTGTACCTGTTGCGCCGCTGGCAGGGCGGCCCGTTGGCGGCCCGCCTGAAGCAGGTGGCGGTCTTGGAGACCACGCGCCTGTCACCGCGCCAGGCGCTGCACCTTGTGCGGGCCGGCAGCCAGGTCTTTCTGATCGGCGCCACGGACCAGAGCGTCACGGTTCTGGCGGAAGTCGAACCGACGCCCGAGACGGCGGCCGCGCCGCAGGCGGCGCCCGTCGGAACCTTTGCGCCGGCCCTGGCCCGCGCCCTGCAGACGCCGAACCCGGTCCTGGCCGAGGTGGAGCGATGATGCCCCGGACGCCGGCAGCGCGCCGGATCGGCCTGCTCCTGCTGGCGGCGCTGGCAGCCCTGGCTCTGGCAGGTTGCGCCGGCTCACCGGCGTTGTCCGCACCCGGCGTCACGCTGACCGTGGAAGGCGCCGCCGAACCGGAGCAGGTCAGCTCGGGTGTGCAGCTGCTCGTCCTGCTGACGGTGCTGACGCTGGCGCCGACGATCCTGATCCTGGCGACCTCGTTTACCCGGATCGTGATCGTGCTCTCGCTCCTGCGCAACGCCATCGGCACGCCCACGGCGCCTCCCAACCAGGTCATCGTCGGCCTGGCCCTGCTGCTGACGTTCTTTGTGATGGCCCCGGTCTACAACCGCGTCGACCAGGAGGCGCTCCAGCCTTACCTGGACAGCCGCATCGATCAGGCCACGGCCTTCGACCGGGCGGCGGCGCCGATCCGGGACTTCATGTTCCGCCAGACCCGCGAAAAAGACCTGTCTTTGTTCCTGGAGTTGAGCGGGGAGCCGCGGCCGGAAACCCTGGAAGACATCCCGACGACTTCGCTGCTGCCGGCCTTTGTGATCAGCGAACTTCGCACGGCCTTCATGATGGGTTTCATGGTTTACGTGCCTTTTCTGATTATCGAGATGGTCGTTTCGAGTGTGTTGCTTGCCATGGGCATGATGATGCTGCCGCCGTCCCTGGTGTCGTTGCCCTTCAAGATTCTGCTGTTTGTCATGGTGGACGGCTGGTATCTGATTGCCCAGTCGCTGGTGCTCAGCTTCCGCTGAGCCCGGGAGCGGACGATGACCGAAGCCTACATCCTGAGCTTTGCCCAGAACGCGCTGATGGTGACCCTGGTCATGGTGGCGCCGATCCTGCTGGTCAGCTTGGTCATCGGCGGCCTCGTCAGCCTGTTTCAGGCCGCCACCCAGATCAACGAAGTCACTCTGACCTTCATCCCCAAGCTGATCGGGATCAGCCTGGTGTTGGCGGTGCTCGGTTCGTGGATGGCCCAGCAGATGCTGGCGTTCACGGCCAACCTGTTCGGGAGCCTGCCCACTTTGCCGCGTTGATCGGTTCGTCTTGAGGTCCGACCGTCATGCCCTGGAAGTTGTTTTCGACCACGCCGGCCGCTCCGCCTCAGAAGCGCGTGCAAGGCATTCTGGAGGCGGTCGAGCGGGTGCGCCCCTTGCCGGTCAGCGTCGCCCGCATTGTGCAGGCCATGGACGACCCCATGGTGAGCGCGGAGCACATCGCCCACCTGCTCAAGCTGGATCAGGCGCTGGCCGCGGATGTCCTGCGCCTGTCTAATGCGGCCTCCTTTGCCGGTGTGAATCGCACCGGCTCGGTGCAAGACGCCGTCGTGCGCCTGGGCTTTGCCCGCATCAAGGCTCTGGTGATGGCGGCGGCCACCAGCACCTTGCTGACCCAGCGCCTAAGCGGCTACGGCTTGTCTGGGCACGAATTGTGGAACCACGCGGTGGAGACGGCCAGCCTGGCGCGGTTTGTGGCCGGGGCGGTACGTTACGCTAATCTAGAAGAAGCTTATGTCGCCGGCTTGCTGCATGACATCGGCAAGCTGGTGTTGGACCAGTACGTGCGCGGCGGTTTCGCGCTGCTGGCGGAAGTGATGCGGGCGCAGAAGCTGCAGCTGTGGCAGGCGGAAGAGCAGATCTTCGGTCTGGACCACGGCGCCGTCGGCGGCCTGATGGCCACCAAGTGGCAGTTCCCGATCGCCCTGATCGAGGCGATCCGATGTCATCACTGGCCGTCGCTGGCCCGCACTCAGCCTGAGCTGGCCGCGGTCGTCAACGTCGCTGATGCCCTGCCGCCCCGGACCTCCGGCATGTGGGGACAGCTCGGCGCGCCGCAAGTGCACCCAGAAGCGCTGCGGCTGCTGCGCCTGGGAACGCGCGAACTCGAACAGATGCGCGCGGAAATGCCCTGGCAGCCCGGGGTCTAGGAGATAAGCATGCCCGAGCAACCGTCCGCAGCCTTGCTCTTGGTTGAGCCCGATCGCCTGGCGCGTGATCTGGCCCTGCTGGCGCTGACCGGCGCCGGGGCCGGTTACCAGGTGGTCAGCGCCGGGGATGGTGTCGAGGCGCTGGCGCTTATCCAGACTCGCCGGTTCGACCTGGTCCTGGTCAACCTCCTCCTGCCGCGCCTCAACGGCTTCGATGTCATCCGCCAGGCGCGGCGCGTGCTCGGGCCGGAAGTGCCCATCCTGGTGGTCACCGCCCTCAGCCTGCGCGAGTTGGTCGAACAGGCTATCACGGCCGGCGCCAACGACTTCATCGTCAAACCCTTTGATCCCCAACTGCTGACGGCCAAAGTCCGGGGCGCCCTGGATCGTGTGCGCCCGGCCGCCCAGCCGCAGCCCGCGTTTGGCCGCCGCTCCTCCGCGCCGGCTGCCGCCTAGGCCGATCGCCCCCTCGGCCAACCGCCCGCGAACTTTAGGGCCGTACCCTGCTTTTAGGCGCTTTTTACCCCTGCTTCATTACCCATTTACTGACAGTCCTGAGTAGCCCCGCTATCGTGGACAGTGACCGCAGCGCGGTTAGCGCACCGGTTATCTGACCATGACGATCTCTGTCGCCCAAGCACAGCTCTTCTTCCTGGCCTTCACGCGGCTGATGGCCATGCTCATCCATGTGCCGGTCTTGGCGGGGCGCGCCGTCCCCAATCAGGTCAAACTTGGGCTGGGCCTGCTCTTGAGCATCATCCTCATCCCGTGGCAGCCGTTGCCGCCGGAGGCGCCCAGCTTGCCGGCCGCCGCCCTGGCGATTGGGCTCGGCCGGGAAATCCTGGTGGGCACGCTGGCCGGCTACGCCGCCATGCTGACCTTTGGCGCTATCCAGATGGCGGGCGAACTGATGAGCATGGGCGGCGGCTTCGGGGCCGGGCGCATCCTCAATCCGACCTTTGACAGCACCGGCTCGGCCGTCGATCAGCTGTTCGCCATGACAGCCCTGCTGCTGTTTCTGATCTTCAACGGCCACCACCTCTTTCTGATCGCGGTGCAGCGCACCTTCCAGGTCCTGCCCGTCAACAGCCCGCTGCCAGTCGCCTGGCTGACTGACCCGCTGTCGGCCGCCGGGCCGCTCTTGACCCTGACGATGGAACTGGTGACCGCCGGCGTGTTGTTGGCCATGCCCGTGCTGGGAGCGTCGCTCCTGGCCGATCTGGCCCTGGGCTTGCTGGCCCGGATCGCGCCGCAGGTGCAGGTCTTCTTCCTCGGGGCGCCCCTCAAAGTCGGGCTCAGCCTGCTGACGCTGATGCTGGCGATGGCCGGCCTGGTGCCGCTGCTGGGCGACCTGTTGCGCGCCGTCGGGCCGCGCATGCTGCGGCTGTTGGGAGCCTGAGGCCATGTCCGAGCGAACCGAAGCCCCATCCGGAAAACGCCTGGGCGAAGCCCGCGCCCGCGGCCAGATCGCGCGCAGCATCGAGCTGAACACGGCCGCGGCCTTGCTGGTGGGCTTCTGGCTGCTCAACGGCCCGGGCGTGGAACTGGCCCGCGGCCTGGAGACGACCTTGCGGGCGGCGCTGATCGACCTGCCGACCGAGGCGGTGACGGGCGCCGATGTGCGTGAACTGATCGTCGAGATGGGCGCGCGTCTGCTCCCGCCGCTGGCCTACGTGGTTATCGGGCTGCTGGTGACCGGGGTGGTGGTCACACTGCTCCAAACCGGACCGCTGTGGGTGACGGAGCGGCCGTTCTTTGATTTCAGCCGGGTCAACCCGCTGAACGGCTTCAAGCGCTTGTTCTCGGCGCAGGGCCTGATCGAGTTCGGCCGGGCGCTCCTCAAGCTGGCGGTGGTGGGGTGGGTGGCTTACGGCTTCCTGCAGGAAAACGCCAACGCGGTCCTGAGCCTCAGCCAGATGCCGCTGCGCGAGGGCCTGGCTCTGTGGGCCGGCCTGGCCTACGGCCTGGCGCTGCGCGTGGGCGGCGCGTACCTGGTGTTGGCCGCCGCCGACTATTTCTACCAGCGTTGGAACCTGATGCGCTCTCTGAAGATGACCAAGGAGGAAATCAAAGAAGAGCTGCGCAACCAGGAAGGCGACCCGCTCCTGAAGGGCCGCATCCGCGGCGAGCAGCGCCGCTTCGCGCGCCAGCGCATGCTGAGCAAAGTGCCCCAGGCCGACGTGGTCATCACCAACCCCACGCACTTCGCGGTGGCGCTGCAATACGACCGCGACCGGATGCGCGCTCCGCAGGTGGTGGCCAAGGGCGCGGCCCTGGTCGCTCAGCGGATCCGCGAGGCCGCCCGCGCGGCCGGCGTGCCGATCGTGGAGAACCCGCCGCTGGCGCGGTCGCTGTTTCGGTTGGCCGAACTAGATCAGGAGATTCCGCCCGAGCTGTACCTGGCGGTCGCCGAAGTGCTCGCCTTCGTCTATCGCCTCAAGACACAGCGCCTGCCGGCCGCCCCGGCGGCGCCCCTGGCGGCGGAACGGTAACCAAGGACAACGATTGGCATGACGGCTCTGAGTTCCCCCGCGGCTGGCTTTGATTGGCGCGCCCTGCTGCGCTCGCGCGACGTGGTGCTCGTCTTCGCGCTGCTGCTGATCGTGGCGCTCCTGATCGTCCCGCTGCCGCCCGCGATCCTGGATTTGCTGGTCGCGCTCAACATCGCGCTGTCGGTCGGCATCATGCTCCTGGCGATGTACATCGCCCGGCCGGTGGATTTCAACGCTTTTCCGTCGGTGCTGCTGCTGGTCACGCTTTTTCGGCTCGGGCTCAACATCGCCACCAGCCGCGGCATCCTGCTCAGCGGCGACGCCGGCAAGGTGGTGGCAACCTTCGGCGACTTTGTGGTCGGCGGCAACTACGTGGTGGGCGTGGTGGTCTTCCTGATGCTGATGGTGATCCAGTTCGTAGTGATCACCAACGGCGCCGGCCGCGTGGCCGAAGTGGCGGCGCGTTTTACCCTGGATGCCATGCCCGGCAAGCAGATGTCGATCGACGCGGACCTGAACGCCGGCATCATCGACGAAACCGAGGCCCGCTCGCGCCGCCGCGCGATCCAGATGGAGGCCGACTTCTACGGTTCGATGGACGGCTCCAGTAAGTTTGTGCGCGGCGACGCGATGGCCGGCATCATCATCGTGCTCGTCAACGTGCTGGGCGGTTTTGTGATCGGCATCGTGCAACGCGGCCTGGACCTGATGCAGGCCCTGCAGGTCTACACGCTCCTGACCGTCGGCTCCGGCCTGGTGATCCAGATCCCGGCCCTGCTGGTGAGCACGGCCGCCGGCCTGATCGTCACCCGCTCGACCTCGGAGACCTCGCTGGGCTCCGACGTCGTCCGGCAGCTCTCGAATCTCCAGGTGCTGGTGGTGGTGACCGGCATTATCACGGGCCTGGCGTTGGTGCCGGGCTTCCCGCCGATCCCGTTCCTGCTCGTCGGCGGCGCGTTGGGCGGCGCGGCGTACGCGGTCTGGCGTGTCTCGGCGGCGCCAGCGCCCGAGCCGGCCGCCCCGAGCCTGGAAGGGCCGGAAGAGGTGACGGGCCTGCTCGCCGTCGATCCGCTCGAGATCGAGATCGGGTACGGTCTGATCCCGCTGGTCGGCGAGGACCGGCCGGAGAACCTGCTGCGGCGCATCTCGGCCATCCGGCGTCAGATGGCGCTGGAACTGGGCCTGGTGCTGCCCAAGGTGCGCATCCGCGACAACCTGCGCCTGCAGCCGAACGCCTACCGCGTGAAGATCCGCGGCGAAGAAGTGGCCCGCGGCGAGATCCTGATTGACCGCTACCTGGCCATCGCGGGCTCCGACTCAGGCGAGACCGTGCCCGGTGTCCCGACGACTGAGCCGGCCTTCGGCCTGCCGGCGGTCTGGATCAACGAGACGGAGAAAGGCCGCGCCGAGATGCTCGGCTACACCGTGGTGGATGCGCTGACGGTGGTCAGCACGCACCTGACCGAGATCGTCCGCGGGCATGCCCCGACCCTGCTGGGCCGCCAGGAGGCGCAGGAGATGCTCGACCGGCTGAAGCAGACCTCCCCGGCCGCGGTGAATGGCCTGGTGCCGGAGATGCTGGCGTTGGGCGAGTTCCAGGACGTGCTGCGGAATCTGTTGCGCGAGCGCGTGCCGATCCGCGACCTGGGCGGGATTGTGGAAGTGCTGGCCAACTCGGCGCGCGTCACGCGGGACGCCGATGTCCTGGCCGAGGCCGTGCGGCAGACTTTCGCGCGCACGCTCTCCAATCAGTATCGCTCCGAGGACGGCCGCGTCCACGTGTTCACGCTGGCGCCGCAGGTGGAAGCGACGCTGAAGGCGGCGCTCGGACCCGCGGACCGCGGCCTGGGTTTCCAGATTGACGCCAGCCTGGCCCAGCACCTGATCATGCGCACGGGCGAGCAGATGGAGCGGCTGGCGCAGGCCGGTTTTCAGCCCATCCTGTTGTGCCCGCGCGAGCTGCGTCTGGCCTATCGCCGCCTCGTGGAACGGTCGCTGCCCAACCTGGTGGTGTTGGCTTTTTCTGAGATCAGCAATGGCACGCAGGTCCAGGCCCATGGCATGGTTGACCTGCCGGAGAGAAACTGATGACGACAACGAATACGGCTGTGGCGCCGGCGGGCGCCCGTACCTTCCGGGCGCCGAGCATGGCCGCTGCCCTGACCGTCATCCAGAGCGAACTTGGCCCGGAAGCCCTGATCGTCTCGGTCCGCCAGGTACCCGGCGGACAGGCCTGGCAGGTGTGGCGCAAGCCGGAAGTGGAAGTGGTGGCGATGGCGGCCGCCCCCGCGCGCCTGCCAGCTCCGCCGCGCGCCCCTGAAGTGGCGCCGGCTCCGCTCACCGCGCCGCGTTCGGCCGAGGACTTCGCCAAGAAGGCGGCCCAGATCAAGGCGCTCTTGGCCGAGATGACCGAGCAGCGCCGGGCGGCCGGGCTGGCGCCGGAGACGCCGACCCGCACCGCTGAGCTGGTCCGCGCCCCTGGGGCGCCTGCCGCCGCGCCTGCCGCCGGGGCCGCCTCGGAGACGCTGACGACGCTGGAGCGCCAGCTTCTGGAACAGGGCGTCGCGGCTGAGCTTGTCAGCCGGGCCCTGGCCGACGGTCAGGCGTCCCTCAGCCCGCGGTTTGCGCGAGACGCGGCGCGGCTCCGGGAAGCCGTGGCGCAGCAGCTGGAGGCCAACCTGCGGGTGTGGGGGAGCGGGGTGCTGGCGCGGCCGGCCGCCCCGGGCGCCGCCCCGCGCGTCGTCTGCCTGGTCGGCCCCACCGGCTCCGGCAAGACCACGGCCATCGGCAAGCTGGCCGCGCACCACGTCCGCGCCCACGGGCTGCGCGTGTCGTTGATCTGCGCCGACACTTACCGGGCCGGTGCGATCGCTCAGGAACGGGTGTATGCGGAGGCCCTCAAACTCAACCTGCGCGTGGCCTACACTGGCGCGGAACTGGCGCAAGCCGTCGCCGCCGAGCAGGGCGCGGACCTGGTGCTGGTGGATACCCCCGGCTGCAACCCGCGCCGCGAAGCCGATCTGGCTGAGTTGGGCGGCTTGCTGACGGCCCTGCGCGGCCGCGCCACTTACCTGGTGGCGCCGGCGACCGCCAAAGATTGTGATCTGCAGGATGCCCTGGCGGCGTTCGGGGTCTTTGATCTGAAAGGGCTGCTGTTGACCAAACTGGACGAAACTGGCACGTTCGGCAACTTGTATAACCTGGCCTGGCGCAGCCGGCTGCCGTTGCTGTACTTCGGCTTCGGTGCCAGTGCGCTGGAAGATCTGGAGGCGGCCAGCGCCACGCGGTTGGTGAATGCGGTGCTGGGCCTGCGGCCAGAAGCGTCTGGGTGAGGGTAACGATGAGCAAAACGCCGAAGGCGGAACGACCCGCGCCCAAGAAAGCCGCCCAACCGAAAGCGCCCAAAGCCTCCAAGGGACCGAAGCCGGCTCAGGGCGCGAAGACTTCCGGCCGGCGGGCGCCGCTGCTGCTAGAGACCGCCTACCTGGCCTCTCTGGTCGCGGTGCTGACGGCGGGCGCCGTGACGGCCGGCCTGTCGCTGCTGGCCGGCGTCGCGGCCTGGCTCGTGGCGGTCAGGGCGGGGGCGGCCATCCTGACGGTTGGGTTGGTGTTGTGGTCCTTGAACTACCGCCTCATGCATGGCCTGCTGGAGGCGGCCGTGCAGGAGGCGCACGAGAAGAAACCCAGCGAGACGCCAGCGCCGGCGGGGGATGAGGCCGCCGCCAGCAGCCTGGAATGGAAAGCCTGAGTAGCAGCGCATGTTGAAAGGCACTCCGGCCCGCGGCGCCGACGACGCCGAACAACTGGCGCGTTTTGTCGCCACCCGCGACCCCGCTTTGCGCGAGGCGCTGATCCTGCGCTACGTGCCGCTGGTCTATTACGTCCTGGGGCGTCTGGGTCTCTCGCAGGCCCTCGGGCCCGACTACGATGACCTGGCCAGCCATGGTTTGTTGGGGCTGATCGAAGCCGTCGACCGCTACGACCCGCGTTTCGGCACCCAGTTCAGCACTTACGCCACGCTGCGCGTCCGCGGGCAAGTGCTGGATCAGCTGCGCGCGCGCGACTGGCTGTCGCGCACGGCCCGGCGCCGGGCGCGGTCGGTGCAGGGCGCCGTCACGACCCTCTGGAACCAGCTGGGCCGCGCCCCGGCCGACGACGAGTTGGCCGCGCATCTGGGCCTGGAGGTGGCGCAGCTGCGCCAGTCTTTGGCGGAGGCCAGCCGCGTGATGTTGTCCTTGGACAGCGTGCGCGAAGACGACGACGACGGCTCCCTGCACGAGATTCTGGCCGACCCCAACCAGGCCGACCCGAGCGACCTGTCACTGGAAGCCGATCTGCAGGCGCAGTTGGTGCAGATGTTGCAGGAGCTGCCAGAGCGTGAGCAGTTGGTCTTGTCCCTGTACTATCACGACGAGTTGACGTTGAAAGAGATTGGGGCGGTGTTGGATCTGTCCGAGTCGCGGGTGTGCCAACTGCACGCGCGCGCCATCCTGAGTCTGCGCGCGTTGTTGGCCGACAAGCCGTTAGAGCCGCGCCCGGTGGAGAAGGCCCATGTCGAAGATCACGCCTAATACATTGCTGACGGATACCCTGAACGTGATCGCGCTGGCGCGCGCTACAGCGCTGGCGCGCGGCGGCCAGGCCCAGGCCGAACGCCTCGGCACCGTCGCCGACGGCCTGCGGGACGTTGCCCAGCGCGAGACGTCGTCCAATGCGCCAGCCGCGGCGCCCAGCGGTGTCCTGGCCCAGAGCGATTTCCAATCGCTGCTGGCCGCGACGCAGGCAGCCCCGGCCACGGGTGCGGGAGCCGCTGACCGGGGCCAGGTCATCTCGGCCATGTCCGCGGGCGGCATGGGCGAGCTCGAGATTGCCCGGCAGCTCGGGATGACGCGCGAGGAGGTCCGGCTCATGCTGGCCGCCGCCGACGGCGCGCGGTCGTCCGCGGCCATCAGCAGCGCCCAGGTGCGCGGGAGGTATCAACAGTGATTAAAGGGCTGTATGCCGCTGCGTCGGCGATGGCCGCCGGCCTGACGCGCCAGAACCTGTTGTCCCACAACCTGGCCAACATCGATACGCCTGGCTTTAAGCAGCACCTGGTGACCCTGGATGACTTTCTGTACACGCGGCAGACCACGCCGGCGCCCAAGACTCTGGGCGGCGAGGCGGCCCGCGTCCTGGGCTGGCCGGGGTTGGGCGTCGAGACGGCCGCGCCGGAGATCGATTTTCAGGAAGGCGCGCTGCGTCAGACCGGTGAGCCGCTGGACTTTGCCCTGCAAGGCGCCGGCTTCTTTCAGGTGCGCACGCCAGACGGTGATCGCTACACCCGGGACGGACGGTTCTTACGCGACGCGGACGGCCAACTGGTGACGTCGGAAGGCTATCTCGTCCTGGACGCGGCCGGGGCGCCCCTCAACCTGCCGCTGGGCACCGTCGCGGTGACAGGCGAGGGCGCCCTCACCGTGGACGGACAAGCGGCCGGGCAATTGGCCATCGGCGTTTTCGCCGATCCCGCCGTCGAACTGCAGCGCGATCCGCAGCGCGGCAACCTGTTCACCGCCGCCGCGGCCCCAACGGGCACGGAGCCTGGCACGGTGGTGCAGGGGTATCTGGAAACGGCCAACGTCAACCCGGCCCAGATCATGACCCAGATGGTGGCCGTGGGGCGGGCGTACGAGGCCGCGCAGCTGCTGGTCCAGGTCCAAGATGAACTGCTGGGCCGGGCGATCTCGACGATCTCGCGTTTGTGAGTGGAGAAAGCGATGAGCCAAAACGTCTCCCAATTGCTTGGCCTGGCGCGCAGCGGCATGCTGGCGCGCTTGCAGGACCTGGACGTAGCCAGCGCCAATCTCGCCAACGTCAACACCACTGGCTTTAAGAGTGCGCGCGCCAACTTCCAGGAGATGCTGGATGATGCCGCCGTCAGCGGTGTGCGGCCGGCCGCGACACAGATGCTGCTGAAGCCGGGCAGCCTGCGGACCACCAGCAATCCGCTGGACCTGGCTGTGGAGGGTGAAGGCTTCTTTGCCGTCCAACTGCCGGACGGGCGCACGGCTTACACACGCGATGGGACTTTCTCCCGCGACTCTAATAACCAGATCGTCACGGCGACCGGCCTGCGGCTGGTCTGGCAGGGCCAACTGCCTGCCAACCTGGAAGACGTCCATGTCAACCCGGATGGCACGGTGATGGCCCAGCAGGCGGGCGTCTGGTCGCAGGTGGGTCAGATCCCGCTGACGCGCTTCAACAATCCCACCGGCCTGGCCGGCTTTGGCCAGAACATGTGGCTGGCCACTGACGCTTCCGGCGCGGCGCAGAACGGCACCGCTACGGCGGCAGGTTACGGCACCATCCATGGGAATACGCTGGAAAGTGCGAATGTAAACCTGGCGGAGGAGATGACCCACCTGGTGGCCCTGCAACGAGCTTACAGCCTGTCGGTGCGGTCGTTTCAGCAGAGCGATCACATGTTCGCCCTGGCAATCCAGATGCGTCGTGGGTAAAGAGCGCCGCGAATCTGCCGATAACGGATTACGGAAAGATAGTTTGTTGCCGCGTCGGCGGATGGAGGCACGCTGATCATGAAGATCGAAAACAACGGCTCATCGGAACTGTCCCGCCCGGAGTTCATGCGGCCCAAGCCGGTGGAGGGCAGCCAGACAAGCGGCTCTTCCGCCGTCGACAGGCGCGAAAACAGCCGCGACCAACTCGCTCTGTCTGAGCGGGCGCTCCTGTTGAGCAAAGCGCAAGGGGCGCTGGCGCAGGTGCCGGATGTTCGCGCTGATAAGGTCCAGACGGCTCGCCAGGCGCTGGATGACGGCACGTACGCCATTTCCTATGAAAAGCTGGCGCGGCGTCTTGCTACGCGCCTGTAAGGACAGGGAATAACCATGACCTTGGCCAAGAACCCCCGCAGCCACCTGGCATCGGTGGAAAGCCTGCTGGTGGAGCAATTCCGCGCGCTGCAGTCCCTGATCAGCGTAACCCGCGCCGAACGGAGCGCCCTGGTTGGAGCGAACGCGGCTGCGCTGTTGGAACTCCTGCCGCGCAAGCAGGCCCTCCAGGCGGAGCTCACCCGGCTGGAGGCGGACCGCGCTGAAGCTGTGGCAGCGTGGGGGGAGGCCATGGCCTGGACCGGTGTGCCGCTGACGTTGACCGAGCTAATTCGGCACCTCGAGCCAGACGGGGCCGAGCGATTCCGCAGTCTGCGTCAAGGTGTCTTGGCGTTGGCGCAGGAGTTGAAGGCCCTCACCCAGGGCAATCACTCGTTGGCGCTTTCGGCCCTGGAGCGGGTGGCGGCCGTGCGTGATTTCATGGTGAGCCTGAGCGAGACCAGCGAAGGGTACCAGCCCTGGACCGGCGGACGCGCCCGCGCGGGTACGCTGCTGACGATGGAGCAATGGGCGTAGGCGGGCACGCCGGCGGATAGGAAGGCGTTATGCCATCATCGTTTTACGGGATTAATCTAGCGCTGCGAGCCGTGCTCAGCCACCAGCAGGCCATCCAGGTGATCGAGCACAACGTCGCCAATGCCAACACACCCGGTTACCGCCGCCAAAAGGCGGCGCTGGTGGCCGGCCTGCCGTTTGCGCCGCCCAGCCTGAATCGCAACGCCGGCACCGGCCAGATGGGCGGCGGCGTCATGGTCGATCGTATCGACCGCTTCAACCTGGAGTTCTTCGACGGCCGGCTGCGCCGCGAGATTGGCGAGGCCAAACGCTGGGAAGCGGAGCAGGGCGCCCTGCAGCAGGTCGAAGCGACGATGGCCGAGACGACCAGTGACGGCCTGCTGCCCAAACTAGACGCTTTCTGGTCCGGCTGGCAAGCGCTCAGCGCCGACCCGGCCAGCATGGCCTTGCGGTCTGATCTGCGTGAGCGCAGCGCGGCCTTGGCCCAAGCCGTCAACCGTCGCGCCAACGCCCTCGGGGCGCTGCGCGTGGATCAGGATCTGGCCATCCGCCAGCGGGTGGCCGACATCAACGCCGCCGCCGCCGAAATCGCCGAATTGAACGTCGAGATCGCCCACGTGCAAGGCGTTGGCGACCAGCCGAACGACCTTCTGGACGAACGTGACCGCGTCCTGGACCGCCTGGCGGAGCTGGCCGGCGCCGAGTCGCATACCGAGGCCAACGGCGAGGTTATCGTATCCATCGGCGGCCATGCGCTGGTCATCGGCCGGTCTACCTTCCAGTTGAACGTGACCGCCAATCCTGCCAACGCTAACCTCGCCCAGATCAACTGGGCGGATGGCCAGGCCCTCAACGCGCCGCGCGGCGAACTCGTGGGGCTGCTCGATGCCCGGGACCGCGTTATCCCCAATCAACAGGCCGGCCTGGACAGCCTGGCGGCCACACTGATCAACCAGGTGAATACGCTTCACCGCGCCGGCTTCGGCCTGCCGCCAGCCAACGCCACCAATCAGGACTTCTTCGCCGGCACAGACGCCACGTCGTTGCGGCTCAGCGCCGCGGTCACCGACCCGGTCACCGGCTTGGCGACCATCGCCACCGCTTCGGCCGCCAATTCGCCGGGTGACGGCACGGTTGCGCGGCAGATCTTCGACCTGCAGGAGGCCCTGGTCATGGGCGGCGGCACGGCCAGCCTCAACCAGTACTACACCGCTCAAGTCGGTATGCTGGGGCTGGAGGGCCGCACGGCCAAGGCCGCGGCCGAGGACCGGGCGCTGGTCGCTGAATCGCTGGACAGGCAGCGGGAAGCGATCGGCGGGGTGAATCTGGATGAAGAAGCCGCCAACCTGGCCCAGTCGCAGCGGGCTTATGAGGCGGCCGCGCGTGTCCTGACCGCCGTGGACGAGATGATCGATCGTCTCATCAACGCGACGGGCCGCGTTGGGTTATAGTTGAGGAGGTGCTGTCATGCGTGTCACCAGCCGGATGATGGTGGAAGACTCGATCCAGTATATGAACGACAGTCTGGAGCGGCTGAGCCAGCTGCAGACGCGCGTGGCCTCGGGCAAGATGATCCAGACGCCGGCCGACGACCCTACCGTCGCCGTCGCCGGCTTGAGCCTGCGTTCGACGCTGCAATCCAACCAAGCATACATCGACACCGGCTATGTCGTGCGGGACTGGCTCACCGCCACCGAGCTGGCGCTCAAAGAGGCCGTCGACCTCGGCCGCAACGCGCAGACGCTGGCCTCCGCCGGGGTTTCCGACACGTTCAGCGCGGATGAGCGCCTGGCGCTGGCCGATGATATCGACGCGATGCTGCAGCATCTGACCGGGGTGGGCAACTCTGTCCACAAGGGCAAGTACCTGTTTGCCGGCTTCAAGGTCACAACCGAGCCCTTCACCTACACGGGCGCCGGCGTCACCAACAACCTGGCTTCAACCGCCGACCAGATGCAGTTGAGCATTGCGCCGGGTCAGACGCTCACGATCAATACCGACGGCAATGCCGTGTTCACGCCCTTGTTCGGCGCGCTGACGAACGTGCGGGACGCGCTGCGGGCCAACGACCGCACCGCCCTGGAGCCCGCCCTGTCTACGCTGGCGACTGCCGTCGAGGGCGCCATAGCGGCGCGGACCACCAACGGCGCGCGCCAGCGGCAGCTGGACACGGAAATGGACCGTCTCGATCAACTCAAGACGGCGCTCAAAAGTCTGCTTTCGAATAAGGAAGACGCCAACCTGGCCGAGTCGATCTCGATGCTGAAGCAGCAAGAGACCGTCTATCAGGCCGTCCTCCAGGCTGGCGCGCGGGCGGTGACGCCCACGCTATTCGACTTCCTTCGCTAGGGCAGGGAGGCCCATATGACCGAACGCGAAGCACCCCCCGTACTGGCCTTCTCGGAAGGCCTGATCGGCTGCCCGGACTGGCAGCACTTCTCACTGGACCGCAGCCCCGCGTTGGCGCCCTTGTCACTGCTGGTGTCGGCGGATCAGCCGGGCGTATCCTTGCCGGCGGTCAGCCCGTGGCTGGTAAAGCACGACTACTCGCCGCAGCTCGGCGAGGCGGATCGGGCGGCCCTGGGCTCAGCCGATGACGGCGACCTGGAGTGGCTGGCGATCCTCAACATCCAGGCCGACCCGCTGTTGGTCACGGCCAACCTGCTGGGGCCGGTGGTCTTCAACCGGCGGACCGGCGCGGCGCGCCAGGTGATTCTGTCGCAGTCAGGCTATTCGGCCGCTCATAGCGTTGGGGCAGCGCCGGCGCAAGACGAAACCGAGGTGACGTATGCTCGTGCTGACGCGACGGCCTGAGGAAGGGTTGGTCTTCACGGTGCCGGGCAGCGGCGAGCGGATCGTGGTGACCGTGCTCGGCGTCGACGGGGACAAGGTCAAGATCGGGATTGCCGCGCCGCGCGCCGTGACGGTGCTGCGGCAGGAACTCGTTGAGGCTGTCCACAACCAGAACCTGGCGGCGGCCCGCCACGGAGCTGTGGCCGGCAACGTAGCGCCGGACGTGCTGCGCGGGCTGTTGGTGGCGGCGGTGCCACCGGACGGGCCGGGGAGCGGGGCGTGACGCCCCGCTCCGGGAAACGGCAGGCGAAGTATGGCAGAGTCAACTGTCCTTGTCCTTGACGACGACGAGTCCCTGCTCGTCGTGCTGACGTTGCTGATCCGGCGCGAGGGCTTCCGGGCGATCACGGCGGCCACAGCCGAAGAGGCATTCACACTTCTGGAGAAGGAGCGCATCGCCGTCGCTTTTGTCGACCAGAACCTCCCGGATCTGCCGGGTATTGAATTCCTGCGGCGCGTGCGCCAGCGCTGGCCGGACGTCGTGCGGATCATGCTGACGGCGTCTGCGGACGCGCGCACGGCGGTCTCGGCCATCAACGACGGGCACGTCTACCGCTACATGACGAAGCCGTGGGACAACAACGAGCTGCGCGTGGTCATCCGCGACAGCGTTAAGTTCTACGAGCTCTTGCGCGAAAACCGCCGCCTCTACGAGCTGAGCGTCAGCCAGGCATTGCAGCTGCGGGCCCTCAACGAGGCGCTGGAAAAGAAGGTGGCGGAGCGCACGGCCGAGATCGAGGCCAAGAACCTGCAGCTGGAGGAGAATCTGCTGGACGTGATCCGGCTCCTGACCAGCGTGCAGGAGTTGCGTAACTCGTCGATGGCCGGGCATGCCCAGCGGGTGGCCGAGGCGGCCCGCTGGCTGGCGCGCGCGCTGGACCTCTCGGAAGATGAACAGCGCGACATTGAGATCGCGGCGGCCGTCCACGACATCGGCAAGCTGGGCCTGCCGGACCGGGTTTTCCACAAAGACACCTACAACCTCAACCGCGACGAGCAAGAGCTGGTGCGGCAGAGCCCGCTTTTGGGAGAGGGCCTGCTCGGCTCCATCCCCAGCCTGGCCAACGTCGCGCAGATTGTGCGCCACCAGGGCGAGTGGTACAACGGGCGTGGTTACCCGGACGGGTTGGCCGGCGAGGCGATCCCGATCGGGGCGCGCATTGTCGCCGTCGCCGACGCCTACGAGAAGTACGGCGGCGAGCGCCAGGTCTTGCTGCAGGGTGAGGGCCGGCGTTTTGATCCCCGCGTGGTGCGCGAGTTTCTGCGTTATCTGGACGAGCGCCGCGTGGCCGCCCAATCGGGCACGGAAATGCGCGTCGAATTGAACGATCTGAAAGTCGGCATGGTGCTGACGCGCGACCTGTACACCGGGCGCGGTCTGCTCCTGGCTACCAGCGGCAAGGAAGTGGATCGGCCTACGCTGGACAAGATCCGCAATTTCAACCGCGCTGACCCCATCCAGGGACGCGTGTATGTGCACGTCTGAATAGCGCCGGCCACGGCACCGCCCAAGCAAAGGCCCGACCTGGGGCATACTCCCAGGCCGGGCCTTTTGTTTCGTCCCCCCCGCGGTGATTCAGGGATGGGGCTGGCGCTGCTTGATGCGGTAGACGAAGGCCAGGACCTCGGCCACTACGGCATACAACTCGGGCGGGATGGTCGCGTCCAGGTCAACGGTGGCCAGAGCGGCTACCAGGACCGGGTCTTCGCGGATGGGCACGGCGTGGGCCTTGGCGGCGGCGATGATTTGCTCGGCGATATGGCCCTGGCCGGTGGCGACGACGCGGGGCGCAACGTCGCGGCCGGCCTCGTATCCCAGGGCCACCGCCCGTGGGCCAGTGAGGCGGGCGCGCAGGTTCTTGAAGGCGTAACGCATCCTTACACCTCCATGTTGACGCCGGGCAGGTGGGCGACCCCAGACCCGGTGTGCCGGTCCCGCTCCGGTGCCGCCGCCGCGCTCGCCCCCACCGCGCAGCGGGCTGTCTTCAAGATGTAGCCCAGATCACGCAGACCTTGAGCCAGACCCGGCAGTTCGGCTTCGGCTTGCTCGCGCAGGTGCTCGTCCGTGGCCGTCACCCACGCGCCGATCTGGCGATCGACCACCGATAAATCCACCTGCACTTCAGCACCATCCTCCAAGGCCACGGCCAAGACCAGGCGGGTGTGGGAGGCGTCGAGGCTGTCGCCCTGGCCGTCTGGCCGATAAGCGACGCGGAGATGGGCGGTAGCTTGGGGCGGTCGGCCCAGGGGCAGATTCAGGTTGAGCCAGCGGCCATCCGGCGGGACGGTGCCGGGGGTGACATTGCGAAACTGACTCAGGCGCGCGGCGTCCAGAAACTGGTCCAGGCTTTGCAGGGCGGCCTCGGCCGGCGCCCCCAGGCCGGCCCGCGCCAGTTCCCCGCGCAGTTGGGCCAGGGCCAGCAGGCCAGCTTGCGGATCGGCGTTTGGTTGCGGGCCGCCGCGGAGCAGATGCTGTTCAATGGAGCGGCCGAACGTCGCCACGAGTTCGCGCAATTGGGCGGCGACGTCGGCGGGGGCACCTTCCCAGGCCAGGCTCATTTGCTGGGTGGCCTGGAAGGCGCGGCGCAGGGCTTCGGCCACCTGGTCGGGCAGGGGGGCGTCCGCCAGCGTCTTGAGCCGAGCCTGGAGTTGAGCCAGCGCGGACGCGTCCAGGACCGCCGACTGACCGGCCAGGGCCACGGCCTCGGCGCTCAGCGGCAGACCGGCGGCGCGCAGAGCCGCGGCTTGTTGGGCGTCCGCGGCGTCCCAGCGCGGCAACTGCGCCAGGGCTTGGGCCAGCTCATCGACCAGGCCCGCGGTGACTGGCAGTCCGTGATCGATCAGGGCGCGGGCGATGCGGGTCGTCGCCTCGTCCACGGGTAGCCCAGCCTGGCGCAGGAGCGCTGGCAGCACGTCGGCGGCGGGTGGGGAGGTTGGCGGCGTGCCATGCTCAGCCTGGCCGGTCAATTCCAACATCAGGCCGTCCGCTGAAAAACCGCGGACGACGAACTGGGCCGTTCGTTGCTCGGCCAACGCCCCGGATTGTTCGGCCGAGGTCAGCCGGGCCACCACGGGGACTCCTTCCAGGCCCAGGACCACGTGGTCGGTGGCGATGCGCAGGACTTCGGCGACGATGCGCTGATTGAGGCGCAGCCCCGCGGCGATGTCGTCCGGGCGCTGGAGGGCGGTGGG
>CALFZO010000011.1 GCA_937952305.1 uncultured Anaerolineales bacterium | reverse complement strand
CAATCGTCCCAATGTTCAGATGCGGCTTGCTCCGGTCAAACTTTTCCTTCGCCATTCGTGGTGTCTCCTTGCTTGGACAAGCGAAACAAAGAATAAGGAATTGTGAAGCCCAAGACGAGGATTGAACTCGTGACCTCACCCTTACCAAGGGTGTGCTCTACCGACTGAGCTACTTGGGCGTCGCACCGCGGCGCGGTGCTTACGTCGCCCGGGCCGAGCCCGGGCTTACGGGCGAACCCGCTCTGCGAGTTCGCTTTGGCTGAAACACATGGTGTTTCAGCCGGCGTCGCCCGGGCCGAGCCCGGGCTTACGCGCGAAGCACGCTGCGCTTCGCCAATGGTGGGCGGTGAAGGATTTGAACCTCCGAAGGCTTTTGCCAACTGATTTACAGTCAGTCCCCTTTGGCCGCTTGGGTAACCGCCCAGGTTGAATTGTTAACGCGTCAGCCGCCTGACTTGCGCGAAGCCGACGACGGGAATTGAACCCGTAACCTACCGCTTACAAGGCGGTTGCTCTGCCGATTGAGCTACGTCGGCAAATGGCGCCAAAAATTATACCAGAAGTCTGACGCGAAGGTGGAGTTTAGCCGCACTTGCCCGCGAAGTCAATAGCGGAACTGCGCTGGCTGTCCCGCCAAGTGAACCGGCTCGGTCGGATTTTGGCGCGAGGCCAGGCCTCAACTGAACTTCCACGTCGTGCCGGCCTTGCCATCTTCCAAGATCACGCCGGCCGCTTTGAGCTGGTCGCGGATCTTGTCTGACGCGGCAAAATCCTTGCGGGCGCGCGCCTCGGCGCGCATCTCCAGCAGCAGCCGGATCAGGGCGGCCTCTCGCTCGGCATTCGCCGTTGTGGCGGCCTCGGCGGCCGGCAGCACTCCCAGCACCTGCCCACCCAGCTCCTCATACAGCGCCGCCACCGCCTCCAGCGCGCCCCGCCCGGCCGGCGGCTCGGCGTTGAGCGCGCTGTTAGCCAGCTTGCTCAGGTCGAACAGCACGCTCAAGGCCACCGGCGTGTTGAAGTCATCGCTCATCGCCTCGACGAAGCGCGTCTTGAGCTCGGCCAGCGCCGGGGCCAACTCGTCCGCGCCGCCCTCCGGCAGCGCTGGCGCGCGCAGCCGCTCCCGCACCGCCCGCACCGGGCCGGCAATGCGTTCCCAGCCGCGCGTGGCCGCGTCCACGGCTTCGCCGGAAAAATCAATCGGGCTGCGATACAGGCCAGACAGGATGAAGAAGCGCAGCGCCTCCGGACGCCAGCGCTTCAGCGCGTCTTTGACGGTCAGGACGTTGCCCAGGCTCTTGCTCATCTTGACGCCGTCCAGCGTCAGCGAGCCGGTCAGGAGCCAGTAGTTGGCGAACGGCTTGCCAAAGGCGGCCTCGCTCTGGGCGATCTCGCACTCGTTGTGCGGGAAGATGTTGTCCACGCCGCCGCCGTGCAGATCGAAGGTCTCGCCCAGGTACTTCGTGGCCATGGCCGAGCACTCGACGTGCCAGCCGGGATAGCCCCAACCCCACGGGCTGGGCCACTTGAGGATGTGCTCGGGCGGCGCCGCCTTCCACAGCGCGAAGTCCTCCGGGTGGCGCTTCTCGTCCCGCGCCGCCACCCGCGCGCCGCCGCCGCCGCGCTCGGCATCCAGCTCCTCCAGCCGGCGCCCGGACAGCTTGCCGTACTCCGGGAAGGAATGGACGTCGAAATAGACCGAGCCGTTGACCTCGTAGGCGTGGCCCTTGGCGATCAAGGTCTTGGTGAGTTCGATCTGCTCCGGGACGTGGGCCGAGGCGCGCGGCGAGATATCCGGCCGCTGCACGCCCAGCGCGTCCATGTCCTCAAAGTACGAGCGCGCGTAGCGCTCCACCACTTCCATGGGTTCGATGCGTTCGCGCGCCGCCCCCTTCAGGATGCGGTCTTCGCCGCTGTCCAGGATGTGGCCGACATCGGTGATGTTTTGGACGTAGCGCACGCGGTAGCCGGCGTAGCGCAGGAAGCGCACGATGGTGTCAAAGGCCACGTAGGTCTTGGCGTGGCCGATGTGGGCGTGGTCGTAGACGGTGGGGCCGCAGACATAGACGTGCGCGCGGCCTTCAATGATCGGCTGGAACTCTTCTTTGCGGCGGGTCAGCGTATTGTAGACAGTAATCGGCATGGGAATCGAGTGGCTCAAACTGGCCGGGCGCGGTCAGTTGCGGTCGCGCTGCCGCCCGCCCCGTTCGCCCCGTTCAGGCACGGCCGGGCGCTCGTCGGCGGCGCCGTTCTCCGGCTTGGCGAAGATCATGCGCCCAGCCGTGGTCTGGAAAATCTTAGTGACGACAACGCTCAGGCTGGCGTTCATGTAGCGGCGGCCGTCGTCTACCACCACCATCGTGCCGTCATCCAGGTAGCCCACCCCCTGCCCGATCTCCTTGCCCTCCTGGATGATCTTGACGGCCAGGCTCTCGCCGGGCAGGAAGACGGCCTTGACGGCGTTGGCCAGCTCGTTGATGTTGAGCACGCTCACGCCCTGCAGCTGGGCGACGTGGTTGAGGTTGTAGTCGTTGGTGACGACGGCGCAGTTGAGTTGTTTGGCCAGGCTGACGAGCTTGTCGTCCACCTCGCGCACGTTGGGCACGTCCATGTCCGTGAAGCGGACCGGCACAGCCGCGCCGTTGCGCAGATCGTTGAGCACCTCCAGGCCGCGCCGGCCGCGGTTGCGCCGGAGCGTGTCCGGCGAGTCGGCGATGTGCTGCAG
Source organism: uncultured Anaerolineales bacterium (assembly GCA_937952305.1). Taxonomy (GTDB): domain Bacteria; phylum Chloroflexota; class Anaerolineae; order Anaerolineales; family UBA6663; genus SpSt-583. The sequence continues at coordinate 21,595 of CALFZO010000011.1, read as the reverse complement.
CTCGTTGAGCACGAACTTGGGGACCAGGATTGTGCCGGAGATAAAGCCGGTCTTGGCGATATCGGCGATGCGCCCATCGATGATGACGCTCGTGTCCAGCAGGACGCTGCGGCCCTCGTTCTGGGTGCCGGCGCCCTCGGCCGCCAGCCGGCCGGGCAGCCGGCCGCGGAACAGGGAGAAGATGTCCCGCTGGCGCATGACGAAGATCGAGATGCCCAGCCAGGAAAAAACCACGGCCCCGACGAACGGCAAGACCTGGCCGAACGGCTGCGGCAGCAGCGAGAGCGGGAACGAGATCAGGCCGGCCACCACCAGGCCGACGATCAGACCGACCATGCTCGAGATCAGGACCGAGGCCGGCATCTCGACGACCCGCCGGCGGATGGCCAGCGCTGGCCGCGTGGTGAAGTACGGCGTGAGGATCAGGCCCACCAGCGCGCCGACCAGCGAGAAGACCAACGCCAGCAATTCCGCGGAGGCATCGGCCAACCGGGCCCACCAGACGCCCAGGTAGACGCCACCGATCGCCAGGCCCACCATCCCGATCAGGCGAAAGACAAATTCCAGGCTCACAAATAACTCCCTGATAAAACGCAAAACGGATGAACGCCCGGATCTCGGCGCTCACCCGTTCTCAATTCGAAGCGAACCACTGGCGTCAGCGGCCCAAAACCGCTGCGGACGATGACAGAATTAGGGTCGCCAGGGTCTGCGCACGAATTTTCTCAGAAACGGCCGTGAGGATGAGTCCGGTTAGGCGCGGATAAAAGCCAGGCAATAAATAAGATAAAGCCCGCGTCTATTGCAATCTTAACATACGGACAGGACAGCGTCAATTAGAAGACGCTTAATCAGCCCCGGCGGCTTCACGCGTGGCGCCGGCGCGCGGCAGCAAGACCGCTTCCAGGGCCTCACGCACGGAGCGGGCCTGCACAATCTCCAGGCCGTCCGGCCATGTCTCGGCGCGCCGCCGCAGGGCGCGCGGGACCACCACCCGCCGAAAGCCCAGCTGGCGCGCCTCGCGCAGACGCTGGGACAGCTGGCCGACGGCGCGCAGCTCGCCGGACAGGCCGATCTCGCCGATCAGGGCACAATCGGCCAGCACCGGCCGATCCTGGACCGACGAGGCGACGGCAGCCGCGATGGCCAGGTCGGCGGCCGGCTCGTCCACGCGCAGCCCGCCAACCACGTTGACGAAGATGTCCTGGTCGGCCAGGCGCAGCCCCACGCGCCGCGTCAGCACGGCCGTGATCATCATCAGCCGGTACAGGTCGGCGCCGTTGGGCGTGCGGCGCGGGTTGCCAAAGGCGGTGGTACTGGTGAGGCCCTGGACCTCCACCAAGATCGGGCGCGTGCCCTCCATGGTAACGGCGATGGCCGAGCCGGGGACATTGACCATGCGCTCGGCCAGAAAGACCTCGGACGGGTTGGTGACCTCGGTCATGCCGGCGCCGGTCATCTCAAACACACCGACCTCGGAAGTGGCGCCGAAGCGGTTCTTGGCCGCGCGCAGCAGGCGGTAGGCTTGATAGCGGTCGCCCTCCAGTTGCAGTACGGTATCCACGATGTGCTCGAGCACGCGCGGGCCGGCCAGCGTGCCTTCCTTGGTGACATGGCCGATCAGGAAGACGGCGATGCCCGCGGACTTGGCCAACTCCTGGAGCCGGGCCGCGCACTCGCGCACCTGGCTCACCGACCCGGCGGTGGAGGTCAGCCCGGACAGATAGACGGTCTGGATCGAGTCGATGACGACCAGGCGCGGTTTGGTCTGCTGGATGTGCTCGAGGATCAGCTCCAGGTTAGTCTCGGTCACCAGGAAGAGCTTGTCCGAGCCGGCCGCCGCGCGCATCAGGCTCTTGGGGTCGGCCGCCACCGCCTCCTGGACCAGCCGGTCTACGCGCATCTTGATCTGGCGCTCGGACTCCTCGCCGGAGACGTACAGCACCGGGCCGGCGCTGTCCGCCATGAGCAGCGCCATCTGGGTGAGGAGCGTGGTCTTGCCGATGCCGGGATCACCGCCGACCAACACCAGCGAGCCCGGGACGACGCCGCCGCCGAGCACGCGCGCGAACTCGCCGATCGGCAAGGCCCAGCGCGCATCGCTCTCGCCTTCCACGTCGCGCAGGCGCCGCGGCGCCGAACGCGGCCCGCCGGCGGGCGCGCGCGCCGCCGCCTTGGCCGGCTCCGCCACCACCTGCTCGACCATGGCGTTGAAAGCCCCGCACTTGGGGCACTTGCCCATGTAGCGCGGCGACACGCGCCCGCATTGCTGGCAGATGAATTCGGTCCTGGTCTTGGTCATGGACGGGCCCTCCTGGCCGGTGCGGCAGACAGATTAAACCCCAGCCGCGCCGAAAAGGCAAACATCTGTTCTGAGGCGGCGCCAAAAAAAGACACCGGGCGGGGTCCGCCCGGTGTCTGGGATGGCGGCCTCAGGCCGGCAGCGCTGCCGGCGTCGGCTCGGCCGGCAGCTGGCCGACGGTGCTGAGCACGATCTCGCCGTCCTGCAGGTCGATGCGCACGATCTCGTTGGGCCGGAACTTGCCGGACAACAGGCCGTCCGAGAGCACGTCCTCGACCTTGTTCTGGATCACGCGGCGCAGCGGCCGGGCGCCCATATCCGGGTCGTAGCCGAGCTCGGCCAGCTTGTCGCTGGCGTCGGAGGTAAGCTCCAGCTTGATCTGGTGCTCGCTGACGCGCACCTGCACCTTGCTGACCTCCAGCGCCACGATCTGCTTGATCTCGTCCTTGGTCAGAGCCCGGAAGACGATGGTGCCATCCAGGCGGTTGAGAAACTCCGGCCGGAAGACACGCTTGAGGGCCTCGGTCAGCTTCTTGCGCATCTCGTCGTAAGCCAACTGCTCGGTCACCGAGTCATCGCGCTTAATGGCGAAACCGAGCGACGTCTGGCGCTTGATCAGGTCCGCGCCGATGTTGGACGTCATGATGATGATGGCGTTCTGGAAGTTGACCTTCTTGCCCTTGGCGTCCGAGAGGTGGCCTTCCTCCATGATCTGGAGGAGCATGTTGTGCGCCTCCGGGTGGGCCTTCTCGACCTCGTCGAAGACGACGATGGAGTACGGGCGGCGGCGGATGGCCTCGGTCAGCTGGCCGGCGTCCTCGTAGCCCACGTAGCCGGGCGGCGCGCCCACCAGGCGCGAGACCGTGTGGCGCTCCATGAACTCGGACATATCCAGCTGGACCAGGGCCTCCTCGCTGCCGAACATGAACTCGGCCAGGGATTTGGTCAGCTCCGTCTTGCCGACGCCGGTTGGCCCCAGGAACATGAAGGTGCCGATGGGGCGCTTGGGGTCCTTGAGGCCGGCGCGGGCGCGGCGGACGGCCTTGGAGATGGAGGCGATGGCCTCATGCTGGCCGATGATGCGGGCGTGCAGGGCGTCTTCCATCCGCAGCAGGCGGCTGGTCTCCTCCTCGGTGATCTGGGTCACCGGCACGCCCGTCCACATGGCCACCACCTCGGCGATGTCCTGGGCGGTGACGCTCGGGCTGCTGGCCCGGTCCCAGCCGGCGCGCATCTGCTCGATCACGGCCTCGACCTCGGCCTGGCGGTTGACCAGCTCCTGGGCGTCCTCCATGCGGTCTTCTTCCACCGCCAGCTGGTGCTCGGAGCGCAGGCTGCGCAGCTCGCTGATGGCCTGCTTGAAGCGGCGGGCCTCCGGGCTCTTGTACATGCGCACGCGCGACGACGACTCGTCGATCAGGTCGATGGCCTTGTCCGGCAGGAAACGGTCCGGCACGTAGCGGGCCGACAGGTTGGCGGCGGCTTCCAGGGCCTCTTCGGTGATGGTGAGCTTGTGGTGCTCCTCGTAGGCGCCCTTGACGCCGCGCAGGATCTCGAGCGTCTCGCCGATGCTGGGCTCGTCCACGTGCACGGGCTGGAAGCGGCGCTCCAGGGCCGCATCGCTCTCGATGTACTTGCGATACTCGTCCATGGTGGTGGCGCCGATGACCTGCAGTTCACCGCGGGCCAGGGCCGGCTTGAGGATGTTGGCGGCATCCACCGACGACCCGGCCGCGCCAGCGCCCACCAGCATGTGGACCTCGTCGATGAACAGGATGGCCTCGGCCTGCTTGAGCTCGTCGATGACGCGCTTCAGGCGCTCCTCAAACTGGCCGCGGTACATGGTGCCGGCCACCAGCGAGCCGACGTCCAGCTGCAGCACGCGTTTGCCCAGCAGCGGTTCGGGCGTTTCGCCGAGCACGATGCGCTGGGCCAGGCCCTCGACGATGGCGGTTTTGCCGACGCCGGGCTCGCCGATCAGGGCCGGGTTGTTCTTGGTGCGGCGCGCCAGGATCTGGATAACGCGCTCGATCTCCATCTCGCGCCCGATGACGGGGTCAAGCTTGTTCTCTTCGGCCAGCGCCGTCAGGTCGGTGGCCAGCTGATCCACCAGCGGGGTCTTGATCTTTTCCTTCTTCTTGGGCTCGGCGGAAGCCGGGGCCGCGGCCGGCCGCTGCGGCTGGGCGCCCTGGGTGGGGTTCTCCTGCAGCACGCGGCGCGTCTGGCGCCGGATCTGCTCGGCCGAGATGCCGAGCTTCTTGAGCACGTCGACGGCCACGCCCTCGTTCTGGCGCACCAGGCCGAGCAGCAGGTGTTCGGTGCCGATGTAGTGGTGGCCCATGCGGCGGGCCTCGTCCACGGCCAACTCCAGCACCCGCTTGGTGCCGGGCGAGAGGTCGATCTTGGCCAGGCCGGCGGTCTTGTTGGCGCCGGTCAACCGCTCCACCATCTCCTGCACGCGGCGCGTCTCGAGACCCAGCTCACGCAACACGCGGCCCGCCACGCCGCCTTCTTCCTTCATCAGCCCGAGCAGCAAGTGCTCGGTGCCGATGTAGCTGTGCTTCATTCGTTCAGCCTCTTCCTGTGCCAGGCTGAGGACGCGCCGTGCCCGTTGGGTAAAGCGTTCCAGTTTATTTGACACGGTGGCTCTTCTCCTCGGAGCGATAGTTACGTCTGCCGAGAGTATTCTATCAAAAATCGACAGAAAGGTGACACGACCCGTTTGGGGGAGGCCGTTAACCCGCCGCGGGTTTGGGCGCATTAAATGAAAAGGGGCGCACAGAGCGTGCGCCCCAGGGTGATTCCGGCAGACTTAGCGCTCGGCGTCCTCGCCGCCCATGGCGACCTCGTCCAGGTCGACGGCGGCGGCCACGCGCTCCCAGTAGTCCTTATCGGCGTACTCGGCCGAGGTGACGCGTTTCAGGCTCAGGCCGATCCGGCGCTTGTCCGGGTCGATCTTGAGCACGCGCAGGGTCACCTGCTGGCCCTCGGCCACCGCCTGCTTGGGGTGGTCGATGTGGCCTTCGGCCAGCTCGGACACGTGGATCAGGCCTTCGATATCGTCCTCGCCCTCGATCCGCGCGAACGCGCCGAACTTGGTGAGCTTGGTGATGGTGCCCTGCACCAGCTGGCCGATCTGGTACTTCTTCTGCAGCATCGTCCAGGGGTCCACCTCGCGGCGTTTGAGCGACAGGCCGATGCGCTTGCGCTCGCGGTCCACGTTGAGGACCTCGACTTCGACTTCCTGGCCGACCTTGAGGACCTCGTTGGGATGGCTGACGCGCTTCCACGAGATCTCAGACAGGTGCACCAGGCCGTCGGCGCCGCCGATGTCCACAAAGGCGCCGAACTCGGCCAGGCTGATGACGTGGCCCTTGCGCACGTCGCCGGGCTTGATCTCGGCCAGCAGCTTCTCCTTCTGCATCTCGCGCGTCTCTTTGCTGGCGGCGCGCTCAGACAGGATCAGCCGGTTGCGGTTGCGGTCGACCTCGATGACCTTGACCTGGGTCGTCTCGCCGACCATCTTGCCCCACTTCTGCTCGGGCGCCTCCACCCCTTCCGCGCGGCGGCGGCGGGCGGCGCTCACCTGCGAGGCCGGGATGAAGCCGCGGACGTTCCCGATCTTGACGATCAGGCCGCCCTTGTTGTAGCCCGCGATAGTGCCGGCGTAGACCTCTTGGGTCTCCATCAGCTTCTCGGCGTTCTGCCAATCCTTCTCCTCGCGGGCCTTCGAGTAGGACAGGACAATGTTGCCGCTCCGGTCTTCCGGATCCAGCACATAGACCGAGATCGGCTGGCCGACCTCAAAGGCTTTGCGGGTAGCTTCGTCGATGCTCTCCAGCTCTCGCCCGGTGATAATGCCTTCGGACTTGGCCCCGACATCCACCAGGATTTCGTTGGACGTCAGGCGGGCAATGACCCCTTCGCGGATTTCGCCGCGCTGGGGCATGTTCAGGCCGCTCTCCGAGTCCAGCAGAGAGCGCATCGGGTGATCGGCGGAAGATCCCCCCTCAGTCAGATCTTTGGACGTCATGCAGTTGCTTACTCCAATGAAGATTGGCGAGGATTATACGGCTGAATCTGCGGAATCGCAACCGGGCAAAAGTGCGGAGGCGCGCGATGGTATAATGCGCTTGAGTCCGCTGTCACTACCCGCACCGCCCGCCGACGAAGCCAGCACACAGCCCCGGTCCAGCCGACGCACTGCCGTCGCCGCTGCCTGGGCGCGGGCGGCCAGGACCTGTTGAGCCGGTTGCCCTATGCCATCGCTGTTCCCTTTCACCGCCATCGTCGGCCAGGAGCGCATGAAGCGCGCCCTGGTCCTCAACGCCATCGACCCGCGCATCGGCGGCGTGCTGATCCGCGGCGAGCGCGGCACGGCCAAATCCACGGCCGCGCGCGCCCTCTCGGCGCTGCTGCCGGAGATCGAGGTCTTCGCCGAGTCGCCGTTCAACGATGACCCGAACTCGCCCAGCACCTGGTCAGACTGGGCCAAGGAGCGCCAGGGCAACCACGAGGGCCTGACCGTTGTGCGGCACCGCATCCCGTTCGTGGACCTGCCGGTCAGCGCCACCGAGGACCGTGTGGTGGGCACGCTGGACATCGAAAAGGCCATTAAACAAGGCGAAAAGCACTTCGAGCCGGGCGTGCTGGCGGCCGCCAACCGCGGCCTGCTGTACATCGACGAGGTCAACCTGCTCGACGACCACGTCGTGGACCTGCTGCTGGACTCGGCCGCCATGGGCGTCAACGTGGTGGAGCGCGAGGGCATCTCGTTCTCGCACCCAGCGCGCTTCATCCTGGTGGGCACGATGAACCCGGAGGAAGGCGAGCTGCGCCCGCAGCTGCTGGACCGCTTCGCGCTGTCGGTGGAGATCCACGGCCTGAGCACGCCTCCGGAACGCATGGCCGTGATGGAGCGCAACCTGGCGAATGACGCCGACCCGGACGCCTTCCGCAGCCAGTGGGCGCCGCGCGAGCGCGAGCTGAGCGATGAGATCGCGCGCGCCCGAGCGGTGGTGGAGCACGTCACCTACACGCGCCAAGACCTGTTCACGATCGCGGCGCTGACGTCGTCCCTGCACGTCGACGGCCACCGCGCCGACCTGGTGATCCTCAAAGCAGCCCGCGCCCACGCCGCCCTGCAGCACCGCACCCACATCGCCGAAACCGACATCGCCGTAGCCGCCGAGCTGGCCCTGCCCCACCGCGTCAAGCGCGGGCCGTTCCAGCAGACCGAGGTCAACCTGGCCAACCTGCAGGACCGCATCGAACAGCTGAGCGGCGAGTGGGACGGCGAGGGCGAAGCGCAGCCGCGCACCGGCGAAGAGGCCGCCGCGGAAAAAAAAAGCAAAGCGTAAGCGCTGAAGGCAGCGAGGGGGCTCCGCCGGACCAGCCGCCGACCGAGCCGCAGCTCCAGCCGCAGTCGTCGCCGTTCGACCGCGACTCCCAGTGGTGGGAGGGCGGCCAGAAGGTGAAGGCCGGCCAGGAGTTCTCGCCGCGCAAGCTGGATACCCCGCTCGACAAACTCACCCGCAAACAGGGCGGCCGGCGCTCGCGCACCCGCACCGACCGCAAGCGCGGCCGCTACATCCAGGCCCAGCCCGCCCACGGCCAGACCAGCGACGTGGCCTTCGACGCCACCTTGCGCGCCGCCGCGCCGCTGCAGATCGCGCGCGCCGAACAGCGCGAGGAGCGCCAGGTGGCCTTCTCCATTGAAATGGAAGACCTGCACCGCAAGGTGCGCGTCAAGCGGGCCGCCAACCTGATCCTGTTCGTGGTCGACGCGTCCTGGTCGATGGCCGTGGCCGAACGCATGCAGGCCACCAAGGGCGCCATCATGTCGCTGCTCACCGACGCCTACCAGCGCCGGGACCGCGTCGGCCTGATCGTGTTCCAGAAGAACCGCGCCACCACGGTGCTGCCGCCGACCAGCTCAGTGCAGCTGGCCCAGCGCGCCCTGGCCGACATCCCGGTCGGCGGCAAGACGCCGCTCTCGGCCGGCCTCTCGCTGGCCTATGAGACGCTCATGCAGGAGAAGCGCTCGCACCCAGACGTGATGCCGCTCATGATCCTGCTGACCGACGGCGCCGGCAACGTCTCCATGACCAGCCTCCCGCCCCAGGAGGAGGCCCACCGCATCGCCGACCAGTTCAAGGGCAACCACTTCCGCTGCGTGGTGATCAATATGGAGCACGCCGCCTTCGACCAGGGCCTGGCCCGCAAACTGGCCGAGCACCTGGGCTGCGAGTGCTACACGCTGCGCGAGCTCAAGGCCGAGAGCCTGTACTACGCCGTCAAGGAAGAGCTGAACAACTGACCCGACTGACCCGGACTCAACACCCCAGGTGAGGTTATATGCCAGCCATCCGGATCGTCACCGACACCACCGCCAGCCTGCCGCCGGGTTTCGCCGCCGCGCACCAGGTGAGCGTGGTGCCCCAGGTCGTCATCTTCGGCGACCAGAGCTTCAAAGAGGCTGTCGAACTGAGCGAGGCCGATTTCATCCGGCGTCTGACCACCAGCTCCGGGCTGCCCAAGACGGCGGCGCCTGAGCCTGGCTGGTTTGTGGACGCCTACCGCCAGCAGCTGGCCGCCGCCGAGACGATCATCTCTATCCACCCGTCCAGCGAGGTGTCCGGCACGGTGCGTTCGGCGCTGGCGGCCAAGGAGACCGATTTCTCCAACGCCGACATCCGCATCGTCGACACCCGCACCGTGGCCGGCAATCTGGGCAGCCTGGTGCAGCTGGCGGTGGGCTGGGCCGAGAGCGGCGTGGCCGCCGACGTCATCGTGGCGCGGCTGCAGGCCCTGATCCCGCGCGGACGCACCTACTTCCTGGTGGCGACGCTGGAGTACCTGCAGCGCGGCGGCCGGATCGGCGGCGCCCAGGCTTTGGTGGGCGGCCTCCTGCAGATCAAGCCGATCCTGGAATTGAAGGACGGCCGAGTGGAGGCGCTGGAGCGCGTGCGCACGCATCACCGGGCGCTGGAGCGGCTCAAGGAACTCGTGCTGGAACGCTGCCCACGCTCGGCGGAGGCGCGCCTGACCGTGATGCACGCCGACGACGAGGTCGAAGCGCGCAAGCTGGCCGACGGGCTGGGGGCCGCGCTGGGGCTGGGCGCGATCCCGGTCAGTTCCGTCGGGGCCGCCATCACCACCCACGCCGGCCCCGGCACGCTGGCCGTCGGCTTCTTCGCCGCCGTCTGACGGCCGCCCGCGCCGGAGAGAGACTACCGTGCTCAGCCTCACCACCGTCGACACCACCTCCCGCGCCCAGGTCCAGCGCTTCGTCCAGCTTCCGTTCCGTCTGTATGCTGGCCATCCGCTGTGGGTGCCGCCGCTGCAATCGGACACGGAACTCTATCTGGACCACCGCCGGCATCCGCTCTACGAACATTCCGAGGCCGAATTCTTCCTGGCCACCCGCGCCGGCCGCGACGTCGGCCGGCTGGCCGTCCTGGCCAACCGCCGCTACAACGCGCACCACGGCCTGCGCCGCGCCCAGTTCTACCTGTTCGAGTGCGAGAACGACGCCGAGACTGCCGGCGCGCTGTTCGAGCGCGGTTTCGAGTGGGCGCGGGCGCGCGGCCTGACCGAGATCGTCGGGCCCAAAGGGTTCAGCGCCCTGGACGCCTACGGCATGCTGGTGGAAGGCTTTGAGCACCGGCCGGCCATGATGATGGCGGCCTACAACTTCGACTACTACCCGCGTCTGCTGGAGCAACTCGGCTTTGAGAAAGAAGTCGATTTCGTCTCGTGCTACCTTGACAGCCAGGCCTTCCGCCTGCCGGAGCGGATCCACCGCATCGCCGACCGCGTCCGCCAGCGCAGCCGCCTGGAGGTGCGCCGCTTCAAGTCCAAGCCGGAGCTGATCCGCTGGGCGCGGCGCATCGGCGAGGCCTACAACCGCGCCTTCGTCAACAACTGGGAATACTACCCGCTGACCGAGCGCGAAATCGGCCAGATCGTGGAGACGCTGACCGTGGTGGCCGACCACCGCCTGATCAAGATCATCACCCACGACGAGGAGGTCGTCGGCTTCCTGTTCGCGTTCCCAGACGTGTCGGCGGCGCTGCAGCGCACCCGCGGCCAGCTACTCCCGTTCGGGTTTGTGGACCTGCTGCTGGAGATGCGCCGGACCAAGTGGGTGTGCATCAACGGCGCCGGCATCCTGCCGGCCTTCCATGGCGTCGGCGGCAACGCCCTGCTCTACTCAGAGATGGAGAAGACGATCCGCGAGTTCGGCTTCCAAAATGCGGACCTCTCCCAGGTGGCCGAGACCGCCGTGCAGATGCAGCACGACCTCGAGAACCTGGGCGCCCGGCCCTACAAGAACCACCGCGTGTTCGTGCGCGCGCTGTGAACCGCCGGCTACAGGGCGCGCCGGTAAAGGCGGTGCGTCTTGTAGAAGTCGATCCCGAGATCGCGCAGCTCGCGCTGCATCTTGTCGTTCTCGACGCCGATCTGCACCAGGTCGGCGTGCGCAAACCGCCCGGCCGCGATGCTCTTCTGCATCTCGCTGAACAGGATGGCCGTGCCCCCCAGGCCGCGATATTGCTCGACGATCCCGGCCCCGTTGACGTTGACCCAATCCGTCCGGCGCAGCTCCCACAGCAGCCGCAGCCAGCCCAGGGGCCAGAGCCGCCCGCCCGTCCGCTGCAAGGCGGCGGAGATGTCCGGGTAGGCAAACAGGAACCCCACCAGCGCGTCGTCCTTGAGCACGACCTTGATCAGGCGCGGATCCGCGAACCAGAGCAGCTGGTCGGCCATAGCGTCGACCTCGTCATCGGTCAGCGGGACGTTGCCGTGGGTGCCGCCCAGCGAGCCGTTGTACAGCTCCTTGAGGCGCGGGACCAGGGCGCGCAGGTCGCGGCGCGTGCGGAAGCTCAGCACGCGCAGGCCGCGCCGCTTCTGCACCAGCTCGGCCAGCCGATGGATCTTGTCCGGGAACGGCGTGCGCGCGTCCAGGTAGCCGGACACCAGCTCACCCTCCGGGACAAAGCCGGCCGCCTCGACCAGGTCCACGTAGTAGGCGGGGTTGTAAGGCAAGCCGAAGGCCGGCCGATGTTCAAAGCCCTTCACCAGCAGACCCAGCCCGTCCAGGGTCGTGAACCCCTTGGGCCCGATAATCTGATCCATATCGCGCGCCCGCGCCCAGGCAAAGGCCGCCTCAAATAGCGCCAACGCCGCGGCGCGGTCGTTTTCACACTCGAACAAGTAGAAGAAAGCCGTCCGGGCCTGGTTGTAGTCGTTCCAGCGCCGGTTGGCGAGCACGGCCAGGCGGCCCACGGCGCGGCCGTCCGTCTGGGCCAGGAGGAAGGCGGCCTCGGAGTGGCGGAAGTAGGGGTTGCGGCGCCGGTCGAGCTGGGCGCGCGCGTCCAGCTCCAGGGGCGGCACCCACTGCGGCACGCCGCGGTAGAGGCGGAACGGCAGATCCAGGAAGGCCCGCGCCTGGCGGCGATCGGCGGTGTCGACGGCGACGATCTCCATCAGTCCCTCGACGCGGCCGGCCGGAGCGCCGCCGCTCGGGCCCGGAGCTGGGCGCGCAGGGCAGCGATGTCGGCCGGGACCACCCACGCCGCCGCCGCGAAGGCGGCCGCGCACAGCAGCCAGGCGGCCACGCAGATCATCAGGATCGCGTCTCCGAGCGAGGCGCGCACGGCGATGAAGCCCGTCAGCACCGGCGCCAGGGCGGCGCCGGACTCCTCGATGAAGCTCTGCACGGCCAGGGCCGTGCTGCGCACCTCCGGCAGAGTCACATCGTACACGGTGGCGACGACGTTGGGCGACGCGAACGGCACAAACACGGCCGTCAGGCTGAGCAGCGCCAGAAAGAGCCCCTGCTCGGCCAGGGGCACGTTCAGCGTGAGCGGGAGCAGGACCGCGCCCAGCAGCACGCCGACCGCGCACACCCCGAGGCGCCCGCGCGGGCTGCGCCGGAAGGCCCAGTCGCCGGCCGCGCCGCCGATGAAGTAGCCGGCCGCCATCACGAGCACGGCCGTCCCCATCGTGGTCAGCAGCGCGTCCTCGGCATAGCCGCGCTCGGTCTCCAGGTAGCGGAAAAACCAGTAGCCGATGACGTTCCAGGGGAAGACGCCGAAGAAGCCCTGCGCCCACAGCAGCCACAGGCTGCGCTTGCCCAGCAGCTGCCGCGCGACGGCCGGGTCGAAGCGGTACACGCCGACCGACTCGAGGTCGCGCAGTTCGGGCTCGCTCTGGCCGCGGGCCGGCTCGCGCACGCCCACGAAAATGAGCGCGGCCACCACCAGGCCGAGGCTGCCCGTCAGGAGGAAGACGCCGCGCCAGCCGAGCAGGTCGCGCAGGGTCAGCGCCAACAGCGTCCCGCCCAGAAAGCCGAGCGGCGCCGTCAGCTGCAGCACGCCGTAGATCTTGCCGCGGATCTCCGGCCCGAAGTAATCGGCGACCAGGCTGTACAGGCCGGGATAGCTCGAGTCGTCAATGCCGGTCGAGGCCCGCGTGACGACCAGGGCCGGGAAAGTCGGGGCCAGCGCGCTCAGCCAGGTGGTGGCGCCCCACAGCGCCGAGGCCAGCGCCAGCAGCCGGGCGCGCGCGAAGCGGTCGTACAGATAGCCCCACAGCGGATAGAAGACGACGGCCACGGCCAGGGCGCCGGTGAAGACCAGGCCCATCTGGGCTTCATCCAGGCCGAACTCGTCCATGATCGGCGTGGTCAGCGGCCCGATCAGCAGCCGGTCGGCCTGGTGCAGCCAGAGAAACGCAAACAGGACGGTGACGACGAGCCAGCGCCGGCGGGAGGCTTTCATAGGCGGAACAAAAAAAAAGGGCGCTCCTGCGAGCGCCCCGGCGACGATCAATACAGGAACATCGGTTTGCCGAGCATATCCCGCACCTTGGGCCGGTAGTTCTGCGCGTCGTAGAGCGCCGTGACGTCCACGCGCTTCTTGCCGGCCGTGATCAGCTCGATGGGGATGGTGGTGTAGATGCCCTGCTGCAGCGCCACCAGCCGGCCGGTGTGGCCCATGGCCACCTGATCCAGCGCCAGGTACCCAAAGGAGTTAGCCACCATGCGGTCGAGCGAATCCGGCGCACCGGAGCGCATGATGTAGGCCAGCTGCTCGTACATGATGTTGATGCCGGAGCGGGCCTTGACCTCCTGCGAGAGCAGTTGGCCGATACCGCCCAGCTTGCGGTGGCCGTAGGCGTCGGCCTCGCCCGTCTCCACGATGCTGCCGCCCACGAAGGTGGCGCCTTCGGAGATGGTGACGATGGCGTAGTTCGACGGGTTCTTGGCGCGGTCCTCTTTGAGGAAGTTCACCAGCCGCTCGAAATCGAACGGCACCTCGGAGATCACGGCCCGGTCCACATCCGCCAGGTAAGCGGCGAAGAGCGACGTCTCGCCGGAGTTGCGTCCGAACAGCTCCACCACGCCGATGCGCTCGTGCGAGCCCACCGACGTGCGGAAGGCCGTGATCGCCTCGACCGACCGGGTGACGGCCGTGGAGAAGCCGATGCAGTAGTCGGTGCCGAAGACGTCGTTGTCCATCGTCTTGGGGATCGCCACCACCTGGACACCCTCGTGGTGCAAGCGGCTGGCATAGCTGAGCGTGTCGTCGCCGCCGATCGGGATCAGCGCGTCCAGACCGAGGTGCTCGAGGACGCGCAGCACGTGCTTGGTGCAGTCCACCGTGCCCTTGGCGGTGAGCGTCCGGTCGGACTCCTTGACGTGCTCCGGCACCTCGCTCGGCTTGACGTTGGACGGATTGGTGCGCGAGGTGTGCAAGATCGTGCCGCCGGTGCGGTCGATGGTGCGCACGCGCTCCATCGTCAGCGGCAGGGTCCAGGTGTCGAGGCAACTCGGGTCGTCCAGGTTGAAGTTCAGCACCCCCATCCAGCCGCGGCGGATGCCGATGACGTCGATGTTGTGATGCTGGGCGCGGCTGACGACAGCCTTGATGGCGACGTTCAGGCCGGGCACGTCGCCGCCGCCGGTCAGGATACCGATACGACGCTTGGTGGTCATGACAAAATCTCCCTCTTGGATGGATCGCGCGGATCCTTAAGATTTGCTGGGGTGCGGCCTATTGTACCGGAAACGGCCCGCGCGGCGGGCGCGCCGGCCTCAATCGCCGAGCTCCCGCAGGTTCTCCCACATGATGTAGGCGCCGGCCGCCAGCACCGCCAGGACGATGATCTCCCAGAAAAACTCGAACAGCAGGATCAAGGCGCAGACGGTGGCCAGCGCCAGGGTCACCGACGTGATCAGCTGGGCCAGCTGCCGGCGGAAACCGGCTTCGACGAAGATCAGGGTGGCCAGCAAGGCGGTCAGCCCGAAGATCAGGTAGCGGCGCGCGAACAGCACCACCACCACCAGGCCGATCAGCAGCAGGCCGATGCTGATGGCCGACCAGGCCTCGGCCACACGGCCCAGCGCCAGGCCGGCGTCGGACACGGGCGCGTGCACGTGCTGGATGTGCGCGCGCAGCGGCCCGCGCTCCCCGCGCTCCAGCTGCACGATGTGCTGGGTCAGGGCGTCCAGCAGCGCGTCGTCGGCGGCCGCCTGGGCGCGCTGCTGTGCGATATCCTGTGAAAGCGTGTCGATCTCGGCCAGCCGGGCGTCATACAACCGGCGCAGGTGCGGCTGGCCGTCCATGGCCGTCGCCTCGATCTGCAGGTCGACCAGGGTGTGCGCCTTGGCCGCGATCTCGGCCAGCTGCGCCCGGTGACGGCTCTCCACCTCAGACTGGCGCTCGCGCGCCCAGCGCAGCGCCTCATGCGGCGGCGGCACCTTGTCCAGGCCGAACCAGCCCAGCGGGTCATACCACAGGCGGCGCATCAGGCCGTCGCGGTTGTAGACCGGCCCGGCCGGCGCGTTCTCGCCGGCGATCGGGTCACGCACATACACCCCCCACAGGCCGCGGTAGTTCAGGGCCCAGCCCGGCGTCGGCGACAGCAATTCCGGCTCGCCCCACTCCTTGGTCTGGCCGGGCCCCAGCGCCAGGCCATCGCCGCGCGCGTAGTCTACAAACGGGATGCGGAAGACGTTGAACTGCGGCGGCTCCGCGCTGGCCCGGTCGCCGCGCACCTGGCCCAGGAAGCGCCGCCAATACGTCTGCGCCAGGTCGGCCAGCCGGACGAACGGCGCCAAGAATGGCAGCTCCAGCTCGGCCTGGTACTCGCCGCGCTGGTAATAGCTGGCATGCGAGCCCGCGCCGACGTAAACCACCGGATGTTCGCCGACCTTCTCGACTTCCGGGTCGTCCCAGCGGCGGCGCAGGTCGTCGCCGGCGAATTCGTGCGAGCTGTAGGCCGCCCACTCCGGCGTCACCTGGCCGGAGACCGACTCATACAGGAAGACGCTGATCATCTCCCAGTCGGCCTCATGGTCGTTGACGCCGAAGAAGCCCGAGCGCCAGTTGTTGAACGGGTAGAAGAACCAGTATTGCAGCGCGATCCAGCCCTGGCTGCGGACGACGCGCCCGTAATAGCAATAACGCTCGGCCTGCTTCATCAGGCGCCGGTACATCAGGGCCGCGGCGGCGGCGGTGTCGCCGGGGACGCGGCCGCGCGCGAACAGAGTCAGCGAGAAGAGCGCGTCCACGAAGCGCGACATATAGCCGACACGCGCCAGCCGGCCCCGGCCGGCGTGGAAAGCGCCGGCGCGCGGACCGAAGCGCTCGCGCAGGGCGTAGACCGCCAGATCGCGGATGTTGAGCGGCTCGATGAACTTCAGGTAATAGACCGCGCCGAAGCCGTGCACGCGCGTCTCGGCCAGCCGCTCCAGGGTCAGCTCGCCTTCCGGCACCAGGCACTCCGCCTCCTCGCCCGGCCGCTGCACCCACAAGCTGCTTTCGCGCACATACGGCTCCACGTCCATGGGCAGGAACCGCTCGCCCTTGGTGAAGCGCAAGACCGGCTCAAACCGGCGCAGCAGGGCGCGGTCGAGGGCCAGTTCGGCCGGAGATGGAGGCGGGTTCAGGGCCGGCTCAGTCACTGAACTCACCCCTGCGGTGCGGCCCGCCCAGCGGCGTCACCGTCACATGGAACGGCGTCAAGACGTCGCCGCGGTTGAGATACACGGTCATCAGGATGCCGAACACCATGAGCAGATAGCTGAAGAGGTGCTGGTCGCGCCAGTACAGCAGCAAGGCCAGACCCAGCGACAGGCCCTGCAGCAGCATGGCCACCAGCCAGCTGCCGTTTTGGCGGCGCAAGAACTGCAGGGCGTTGGCGAACGCCACCACGCCCAGGCACAGGCAGGCCAGGCCGATCACCAGCGGCCCGGCCAGAAGCTCGGGGTCGGCCAGGACGGGCGCCCAGTCGGCGGCGACCTGCAGCAGGGCCAAACCGGTGCCCAGCAGCGCGGCGCTCTGGGCCGCCAGAAGGTAACCGCCCGTCGTCACGGACCAGGGACGCGGCGTGAGTTTAGAAGGCATAGATGGGGCCAATTCGGGCCGCCGTGATGATACTGCCGAGGCCGTCCGGCGGCAAGCGCCGAGGCCATTTTCAAACGCGGCCAGCGTGGCCGCCCGAGAGCCGTGTGCTACAATCCGCGCGCGATGGAGCTCTCGACTGTGCTCGCCGGCTTGCGCCTGGGGTTCGGCGTAGTCGCCCTGTTCCTGGCCGGGCGCTTGCTGATCACGGCCACCGCCTATCGCTCCTGGCGCACTTACTTCTTCTTCGGCCTCACCCTGCTGGCCTTCAGCGTGGTCGGCGCGCTGCGGTTCGGCCTGACGTCCGATCTGGCCGCGCCCACCTGGTACCAGGCCGCCGACATCGCCTTCGCCATCGGCGTCATCGGCGTCCTGTACGAAACCGTGCTGAGCGACCAGCGCCGGATGCGCGACATGCGCCGGCTGATGGACCAGTGGCGGCACGTCTCGTCCCTGGCCGAGACGCGGCTGCGCGAACTGGAGATGCTGGCCGCGGTCACGCGCGAACTGACCGCCACCCTCAACCTGCAGCACGTCCTGCAGATCGTGGTAGACAAAGCCCTGGAGTTCGGCGACGCCGACGGCGTCACCATCTTCGTGCGGGATTCGGAGACCGGCCAGCTGGTGGACCACCGCGTGACGGCGGCGGTCAGCGAACGCTACCGTGACCTCCCGCCGCCACGGCCGCGCGGCCTGACGAACTCCGTGGCGCGCAGCGGCGAGGCCGCCTTCATCACCGACCCGCAGCGGCACCCGCTGTTCGCGGACGGCGCCTACCCGGCGCTGTGCGCCCTGGCCAGCCTGCCGCTCACCGTCGAGGGCGCCGTCGTCGGCGTGATGAATGTCGGCTACAACCGCCCCTTCAAGTTCGACGACGCCACCATCCGCCTGCTGCGCGCGCTGGCCGACTCGGCGGCCCTGGCCGTCCACAACGCCGAACAGCACGAGCGCCAGCGCCGGCAGGCCGTCACCGACGAGCTGACCGGCCTGGCCAACCGCCGCCGCTTCCTGGAGCTCCTGCGCGCCGAAGTGCAGCGCGCCCGCCGCTACGGCCACCCCATGGCGCTGTTGATGGTGGATCTGGACCGGCTGAAGCAGATCAACGACGAGAACGGCCACGCCGCCGGCGACGCCATGCTGCGCGGCGTGGCGCAGTGTCTGCGCGGGGCCGTGCGCGTCACCGATCTGCCCGCCCGCCTGGGCGGCGACGAGTTCGCGGTGTTGATGCCGGAGACCAGCCGCGAGGCCGCGCTGACGGTGGCCGAGCGCATCCGCGCCGGCGTCGAGCAGTTCACGGCCCAGGTGGACGGCCGGACCATCCACAGCACCGTCAGCATCGGCCTGATCAGCCGCGCGGCCGGGGACGTGCAAGACCTGCCCTCCCTCATCCACAAAGCCGACGACGCGCTCTACAAATCCAAGACCGACGGGCGCAACCGCGTCACCGTCTGGGATGCGCCTGAGAGCGCCGCCCTGGCGCCGGAACAAACGGGCTGAGCTCCCCCGGACAACAAAAACGGCCGGCGCAGCGGCCGGCCGAATGACGCTCAACTGCCGCGCTTAGACGCGCAGGCTGGCGGCGGTGACGGCTTCGCGCGGCACTTCCAGGAAGAAGGTGCTGCCCTTGCCGAGCCTGCTCTCCATCCACACGCGGCCGCCGTGCCGCTCGACAATCGACTTGACGATGGCCAGGCCGAGCCCGGAGCCCTTCACCTGGCTGCTGCCGCGCTGCTTGACGCGGAAGAACTTCTCGAACAGGTGGGCCTGATCCGCCGGCGCGATGCCGACACCGCTGTCGGTGACGGCCACGCGAAAAGCGCCGTTCTCGGCCGTCAGGGCCACGCGCACCTGCCCGCCGCCGGGCGTGTACTTGATGGCGTTGTCCACCAGGTTGCTGATGGCCTGCCGCAGCAGCGTCGGGTCGCCCAGGATGAGCGGCAGGTTGCTGGGGACATCGACGTCCAGCGCCAGCCCCTTGTTGGCGGCCACCGGGCTGAGCGTATCCACGATGCTGTGGACGATCTCGTCCAGTTGGCACGGCTCCTTGGCCAGCCCGACGCCGGCCTCGATGCGGCCCAGGTCGAGCAGGTCGTCGATCAGCTTGGTCATCTGCTCGATGCCGGCGATGATTTTGTCCGCGAACTCACGCTGCTTGTCGCTCAGCGCGCCGACCATCGGCAGCATGGTGGCGTAACCGCGCATGAAGGTCAGCGGCGCGCGCAGGTCGTGGCTGACCGTGGCCACGAACTCGGACTTCATCATGTCCAGCTCTTTGAAATGGGTCACGTCGCGCAGCACGCACACCCGGCCGAGCGTGGCGCCGTCGGCGCTGATGATGGGCGAGATCGACGCGTACAGCGTGCGCCCGGACGGCGACTGGAACTCGCCCGTGGTCGCCCCGCGCCCGTCGCTGATCAGCTGGGCCAGGTCCTTGTTGGGCAGGGCCTCGGCCACCGGCCGGCCGAGCACGGGCTTGCCCATGAGCTCAAAGGCGCCTTCGGCGGCCGGGTTGAGCAGCAGCACGCGCTGCGTGCGGTCGGTGACGATCACGGCGTCCGGCGTGGAGGCCAGGATGGCGGCCAGCCGGCGGCGGCCCTGCTCGGCGGCGTCGAACAGCCGGGCGTTGGCGACCGCCACGGCCGCCTGGCCGGAGAGCGTCGACAGGAAGTTGATCTCGCTGTCGGTGAAGGTGTGGGGCTGATCGTAACCCAGCCACAGCGCGCCGTAGAACACGGCCTCCTGGCGCAGCGGCAGCGCGATCAGGGCCTGCAGCTTGCCGACGACCGGGGCCACATCCAGCACGGCCCGCGCCCGGGCGACGTTCTCGATCACCACCTGCGCCTCGGACCGGACCAGCTCCGCCACGCCCCGATCCAGGGCGGCCATGCCCGGCGCGGCCGGGCCGTCCGCGTAGGCCTGGTAGTTGCCGCCGAAACCGGCCGGCGCCTCCGGCGGCGCCAGCACGAGGCGGACGCCGGCGGCGTTGGTGGCCGTGAGCGCGCCCTGCAGGATGGCCGGCAGCGCTTCGTCCAGGTTGAGGTTGCTGGCTACCTGCCGGCTGACCTTGAGCAGCAGGTTGAGCTCGGCCAGGCGCGCGCGCAGACGCTGGCGCATCCGCTCGAAGGCCTGGCCGGCGCGGCCGATCTCGTCCTCGCCCTCCACCTCGATCGGCTCATCCAGTTGGTTCTCGGAGATGCGCTGGGCGGCCTCGGCCAGGGCCTTGGCCGGGCGGGTCACCCGCGTCGCCACCGTGCTCACAATGAACAGCCCCAGGCTGCCGACCAGCAGCAGGATGACGCCGATGGGCACGGCGATGTCGGCGGTCTGTTTGAGGACCAGCCAGTTGGGGATGGCGAACCCCACGGACCAGTCGTTGCCGGGTACGGCGTAGCGCAGCACCAGCTGACGGGTGCCATCCGGGGCGCGGTCCTGGTAAGCCTGGGCCTCCGCCAACCGGGTCGGCAGGATCTCATCGGGCACGGCCGGCGCGGCTGTCTGGCCGACAAACGTGGCATCCGAGTGGAACAGGATCAGCGCGTTTTCGTCCAGGATATAGCCGGACCCGGCGCCATCGGCCAGGCTGCGGAGATTGTTAAACGTCGACTGCATCAGCGGGTTGCTGGCCAACTCGACCCGGCCCAGCAGCACGCCCACCACCGCGCGCGTCTCCAGGTCCGCCACCGGCCGGAAGAAGACGATGTCCACGCTGCGCAGGCCGGCCGCACCCGTCAGGGTCTGGGCCGCCGATTGCGGCGCGGACTGCAGCGCCAACTCGGCCAGGTGGGTCTGGTGGTCATCCAACGCCGGCGCCTCATCCGACCCGAACCCGCCGCCGGCCACCGCCACCGGCCGCAGCTGCGCGTCCATCAACACGAGCTGCTTGAAGAAAGGGACAGCCCGGATATTCTGGAGCAGCCCCGCCTTCTGGTTGAGGCTGTCCAGCTCGAGCCAGTTCTGGCTGTTGGCGATCTCCAGCAACAGGCTGTCCCCGGTCTGCATGAAGAAGGGGATATCGCGGCCGGCGTTCTCGGCGGCGCGCTCCATCTGCTGCACGGACAGAGTCGTTGAGACGCGCATCGACAGCAGGACGTCCGCCCAGAGCAGGCCGATGATCCCGAACACGAACAACGGGATGAGCAAGAAAAGCAGCTTGCGGTTCAGGCTGTAAAGATAGGGCGGCGGCTGCAGCCCGCGCCGGCGGATCCACAGGTTGGGCAGCCCGACGCGCGCCAGCTCGGCCACCAGCCCGGCCAGCGCCGCCTGCCCGAAGAAGATGGGCGTGGCCGCGCCGACCACCGAGAACAAGTAGTCCACGGCCGGGAACCCGACCGACTCAGTATAGGCGGCGTAGGACAGGAACAGCGACGGCCAGAGCAGCCCGCCCACCAGCCCGCCCGCCAGAAGAGGATGGCGCAGGCCAGCCGGCAGCCAACCGCGATAATCCTGACGCACCAGGGCAGCGACGGCGCCGGCGATCAGGGCGTACTCGAACGGCGTGATGATCGAGTAGGTCTCCCAGGCGGCGCGGGACAGGCCGGTGACCAGGCCGACCAGGATCGCGGCGCCGCTGCCGAGCCAGCCGGCGGCCAGGAACGCCGGCACCAGGGCGAAAAACGCCAGGCCGGGCGGTTCCGGGTCGATGGGCAGGTTCGGCGGGGGGAGGATATCGGCCGGGAGGCGCAGGATCAGCAGTTGGGCCAGGGCCGCCCCGGCGCCGCTGAGCGCGAGCAGGCCCAGCCACTGCAGGAGCCGCAGCTGGCGCAGGCCGCGGAAGGCGGCCGCCAGGGCCGCCAAAGTCGCCAGGCCGTACACGGCTACAAGCACATAGCCAAATACGCCGGCCGGCAGGCTGATAAAGGGTGTGTCGGTGAAACCAGAT
>CALFZO010000010.1 GCA_937952305.1 uncultured Anaerolineales bacterium | reverse complement strand
TGGATTTCCGCCCGGCGCTGCGGCGCCGGCTGGAGCAGTTCCTGAACGGCCAGGGCGAGGAACACTGGGTGGCGGTTGCGCCGGGCGACCGGATCGCCGGGGCCTTGTCGATCGCCACCGGGCAGCCGGACGGTGACCGGCTGATCCTGCTGGCGCACCCGGCCTTTCACGGCCAGGTGGAGCGGCCGCTGCTGGTGCGCGGCCTGCGCCGGCTGGGCGCGCGTCTGGGCCACGTGCGCCTGGAACATCCCACCCACGACGTCGTCGCCGCCGAAACCCTGGCGGCGCTCGGCTTCACGGTGACGCGCACACTGCGCTGGTTACGGCGCGGCCTGCGGTAGGGCCGCGTCCCCACGGTGCCGCTGGTTCAGACTGCGAGGAGTGTTATGCTCGGTCAAGTCACTGTCGAAGCCCTGACCAAAACCTACCTCACCCGCCAGCGCCAAGGGCTGTTTAAATCCACCGAGAAGGCCGTCCCGGCTTTGCGCGGCGTCTCGCTGGAGATCAGGCCCGGCGAGCTGTTCGGCCTGCTCGGCCCCAACGGCGCCGGCAAGACGACGCTGATCAAGTGCCTGACCACGCTGCTGCTGCCCACCGGCGGGCGGGCCTGGATCAACGGCCACGAACTCACCCAGGCCGACAACGCCATCCGCGCCACCACCGGCTGCATGCTGATGGGCGAGCGCGGCCTGTACTGGAAGCTCACCGCGCGCGAGAACCTGGTCTTCTTTGGCGCGCTTTACCACCTGGACCCGGCCGCCCGCCGCCGCCGCGCCGATGAGCTGATTGAGCAGCTCGGCCTGGGCGAGATCGCCGACCGGGCCGTGGAGAGCTACTCGTCCGGCCAGCGCATGAAGCTGGCCTTTGCCAAGGCCCTGATCAACGACGCGCCGCTGCTGATCCTGGACGAGCCCACCAACACGCTGGACGTGCCGTCGGCGCGCGAGCTGCGCGCCGTGGTGCGCGACCTCAACCAGCAGGGCAAGACCGTCATCTACACCACGCACATCATGGCCGAGGCCGAGACGCTGTGTGACCGCGTGGCCATCGTCGACCACGGCGAGGTGCTGGCCCTGGGCACGGTGCCGGAGCTCAAGGCCTCGCTGCGTCGCGAGGCGGTGGTGAAGGTCGAGGGCGTCATCTCCACCAAGGCCACCCACGCCGTCGAACAGCTGCCGGGTGTGTCCAACGTGGCCACCACGCTCAACGGCCACACGACGCTGACGGTGGTCTCCCAGGAGACCCACGCCGCGCTCCTGCCGCGCCTGATCGAGACGCTGACGGCGCACCAGGCCGTCATCCAGAAGATCGCGCCGGAAGAGCCGACGCTCGAAGACGTCTTCATCGCGCGCACCGGCCGCACCCTGGCCGACGATACGCGGGTCAAGTAACCATGAGCGCTGAACTGCCCGCCCCGGTCATCGTCTACGACGCCGCCCGCGTCCAGGCCTTTGAAGCCCTGTACGCCCAGGCCCTGGCCGCGGCGGGCGGGCCGCTGGCTTACACGCTGCCCTATCCCAAGTACGAGTTCCTGGGTTATGTGGCCGAGCGCAAGCCCGTGGTCCTGCACGGCTCCAACGACCCGGACATCGCCGAGTTTGTGCCGCGCCGCGAGGGCGTGGACGCCAACCCGCAGGGCAACGTGCTGGGGATTTATGCCGCCGCCGACGGGATCTGGCCGCTCTTCTTCGCCGTGCTGAACAAGCGGACGTATCGCGGCTCGATGCGCAACGGCGTGGCCTGGAACGTCGCCGGGCAAGAGGTGGACTTCAGCCCGACCGCGCCGCAGCCGGACGCGTATAAGGTGTACGAGTTCTCGCTCAATGCCGAGCAGCTAGACAAGCCCATCTGGGGCCCCGGCACACTTTACCTGCTGCCGCGCGCCACCTTTGAGCAGGAGCGCTACGCCAACGGCCTGTTGTCGCCGGAGTGGACGAGCCGCGTGCCGGTCCGGCCGCTGGCCCGCCTGGCCGTGACGCCGGAGGACTTCCCTTTTCTGCGGCAGGTCTCCGGCCACGACGACGCCTACGTCTTTCGCATGCACGACCTGTTGACCGGGTTCTGGCGCGAGCAGCGCCGGACCGAAGAGCTGGCCGACGGCTACGCGCTGGAGTTCGAGTGGAGCCAGGACTGGGCCGGGCGCGTGGTGGAGTACGTCCATCTCTCGCGCACCCACTTCCCGGTCTGCGCCGTGGAGTTGACGGCCGAGGCCCAGCGCGGCCCGGTCTGGCTGCGCCTGCGCGGACCGGAGACCTACAAGCGCTTCATCGTCAAAACGCGCGATCGGGTTGAGCGCGCGGCCGCGGAAGCCGCCGCCTGAGCGGCCGCCGACTCCGGATACCTGGAATTACGCATGACGACCACGCTCCCGGGCCGACCCACCCTCAGCCAGAACCTTTCGGCGGCTTTAGCCGAGGCGCAGCTGCGCTTCACCAACATCAGCCGCTACCCCGGCCAGCTGCTCACCAACATCGTCATTCCGATCGTGTTCGCGGCTATGCCGATCCTGCTCGGCCGCGCCACCGGCGGGGCCTCGGCCGAGGCCAATTTCGCCGCCAACACCGGCTCGGGCAATTTCGTCGGCTATCTGCTCATCGGCTCGTGCGTGTTCCAGTTCGTGTCCAGCACGTTCTTCCTGGTGGCCAACTGGCTGCGCTTTGAACAGGAGACCGGCACGCTCGAGGCCGTCTACCTGACGCCGACCTCCAGCGCCACGCTGCTCGGCGGCGTGGTCCTGTACAGCACCGTGCGCAGCCTGCTGCCGGCGCTGATCGCCTACGTCGTCGGCTGCCTGGTCTTCGGCCTGAACCCGCTGGACGGCAACCTGGCCCTGGCCCTGGTCTTCATCGCCGCCGGGCTGATCCCGCTGGCCGGCATGTCGATGCTGTTCGGCGCCGTGGTCCTGCGCGTCAAGGAGGCCAACGCCCTGCTCAACCTGATGCAGTGGGTGGTCAGCTTCCTGATGGGCATCTTCTTCCCGGTGGCCGTCATGCCGCCGCTGCTGCAGTTCGTGGCCTGGCTGTTCCCGCCCACCTGGATGACGAATGGCGTGCGGTCGGCCCTGCTGGGCGTGGGCTATTTCTTCGGCGCCTGGTACCTGGACCTGGCCGTCCTGTGGGTGTTCATGTTCCTGGCGCCGCTGCTGGGCTGGTGGGTCTTCCGCCGCACCGAGCAGGGTATCCAGCGCAACGAGGGCGTCGGGCAGTTCTAAAGACCGGAGATTAAAGACTAAGCGCCAGTCTCTAGCCAGCACAACACCTCATGACCTCTCAGACCCTTCCCCAACGCTTGCTGACCGGCCCGGCCGCTTTCCTGAGCACGCTCGCGGCCATGGCGCAGAAAGAAATCATGATCATGCTGCGCTACCCGGTGGAGTTCGTGGCCTCCTTCGGGCAGGTCTTCCTGATCGTGGTGGTGCTGACCCTGGCCGGGCTGATGTTCTCGCCGGAAGGTGTGGGCGGCGGCGGCAGCACCGAGACCACGGGCCTGGTGGTCTACGGCTTCATCTTGTTCATGTTCCTGAGCGACACACTCTGGACCATCGGCTACAACGTCCACCGCGACCAGAAGCAGGGCACGTTGGAGGTGCTCTACCTCAGCCCGGCCTCCAAATTCGCCAACCTGGTCTCGCGCATCGTGGTGACGCTGGTGTGGACGGGCCTGATGTGCGTGATGGCCGCGTTCGTCATGAGCGGCATGCTCGGGGCGCTGCCGCTCCACAACCTCGCGCTGGGCTTGTTTGTCCTGGTCATGGCGCTGTCCGGGACGTTCGGCGTGGGCTTCGCCTTCGCGGCGCTGACGCTGCGCCTGAAGGAGACGGCCCAGACGGTGGCTAACCTGTTCCAGTTCGCGTTCATGGTGGTCTGCGCGCCGTTCTTCCCGTTCGCGGCGCTGCCGGAGTTCATGCAGTGGGTGGCGCGCGCCATCCCGCTGGCCTACGGCGTGGACGCCTTCCGCTCGACGCTGATGGGCTTCCCGGCCGGTTTCCCGGAGCTGGCGCCGATCGAAATGGAGTTGGCCGTCGTGACCGTGTTCGGGCTGGTCATGCCGATCCTGGGCTACTGGCTGTACCGGCGCGAGGAAGACGTGGCCCGCCGCAAGGGGACGCTGTCCGAGTACTGACATCGCCGCCCGGCCGTGCGCCTTCGCGAGCCGCCGGCCGGGCCTGGGGACACTATGTCACACGAAGTCGAACGTCTGCGCATCCTGGAGATGATCGAGACTGGCCAGATCTCGGCCGAGGAGGGCATCCGCCGGCTGGGCGCCCTGCCGGACACACCCGCCGCGGCGTGGCCGGGCGGCCCGGAGCCCGCAGCCAAGGCGCAGCCCGCCCCGCCCGCCGACCTGGCGCGTTGGCGCAACTGGTGGCAGATCCCGTTCTGGCTGGGCGTGGCCGTCACGGTGCTGGGCGGCGGCCTGCTGTATTGGGCGCTGGCGGCCGCGCAGTTCCGGCTCACCGGCTGGTTTGGGCTGGCGCTCTGCCCGTTCTCGGCCGGCGTGCTGGTGATGGCGCTGGCGGCGGCCAGCCGCAGCGCCAAGTGGATCCACATCCGCGTCGACACCGGTTCCGGTGAGCGGCCGCGCCGCATCGCGCTGTCGTTCCCGCTGCCCATCCGGCCGACGGCCTGGTTCCTGCGGACGTTCGGGGACCGGATCCCGAACTTACGCAAGACCGGTGTCGATGAGTTAATCCTGGCGCTGGGGGAGACCACCACGCCGCAAAACCCGCTCTACGTTGAGGTCGAAGAGGGCCGCAACGGCGAGCATGTGCAGGTCTATATCGGCTGAGGCGGAGGGCGCCGGACGCGGCGCCGTCCCCTTGGCTTAGGAGAGCCTATGGCCACTGTCGAAGAGCGCATGCGCGTATTGAAGATGATCGAGGAGGGCAAGATCAGCGCCGAGGAGGGCGCCAAGCTCCTGGCCGCGTTGTCCGAGAGCCGCAAGACGCCCAGCATCACGCTGGGCACGGCCGTCGGCGAGGCGCGCTGGTTCCGGGTGCGCGTCACCGATCTGGCCACCGGCAAAGCCAAGGTCAACGTCAACATCCCGATGGGGCTGGTCAACGTCGGCATCAAGATGGGCGCGCGCTTTGCGCCCAACCTGGAGACCGAGCAGATGGAGGCCCTGGCCGAGGCTCTCAAGTCCGGCGCCACCGGCAAGATCATCGACGTCACCGACGAAGAGAGCGGCGAGCACGTGGAGATTTTCGTCGAATGAGCCAGCCGGCCTCCGCCCGCTGGCAACGGCCGTTTTTTGCGCTCTGGACCGGTCAGGCCGTCTCGCTCTTCGGCAGCGCGCTGGTCCAGTTCGCGCTGGTCTGGTGGCTGACGGATACCACCCGCTCGGCCACGGTGCTGGCTGTGGCTACCCTCATGGCCATGCTGCCGGGGGTCGTCATCGCGCCGTTCGCGGGCGTGGTGGTGGACCGCTTCAACCGGCGCCTGATCATGATGGTCTCGGACAGCCTGGTGGCGCTCACCACCCTGGCGCTGGCCTACCTGTTCTGGAGCGGGGTCGCCCAGCCCGGGCACGTCTACCTGGCCATGTTCATCCGGGCCGCGGCCGGCGTGTTCCAGTATCCGGCCATGCAGGCCTCCACGTCCCTCATGGTGCCGGCCGAGCAGCTGCAGCGCGTGCAGGGCTTCAACCAGATGCTGCAGGGTGTGATGGGCATCGTGGCGCCGCCGGCCGGCGCCCTGCTGCTCGGCGTGCTGCCGCTGCCAGGCGTGCTGATGATCGATGTGGCCACGGCGCTGCTGGGCATCGCGCCGCTCTTCTTCATCGCCGTGCCGCAGCCGCCGGCGCAAGCCGCCGGGCCGCGGCCCTCCTTCGTGGGCGAGCTGCAGGCGGGTTTCCGCTACCTGGTGGCCTGGCGCGGTCTGTTCCTGGTGGCGCTCATGTCTGTGGCCCTGAACTTCCTGCTCAACCCGGCCGGCGCGCTCCTGCCCATCCTGGTCACTCAGCACTTCGGCGGGGCGCAGGGTGAGTTGGCGCTGATCAACTCGGCCTTCAGCCTCGGCCTGTTGGTGGGCGGGATCGCCTTGGGCGCGTGGGGCGGCTTTAAGCGCCGCATCTACACCTCGCTCTTCGGCCTGCTCCTGCTGGGGTTGTCCTTTGGGGCGCTGGGGCTGGTGCCCGGGAATGCCTTCTGGCTGGCGGTGGTCCTGGCGTTCGCGGCCTCGTTGACGACGGTCCTGGTCAACGGCCCCTTGCTGGCCATCGTGCAGGCCGTGGTCGCGCCGGAGATGCAGGGCCGCGTCTTCAGCCTGATCGGCAGCGTCGCCACCGCGCTTTCACCCGTTGGCCTGCTGATCGCCGGGCCGGTGTCAGACGCGGTCGGCGTGCAGGTCTGGTATGTCGTCGGCGGCCTGGGCTGCCTGGGGCTGGGCGCGCTGGCCTTCGTGCTGCGCGATATCCGGCACCTGGAGGATCACCGGGCTGAGGCGCTCGCCCCGGCCACACCGTAACCCCGCGGCCGCCTGATCCGGCCGGTCGTTCAGAAAGGTTCCTGCCCTATGCAAGCCAACGAGTCTCCGCGCGGCGTCGCCGGGATGGCCGGCTTCACCCTGGTCTGGCTGGGCCAGATCGTGTCGGTGCTGGCCACCAACATGACCCATTTCGCGCTGACGATCTGGATCTTCGAAAAGACCGGCAGCGCCACCGCCCTGGGCCTGCAGCAGGTCTTCTTCATCACGCCTTTCCTGGTGCTCTCGCCCATCGCCGGCGCGATGGTGGACCGCTACAACCGCAAGCTGATGATGATGGTCAGCGACCTGGCGGCCGGGCTGGTGACCGTGGCCTTCCTGAGTCTGCAGGCGCTGGGCCTGCTCGAGATCTGGCACCTGTACGTGGGCGCCGTGATCGCGGGCCTGGGTAACTGCTTCCAGTGGCCGGCGTACTCGGCCGCCATCAGCACGATGGTGTCCAAGGAACAGTACGGCCGCGCCAACGGCATGATGTCGCTGGTGGAGATGGGCCCCGGCGTGATCGCGCCGCTGCTGGCCGGCGCGCTGCTGCCGCTGATCGGCCTGACCGGCGTCATGGCCATCGACGTGGCCACCTTCCTGGTGGCCATCGGCGCCCTGCTGGTTGTCCACATCCCGCAGCCGCCGCGCACCGAGGAGGGCCGCCGCGCCGCCCAGGGCAGCCTGCTCCAGGACGCCATCTACGGCTTCCGCTATATCTTCAGCCGGCCCAGCTTGCTCGGCCTGCAGATGACGTTCTTCTTCGGCAACCTGTTCGCCGGCGTCGGCGGCACGCTGCTGGCCCCGATGCTGCTGGCGCGCACCGGCAACAACGAAACGGCGCTGGGCGTGGTCCTCTCGGCCGGCGCCATCGGCGGCGTGGCCGGCGGCGTGTTGATGAGCGCCTGGGGCGGCTTCAAGCGGCGCGTGCACGGCGTGCTGCTGGGCTGGATCTGGAGCGGCCTGTTCGGCCTGATCCTGCTCGGGCTGGGACGCGACCTGACCATGTGGGCGGTCTTCACCTTCCTGGGGGTGCTGCCCTTCGCGATCATGAACGGCTCCAACCAGGCCATCTACCAGGCCAAAGTCCCGCCGGACGTGCAGGGCCGTGTCTTCGCGGCGCGGCGCCTGATTGCCTGGCTCAACTCCCCGCTCACGCCGCTGCTCGGCGGCGTGACCGCGGACTTTGTGCTTGGCCCGGCGATGCTGCAGGGCGGCAGTCTGACGGGCGTGTTTGGCGGTCTGGTGGGCACCGGGCCGGGCGCTGGCATGGCGCTGCTGATGATCGGCTGCGGCGTCCTGTCGGCGCTGGTGGGCATCGGCGGCTACTTTGTGCCGGTCGTGCGCAACGCCGAAGCGCTGCTGCCCGACCATGACGCGGCCCCGGCGGCGGCGCCGGCCGCGGCCGGCGACTGACGCGTCCGGCCAACTTCACTTGCCGCTTGGGCCAGCGCCCCGCCCGCTAACAAGCTGGCCGGGTGCCGGCTGACCATTGAGGCCGGGCGACCCCCTGGCCCGCGCTTTCAGGTGGATGAGGTGTCAAACTGTGAGGTGAGATCATGAGACCACCAGCCAATACCACCGACGACATGGTTTGGGAAAGCCCGGCCGGACCGGAACTGCTCTCCGACTTCCGCCTCGGGCGGGCGGCCTCCGGGGCCGTGATCGGCCTGTTGCTGGCGGCGGCCTACAGCCTGGTGGGCAGCACCATCGACGTGGTCCTGATGCGGGATGTGCCCTTGCGGCTTGATTGGCCGGCGGTGTGGGGGAGCTTGGCGCTGGCGGCGGTGGGCGGCGCCGCCCTCGGCGCGCTGACGGCCTGGCCGGAGACGGGTTGGCTGGGCATCCTGGCCGGCGCCGCCGGCTTCGTCGGCTGGTCTTTCTTCCAGTCCTATCTCAAGCTGCAGGCGGCGACTCTGCTTTTCCTGCCGTTGTTCCTGCCGCTGGTGGCGATGAGCGTGCCGCTCACCGCCTTTCTGCGCTGGAGCGCGGGCCGCCAGGAGACTCTGCAAAATCAGCCTGGACCGGCCCGCTGGCGGGCGCAGGCGTGGCTGCTGGCCGTGATCCTGCTGGTCGGGGTCTTTGCCGGCACATGGGCGCAGATGCCGGCCTCCAGCCAGGCGGCCGTGCGGCGGGTGCATCGCGTGTTAACGGAGACCTTGGCGGAGCCGGCCGGGGACCGTCTGCCGGCCGCGTTCAATTCGGTGCCGGATCTGCGCCGCCATGCCGCCAGCCCCTATCAGTTGGAGCAGCGCCCCCTCTATTCGACGAGCGGCCAGGTGGAAGTGATCGCCACGTTTGCCGACGGCTATCAGATCACGTGCGTCGTGGATCCGACGGCCAATTGGCTGCTCTGTCGCGAAGGCGCCCAGGCCCTGTTCGGCGATACCGTGGCTGTGCCGGCCGACCAGCGCTGAAGCGGGGCGCAACCCCAGGGCTGGCTGTGCGTAATAGTCTGTGGCGCGCCCTGCAAGCGCCCATGGCTGGGAGGCCACCGACATGACGAAATTGATCCTGCGCTGGGCCATCAACGCCTTCGCGCTGTGGCTGGCGATCACGATTGTCCCCGGCATCAGCGGGCCTAAGGATTGGCCGTCGATCCTGGCGCTGGCCGTGGTCTTCGGACTGGTCAACGCGCTGGTCCGGCCGCTCATCACCCTGCTCACGTGCCCGCTGATCATCCTCACGCTCGGCCTGGGAACACTGTTGATTAACACGTTCCTGCTCTGGTTGACGAGCGTGGTCTCGCAGTGGTTCAGCGCGCAGACCGGGTATGCCATCGGGATCACCGTCAACGATTTCTGGGCCGCGTTCTTCGGGGCGCTGTTGATCTCGGTGGTCAGCGTGGTGCTGAGCATCTTCGTCCGCGACGACGGCGAGGACCGGCGCCGCCGCCGCGACCGCAACTGAACTGGATAAAGGCTTAACGGACCGGGCGGCTGCAGTCTAGCCGCCCGGTTTCATTTAAGGCAGCTTGTTGGAGAGGCTGGCGGCGGACGAGCGTGGGCGCAGGCCGAGCAGGCTGGCGGCCAGGTAGATCGCGCCGCCGCAGAGGCCGTCGGTGACGTCCAGCGAGTACCAGGCCAACGACAGCGCCAGCGCCGGCGCGGCCGCCACGCCGGCCTGGGCCAGGAGCAGGATCACAACGCCCTCGCGCACGCCGAAGCCGCTGATGGACACCGGCACCAGCAGCGTCGCCGAGATCACGGGCAGGGCCACGGCCACGACGCCCACCGGCACGGCCAGGCCGAGGGCGCGCGCCACCAGCCAGTTGCTGAAGATGATCGAGACGTTGAAGATCAGCGAGATGCCCAGCGCCAGCGCGATCGCGCGCGGCCCGCTGGCCGTGATGACGTCATAGGTCTGGCCGAGCCAGGTGTCGCCGGCCAGCGACAGGGCGCGCGGCAGGGGCAGGCGCGCCAGGAGACGGCGCAGCAGCCGGCCTTCCAGGACCAGGGCGCCGGCGGCCAACACCCCCACCGCCAGCAGCGCCAGCAGCGCCACCGTGGGGCCGGGCAGCGCGGCCGAGGCCGCCGGCAGCACCAGCAGCATCAGCGCGAACAGGACGACGAAGCCGGTCAGGCGTTCCACCAGGATGGTGCCCGTGGCCTGCTGCGGCGTGGCGCCTGGCCCCACTTCCAGGACGCGGATCACGTCGCCGCCCAGGCCGGTGGGCAGGAAGGTGTTGAAGAAGGCGCCCACGTAGCACAGGTACAGGGCCCGGCGGAACGAGACGCGCGCCCGGGCGGCGTCCAGCATCACCTTCCAGCGCAGGGCCCGGAGCAGCATGCCGCCGGCCGAAATGACCATGCACGCGGCGTAGACGCGCAGATCAGCGCCGCGCAGGATGGCGCCCAGGCGCTGCACATCGGCGCTGAACAGGAGCCAGGCCAGCAGGGCCAGCGAGATCAGGATGCGGGCGGCGTTGATGAAGAGGGGCCGAAGGCGCGCGCTCATCAGGCGGGGCGCCGTTCAGGCGCGCAGGCGCAGCAGGCCGGCGAGCAGGTAGATCAAACCGCCTACCAGGCCGGCGGCCAGGTCCAGCGAGTAGTAGGCCAGGGAGAAAGCCAGCGCCGGCTCGCTGCCGACGCCAAGCTGGGCGAAGAGCAGCACGTAAGCCTGCTCGCGCACGCCCAGGCCGCTGATGGACGGCAGCAGCAGCGACACGGTGGCGACCGGCACGATCACGAACAGCGCGGCCGCCGGCACCGCGATCTTGAGCGCCTGCGCGATCAGCACGCCGGCCACCATCAAGCTCAAGTTGAACAGCAGGGAGACGCCCAGCGCGCGCAGGAGCGCGCCCCGCCCGCAGGCCGTGATGGCCGCGTACATGCGCGCCAGCCAGCCGTCGCCGGTCAGCGCCAGCGCCTTGGGCAGAGGCAGCCGGTCGGTGATCCCGCGCAGCAGCCGCCCCTCGAACAGCAGGACGCTGCCGGCCAGCAGGCCGACGCCGCCCGCCGCAATGGCGCCCGACAGGCCGCCGGTGAGCAGGCCGCCGGCGAAAGGCAGCGCCGCCAGGGCGACCGCGAACAACATGATGAAACCGGTCAGCCGGTCCACGATGGTGGTCCCGGCGACGCGCGCCCGGTCGGCCTCGCCGCCGGCCTCCAGCACGCGCACCACGTCGCCGCCGAAGCCGGTCGGCAGGAAGGTGTTGAAGAAGGCGCCGACGAAGTACAGGTATACCAGCCGGCGGAAGGGCAGCCCGACGCCGACGGCGCGCAGCAGCACCTGCCAGCGCCAGGCGCGCAGCCCGATGCCGGCCAGCCCGATGATCAGCGCCAGGCCGTACGGGCGCGGGTCTGCCTCTCGCAGCGTCCCGGCCAGGGCGTCCAGCTTGATCGTGGAGAGCACCCAGGCGAGCAGACCGGCGGAAACGCCGATCCGCACCAGGTTTAGCAGCAGCTGTCGGGTTTTCGGGGACATAGACGGGCCGCCCTGGAAGCGGGCGGTCAAGGGCTACTGCTCGAGCAGCGGCTCGATAACGCTGACCAGCTCGGCGTAAGAGGTCGGCCCGATCTTGACCCAAGCCAGTTTGCCGGTCTGGTCCACCAGGAAGGTCTCGGGCACACCTTGGATGCGGTAGTGCTGCGCGCCGCGCGTGCCTAGGTCCGGGCCGTTGAGATAGGTCTGGTTGAACTCGTTGATGAACTTGAGCGACTCGCGCTCCGTGTCTGACCAGGCCAGGCCGACCACCACCACGCCGCGGTCGCGGTAATTCTGCCAGAGCAGCTCCAGCGCGGCGGCTTCATCCCGGCACGGGATGCACCACGACGCCCAGAAGTTCACGAGCACCACGGCGCCGCGGGACTGGCTGAGCTGGAAGGTGGAGCCCGCCAGGGGCGTGTTGTCGAAGGCGGTTACGGTGAAGTCCGGGGCGGTCTCCCCGACGGCCACCTGGCCCTGCTGGGCCCGGCCGAGCTGGATGGCGGTCAGCACCAGCAGCCCGATCACGACTGCGATGGCGACGAACCAGCCCCAGTGGATGCGCGCGCGCGGCGGGGTGGTGGTGGAAGTCTGGGCCATGCTGGGATACCTCGAAACGGATACGGGTAAGCGCCCGGTAGTGTACCAGAGTTCCAACCCCCTCCGGGACGGCTGAAGGAGGCGTCATAAACGCCGGCCACGCCAACTTGAGAGTTCCTGACAGGGCGTGAGGCCGGCCTGAGAGGCGGGCCGGCCGGCCAGGCGTGATAAGCTTACGCCGGCGCGGCGGAGACCGCGCTGGAACGGAGTTTCTATGCGGGAAGTGGCCATCCTCGGCATCGGGCAGACGCCGGTCGCCGAGCAGTGGGACAAATCGATCCGCGTGATCGCGGGCGAGGCTGTGTTCGCGGCCCTGGCGGATGCCGCCGGCGGGCACGCGCCCGTGGGCGGCCTGTTCGTGGGCAACATGCTCTCCGGGCAACTCAACCGCCAGGAGAACCTGGGCGCCCTCGTCGCGGACTGGGTCGGCCTGCGCGGGGTGGAGGCCGTCAAGGTCGAGGCGGCCTGCGGTTCGGGCGCGGCCGCGCTGCGCGCCGGGCTGCTGGCAGTCGCTTCGGGCGCCCTGGACTGCGCGGTGGCGGTGGGCGTCGAGAAGATGACCGACACCGTCGGCCCGGCCACCACCAGCGGCCTGGCCACGGCCGCCGACGCGGACTGGGAAGCCGCCCAGGGCGTCTCCTTTGTGGCCTTGAACGCCCTGCTGATGCGGCGCTACATGCACGTTTATGGCTGGAAGAAGGAACACTTCGCGCCGTTCTCGATCAATGCCCATGCCAACGCTCTGCACAACCCCAACGCCCGGCTGCACGAGCGCGTGAGTGAGAAGGATTACGCCCGGGCGCGCATGATCTCAGACCCGATCAATCTGCTGGATGCTTCGCCGATCGGCGACGGCGCGGCCGCCGTCGTCCTGGTGCCGGCGGCCGGCCTGCGCGCCAACGGTCGGCCGGTTGTGCGCGTCGCGGCCTCCGCCTCGGCCACCGACACGCTGGCCATCCACGACCGGCGCGATCCGCTCTGGCTGACGGCGGCCTATGAGTCCGCCCGGCGCGCTTACGCCCAGGCCGGCCTAGGCCCGGACGACCTGGACCTGTTTGAGCTGCACGACGCCTTCTCGATTATGGCCGCGCTCTCGCTGGAGGCGTGCGGCTTTGCCGCGCCGGGCCAGGGGCCGCGCCTGGCGCTGGACGGCGTCATCCAGCCGGGCGGCCGCCTGCCGATCGCCACCCTGGGCGGACTCAAAGCGCGCGGCCACCCGGTCGGCGCCACCGGCCTCTACCAGATCGTCGAGCTGACGCAGCAGCTGCGCGGCCAGGCCGGCCCGGCGCAGGTGGCTGGCGCGCGCGTGGGCATGGCTCAGAACGTCGGCGGCAGCGGCGCCACCATCCTGACCCACATCCTCAGCGCGGCCTGACGCGGACCGGTTCCGCTGGGCATCCCCGCGGGCGCGTTTGCGCAAAAAACCTATTTGCGCCACAATACCCGCGTCATCGGCGTAACTGGCACACTTCCTGCAAGAAATTGTTCCGGATGAAACGCCTCGCCTCCCGGCCGGCCGGCCCGCGGTGGATGTAGGCTCTCTGCCCAGGAGGATCATGATGAAAACTCGACTGGCACTACTTGTGGTGGCTCTGGTGGGTCTGCTGACGGCCGCTTGCACGCGCTCGGCCACGACCGCAAACCTTCCCACCGAGACACCGGCAGGCCAGGGCGGTGGCGCGCAGCCGGGCAGTGACCCGACGATGGACGCGCTCGGCACGCAGCTGGCGGCCACCCAGGCGGCCCAGCAGGCCGGCGGCGGCCCGGATGGCGCGGCCGGCGAGACGCCCGCCGCTCCCGAAGCCGCCACCGCCACGCCCACCCAGGCGGCCGGCCAGGTGGCCACGGCCACGCCTA
Source organism: uncultured Anaerolineales bacterium (assembly GCA_937952305.1). Taxonomy (GTDB): domain Bacteria; phylum Chloroflexota; class Anaerolineae; order Anaerolineales; family UBA6663; genus SpSt-583. The sequence goes on along the minus strand of CALFZO010000010.1, from coordinate 22,532 downwards.
TCCCCCAGGCGGCTACGGCCACGCCCGCGCCCACCACCGTCGCCGCCGCCTGCGCCAACCCCTACACCGTGAAGCAGGGCGACTGGATTTACAAGATCGCGCGTGAGTGCAAGCTCGATCCGCGCGCCATCATCGCTGCCAATCCCAACATCAACCCGAACCGGCTGAGCCCCGGCCAGGTGATCACCCTGCCCGGCGGCGCCACCGCGGTTCCGCCCACGGCCGCTCCCGGCGCCACGGTCACCCCGGCGCCGCAGGCCTGCAAGGGCAGCTATACCGTCAAGGCCGGTGACAACCTGTTCCGGATCGCCTATAACTGCGGCTTCACCACCGAGCAGTTGGCGCGCGCCAACAACATCCCGGCGCCGTATCGCATCTTCCCCGGCCAGGTCATCAAGTACCCGTAGGCCGCCCGCCGTACCCATCCACGCAGGCGCGGAGACGCAGCAAGACGTGTCTCCGCGCCTTTCGTATTGAGGAGGACCGGATGCAGCGAGTGCTGAAGACGGAGACCGTGTTCCGCGGCCGCGCTTTCAACGTGCGCCTGGACGAGGTGGAGTTTGCGCCGGGCCGGACCACGCGTCTGGAGATCGTGGAGCACACCGGCGCCGTGACGATTGTGCCGCTGGACGAACACGGCCAGCTCTGGTTCATCCGGCAGTACCGGCACGCCATCGCCGCCGAGCTGCTGGAGCTGCCGGCCGGGACGCTGCGGGCCGGCGAGGACCCGGCCCTGGGCGCGGAGCGCGAGCTGCAAGAGGAGATCGGGATGCGCGCCGAACGCCTGGAGCCGCTGGCCCAATTCTGGCTGGCGCCGGGCTACTCGACGGAGTTGATGCACGCCTTCGTGGCCACCGGGCTGGTCCCGGCGCCGCTGCCCCAGGACGAGGACGAGGTCATCACGGTGGCGCGGCTGCCCGTGGCCGAGGCGCTGGCCGCGGCGGCGCGCGGCGAGGTCCGCGATGCCAAGAGCCTGGCCGCGCTCTACGCCGCCGCCCGGCGCTTCCATTGGTGAACCCGCGCCCAACCGCCTTGTCGCGCCGGTCGGACCGCGCTATAGTGCCCGGACCGCCATGACCCTCCCAGAGCCTCCGCGCCCCAATCGGCGCGCCGCCAACCGCTTGAGCGCGTTCCGCCATGCCTTCAACGGCTGGTGGTACGTGGTCCGCACTCAGGAGAATGCCTGGTTTCACGCCGTGGCTTCCATCGCCGTCTTCACCGTCAGCCTGTGGCTGGGGCTGACCCTGACGGAGTGGGCCATCATCATCCTGACCGTGGCCATGGTGTGGACGTCGGAGTTCATCAATACCTCCATCGAGGCCACGGTCGATCTGGCCTCGCCCGAGCTGCACCCGCTGGCCAAAGTCGGCAAAGACGTGGGCGCGGCTGCCGTGCTGGTGGCCGCCCTGAACGCCGTCGTCGTCGGTCTGCTCGTGCTGGGACCGCCGCTGCTGGAGCGCGTGCGCCAGCTCCTGCCGACGCTCGGCCTATGATGCCGGGGTCCTGGGCGCGGCCGGCGCCTGGGGCCAGACGCCCGCCGCCGGCGCTTCACCAGACGAGACGCGGATGAACGTCGACATCGAGCTGTATCGCCGGGAGGTCCGGATCTCCACGCAGCCGCTGCTGCGTCTGAGCGCCATCGATATCTCGCCGGATCGGCCGGCGCGCACGATGGTGTTTATCCACGGCTACGGCGGCAACGCCGCGCAGTGGAAGTACCAGCTGCGCCAGTTCTCGGATGACTCGCGCGTGATCCCGCTGGACCTGCGCGGTTTTGGCCTCTCGGACCAGCCGGCCGGCAGCCGCTACACGATGGACGAGTTCGTGAGCGATATCGACCGGGCGCTGGACGTGCTCGGCGTGCGCACGCCTTTCGTCCTGCTCGGCCATTCCTTCGGCGGCGCCATCGTCACCGAGTACGCCACCGCCCATCCGGAGCGCGTGGCCAAACTGGTGCTCATCGCCTCGGCCGGCGAGTATCGCCTCAACCGGTACAGCCGGCTGGCCTTGAGCCTGCCGAGCGCCCTGCTCAACGTCGCCCACGCCCTCTTCCTCAAGAACCTGTTCGCGTCCACGCCGGCCGTCCTCAAGACCATGTTCACCAACAACCTGGCCCGCTGGAACGGCTGGGCTATGTTCCGCGGCCTGACGGTGCCCACCTTGGTCATCCGCGGCAACCGCGACCGCGTCTTCGAGTCGCGCTATTTCGAGGAGGTGGCCCGCGCCATCCCCGGCGCCGAGGACGTGGACGTGGGCGTCAGCGCGCACATGGTGATGCTGGAGCGCCGCGACGCCGTCAACCGCGCCATCGAGCGCTTCGTGGCCGGCAAGAAGGGGCGCAGCGGCGAGAGCGACAGCCGCGACCGGCTGCGCCGCGAGCGGCCCTGGCTCGACCACTACGACGAAGGCGTGCCCTACACCATCGGCGTGCCGGCTGTGCCGATCTACCGGCTGCTGCGCTCGACGGCGCGCCGCTTCCCGCTCAAGACCGCCATCATCTTTGAAGGCGCCCGGATGACCTACCGGCGCCTCAACCGCGAGTCGTCGCGCTTTGCCAACCTGCTGCGCGGGCTGGGCGTGCAGCGCGGCGACAAGGTGCTGCTGCTGCTGCCGAACCTGCCGCAGACCGTGATTACCTACTTCGGCGCCCTCAAGCTGGGCGCCGTGGTGGTGTTCACGACGCCGCTCTCCCAGGCGGACGAGCTGGCCCGCCAGGTGCGCGACTCCGGCGCCACGGTGCTGGTGACGCTGACGCGTCTGGCCGAGACCGCGCGCGCCGTCAAGGCCCAGACCAACCTGCGCCACGTCATCTTCACGAACGTCAAGGATTATCTGCCCGAGCCGCAGCGGACGTTGTTCACGCTCTTCCGCGAAGCCCAGGAGGGCCATCGCCTGCCGCTGCCGCTGGAGCCCGGCCTGCACCTGCTCTCGGCCGAGCTCTACCGCCAGGACCCGCACGCGCCGGAGGTGGATGCCGGCCCGGACGACCTGGCCTTGATCCAGTTCACGTCCGGCACCACGGCCCAGCCCAAGGGCGTGATGCTCTCGCACCGCAACCTGATCGCCAACACCCTGCAGACCCGCCACTGGATCCCGGCGCTGCGCGAGGGCCGCGAAACTTTCCTGTCGGTGCTGCCGTTCTCGCACGTCTACGGCATGACGGCGGCCATGAACGTGCCGGTGGCGCTGGCCGCCACGATGGTCATCCTGCCCACGTTCACCACCGAGCAGGTCCTGCGGGCCATCCAGCGCTACCACCCCACGATCTTCCCGGGCGTGCCGACCATGTACATGGCCATCAACGCCTACCCGGGCGTGCGCCGCTTCGGCATCCAGTCGATCAAGGCCTGCATCTCAGGCGCCGCGCCGCTGCCGGTGGAGGTGCAGGAGGCTTTCGAGAAGCTCACGCGCGGCCGGCTGGTGGAAGGCTATGGCCTGACCGAGGCCACCACCGTCACCCACGCCAACCCGCTCTCCGGCCGGCGCAAAATCGGCTCGATCGGCATCCCCCTGCCGTCCACCGAGGCCAAGATCGTGGACCTGGCCACCGGCCGCGATCTGCCGGCCGGCCGCCTGGGCGAGCTGGCGGTGCGCGGTCCCCAGGTGATGCTGGGCTACTGGCGCCCGGCCGAGGCGGCCGAGGCGAAGACGCCGCCCGAGCGCGCGGCCGCGCCGGTCACCAAGGACGGCTGGCTGCTCACCGGCGATGTGGCGCGCATGGATGAAGACGGCTACGTGGAAGTGGTGGCGCGCAAGCGCGAGATGATCCTGGCCGGCGAGTTCCAGGTCTATCCGCGCGATGTCGAAGAGGTCCTGTACGAGCACCCCAAGGTGCAGGAGGTCGCCGTCGTCGGCGTGCAGGCGCCGCGCTGGCCGTTCCAGCGCGTCAAGGCTTTTGTGGTGCCGCGCGACGGCGCCGCGCTGAACGAGTCTGAGCTGATCGCGCTGTGCAAGCGCCGCCTGGACGAATACGCGGTGCCGTGGCAGATCGAGTTCCGGCGCGAGCTGCCCAAGAATTTCGTCGGCAAGGTCGTCCGGCGCCTGCTGGTGGCCGAGAACGAGTAAACCCAGTGCCGGCTGCCCGCGCGGCGCCGGCGTGACCGTATTCCGGGAGGCACAATGGCCAAGTCATACTTTGTCGGGGTCGATCTGGGCGGCACCAGCATCCGCGCTGGCGTGGTGGACGCGGACGGGCACGTGCTGGCCATGGAGAAGCGCAAGACCCGGCCTGAGCTGGGCGTGGACGCCGTCTGCGAGCGCCTGGCCGGCGCCATCGAGCGCGCCGTCAAGCAGGCCGATCTCAGGCCGAAGGTCATCGGCGGCATCGGCGTGGGCGTGCCCGGCCCGGTGGACATCGAGCACGGCGTGGTGCGCGTGGCCGTCAACCTCGGCCGCGGCTGGAAGGACATGCCGCTGGCCGAGCGCCTGCAAGGCCGGCTCGGTCTGCCGGCCTACATCGACAACGACGTGCGCGTGGGGGCGCTGGGTGAGCATCGTCACGGCGCCGGCCAGGGCCTCAAAGACATGATCGCGGTCTTCGTCGGCACCGGCATCGGCGGCGGCCTGATCCTGGGCGGCAAGCTGCGGCGCGGCTTCCGCGGCGGCGCCGGCGAGGTCGGCCACACCATCGTCAACGGCAACGACGGCGTGCTGGACGCGCACGGGCAGCCTGGCGCCGTGGAACCCATCGCCAGCCGGGGCGGCATGGAGCGCCAGGTCCGGGCGCTGGTCGCTGCGGGGCGCGCCAGCGTGGTGCCGGAGTTAATGGAGTCGGTCGGCGGCGGACGCCTGACCAGCCGCGTGATCTACGAGGCGGCCCGGCGCAAGGACGCCGTGATGCTGGAAGTGCTGGCCGTGGCCCAGCACACGCTCGGCGTGCTGGCCGGCAACCTGGTGAACATCCTGGACCCGGAGATGATCGTCTTCGGCGGCGGCGTCACCGAGCGCCTGGGGGACCGTTTCATCGCGCCCATCCGGCGCGTGGCCCAGGCCCACTTCATCAACAAGACCGACGCCGACAAGGTGAAGATCGTGCCGGCCGCGCTCAAGGATTTATCCGGTGTGGTCGGCGCGGCCGTGATGGCGCGCGAGCGCAGTTGAGAGGCAACGATGAAAGACGACGATCTGCGGGTCCTGGCGCAGTTGCTGCGCGGCCAGCGCCTGGCTGGTCTGGGCACCCTGCACGCCGGCGCGCCGCTGGTGACGCTGACCCTGTTCGCGGCGGCGCCGGACTTCGCGGCGCTCTACCTGCACCTGAGCCAGCTGGCGCTGCACACGCAGGACCTGAGCGCCGATCCGCGCGCCAGCCTGCTGATCGCCGAAAGCGAGCGCGCCAGCCAGAACCCGCTGACCCTGGCGCGCGTCTCGCTGCAAGGCGAGGCCCGGCCGCTGGCGCTTGACAGCGACGAGCAGGCGGCGGCCCGCGCGCTCTACACCGGCCGCTTCCCGTTCACGAATTTCAATTTCTCGCTGCCGGATTTCCGGCTGTACCGGTTCACGCCGCGCGGCGGGCGCTTCGTGGGGGGCTTTGCGCGGGCCGCCGACCTGACGGCCGAGGACCTGCGCGCCGCCAGCGCGCTGGCCGAGGACTGAGCCGGCGCTGGTCAGGCCAGCGCCTTCGTCATATACAGCTCGCCCAATTCGAAGCCGTGCTTGCGGTAATAGGCGCGGGTGCCAATGGCGGCGATGACGGCCAGGCGCGCGTAGCCGGCCGCCCGTGCCCGGCGCTCGGCCTCCTGGAGCAGGCGCGCGCCCAGGCCGAGGTGCTGGGCCTCGCCGCGCGCGCTTTCGCCCAGGCGCACCACCGGCCCGTAAATGTGCACCTCGCGCACCACCGCCGCGCCGCGCAGTTCGTCCAGGCCCGTCGCCGCCGCGGCCTCCGGCGCCGGCAGCGCCAGGCGCAAAAACCCGGCCAACCGGTCGGCGGCAGTGACGTAGCTGAGGAAGTGCTCGCTGCCGGCCGTGGTGGCGTAGACAGCGGCCTCCAGACGCACCTCGTTCGTGATCGGCTCACCGCGCACTTCGCGGCAGCGGATGCACTCGCAGCGCCGGCCCTCCGCCGCCAGCGTCTTCTCCACCACTTCGCGCAGATTGCTCAGCGTGCTGCCGGCCACCACGTGCCCGGCCGGGATGTCGCGGATGACGCGGCTGAGCCGGGCGTAACGCGGCGTCTGCGCCAGGCAATCCGCCAGCAGCGCCACCAGCTCGGCGTCGGTGTAGGGCCGATACTCGCCGCGCTCCCACCAGGCCGTCAGGTCCGCTTCACGCACCAGGGCGCAGGGATAGATCTTGAGCTCGTCCGGGCGCAGGCCGGGGTCGGACCAGAGCCGCGCGTAATCGGCGCGGTCGCTGTCCGGCGTGGCGCCGAGCAGGTTGGGCATCCAGTGCAGGTGCAGCTTGAAGCCGGCCGAGCGCAAGAGGTGCACGGCCTGGCGCGTCTGCTCCACCGAGTGGCCGCGCTTGTTCAGGTCCAGGAGGTGGTCCGTCAGGCTCTGCGCGCCGAGCTGGACCTTGGTGACGCCGTAGGCGCGCAGCCGGCGGACTTCGGCGGCGTCGATGTAGTCCGGCCGGGTCTCGATGACCAGCCCGACGTTGCGGTGCGCGGCCGTTTCGTTGAGGCGCTGCGCGTCCGCCAAGGTGGCGGCCTCCACCCCGTTGAGGGCGTCAAAACAGCGCTTGAGGAACCAGGCTTGATAATCGGCCGGGTAGTAGGACCAGGTGCCGCCCAGGATGAGGAGCTCGATCTTGTCCGTGGGGTGGCCGATGTTCTCGAGCGCACGCAGGCGGCCGAGCGTGGTGGCGTACGGGTCGAAGGCGTGCGCCTCCGCCCGCGCCGCGCCCGGCTCGTCGTGCAGATAGCTCTTGGGCATGCGCGCGTCGGTGGGGCAGAAGATGCACTCGCCCGGGCACGGGAACGGTTTGGTCAGCACCGTGACCGTGGCCACGCCGGACTGCGTGCGGACCGGCTTCATCTGCAGGCGGCGCAGCAGCGCCGGGTCGAACGTCAGCCGGCCGTCGGCGCAGAACTGGCGGTAGGCGGCGACGAGTTGGTCTTTGGCGAACTGGCCGTCGGCCTTGGGGTAGCGCCGCAGCAGGCGCGTCAGGTCGTCTGGCGCGCAGGCCGTCAGCGCCGCGACCTCCGTGATCAGGCGCAGGAGCTGGGCCTCCTCGTGGGGCGTGAAGGGGCGGGGACGCTTGCGATACCACGTGGCCGAGCGCATGCCGCGAGTGTACCGCACAAACGGCCCCGGCGGTTAAGGCCTGACCTCCGCCATAAAAAAAGCCGGGCCTGGTTCGGCTAGAACCAGGCCCGGCTCGCAGGTTGTGACGGAAGCGGGTGAGCGGGACGCTAGGCGATGACCTCGACCGCGCCGTCGTCCAGGTCGTAAAAGCCGCCCACGATGCGGAGCTTGCGCTTCTTCACCAGGGCGTCCAGGACGGAGGAGCGCCGGCCGAGCTGCGCCGCGACGTGGCGCACGTTCTCGCGCGCGATGGCGTTGACGGGGTCATCGGACAGGCGGGCGGCCTCCACGGCCGGCTTCAGCGCCGTCACCAGGCTGGCGATGTGGCCGGGCGCCTCGCCTTCGCTTTCGAGCGTCTCGTAGGCGGCCTTCACGGCGCCGCAGCGCTCGTGCCCGAGCACCACGAAGAGCGGCACGTGCAGGTGCTCGGCGGCGTATTCCAGGCTGCCCAGGATGGTCTCGCTCAGCAGGTTGCCGGCCACGCGCACCACGAACAGGTCGCCCAGGCCCTGGTCGAACAGGATTTCCGGCGGCACGCGCGAGTCCGCGCAGCCGAGCACGACGGCAAAGGGTTTCTGGCCGCCGGCGATAGTGACGCGCCACTCTTCGCCCTGGTCCGGGCGGAGCAGCTGCGATTCGACGAAGCGGTGGTTGCCTTCCATCAGGCGCGCCAGGCCCTCCTCGGCGCTGAGCGTCTCCGGCGCGCGCGGCGTGGGCGAGGGCGCCTGCGTGGGCAGCGGCGCCCAATCCAACGGGTTGACGGTGGTGTTGCGGTTGCAGCTGGCCAGCAGCGCGCCGGTGGCGGCGGTGCCGGCCGCGGCCAGAAAGCCGCGGCGCGAGAGGTGCGGGCTCATTCGTGGGCCGCGCCTTCCTCGGCCAGGAGCGTGACCCAGCCGCTGTCGAGATCGTAGCGGGCGCCGACCACGCTTAACTCGCCGGCCTCCACGAATTCGATCAGGATCGGATGAGAGTGGCGCAGCGCGGCGGCCGTGAGCTGGACGTTGGCGTCGGCCACGCTGTCCCAAACATCGGCGTCGGTCAGCCTGGCCTCCTCCAGGGCGGGCTCGATGGCTTTGACCAGGCTCTCCAGGTGGCCTTCGGCTTCGGCGCCGGTCAGCACCGTCTCCAGGGCGGCGCGGATGGCGCCGCAGCGTTCGTGGCCCAGCACCATGATCAGGCGCACGCCCAGGTGCTCCACCGCGTACTCGAGGCTGCCGATGATCTCGTCGTCGACGACGTTGCCGGCCACGCGCACCACGAACAGGTCGCCCAGGCCCTGGTCGAACAGGATCTCGGGCGGCACGCGCGAGTCCGCGCAGGTCAGGATCGCGGCGAAGGGATGCTGTCCTGCGGCAATCTGCACGCGGCGTTCCTCGGTCTGGCCCGGGTTCTGGCGTCGGTCGGCCACGTAGCGGGCGTTGCCCTGCAGGAGGCGTTCGAGCGCGTCCGGACTTTCGATGGCGTCCGGGCTGCGCAGCGTGGGTGTGGGCGCCTGGACCGGCAGCGGCTCCTTGGTCCACGGGCGGCAGGCGGCGGCCAGCAGACCGGCCGCGCTGGCTGTGGCCAGGCGCAGGAATTGGCGGCGGGAGGAGGGGAAGTCGGCGTTCGTCATGGTTTGACAGGCGTCCCTGCCCGTTCACCGTAGCACCGCCCACAAGCCACTGTCAGTAAACGGCTGATGAAACCTGCCTCAAGTTTCCGTTCATTCGGCGGCTCGGCCCGATACTGGGTTATTGACATTACTGTGTAACACATGGTATAGTATGAGGCATGGCAACACGACCTAGCGCCTCATCGGCGGCCGACAATCTCGACCTGGAACTGCGCCGGGGGGTGGTGGTGTTGGCCGTGTTGAGCCAGTTGCAGACCGAGCAATACGGCTACTCGCTCAAGAAGGCTCTGACCGATCGCGGCCTGGAGATCGACGAGGGCACGCTCTATCCGCTGCTCCGCCGGCTGGAGAGCCAGGGCCTGTTGCAGAGCGATTGGCGCATGGCCGAGGCGCGCCCGCGCCGTTACTACGTCATCAGCCCGGAAGGCCGGCGCGTCTACGAAACCCTTTCCGCCAACTGGCGGGCGCTCACGCGCGTGATCGACGAATTGGTGCAGCCTGTGGAGGTGACCGATGGAACCCCAGGATCTGTTTGAGCGCTACTTGCACGCCGTCGGCGAGCAGCTGCCGCGGCGCCTGCGCGAGGATGTGAAGGCCGAGCTGCGCTCGCTGCTGACCGACATGCTGGAGGATCGCGCGCGGCAGGCCGAGCGCGCGCCGGACATGGATCTGGCGGTGGCGGTGCTGCGCGAGTTCGGCGAGCCGGAGGCGGTGGCGGCGCGCTACCGTCCGCCCGCCTACCTGATCGGCCCGGAGCTCTATCCGATCTTCAGCCTGGTGATCAAGATCGTCCTGGCTGTCATGACTGGTTTTGGCGCGCTGACCGTGGCGCTGGCGCTGTGGCGTTCGGAGGCGCCGTTAGCCGAGCTCGGGCGGACGCTCTGGGAGTTGGGCATCCAGGGGGCCGGCCTGGCGCTGATGAACCTGGGCCTGCTGGTGCTGATCTTCGCCGGGCTGCAACGCTGGGGCGCGCGCGACTCCGCGGATGCGCCGGAAGCCTGGAACCCGCTCGAACTGCCGGCGGTCGAGGACCGGGACCGGGTCGATCGCGGCAGCCTGATCTCGACGCTGTGCTTCAACCTGGTCCTGATCGTGGTGCTGAACTTCTTCCCAAGCCTGGTGGCCGTATTCTATCTGCACGACGGGACCTGGGGCCGCTTCCCGCTGCTGGCGCCCGAGTTTCTCGCCGACCAACTGCCCTGGTTCACGGCGGCCTGGGCGCTGGAGGCGGGTCTGTACCTGGCCGTGCTGTGGCGGCGGCGCTGGACCGCGCTGACGCGCTGGGCCGAGTTCGGCCTGTCTGTCCTGACCGGCGTCGTCCTGGGACGGGCTTTGATGGGCGGCGAGATCCTGATCCCGGCGATCCTGACCGTCTTCGCCAAGGGCGTCATGGTGATCCTGCTGGCCGTCAACGTGGCGGAGGCCATCGGCCAGATCTATCACCTGATCGGCCGGTTTTTCGCCGCGCCGCCCGCGCCGTTGAGCCCGTCGCACCGGTAGCCGCATGCGTCCCGAGGTCCTGGCCCGGTTGGCGGCCCTCAACCACGCCTTCTACGCCGCGCATGGCGAAGCCTTCGCCGACACCCGGCCGCGCCTGGCTGCGGGTGTCCGGCGTGTCCTGGAGCGAATCCCGGCCGGCGCGGCGGTGTTGGAGGCCGGCTGCGGCGACGGCAAAGTCGGGCGCTGGCTGGCGCGGAACGTGGAAAACGTGAACTATGTCGGCCTGGACGCGAGCGCGGCCATGTTGGCGCGGGCGCGGGAGTTCAGCGCGCCGTGGACCGTGAGCCAGGAGCCGGGCAGCCCAACCTCACAGAGCGCGGCTGGCCATTCACTCCACTTCCGGCACGCGGACCTGCTCGCCCCTGATCTGGATCCAGCCCTGGGCGCCGGCCGCTACGACTGGATCCTGGCCTTCGCGGTTTTCCACCATCTGCCCGGCGCGGAGGCCCGCGCGCGGGTCCTCCGATCCCTGGCCGACCGCCTCACGCCGGGCGGCTGGCTGGCCTTCTCCAACTGGCAGTTCGGGCGCAGCCCGCGGCTGCGCGGGCGGGTGCGGGATTGGAGCGCGCTGGAGTTGGGCTCCGCCGACGTGGAGACCGGCGACTACCTGCTGGCCTGGGAGCGCCGCGGGCAGTCCGGCCTGCGCTACGTCCATCTGCTGGACGAAGCGGAGGCGCGCGGGCTGGCCGCGGACGCCGGCCTGGTGGTCCGGGAGGTCTTCCGCGCCGATGGCGTCACGGACGACCTGGCCGACTACCTCGTCGCCCAGAAGCCGACCGGCGGCGGGTCGCTGCCTTAACGGGCAGGGCGCCGCTGACGTTTCGCTAATCTGAATGCCGGTATAATCCCCTCATTCCTTTTCCAATCCCAAGGAGTGACCGATGGCCAAGTTCGTGGAGTTCCCGCTGGAAAGCGGCGGCTCGATCGTATTCGAGACCGCCGAGGATAAAAAGGTCGGCAGCGGATTTGTGAAGAGCGGCGAGGCGCCGGCCGAAGCGACCGACAAAGCGCGCCAGTCCTTCGACACCTCCGTCGAGGGCGTGCGCCAGTCGGCGGACCTGTTGGTGAGCAAGCTGCGCGGCCTGAGCCAGCCGCCGGACGAGATGGAAGTGTACTTCAGCCTCAAGGCTATCAGCGAGGTTGGCAGCCTGGTGATCGCCAAGGCCGGCGGCGAGGCCAACTTCAACGTCACCCTCAAGTGGCGGCGTGAGGACAAGAAAGACGACGCCAAGAAAGAAGAGTAGCGCCCGCCCGCATGCGGACCGGGCCTCGCGGCGCGCAGACCGGGCAGGATCAGCTTCAGCGTTTGGCGGCTGGGGCCCTGGTTGGACGCCTCCCTACGCAATCCCCTGCTGCGGATTGCGTATTTTGTTTAAGGGCCGCGCCGTCCGGCCGATGACGGAATTCCCAGATACACGCCGGCGCGAAACCGCGATAATGCGGGGCAGACCCGGCGGCCCATCTCTCATCTGCCAGCTCAGCTGATTGTGCCTATGCCTCGAAACTTCTCCTGCCCCACCTGCGGCGCGCCCCTGCACTACGACGGCGACGACGCCTCCGTCCGGTGCGCGTACTGCGACAACACCGTCATCGTCCCGGCTGAGTTGCGCGGCGGCGCCGGCGAGCAGCCTGAGCCGGAGGGCCGGCCGCTCTCCTTTGACCTGTCGGGGCTGCTCCAGCAGGCCGGCCAGTTCGGCGAAGTGGCCCGGCTGGTGCAGGCCGGCCAGAAGATCGAGGCCATCAAGCGCTATCGCGAGCTGACGGGCGTCGGGCTGAAAGAGGCCAAGGACGCGGTGGAGCAGCTGGCCGAGGGCAAGGTCCTGCAGGTCAGCCGCCTGATCGTGCAGACCGGCGCCGTCTCAACCGGCACGCTGGACGGCGCGGCGCGGGCCGAGATCCGCCGGCTGCTTGTCAGCGGCAACAAGATCGAGGCCATCAAGCTCTACCGCCAGCGCACCGGCCTGGGGCTGAAAGAGGCCAAGGACGCGGTTGAGGCCTGGGAGGCCCGCTTGAGCGAGCCGGAGGCGGAGCCGAGCGTGGTCCTGGCCACGCCCGAGGCGCCCGACACCATGGAGAAGCTGGCGCAGGTCCGCAACGTACTGGCCGGCGGCGACCGGATCGAAGCGATCCGCCTGTTCCGCGAGCACTTCGGCGTGGGGCTGCGCGAGGCCAAGGAGGCCGTGCAGGCCATGGAGCGCGCTCAGCCGGTGCCGCCCTGGACGATGCGGCCCGCGCCCGTGGATAAGCCTCGGAAGCGTCGCGCACCGGCCGCGCGCCTGAACGGCTTTGGGCTGTTGCTGGCGCTGGTGGCAGGCGTCGCCCTGTGCGCGGTGTTGTCCGGCGCCGGGCCGCTGATGCTATCCGGCTCTTTCCGCCAGGCGGCTGCCCTCGTCCGTGCTGATCCGGCCGTGCGCGCCGCGCTGGGCCAGCCCGTGGACGTGGTCTGGTGGCGGCTGGCCTGGGGCCAGATCCGGTGCAGCAGCACCTGTTCGGCCAACTACAGCTTCACGATCGCGGGGCCGCGCGGCGAGGCGCGCGTGCAGGTCCTCTCGGACTCCACCGGCGGCTTCCCGATCTTCTTCGACGGGGAGTGGACGCCGGACCTGCTCATCCATTACGCCGACGACGCCGGCACGATCGAGGTCAGAGCCACGGCCGCCCCGCCGCCGCCGACCTTGACCTTGAGCCTGGCCGACGCGGACGCCACCGCCGGCGCCGATGCGCGGGCGACACGCCAGGTGGTCGCGAGTGTCACCGCCCAGGCGCTGGCGCGCGCTTCGGCCACGGCCGCCGCCGAAGCCACCGTCACCGCCCAGGCGCTCGCCGATCTGGCGGTCACCGCCCAGGCCGAGGCCACGGCCCGGAGCCTGAGCGGGGCCCAGGCCGGCTGGCGCACGGTGGCGATCACTGAGACCTACACCGACAACCGCAATTTCTGGCCGCTGGAGCGCTTCGACGATGGCAGCCTGGTGCTCGAGCCGAGCATCGCCGACGGCGTCTACCGCTGGGGCATCCAGCCGGCCAGCGGCGGCCACTACTGGAACCTGCTGCCGGGCGCGGTGGAGCCGGTGACGGATTTCGTCGCCAGCGTGGACGTGCGCCTGGCCAGCGGCGGCCAGGGCGGCCAGTACATCTACGGCCTCACCTTCCGCGCCGAGGGCCGCGATTACGGCCTCTTCGGATTGACCAGCAGCGGCAGTTTCCGGGTTTTGGGCGTCTTCGATTCAGCCATCTACCACCTCTACGATCTGAGCAGCGCCGCCATCCGCACCGAGCCCGGCGCTTTCAACCGCCTGACCGTCCGCGCGCTCGGCCCGGACTTCGCGTTCGAGATCAACGGGCAGACTGTGTTCATCTGGAACCAGCCGGACCTGAACGACGGGCGGGTGGGACTGGGCGTGGACATCGGCCGGGAAGGCTCCGACGCCGTCATCGAGTTTGATAACTTCGAAGTCATCGCTCCGTAAGGGCGCCTGGCCGCGCGCTCTGGGCTTGGCGGCGCTGGTGGCGCTGGCCGCCGCGCTGCGGCTGGGCGGCGACCTGGCCGGCAACCCCGGTTGGTACACGGACGAAGGCACCCACCTCGACCTCGTTCGCCATCAACTTCAGGGCCAGGTCCAATACCTGGCCGTCGGCGACTCGCTGCTGCTGTTCGGGCGCTTGCCGTTGTTCGCCTGGCTGCTGGCGGGCGCGTCCCGCCTGGCCGGTCTCGATATCACGACGCTGCGCGCGTTGACGGCGGGCCTGGGCGCCCTGACGGTGGCCGCCCTCGGCCTCGGCCTGGCTTTTGGTCAGCGGCGTCGGCCGGGCGGCGCCTCGGCGCTGGCCTGGCTGGCGGCCGGAGCGCTGGCGCTGGCGCCGTCGGCCGTGCTCTACAGCCGCTTTGGGTTCAGCTACAACCTGCTCGCGCCGCTCGTCGTCATCGTGCTCGTGGGGTTGTGGGGCTATGGCGAGACGCGCTCACGCCGCTGGCTGGCCGTCGCCGCCGCGGCCGTGGGGTTGGGTCTGGTCAGCGATTTGTGGGCCGGCGTCCTGCTCGCGCCGCTGGCCGTCATCGTCCTCCTCCGGCGTCCCGCCGACCTGGCCTGGAGCCTGGCCCTGGCCGGAGCGCCCTTCGCCCTGTACGCGGCCTTTCAATGGTCAACGGCGCCGGCCGCCTTCGCGTTTGACCTGAACTACACGCTGGCGCGCCTGAACCGCATCCCGCTGGAACAACAACTCGCGACGCTGGCCGACAACGTTGTCCAGGTGGCGCGCCAGGAGCCGTGGCTGGCGCTGGGCGGCCTCGGCCTGTTCGCGCTGCGGCCGGCCGCGCTGCGCCGCGCCGCCGGATTGTTGTACGGCCTGCCTGTGCTGGCCCTCGGCCGGACGGTGGCCCTGTACAGCCTGAGCACGTATTACCTGATCCCGCTCTTCCCGCTGGCCGCCCTCGGCCTGGGCGCGCTGATCGAGCGCGGCTGGGACTGGGCGGCGCGCTGGCGGCCGGCCCGCGCCGCGCTGGGGGTGGGCGCGCTCTCTGCCGCGGTGGTTGCCCTGGCGGTGACGGTGGCCCAACTGCGCCAGGGCTTCACGACGCCCCTCGATCCGTTCCTGGTGCGGGCCGCCGAGGCACGCGCCGCCGCCGACTTCGTCAACGCCCACAGCGGCGCGGACGATCTGACCCTGGCCTCCCCGGCCGTGGCCTGGCTGCTACGCGGCCAGGTCGCCGACTTTCAGATGGCGGCGGCGGCCGCCGGCCGGGCCACGCCGCATCTGCCGGCGGACCTCCCCGCCGAGCGCTTCGTGTTCGATCCCGGCTTCGCGCGCGCGCGTTTCGTGATCGTGGACGACCTGTGGCGCAACTGGGCGGCCGTCCATGTGCCGGAGGTTGACGCGCGCCTGCGGGACATGGACAATTGGCCCACTGTCTTCCGGGCCGGCGCCGTCGTCGTCGCCGCCAACCCGGTCCGCTCGCCTTAGCTGATCACGAGGCCACCCATGCCCAAATCCACTTTCGTCTTCGGCACGGTCGGCGCGCCCCTGTCTACGGAGAAGAAACCCGGCGGCACGGTGGGCGGCATCCAGCGCATCGCGGCCCTGGGCCTGGGGACGCTGGAGCTGGCCTGGGTCCAGTCTGTGCGCGTCACCGAGGCCAAGTGCGCGGAGATCAAAGCCGCCGGGGCCGCGCTGGGCGTGGCGCTTTCCGTGCATGCGCCGTACTTCATCAACCTGAACGCCACCGCCGAGGAGTGGCCCAAGAGCCGCAAGCGGCTGATGGACGCCGCGCACTACGGCCACCTGGCCGGCGCCACCGACATCATCTTCCACCCCGGCTCGTACTTCGGCCAGCCGCCAACCCAGGTGTTGGAGCTGGCCATCCCGCGGCTGCGCGGCTGCGTGCAGGAACTGCGTGACGCCGGCAACCCCGTCAACCTGCGCCCGGAGACGATGGGCAAGAGCGCGATGCTGGGCTCGCTCGAAGACACCCTGGCCATGGCGGCCGCCATCGACGGCGTGCTCCCGTGCCTGGACTTCGCCCACCTGCACGCGCGGCCCGGCGACGGCTCGGCGAATTCGTACGCCGAGTGGACGGCCATGCTCAAGCGGGTCAAAAAGCACCTGGGCGCGCGCGGCCTGAAGACGCTCCATATCCATCTGTCCGGCATCGCCTATGGCCCCAAGGGCGAGAAGCATCACCTGACCCTGGCCGAGGCCGACCTCAAGTACAAGGACCTGTTCAAAGCCCTGCGCGATTCAAGGTGCGCGGGCCGCGTCCTGTGCGAGAGCCCGGAAATGGAGAACGACGCCTTGGTGATGCAGAAGACCTGGAACCGGCTCACCAAAGACCATGCCGCCTAGGCTCGCCCGGCGCGTCGCCGGTTTCGGCACCACGATCTTCAGCGAGATGTCACGCCTGGCGGCCGAGCATCACGCCGTCAACCTAGGCCAGGGGTTCCCGGATTTCGACGGGCCGGAGCCGGTCAAGGCGGCCGCCATCGCCGCGATCGAGGCCGGGCAGAACCAGTATGCCTTGAGCATGGGCCAGCCGGCCTTGCGCCAGGCCATCGCCGCGCACGCGGCCCGTTTCTACGGCCAGTCCGTGGACCCCGAGACCGAGATCACGGTGACCAGCGGCGCCACCGAGACGCTCTTCGCGGCCATCCAGGGCCTGGTGGACCCTGGCGATGAGGTCATCATCCTGGAGCCGTTTTACGACGCTTACGTGCCGGATGTGCTCATGGCCGGCGGCGTGCCGCGCCTGGTCCCGTGCCGGCCGCCGGCGTGGACGTTCGACCCGGCTGAGCTGGCGGCGGCCTTCAACGCGCGCACGCGTCTGATCCTGGTCAACACGCCGCACAATCCCACCGGTCGCGTGCTGGACGCGGCCGAGCTGGGCGTTATCGCCGCGCTCTGCCAGCAGTGGGACGTGGTCGCGGTCAGCGACGAGGTTTACGAGCACCTGGTTTACGACGGCGTCCGGCATGTGCGTCTGGCGACGCTGCCGGGCATGGCCGCGCGCACAGTCACCGTCAGCAGCCTGGGCAAGACCTTCAGCTTCACGGGCTGGAAGATCGGCTGGGGCCTCGCGCCGCCCGCCCTCACCAGCGCCCTCCGGCGCGCGCACCAGTGGATCACGTTTGCCACGTCCACGCCCATGCAGGCCGCGGCCGCCGTCGCCCTCGGCCTGGACGACGAGTTCTATCGCAGCTTCGCGGACGAGTTTCAAGCTCGGCGCGATTTCCTGGTGCAGGCGCTGCGCGACGCCGGTCTGCGCGTCAGTGTGCCGCAGGGCACCTACTTTGTCCTGGCCGATTTCTCCGAGTTGGATCACCCCGCGCTGCGCGGCGCCGACGATACAACCTTCTGCCGCTGGCTGACCACCGACGTCGGGGTGGCCGCCATCCCGCCGTCCGCTTTCTTCTCCGAAGCCCACCGCGGCATCCCGCGGCAGTGGGCGCGCTTTGCGTTCTGCAAGCGCCAGGCCACGCTCGAGCGCGCCGCCGAACGGCTGCGCCATCTCCACCAACACCGGCGTTGAACGCCGGCGGAGGCCGTACACCGTGTCTCGCTTCGCCCAGCGCGTCACCGGCTTCGGTCCGACCATCTTCTCGGAAATGAGCCGCCTCGCGGCCGAGCATCACGCCGTCAACCTCTCGCAAGGCTTCCCGGACTTCGACGGGCCGGAGCCGGCCAAGGCGGCCGCCATCGCCGCCATCCAGGCCGGCCACAACCAGTATGCCCAGGGCATCGGCCACCCCGGTCTGCGCCAGGCCATCGCCGCGCACGCCGCCCGCTTCTACGGCCAGGCCGTCGACCCCAAAACCGAAGTCACCGTGACGGCCGGCGCCACCGAGGCGCTGCTGGCCGCCCTGCTCGGCCTGGTGGACCCCGGCGACGAAGTCATCGTGTTTGAGCCGTACTTCGATTGCTACGTGCCGGACATCCTGATGGTCGGCGCGGTGCCGCGGCTGGTGGCGCTGCGCCCCACCGCCGACCCGCTCAACCCGCTGTGGACGTTTGACCCGGCTGAGCTGGCGGCCGCCTTCAACGCGCGCACGCGCCTGATCCTGGTCAACACCCCGCACAACCCCACCGGCAAGGTTTTCACCGCGGAGGAGTTGGGCCAGATCGCGGCGCTGTGCCAGCGCTGGGACGTGCTCGCGCTTAGCGACGAAGTCTACGAGCACCTGGTCTACGACGGCGCCCGGCATGTGCGCCTGGCGACGCTGCCGGGCATGGCCGCGCGCACAATCACGGTCAGCAGCCACGGCAAGACCTTCAACTTCACGGGCTGGAAGGTGGGTTGGAGCATCGCGCCGGCGGATTTGAGCGCGGCGGTGCGGCGCGCGCACCAGTACATCACGTTTTGCGCGCCGGCCCCGCTGCAGGCCGGGGCGGCCGTGTCCTTGAGCCTGGAGGCGGCGTATTTCCAGGCGCTCCAGGCCGAGTACTCGCGCCGGCGCGCCTTCCTGCTGGAGACGTTGCGCGCGGCCGGCCTGCGCGTGGGCGCGCCGCAAGGCGCCTACTATCTGATGGCTGACTTTGCGCCGTTGGGTTTCACTGGCGGCGATGTGGCCTTCTGCCGCTGGCTCACCCTGGAGATCGGCGTGGCCGCCATCCCGGCCAGCGCCATGTCCCCGTCCGCCACCCACTGGGCGCGCTTCGCGTTCTGCAAGCGCCTGGAGACTCTGACAGCCGCGGCCGAGCGCCTGCGCCGCCTGCGGTCCGCCTGAGCCCGGCCAACAAAAAACGGGCCGGTCGCCAGACCAGCCCGTTGCGAAAGCGACGCGCCGCGCGCTACTGAGGGGTGCTGGTGGCGCTGACGTAGCGATACGCCTGCCCGATCAGGTGCGCGGTGGCCAGCGCCGCATACGCGCCGCCCCAGGCCGCGCCGATGACGCAGGCGATGACGGCCAGGGAGGTCAGCACGGACTGCGCCAGGGCCGACACCACCATCACGATCAGGAAAACACCGGGCTTGGCCCGCACCAGGGCGAAGACCTCGGCGACGCGCAGGGCCGCGCCGATCTGGTCCGTGGCCGCGTACCGGCCGAGCGCGGCCTGCAGCATCAGCCCGGCGGCCAGGCCGTACAACGCGCCCAGACAGCCCAGGCAGGCGCCGAGGACGCCGCCCAACTGACCGAGCCATTCGGTGTCACCGCCCCCGTTCTGGAGCGCGCTCGCCACGCCCAGCGGAACGCCCAGGCATAACCCCAACAGCACCAGCGGCAGGAAGTAGACCAGGCCGATCACCAGCACGCCGAAGCCTTTGCGCAGGAAGCTGCCGAAGTCGCTCCACTCCGGGAGCGTGGTCGGTTCGTCGTTGATGACGCGGCGCGTGATCTCCACGCTGTAGCCGGCCAGGACGAGCTGCCCCGCGATCGGGATGAGCGAGATGGCGCCGGCGATGGCCCATTTCTTGACCCAGTCGATGTTCTGGGTGGGGAACGCGAACGCCCGGCCGTATTCCATTTCCATAGGTGCGAGTCTCCTGGTGTCCCGTCGGCAAGAAGAGATGGACAGGCGGTGTCCTGCCCACAGAGCGCCGCGCCGGCCCCCGCCCACTTTTTTCGGCCGGGTGTCAGCAGCGCGTGGAATTAACCCCGGACACTATAAGCACGATCGCGGGGTCTGGCAAGTTAGGGCTCTTTAACGTTCGTCGCCGGTGAGCGGGTCCACGCCCGTCTCCAACGTCCGCGCCGCCAGGCGTTGGCGCGCCGTCTCCACCTCCTGCACGTCCAGCGGCTCCACCCGGCCGGCCGGATCCTGCAGGGGGGCCAGGCCGATGCCGGCGTTGGCCAGACTCAACGGCTGCGCGCCGCTGAGCGGCTGGCCGGCGTGGAAAGCGCGCAGCGCGCCGGCCAGGGCCGCCCCGGGGTCGGCGTAGACGCTGGTCAGCACCCGGTCCGCGCCGGCCGCGCCGCCGCCGAACACCGTCGTGCGCGCGTCGCTGTGGCTGCCGATCACGACAGCGCCGGCCTCGGCCGCGCCCAGCAACGCGGCCTCGCCGGCCGGGCCGGCCGCGGCGAAGATCACGTCCGCGCCCAGGGCCGCGTACTTCACGCCCTCCGCCCGCGCCAAATCGGCCGTCCCCGATCCGGTCAGGTCCAGCGTGTCCAGCCGGCACTTGGGGCAGGTGTAGCGCACGCCGCTCAGGAAGCCGTTGCGATACTTGCGGCCTTCGGGCGAGGTCGGGTCGCTGAAGACGGCCACGCGTTCCGTCTCGGTGGCGAAGCCGGCCAGCATGCCGGCCAGGAATCCGGCCTGGTCAAGACGATCCTGCGCGCCGCCCAGGGCGAGCAGGTTGCCGGGCGTCTCGGCCTCGGCCGCCTGGCCCAGACCGATGAAGTAAACGGCCGGCCACTCAGCCGCCGCCGCGCGCGTGGCTTCCGTCAGGCCCGCGCCTTCGACGACGATGACGCCGGCGCCTTGCGCCGCCCACTCCTGGAGCGCGGCCGGCGCCTCTGGCGCGGTGGCCGATCTCGACTCGAAGCGCCAACCCAACTCGGCGGCCGTGGTCTGCGCCGCCGCCAGCGGGCGCGGATCGCCGTCCCCGGCCAGGAAGGCCAGCAGGACGCCGGAGGCCGTGGCCGTCGGCGCGGGCGCGGCTGTGACGGTCGGCAGCGGCGGCGCGGTGGCCGTGGCGGGCGCTGGGGTGAGGGCGGGCGCCGGCAGCGGGGTGGCCGTGGGTGTGCCCGCGCAGCCGGCCAATGCCAGGGCGCAGACGACGGCCAGCCAGCGCGGCCCCGGCCGGGTGGGTCGAAGGTGGAATGAATTCATCAGGCGTGTCGTGGCCGGGAACGGGCCGCTCAGTCCTCGGCCGTCCAGGTGCGGGTGTTGGGCGCGGCGTCGGAGGCGTCCTCGCTCGAGGCGGCCGGGCGCATTGGGTTGACGTCCTCTTCGGCCCCGATCACCTCGCGCTGCTGGGCGCCGGCTTTGGCCGGGCCGATGATGCCCTTCTCTTCCAACACGTCGATCAGGCGGGCGGCGCGCGTGTAGCCGATGCGCAGGCGGCGCTGCAACAATGAGATCGACGCTTTCTTCATCTCGCGCACCGCCTTGATGGCCTCCTCCAGCAGTTCATCCTCGCCCTCGGTCTTGCCCAGCGGCTCGGCGAACTGGCCGGGGTCCCACAGCGGCGGCTGAGGCGGCGCCGTGGGCGGCGAACTGGGCTGAGGGCGGGCCGGGCGCGGCAGGCCGGCGCCGACGGCGACGATGTGGGAGGTGTCCACCTTGGGCGGGACCGGCGGCGGCGTGGCGGTGGCGGTGTCGCCCGGCCCGGTCGGCGCCTGGTCGAAGCCGCGCGCGCCCTTCCAGTGGCGCACCAGGCGCTGCAGCTCGCCATCGGACACGAACGCGCCCTGTGACCGGATCGGCGCGGGCGAGTCCGGCGACTGGAAGAGCATGTCGCCGCGGCCGAGCAGGCGCTCCGCGCCGGGCTGATCCAGGATCACGCGCGAGTCCACGCCGGAGGCCACCGCGAAGGCGATGCGGGCCGGGAAGTTGGCCTTGATCAGGCCGGTGACCACGTCCACGGACGGGCGCTGCGTGGCGATGATCAGGTGGATGCCGGTGGCGCGGGCCAGCTGGGCCAGGCGCGTGATGATGCGCTCGGTCTCGTCTGGGGCCAGCATCATCAGGTCGGCCAACTCGTCGATCAGGACCACCAGGTAGGGCAGTTTCTTCTCGCCGCTGGTGGCGGCCCGGCTGTTGTAATCGACGATGTTGCGCACGCCGGCTTTGGCGAACTTGCGGTAGCGCTCGTCCATCTCGCGCGTCACCCACTGCAGGGACGCGACCACGCGCTCCAGATCCACCACCACCGGCATGGCCAGGTGCGGGATACCGTTGTAGCCGGTCAGCTCCACACGCTTCGGGTCGACCATCAGCAGCTTCAGGTCGTCCGGCGTGTTCTGCAGGAGCAGGCAGGCGATGATGCCGTTCACGCACACGCTCTTCCCGGAGCCGGTGGTGCCCGCGATCAGCAGGTGCGGCATGGCGGCCAGGTCGGCCACGATCGGGCCGCCGGAGACGTCCTGGCCCAGCGCCAGGCGCAGGCTGCCTTTGAGTTTGCCGAAGCGCTCGGTCTCCATCACATCGCGCAAGGCCACCAGCGCGCTCTGCTCGTTGGGGACCTCGATGCCGACGTAGCCCTTGCCGGGCACCGGCGCCTCGATCCGGATGGACTTGGCCGAGAGGGCCAGCGCCAGGTCGTCGGCCAGCGCCGTGATCTTGCCGACCTTGACCTTGGTCTTCTTGCCGCCGCGGCTCTCCACGAAGTCCGGCTCGACGCCGAACTGGGTGATGGTCGGGCCGCGGTTGATCTCCACCACGCGCACCGGCGCGCCAAAGGACGCCAGCGTGCCTTCGATCACCTGCACGCGCTTGCGGTCGAACTCGTCGTCGGCGCCGGTCTCGGTGCCGTTCTCGAGGATGTCGTCGATCTCGGGCAGTTCCCAGACCTGCTCGCCGCCGATGACGAGCGGCTGATCGTAGGCCGGGCCGGGCGTGGCCGCCGCCGCCGGCAGGGCGGCCGGCGTTGAGGCGGGCGCGGGCGCGGCCTTCGTCGCCGGCTTGGCAGCCGGCTTCACGGACGGCGGGCGCGGGCCGGCCGGCGTCTCGCCGCTGGGCGGCCGGACTGCGCTGGGCGTCGGCCGGTTGATGGGCAGCGGCGGCTGATCGCCGGTCGGCTGCGGCTG
>CALFZO010000009.1 GCA_937952305.1 uncultured Anaerolineales bacterium | reverse complement strand
TCGCCGATCTCGGCCGTCTCGCCGATCACCACGCCCATGCCGTGGTCGATGAAGAAGCCGGGGCCGATCTTGGCGCCAGGATGGATCTCGATGCCGGTCAGGGCGCGCACAGCCTGCGAGACCCAGCGCCCCAGAAAGAACAGGCCGCGCCGCCAGAACCAGCTGGAGAGCCGGTGTCCCCAAACGGCGTGCAGGCCGGGATAGCACAGGACGATTTCGAACAGGCTGCGCGCGGCCGGGTCGCGCTCGAAAACCGCGGCGATGTCACTCTTCAGAGTAGCCCACATCCTGCCCCTTCAATCCGCCAGATGAGCGAACAACGGCGTGCTCAGATAGCGCTCGCCGAAGGATGGAATGACGACCACGATCAGCTTGCCGGCATTGGCGGGCCGGCGGCCGACCTCCCGGGCCGCCCACAGCGCGGCGCCGGACGAGATCCCCACCAGCAGGCCCTCTTCGCGCGCCGCGCGCCGCGCCAGGTCAAAGGCGTCGTCGTTCTTGACGCGGATGATCTCGGCATAGATCTGGGTGTTGAGCACGTCCGGCACGAAGCCGGCGCCGATGCCCTGGATGGGGTGCGGGCCGCGCTGCCCGCCGGACAGCACCGGCGAGGCCTCCGGCTCCACGGCGATGGCCTGAAAGGTGGGCTTGCGCGCTTTGAGCACTTCGCCGACGCCGGTGATGGTGCCGCCCGTGCCGATCCCGGACACCAGGATGTCGACCCGGCCGTCGGTGTCGCGCCAGATCTCCTCGGCCGTGGTGCGGCGGTGGATCTCCGGGTTGGCCGGGTTTTTGAACTGCTGCGGGATCAAGTAGCGCGGGTCCTCGGCCGCCAGCGCCTCGGCGCGCTTGATGGCCCCGGGCATGCCCTCGCTGCCCGGCGTCAGGATCAACTCGGCGCCGTACGCGCGCAGCAGCATACGCCGCTCCTTGCTCATGGTCTCGGGCATCACCAGCGCGCATTTGTAGCCGCGCGCCGCGCAGACGAAGGCCAGCGCGATGCCGGTGTTGCCGCTGGTGGGCTCCAGGATGACCGTGTCCGGCTTGATGGCGCCGGCGGCCTCGGCGGCGTCGATCATGGCGACACCGATGCGGTCCTTGACGCTGTGGGCGGGGTTGTAGAACTCGAGTTTGGCGACGATGTCGGCGACGGCGCCGTCGACCAGGCGGTTCAGCCGCACCAGCGGCGTGTTGCCGACCAGATCCGTGACATTGTTGGCGATTTTCATGGCGAAGCAGGCTCCCTTGGGAATCGAAAGAACAGTGGCCAGTTCAGGCTGACAAGCGGCGGCAACCAACGCGGACCGGCGGTCGGACCCGCTTAGGCGGCCTGGCTCAATTCGGGAAACGGTGCGAAACAGGGGGAAAGGCGCCAGAGCTCAAGCGGGGGTCAAAAACCGGCCCGCTTGGTACACAGGCAGACCAACCGTGTCCGAGCGCCTGGGAGGAACATGGAGTCAGTATATGTCGCCGGCGTGGACTGTCAAGCCAGGCGTACAACGCGGGTGCGTTTTGGCCGAGAGGCCGGCCACTCACGCGGCGCGGCTGGGTTCACCGCGCGCCTGCCGCGCCAGGGCCTCGAACAGCGACGCCACGCCGTCACCGGTGGCCGCGCTGGTCTCCACATACGGCGCCCGCAGCGCCAGGGCCAGCTGGCGGCCGGCGTCCGCCGGGACCACCCGCGGCAGGTCGATCTTGTTGGCGACCACCAGGAAGCGCGCCGCCGGCACCGCTTTGCGGATCTCGGCCTGCCAGCGCGCCAGGCTCAAGAAAGACGCCTGCTCACTGGCATCGAAGACCAGCGCCACCGCCCGGCTGCCGCGGTAGAAACCGGGCCGCATGGACTCGAAACGCTCTTGTCCGGCCACGTCCCAGATCGAGAGTTTGACGGTGCCGTCCGGCAGTTCCACCAGCTTGGTCTGGAAGTCCACGCCGATCGTCATCACGCGGCTGGACTCGAAGCGCCCCTCGGCCCAGCGCCGGATCAGCGAAGTCTTGCCGACATTGCCGTCGCCGGCGACGACGACCTTGAGCGTGGGAGGCGCGGCGGGCATAGGTAGGCCGGTCGACGGCGGCGCCGTCAGGCGCTGCGCCACAGACCGAGATCGAACTCCTGCGGATAAATCAACCCGCCCGGATCGACCGGCGGCTGGCTGAGCGGATTCCGGTTGGCCGTCTCGAAGGTCCGGTGCAGGGTCTCCAGAAACTCGAGCTGCTTCACCGCCGGCTCCAGCGTGAAGAGCACAACCAGGGTCGTAAACTGGCCGGGCATGAACGTCAGCCAGCGCCCGTTGTCGATGCCGGTGGAGCGCACACCGCCGCCGAACATCTCCTCGGCGGCCGAACGGTAGCTGGACAGCATCGGCACCACCAGGGCCGGATCGACCTCAAACTTGCCCAGCGTTGCCAGCGGCATGCCGGAGTCGTTTTCGTAGATGGCGTAGCCCTCGGCGCGGGCCACGTGGCGCTTGCGGATGTTGACGGTCTGGCCTTCGTTGACGGCGCCGCGCCAATCGCCCTCCTGCGCTTCCAGCATCCGCTCCACCACGCGGATCTCGCGCCGGTAATGCGCGTACATCTCCTGGAACTGGGTGCGGTTGATGCTGCCGGCGGCGAAATCCTCGGCCAGGCGCGCCACCTTGGCCTGCACGCGCGCCAGGTATTCGCGCGCGCCCTCAGCCGAGGTGGGTTTGGGCAGGGGAGCTTCCGGCACGGGCTGGCTCGGCGTTGGAGCGGGTTTGGCGGGCGGAGAGGCCGGTGGAGCGCTGGCCGTCGGCCGCGGCACGGCCGGCGCCGGCGGCTTGGGTTCGGATCGGGGTTGGCCGGTCAGCAAGCGTTTGAGACGTTCCAGCATGCTCATCCTCGCGTGTGATTCTAGACGAAAGCGGCCACGGGCGCAAAGGAAAACCGACCCGGGATTGTTTCTGGCCGGCCGCGTGACAATCGGCCGGGGATTTGAGGCGTTTCAACGCTGTCAGCGGGCCGGCGACCCTGCCAGAGTCGGCGGTGACAACCATCCTCGTCCGCGCAGCCAGTGCCACCCGCCATGTCCACGTCCCCGGTTCCCGCTCCGGTAGTCCTGCGCGCCACGGCGCTCACCAAGCGCTATGGCCGCCTGCTGGCCGTGGATGAGCTCTCGCTGGCGGTCACGGCCGGCGAAGTCTTTGGCCTGCTCGGGCCGAACGGCGCCGGCAAGACGACGACCATCAGCCTGCTGTGCGGGCTGCTCCAGCCGGACAGCGGTGCCGTCCTCCTGCACGAACGCCCGGTGCGCGGCGGCGATGGCGGTCTCCGCCAGCGTGTCGGCGTGTGCCCGCAGGCCATTGTGCTCTGGCCGATGTTGACGTGCCTGGAGCAACTCGTCTTCGTGGGCGAGCTGTACGGGCTGCGCGCCCAGACCGCCCGGCAGCGCGCCCTGGCCCTGCTGGAGATGCTCGGCCTGGCCGAGAAGCGCGACCAACTGGCGCGGACGCTGTCCGGGGGCATGCAGCGCCGCCTGAACGTCCTGCTGGCCCTGGTGCACGACCCCGAGATCGTGGTGCTGGATGAGCCGGAGGCCGGCCTGGACCCGCAAAGCCGGGTGCTGGTGCGCGATACCATCCGGTCGCTGGCCCGCCGGAAAACTGTCCTGCTCACCACGCACAACATGGACGAGGCCGACCGTCTGGCCGACCGCGTCGCCATCATCGACCACGGACGGCTGCTGGCGCTGGACACGCCCGAGGCCCTGAAGGGGCGCATCGGCGACGGCGACGTGCTCGAGATCCGCCTGGTGGACGGCCAGGGCGAGGCCGCGCAGGCGGTGGCGGCGCGGCTGGGTATGACAGCGGCGGCCCGCGCGCCGGGGCTGGTGGTGCGCGGCCGCGGGCTGGTGAACCAGCTCCCGGCGCTGCTGACGGCCCTGCACGCGGCCGGCCTGACGGCCGGCGAGGCGCGGCTGCGGGCCAACACGCTGGAGGACGTCTTCCTGGCGCTCACCGGCCGAGGGCTGCGCGAATGAGGCTGGCGAGCGTCTTCCGCAAGAGTCTGCGTGAGCAGCTGCGCGCGCCATGGATGCTGGCGCTGACGATCAGTATCGCGCCGGTCTTCGTCCTCATGTACTGGCTGTTTTACGGCGGCGGCTCCACCACGTACACCGTGCTGGTGGTGAACGCCGACCAGGGCGCGCAGCGCGCTGACGGCACGCCCTGGCAAGCCGGCGCCGAAGCCGTGCAGGCGCTGCGGGCCGTCACCTACGCCGATGGCCGGGCGTTGCTGAAGATCAGGCCGGCCACGGATCGGCCGGAGGCCGAGCAACAATTGCGCGATCGCCAGGCCGTGGCCCTGCTGGTGCTCCCGGCCGATTTCTCGCAGGCGCTGCTCGAGCGGCGGCCGGCCGCCGTCACCCTGGTCGGGGACCTGACCAACCCGCCCTACGCCGTAGCCGCGGTGCTGGCGGCCTCGGCTGTGGACGCCTACGCCCAGACGGCCACGGGCCAGACCGGGCCGCTGCGGCTCAGCGAGGAGCCGCTGGGCGCCTCGGGCACGCGCACCGAGTTCGAGTTGTACGTGCCGGGGCTGCTGGTGGTGGCTGTCGCCATGCTGGTCTTTCAGGCGGCCATGACCGTGGCGCGGGAGGTGGAAGCCGGGACGTTCAGCCGCCTGCAGTTGACGCCGCTGTCGGCGTTCGAGTATCTGGGCGGGATCACCCTGGCGCAGATGCTGGTGGCGCTGGCGGCCGTGGCGCTGACGTTCCTCACGGCGCTGGCCCTGGGCTTCCGCAGCCAGGGGCCGCTGTGGGTGGCGGTGCTGGTGACGGCCATGGCCAGCCTGTCGGTGATCGGCATCAGTTTGATCGTGGCTTGCTTCACGCACACGGTCGGCGAGGCTTTTGTGGTGGCCAATTTCCCGCTGATGTTCCTGATGTTCTTCAGCGGCGCCGTTTTCCCCATGCCGCCCATCCCCCTGGCCACCGTCGGTGGACGCACGTTAGGGCTGTTCGACTTCATCCCGCAGACCCATGCCGTAGCCGCCTTGAACAAGGTTATGACGCTGGGCGCCGGTCTGGGCGGCGTGGCCTACGAACTCGGCGCGCTGGGTCTGCTCTCCGGGCTGTATTTCGCCGCCGGGGTCTGGCTGTTCCAGCGCACCCACCTGCGCCGGCGCTGATGGCCGGCCCAAAAAGAAAACCGGCCACCGCACGGTGGCCGGATACGGGCCCGCCGACGCAACGGCTCAGAGCGAGATGACCTGATCCGGCGGGTTGCCGCCCAGCGCCTCGTACAGGTCTGGGAAGCAGCCCACCGTCACGCCCGCGACCGTGCCGCTCACCCGGCACTCGCCGGGCTCGGTGCGGCCCTGGCCGGAGGCGTCGCACCAGCGCGGCTCGCCCTCGGCCAGATGGCGCTCCAGCGCGCACATATCGCACATCATCAGCAGCATGCCGGTCTGGGCGGCCACCTTCGCCAGGCGTTCCCCGAGGGGGTCACCCTGGCGCAGCACGAAGACGTTGTCGTCAAAGAAGAACATCCCCACCACCTGGACGCGGTGAGTCCCAGCTTCCAGCTGCGGCAGGATCATCTGGCCCAGCTTGTAGCTGGCCGCGCGCGGCGACGTGAACACGTAGGCGACTTTCATGAGCAGCGACTCCTTGAGCGATGAAAGAACGGGCCGAGTGCGGCATTATCCCATAAGCTCTCCCCCGGGTTCAGCGTTTGACGCCGGCTGCGTCCAACGTTATCTTTGGGCGTCATGAGCACCCGGCGCCTCTGCATCCTGTACACCGGCGGCACGATCGGCATGCGGCGCACGCCGCACGGCTACGCGCCCGCCCCCGGCTACCTGGCCGCCCAGGTGGCCGCCATCAGTACGCTGCAAAGCCCCGCCCTGCCGGATTACGACCTGATTGAGTTTGAGCCCTTGCTGGATTCGGCCAACATGCTCCCGGCCGATTGGGTGACGATTGCACGCGCGGTGGCGGACCGCCACGCCGATTACGCCGGTTTCGTGGTCCTGCACGGCACGGATACGATGGCCTACTCGGCGTCGGCGGCCGCCTTCCTGCTGGATGGCTTGGGCAAGCCCGTGGTCTTCACCGGTTCACAGATTCCGCTGGACGAAGTGCGCAGTGACGCGATCGAGAACCTGGTCAACGCGCTGCTGATCGCGGCCCACGATCCGATCCCGGAAGTGTGCGTCTACTTTGGCGACCGGCTGCTGCGCGGCTGCCGCACCGTCAAGGCCAGCGCCACCGGGCTGAGCGCCTTTGAATCGCCCAACCACCCGCCGCTGGGCATCGGCGGCATCCGCATGGAGATCAACTGGCCGCTGGTCCGCCCGCGCCCGCCGGCCGAGACGCCGCTGCGGGTGGAGCACACGCGCGACGCGAGTGTGGGTGTGCTCAAGGTCTTTCCGGGGCTGACGGCGGCGATGGCGCGGGCCCTGCTGGAGCCGCCGCTGGAGGGGTTGGTGTTGGAGGCGTATGGGGTGGGGACCGTGCCGGACCGGGAGGCCGAACTGCAGCGCGTCCTCGCGGCAGCTTCGGCGCGCGGCGTGGTCATCGTGGACTGCACCCAGTGCTGGCGCGGGACGGTCAGCCTGGGCAGTTACTCGGCCGGGGCCTGGCTGGCGGAGGCCGGCGTCGTCAGCGGGCTGGACCTCACCACTGAGGCCGCCCTGACCAAGCTGTACTGGCTGCTGGGCACCGGGCGGACGCGCGCTGAGATCGTGGCCGACCTGCAGCGCGATCTGCGCGGCGAACTAACCGAGGCCCGCCCCGGTGAGGCCCCCTCCGGTTGAACCGCCAACGGGCGCGGGCTCAGCCGCCGGCTAGGACGCTGTCCCGATCCGCGGCAGTGCGCGCGCCGCGGCGTTCGTCGCCCAGGCCCATGCGCTCCCCGCACTCGCAGGGCCGGCCGGCGGCGCAATCCGCGCAGCAGTACAGGCGCCCATCGATGGCGACAGGCGCGCAGTCGATCTCGGCGCCGCACCGGACGCACCAGACCTGTTCTGCCTCGTGAGTCATGGCAACCTCCTGGCCGACACCGGCTGCCCGGCCTCGGCCGCTGGTCTCTTGCCCAGGGACTCGCGCTACGGGTCTGGTTTCATTGTAGGGCCGGCCTCGCCAGTGTGAAAGAGGCAAATACCTGACCATAAAGGCCCGCCTCGCAAGAACCTGTGCGAGGCGGGCCGATACATTAAGAATTCGGACGGCCAGGCGTTACGGCCCGGTCCACCATACGTGCAGCAGCGCTCCGTGATAGCGCTCGTAGTACTCCACTACGACCGCGTGCTGCCCCGGCGCCAGGGTCAGGTCGGCGAAATACTGGCCGCCATCGCTCTCATGCCACTGGTTGATGACCGGCTGGCCATCGATCAGGACCCGCACGCCGTCGTCGGCTTCGGCATAGAACCGGTACGAGCCTGCCTCGAAGTTCAGCGTGCGGCTCCAACGCACCGAGTACAGGTCGGCCGGCACTTTGGCCGCCGGCGGCGCCGCTCCCCAGTTGAAGTCCAGGCGCACATCGTTGCGAGTGAGGATCGGCGCGCCGTTCAGGTCCGGGTTGGCGAAGTACTCGCCCTTCCAGTCCGTGTAGACGGGCGGGCCGCTCTTCTCCCAGGTCAGGCGCAGGCGCGCGTCCAACGTCGCCTCGAAGTACTCTACGCGCAGCCGGTGCGTGCCGGCCGCCAACGCCACTTCGCCGGTCGCTTCGCGCACGCCGCCGCCGCGCCACTCGTCGATGATGAGCCGGTCGTCCACCCAGAGCCGGGCGCCGTCGTCCACCGCCAGGCGGAACCGATACGTGGCGGCCTCCAACTCCAGGCTGCGCTGCCAGCGCGCCGAGAACCCATCGGCCGGCAAACGCGAGTCCGGCGCGCCCAGGCCCCAGTTGAAGTCCAGGGTCACGTCATTGCGGGTCACGGTCGGGCCGCCGCTGAGGGTGCCGTTGGCGAAATAGTCGGCGCGCCAATCCGGGAAGCTATCCAGGCGCTCCCAACTCAGACGGGCCGCCGCCTCGCCGCCGCGCTCGAAGTAATCGACACGGACGCTGTGTGCGCCGGCGGCCAACACTACATCGGCCGTCAGCTCGCGCAGTCTGGCCTCCTGCCAGCCGTCGATCACCAGGCTGCCGTCGACGAACACGCGCACGCCGTCATCGGCGGCGGCACGGAAGCGGTAGCGGCCGCCTTCGAGCGTCAGGGTGCGGGTCCAGCGAGCCGAGAAGTCGTCGGCGGGCAGGCCGGGCGCGGGCGCTCCAGCGCCCCAGTTGAAATCCAGGAAGGCGTCGTCACGCACCAGGGCCGGGCTGCCGGCCAGGTCGCGGTTGGAGAAGTACTCGCCGCGCCAGTTGACGATGACGGCCGGCGGCGGCGAGCCGGGGAAGCGGTCGTCGCTGAGGGCCAGGCCATCCACGGGCACGCTGGTCTTGAGGGCGCGGGCCTCCACCCAGCCTTCGGCGCCGTCTGGCAGCCGCACCCACACCCAGCGCCCATTGAGGTTGCGGCCCATCAGCCGGACCTCGCCGTTGCGCGGCAGATAGCGCAGCTGAGCGAAGCTCAGGCCGGGACCTTCGCGCAACGCAATCAGGTTGATGGCATAGCCCCTGGCCAGCGTGGTGGAACCATCGGTCACGGCCAGGTCGTTGATGGCGGTCTCGGTCACCAGGTAGCGCGTGCTGAGCCAGCCCGTCTGCCCGGCCGGCGTGCGCGCCTCCAGCCAGGTCCCATCGAAGTTGCGGCCCAACAGCGTCACGGCCTGGCCGTCACCCAACTGCGCGACCACGGCGTGCGTGGTGCCGGGGCCGGCGCGCAGGTTGAGCAGGCCCGTGGCCACATAAGCCACCCCGGGCGTCGCCGCGCGGACTGGGCTGAGCGGCGCCGCCAGCGCGAGACCGAGGGCCAGGGCGAGAAATGCCAGCATCCAGCGAGCCTGCCCGTTTGTCGACAACATCGCCAACCTCCTCTTTCACGCCTCTCAGCCTAGCCAAAGCCGTGCCGCCGGGCATCAGTCTTGAGGCTAGACAGGTGCTCAGCCGGGCGGCGGAGGCCGGGCTCGGCCGCTTGGCCAGGTTGCGGCTCAAGCTGGTTTGGCGTTTTTCAACCATCGCTATCGCTCCCAACTATGGTCGGGCCTATACTAAGCCTG
The DNA here is from genome assembly GCA_937952305.1 of uncultured Anaerolineales bacterium. Lineage (GTDB taxonomy): Bacteria > Chloroflexota > Anaerolineae > Anaerolineales > UBA6663 > SpSt-583. The sequence continues at coordinate 19,043 of CALFZO010000009.1, read as the reverse complement.
TCGGCCTTCGGGTGCCCCCCTCACCCGCAGGCCGACGCCCATTTCCGGAGAGTGGCGCGGCTGCGCGGCCCGGAGCGGCCGGCCAGCGCTGGGCGATTTGTGCGAAACGGCCCCTCCAGCCTAGAATCTAAGCGTCCGCTGCTGCCCCCACCTTCGGAGGTCGATCGTGCGCCCCCAATCCTGCCGCCGCCTGGACGGGCTACGGCGATGACGACTGCGGAGGGCTTCGCCCCGCTCCCTCTGACGCCGCGCTGGCGGCAGGCCGGCACCTGGCTGGCCGCGCAGGCGCGCGTCACGTCCGGCTTCTTCCTGCGCCCGCTGACTATCCTGCGCGCGTACCGGCGCGCCGACCTGTGGCCAGACTTCGTGGCCGGCCTCACCGTCACCGTCATCGCGCTGCCGCAGGCCATGGCTTACGCGCTGATCTCGGAGCTGCCAGCCGAGGTGGGCCTGTACGCGGCCATCGTCGGCGCCGTGGTCGGCGGCCTGTGGGGCTCGTCCAACCAGTTGGCCACCGGACCCACCAACACCACCTCGCTGCTCATTCTGGCGACCCTGCTCGGCGTGGCGCTGCCGGGCACGCCCGAGTACATCACGGCGGCGGCCTTGCTGGCCGTGATGGTGGGCGGCGCGCGCCTGCTGATGGGCCTGGCGCGCCTGGGCGTGCTCGTGAACTTCGTGTCGGATTCGGTTATCGTGGGCTTCACGGCCGGCGCCGGTCTGCTGATCCTGATCAACCAGGCCCGCCACCTGCTGCGCCTGGCGATCCCGTCGGTGCCGGGGCTGGGCGAGACCGTGGCCCTGATTGTGGCGCACCTGGGGACGCTGCACGTCCCGAGCGCCGTCCTGAGCCTGGTGGTCATCGGCCTGATGGTGGGGCTGCGCCGGCTCAACCGCAAGCTGCCGGTGGCCCTGATCGCCATGGTGACGGCGGCCTTGATCGTGGCGGTGGTGGGGCTGGACGGACAGGGCGTCGCCGTGGTCGGCGAACTACCGCGCCACCTGCCGCCGCTGAAGGTGCCGCCGGTCCTGGACCTGGCGCTGATCGGTCAGCTGTCGACAGGGGCGCTGGCGATCTCAGCCATCGGCCTGGTGGAGGCCCTGTCTATCACGCGCAGCCTGGCCGCCCGCACCGGCCAGCGCCTGGACAGCAACCAGGAATTTGTGGGCCAGGGTCTGGCCAACCTGGCCTGCGGGTTCTTCTCCGGCTTCCCGGTGTGCGGCTCGTTCACGCGCTCGGCCGTCAACGCCGAGGCCGGGGCGCGCAGCGCGGTGGCCGGCGTCTTTTCGGGTTTGCTCGGGCTGGTGGTGTTGCTGGTGCTGGCGCCGCTGGCCGCCTACATCCCGTTGGCGGCCCTGGCCGGCGTGGTCACCGTCTCCGCCGTCGGCCTGATCGACCGGCGCGAGATCGGGCGCATCTGGCGCAGCGCCCCCGGCGACCGGCTGATCATGCTGACGACGTTTCTGGCCACGCTGCTGCTGCCGCTGCAGTTTGCGGTGTTGACCGGCATCCTGATGTCATTGGCCTACTACCTGCTGCAGACGAGCACGCCGCGCGTGCGCACCGTGCTGCCGGACGACCAGTTCGCGCACCTGGAGCACCAGCCGCACAAGCCGCTCTGCCCGCAGCTCACCATCGTCGAGGTGCAGGGCGACCTTTACTTTGGCGCCGCCCACCACGTCGACGAATACTTGCGCCAGAACCAGGAACGCCACAGCGAGCAGCGTTTCCTGCTGCTGCGCATGAACGGCGTGCAGCATCTGGACATCAGCGGCGTGCACATGCTGGAGGGCATCGTGCGCCTGTACCGGGAGCGCGGCGGCGACGTCTACCTGTCGCGCTTTCGGGAGCCGGTCTGGGACGTGATGCGGACCAGCGGTTTCTTCGACTATCTCGGCCGTGACCACTTCCTGATCGGCGACGGCAGCGCGCTGGCGCGGCTGTTCTACAAAGTGTTGGACCCGGCCGTGTGCATCTACGAGTGTCCGGTGCGCGCGTTTAAGGAGTGCCAGAATCTGCCCAAGCAGCTGCATGGCGCGGATCTGCGCCTGCCGGAGGCGCTGTCCGAGGAGGCCGGCCTCTATCGGGCGCCGCGCGAGGTCTGGGACGCGCTGCGGCGCGGCGAGGGGACGTTGATCATCGATGTGCGGGAGCCGCGCGAGTTCGCCCAGGGCCATGTGCCGGAGGCGCTGCTGATCCCGCTGCCACGTCTGTTAAGCGGCGCGGAACCGGTGCCGCGCGAGCGGCCGGTGGTGTTCGTCTGTCGCAGCGGGCGGCGGGCGGCGCGGGCGGCCGCGCACTTCCGGCAGCGCGGCTATACCGAGGTCTGGGCCTTGCAGGGCGGGATGCTGGCGTGGGAGGCCGCCCGGCTGTTGTCGGCCGTGGACATCTGAGCTCCCGGCCCAGCCGGTCAGGCCCCCTGAGGCAAGGGTTCGGCCCAGTCCGGGGCCGCGGACTGGGCCGGCGGGCGCGTCAGCATTTTCAAGACGCTGTGCCGCAGTTGCTCAAACTCAAAGGGTTTGGCGATGTAGCCGTCGCAGCGCGCGATCAGCTCACGGCAGCGCGGTGAGAGGCGCAGGGCGCCCGTCATCGCCACGATCGGAGTCGCCCCCAGATGGGCTTCGCCGCGCAGCCGTTCGAGGGTCTCCAAGCCATCCAGGCCGGGCAGATCGTAGTCCAGCAGGATGAGGTCCGGGCGGCTGCTGCCGGCCAGGCGCAGGCCGCGCGGCCCGTCGGGCGCGTACTGGATCACAAAATCGCCCATGGTGGCGAGGCAGAGTTTCAGAATCTGGAGGACATACGGGTCGTCGTCGATGACCAGGATCTGTCGCCGAAGCATACGCTATCCTTCCTGGCGCCGCGGGCGGGTTCGCCCGTCGGCCGCTGGCCACAGTGACGCTGCCTGACAGCCCAGCCACTGGCCGACGGTCCGGCCAGCCGTGAACGCTGCGGCGCCAACGGCCGGGCCTGCAAAGACTTTGTTGCTGAAGGTGTTCTCGTCGGAGTGATCGATCCCGCCAACGCGGCCCACCGGAGGAACTGGGCGGGTGTGTTGGTGCTCGACGAAAAGAGGCTCTCCGAGAGTACACCGCGCCAGCAGCCGGGTCACCAGGACTGTAGTCATATCGGCCATGCGGCTTGGGGGTCCTTGGTCGTCAGCCAAGGATGGGCCGGCGTTCAAGGCCAGATTTTCTAACCCAATTATCACAATCCAAGCCGCATCCTTTTGGCGTATTAACCGACTTACTCGTAGGGCAACGCCTGGGTCGGCGTTATTGTCGATTCGGGCGCCGGGCCAGGTTGGGTCAGCCGAACATCTGGGCGTGCCGATCCAAATCGGCCGCGGAGCCGATGTCCCGTCAACCGGCTAGACGGGCGCGAGCGGAGCTAGACACAGTGGGCGCCGGACCGATTAGCCGCAGCCCAAACTCCGGGCGGGGTCTTCGCCGGCGGTGTTGCGGCACCCGCATCAAGGGAAGGGCATGGACGAATCCCGCGAACTGAAACTTAGCTTGCTGATGTGCCTCGGGCTGGGCGCCGTTTACGTGGTCTATGAACTGCTGGCCACACCGGACGGCGGGCAGCCGTTTGGCCATTGGCTGGGAATCCTGGGCACAGGGCTGATGGTGTCCACCGAGACCCTGTACAGCCTGCGCAAGCGCACGGGGCTGTTCGGGCGCTGGGGGCCGGTCCGTTACTGGCTGTCGGCCCACATCCTCACCGGCATCGTCGGCCCCTTCATGGTGCTGATGCACACGGCCTTTGAATTCCGCGGCCTGGCCGGTGTGACGCTGGGGTTAACGGCCCTGGTGGTGGGCAGTGGTTTCCTGGGCCGTTACCTGTACACGGCTATCCCGCGCTCGTTAGCCGGCGCGGAAGCCTCGTCAACCGACCTGGCGACCGAAGTCAGCCAGGTGCAGCACGAGTTGGGGGCTCTGACCCAGCAGCGCTCGGCCGCGGTGCGCGCATTAGTGGAAGCTGACGCCGGCCGGCGCCGGGCGGTCCGCGGCGATTGGATGCTGGTGGTCCTGCGCGGCTGGGACGACTGGCGCTACCGCTCGCGCCTCCGCCAACAGGTCCGGGGGCTGGAAAAAAACGAGCAGCAACGCCTGGGAGATGTGGAGCGGCTGCTGCGCCGGCGGCGTGATCTGGAACGCCAGATGCGCATGCTCCAGGCGGCGCGGCGCTTGATGAGCGTCTGGCACATCGCCCACGTGCCGATGGGGGTGGCCCTGTTCACATCGGTGGCGATCCATGTGACCGCCGAGATCTACTTCCGCGCCGGAGTGCTGCGGTGACGCGCCAGCATCCTTTCTTCTCGCCGCTCGGCTGCCTGGGCGGGGCCGTGCTGATCGCCGGGCTGGTGATTGCCGTGGTCCTGTCCGGCGGGGCCATGTTCAGCCCGGGCGAATTGACCGCTTACGCCGTCAACGATCGGCCGGTGCAGGGTTTCCGGTCGCACGCCGACTTTCAGCAGGACTGCCGCCAGTGCCACGCGCCCTTCCTGGGCATTGCCACCGACCGCTGTGAGGGCTGCCACACGTCAGTGCGGGACGAGCGCGCCACGGCCACCGGCCTGCACGGCCACCTGGACGTGGCGCTGGCCGCCCGCTGCGGCGAGTGCCACGACGACCACGAAGGCCCGGACCACGACCCCAGCGCGCTGGCCATCCGCAAATTCGATCACGCCAGCACCGGCTTCGCCCTGGCGCGCCACATTATCAACTTTGACGAAACGGCGCTGGAGTGCCGGGCCTGCCACAGCGTGCCGGGCTACACCTTTCTGCTGGCGCGCTGTGCGGACTGTCACAGCGCCGCCGAGGCGGACTTCCTGACCGGGCACCAGACCGCCTTCGGCGGGGCGTGCCTGGACTGCCATGACGGCGTCGACCGCACGGCCACGTTCGACCACTCCCAGACGGCCCTGGCCCTGGAAGGCCGCCACGCACAGCTGGAGTGCGCGGCCTGCCACAGCGCCAGCACCCCGCCGGTGCAGACGCCGGCCGAGTGCGCGGGCTGCCATACCGCGCCGGACACCCACGCCGGCGCCCTGAACGGGGATTGCGCCGACTGCCACGCGGCCGCGGCCTGGAAGCCCGCCAACCTGCCCGACCATCCCGGTTTCGACCACGCGCAGACGCTCTTCCAGTTGGTCAACCACACCGTCGGTTACGACGGCGCCCCTCTGACCTGCGCGGCCTGTCACGCCGTGCCAGCCTTCGCCTTCAACCCGGAACGCTGCGTGGCTTGTCATGCCGCGCAAGACGCCGTCTTCATGGACGCGCATGTCCAGCAATACGGCCAGCAGTGCGCCAACTGCCACGACGGCGCCGGCAACCTGCTCAACTTCGACCACAACCTGGTCTTCCCGCTGGACGGCGCGCATGCGCCGCTGGAGTGCGCGGCCTGCCACGCCGAGCAGCGCTTCCGTGGGACGCCGAACCAGTGCGCGGCCTGCCATCAGGAACCGACTGTGCACGCCGGGTTGTTCGGCCAGCAGTGCGCGGCCTGCCACAGCACCAGCGCCTGGGCGCCAGCCCAGCTGACTCAGCACGTCTTTCCGCTGGACCACGGCGAAGAGGGCGAGATCCCGTGCGGCACCTGCCACGAGAACACCTACACGGCCTACACCTGTTTCAACTGCCACGCGCATGATCCCAATGAGACCCGTTCCGAGCACGACGAAGTCAACCTGGCCGGGCAGGCGCTCGAGAACTGCGCCGCCTGCCATGCCAACGGCCAGAAAGAAGAAGAGCGTGAACACGAGGGCGATTGACGATGAGCGGTAAAGCCCAACGCCAGAAGCCGGGCTTCTTTCAGAAGCTCTTTGGGCTGGCGCCCCACCCGCACAGCGCGCCGTCGCCGGACGCGCGCGTGACGCCGGACGGCAGCCGCTGCGTGCAATGCGGCGTCTGCGGCTACAACTGCCCGGTGGGCATCCCGGTGCGCGACTACGCCCGCCAGGGCCGCGTGGTGGAAGCCGCCGACTGCGTGCAGTGCGGCCAGTGCATCGAGGTCTGCCCGCGCGGCACCCTGCGCTGGGCCACGCCGCGCCGCCCCGCGCTGGAAACTTCGGCGGAGCTGGAGGCTGTGCTGGCCGCCTATTTCACCGCACCCGCGCGCGCCGCCGTGTCGGAGGAGCAGCCGTGACCCGCTACCTGATCATCGGCAATGGAGCGGCCGGCGCCACCGCCGCTCAGACGCTGCGCGAACAAGACCCGCGCGGCGAGATCACGATCGTCAGTGCCGAACCGCACCCGATGTACTCCCGGCCCGGCCTGGCCTACATCCTGATCGACGAGATCCCGGACAAGCAGGTGCTGGCGCGCACGCCGGAGTGGTACCAGGCCAACCGCCTGCGCCTGGTGTACGGAACGGCGGTCCGGCTGGACACAGCCGAGCACCGTGTTCACCTGGCCGATGGCCAGGCGCTGTCCTATGACCGCCTGCTGATCGCCACCGGCGCCCGCGCCGTGCCTCTACCCTACCCGGGCGCCGACCTGGATGGCGTGGTCTTCCTGGACACCCTCGACGGCACGCGCGACCTGCTCCGGCGCGTCAAACGCGCCAAGCGTGCGGTGGTGCTCGGTGGCGGCATCACGGCCCTGGAGATGACCGAGGGCTTCGCGCATCACGGCCTGGAGACGCATTACTTCCTGCGCCGCAACCTGCTCTGGGCCAGCGTCTTCAACGCGGCCGAAAGCAAGCTGCTGGAAGAAAAGATGCGCGAGCACGGTGTCCAACTGCACTTCAACACCGAGGCCGCCGAGATCGTGGGCGACAAACACCGGCGCGTCGCCGGCGTCAAGCTCGCCAGCGGCGAGATCGTGGCCAGCGACCTGGTCGGCGCCGGCATCGGCGTCAAGGCGCAGCTGGATCTGGTGAAGGGCACGGCCATCAAGACCGACAAGTCCATCCTGGTGGACGAGTACCTGACCACCAGCGTCCCGGACGTCTTCGCCGCCGGCGACTGTGCCCAGGCCTGGGACCCGTGGACGCGCAAGCACTCGGTGGAGGTGCTCTGGCCGACGGCGGTGGCGCAGGGCCGCGTGGCGGCCGTGAACATGGCCGGCGGGCGCAGCGCCTACGCCAAGGGCACGCCCTTCAACGCCTGTCTGCTGTTCGGTCTGCACATCACGGCCATCGGCCAGCTCGGCGGCAACCGGGACGCGGACGAGCCCGAAGTAGTGCAGCACACCTCGCGCGGTTGGTCGGAGACGTGGACCACCCGCCCGCGCGCCTACGCCAGCGCCTGGTCGCAGCACGGCCCGAATACGACGCGGCTGGCCTTCGACGGGGATCGCCTGGTCGGCGCCCTGGTCGTCGGCGAGCAGTCGCTGGCCGACCCGCTGCGGTTCCTGATCGAGAAGCAGATCGATGTCCGCCCGCTGCGCCCCCACTTGGACAAAGGCGGCCCGGACATGCCCTGGTTGGTCCAGCAGGTGTACTTGCGGATGAGGGATCTACCGGCGGAGCAACTCCCGCTCGCGAGCGCGGCGGCCTAGCCGCCCGACCCGGAAAGGCTGGTGCTGATGCTGAGACGTGGCCTCACCTACGCATTGGGACTGCTGGTCGCCCTGACTTTGTTCGGCGGCGGACTAGTCTCGTCGCTGGCCCTGGTAGCGCCGTTCCATCCGGGTGACCCGCTCTACGAATTGCAGAGCTGGGTGGAGCAGACGCGCCTGGCGCTTGTTAACGACCAGGTCGAACTGGCCCAGCGCCTGCTGGATCTGGTCGAACGCCGCCTGGACGACCTGGAAGCGCGGCTGGGCAGCGAATATGAAGTGGCGGCCTATACCGCCGTCGAGGCCGCCATCCGCCAGGCCGTGCAGGCTATCTCGGCGGCGCCGGCTGAGGCCCGCGGTCAGTTGAAGCTGCGGCTGGCTTCGCTGGCCGTCCGCCTGCAGAACCTGCTGGCGCGCATGACGGTGCTCCCGAAGACCCAGCCAGACCTGTACGCGCGGGCCCGCGACAATGCGCGCCTGATCATCGGCATCGCCGGCGGGGAGGCCGGGTCCGGAGCCGCCGCCGACGGTCTGCCCGTGCTCGCCGCCGCCGGCAATGACCTGTTTGTGGCGGCGGTCCCGACGGGCACCCCGGTCTATATTTCGCCGCACGGCGTGCCGTTTCCGCCCCACGCCACACCCGGCGCGCATGACACCTTCGTCCTCACCGGCGGGCACACCACCATCGCCTGTGTGAACTGCCACACTCAAGCTACCTACCGGGGCACGGCCAAAGAGTGCGCGGCCTGCCACGCCGACGTGATGCCGGCGAACCACTACCCGGGGAAGTGCGACCAGTGCCATGCCACCCCGGCCTGGAAACCAGCCACCTTCAGCCATACCGGCTTCACCGACTGCGTCAGCTGCCATACGCCGCAGAAACCGGCCGACCACTATCCCGGCCAGTGCGGGCAATGCCACACCACCAACGCCTGGAAGCCGGCCACCTTCAGCCATACCGGCTTCACCGACTGCGTCAGCTGTCACACGCCGCAGAAACCGGCCAATCACTACCCCGGCCAGTGCGGGCAATGCCACACCCCCAACGCCTGGAAGCCGGCCACCTTCAACCACGCCGGCTTCACCGACTGCCAGAGCTGCCACCTGAACAAGAAGCCGGCCAACCACTACGACGGCCAATGCGGGCAGTGCCACACCACCAACGCCTGGAAGCCGGCCACCTTCAACCACACCGGCTTCACGGATTGCCAGAGCTGCCACCTGAACAAGAAGCCGGCCAACCACTATGACGGGCAGTGCAGCCAGTGCCACAGCACGTCGGTTTGGAAGCCCGCCACCTTCAACCACGCCGGCTTTACGGATTGCCAGAGCTGCCACCTGAACAAGAAGCCGGCCAACCACTACGACGGCCAATGCAGCCTGTGTCACGCCACGTCCGCCTGGAAGCCGGCCACCTTCAACCACAGCACCATCGGCAACGCCGACTGCGCCCAGTGCCACCGGCCGCCGGCCAACCACTACGCCGGCGCCTGCCGCAGCTGCCATGGCGACACCGGCAACTGGCGCAACGCCACCTTCGACCACAGCGGCATCGGCAACGCCGACTGCGCCCAGTGCCACCAGTCTCCGGCCAACCACTACGCCGGCGCCTGCCGCAGCTGCCACAGTGACACCGGCAACTGGCGCAACGCGCGCTTCGATCACAGTGGCATCGGCAACGCCGACTGCGCCCAGTGTCACCGGCCGCCGGCCAACCACTACGCCGGCGCCTGCCGCAGCTGCCACGGCGACACCGGCAACTGGCGCAACGCCACGTTCGACCACAGCAGCATCGGCGGCGCGGACTGCTCCCAGTGCCACCAGCCGCCCGCCAACCACTTCCCCGGGGCCTGCCGTGACTGCCACAGCGATACTGGCAACTGGCGCAACGCCTCCTTCAATCACACGTTCCCGATCGACCACCGCGACGCCAACGGCCAGTGCGCCAAGTGCCACCCGGGTAATAATTACGGCTCGTGGACTTGCGCCGAGTGCCACAGCCAGACCAAGATGGACGACAAGCACAAGGAGATCAACGGCTACACCTGGAACTGCCTTGCCTGCCACGCCGACGGCCGCAAGCCCTAGGCCCAGCAGTCCGCCGACCACCACCCAGTCAGGGCGACGCCGCGCGGCGTCGCCCTGACGTGTTTTCCAGAGGGCGGGCCGCCGCTGCTGTTACAATGACGCGGCAGCCCACGCGCCTATGACGATCGTCCTCCGCGCCCACTCAGACTTCTCTTTCTGTGAAGGCTTGCCCGCGCCTGCGGACCTGGCAGCAGCGGCGGCCCGCCTCGGCCTGCCCGCGCTGGGCCTGACCGACCGAGGTTTGGCCGGTGCGGTCGAGTTCTACACAGCCTGCCGGACCGCCGGAGTGCGGCCGCTGCTCGGCCTGGAGGTAGAGGTCGCGCACGGCACCCGCCTGGCCCGCCTGGCGCTCCTGGCCCTGGACCTGGACGGCTGGGCCAGCCTGTGCCGCCTGAGCAGCGTTCAACAGGCCGACGAGGCCGGAGCTCCGCTGACGCTCACGCAGCTGTCCGCCCAGGCCGCCGGGCTGGTCTGTCTGGCCCCGGGCGACTCCGCCTGGCTGGGCGGTCTGCGGGACGCGTTCGCGGATCGGCTGTACGTGGCCCTGACGCACCCCGGCGACTTCGCGGCCCCGGCCGCGGCCCGGGCGGCCGGTCTGCCGCTGGTCGTCGCGCCGCCGGTCTTCTATTTGACCCCGGCCGACGCCGAGGTCCAGCGCACGGCCGCGGCCATTCGTCTCAACACGCCGCGCTCACAACTGGCGCCGGAGGCGGTGGCCCCGCCCGGGGCTTACCTTCCCGGCCCGGACGAGTGGGCCGCGCGCTTCGCGGACTTCCCGGAGGCCCTGGCCAACACGCACGTGATCGCCGAACGCTGCCGGGTTGAGCTGCCGCTGGGCCGGCCGCACTATCCGGCCGTGGACCTGGCGCCCGGCGACACCCCCCTGGCCGCGCTGCGGCGCCGGGCCGAGGCCGGCGCGCAGCAGTTGTACGGCAGCCTGACCGCCGAAATCACCGCCCGCCTGGAACACGAACTGAGCGTGATCGGCGAACGCGGTTACGCGCCGCTGTTCCTGATCATGGCCGAGATCCTGGAGTATGCCCGGGCCGCCGCCGTGCCCATCTCGTCGCGTGGTTCGGCGGCTTCTTCCCTGGTGGCGCACTGCCTGGGCATCACGTCCCCGGACCCGCTGCGCCTCAACTTGTACTTTGAGCGCTTCCTCAATCCGGCGCGGTCCACGCCGCCGGACATCGACACCGACCTGTGCTCGCGCCGGCGCGACCGCGTCATCCAGCACGTCTTCGACCGCTACGGCTACGATCGGGCTGCGCTGGTCTGCACCGTGAACCGCTTCCGGCGGCGCTCGGCGCTGCGTGAGACCGCCAAAGCCTTTGGGCTGCCGCCGGCCGAAATCGCCCAGCTCGTCGACTGGCTGCCCGAACGCTGGGGACCGCCCCAGTTGCAGCCCCCGGACGAGGCGCCTTTCGCGGGCCTGCTCAACCGCTTCCCGGAACGGCGCACGCTCTTCGAACACGCCGCCGCCCTGCTCGATCATCCGCATCACCTGTCGCTGCATCCGGGCGGCGTCGTCATCACGCCCGGACCGGTCACCGACCTGGTGCCGACCTTCCAGGCCGCCAAGGGTTTGCCGGCCACCCAGCTCGATCTGGATGCCCTCGCCGCCCTCGGCTTGATCAAGATCGACCTGCTCGGCATCCGCGGCCTGACCGTCATCGCCGATGTGGCCGAGGCCGTGGCCGGCCGTCAGGACCCGCCGCCCGCCAACCCGCTCAGCGTGCTGGACGCCATCCCCGAGGACGACCCCGCCACGCGCGAACTGCTGCGCTCGGCGCGCACCATCGGCTGTTTCCAGATTGAGAGCCCGGGCATGCGGACCACGCTCAAGGAGATCCAGGCGCAGAGCGTGGACGACCTGATGGTGGCGCTGGCGCTCTACCGGCCCGGCCCGCTCACCGGCGGCCTCAAAGACGCCTTCGTGCGGCGTCATCTCGGGCGCGAACCCGTGCGGCACCTCCACCCGGCGCTGGCGCCGCTGCTACAAGACACGCACGGTGTGATCCTGTACCAGGAGCAGGTCCTGCGCATCGCCCACGAGTTGGCCGGGTTGTCGCTGGCGGACGCGGACCTGCTGCGCCGGGCGATGAGCCACTTCGACCCCGGCAAGCAAATGCAGACCTTGAAGGAGCGCTTCGTGACCGGCGCCGCGGAGCGGCGCGGCATGCCGCCGGCCGTCGCCGAACGCGTGTGGGAGATGATGGCGGCCTTTGCCGGGTATGGCTTCCCCAAGGCCCATGCCGCCGCCTATGCTCAGGTGGCCTGGCGCGCGGCCTGGTGCAAGGCCCATTTCCCGGCCGAGTTCATGGCCGGCGTGCTCGCCAATTGGGGCGGCTACTACCGCCAGCGCGTCTACCTGACCGAGGCCCGGCGCCTGGGCCTGCCGCTGCGGCCGCCGCACGTCAACTATGCCGGCCGCGAGTTCAGCGTGGTCTATCAGCCCGGCCAGCCGACCCTGTACATGGGCCTGGACCAGGTGCGCGAGTTGAGCGGGCGCGCCATCGCGGCCATCCAGCGCGAGCGCCCCTTCCACTCGCTGCAAGACTTCCTGGCCCGCGTGGACCCGCGGCCCGGAGAGGCCGAGGCCCTCGTCAAAGTCGGCGCGTTGGACGGCCTGGGCGCCATCCCCGGCCTGCTGCGCGAGCTCAAGGGCGGGCGCTGGGAGCGCGGCCAGATGGCGTTGTTCGAGGGCCAGGCCGATGACGGCGAGGACTGGTCGCTGGCGCAAAAGGTGGCGGCCCAGGAAGAGCTGCTGGAGGCCAGCGTGATCGCTCACCCGCTGGAGTTGGTGGCGGACCGGATTGCGGCGGCCGGAGCGCTCAACACTGTGGAGGCCGCCAGCCGCGCCGGCCAGCGGGTACGCGTGGCCGGGATGCGCCAGATCTGGCGCCGCAGCCGGGTCAGCGGCGCGGCCGGTGACTACACCTACTTCATGTCGCTGGAAGACCTAGACGGCATGCTGGAGGTCATCATCAGCGGAGAGGTGTATCGGCGCTGCCGCGCGGCCCTGGCCGACTCGGCCGGCCCGTTCGTGGTGGAAGGCGTGGTCGGTTTCGACGCCGACCAGGGCGAACCGGATCTGCGCGCCGAGAAAGTCTGGCGTCTCGGCGGCTGATGATCTACCGGGTGCCGCGCCCGGCTGTTTGTGGTGTACACTGAAACTCGGGGTTCCGCTCCGGATGACCTGGTCAGAGCGCTGCCAACCCGTCTTCTCCGAATTCCATATCGGCCGGCCGGCCAGTGCTCACCGCTTGAGGGGGGCCGGCGAGTTGCGTCGACCATCCGCGCCGTTACAGGAGGTCATGTCCGATGCCGGCCGCCCCTGTTCCGCCATCACCGCTGGAACTGCTGCAAAGCCTGTTGCGCTTCGACACCACCAATCCGCCGGGCAACGAGGCCGCCTGCGTCGCCCATCTCGGCGGGCTGCTGCGGTCGGCCGGCCTCGCGCCCACGATCTACGCCCGCACGCCCGAGCGCCCCAATCTGGTGGCGCGCCTGCCGGGCCAGGGCCGCGCGGCGCCGCTGCTGTTGTACGGGCACGTGGACGTCGTCACCACCGCCAATCAGACCTGGCAGCACCCGCCCTTTGCGGCCGAGATCGCCGACGGCTTCGTGTGGGGCCGCGGCGCCCTGGACATGAAGGGCGGCGTCGCCATGTTGGTGGCGGCCTTTCTGCGCGCCCGGGCCGAGAACACGGCCCTGCCCGGCGACGTCATCCTGGCCATCGTCAGCGATGAAGAAGCGGGCGGCGACTTTGGGGCCCGCTTCCTGACCGAACAGCACGCCGACCTGTTCAGCGGGGTCCGCTACGCGCTCGGCGAGTTCGGCGGCTTCACGCTGCACCTCGGCGGGCGCCGCTTCTACCCCATCATGGTCGCTGAAAAGCAAATGTGCTGGCTCAAAGCCACCGTGCGCGGGCCGGGCGGGCACGGCTCCCTGCCGGTGCGCGGCGGCGCGATGGCCCACCTCAGTCAGCTGCTCTGGCGCCTGGACCGGCGCCGCCTGCCCGTGCACGTGACGCCGGCCGCGCGCCTGATGATCGAAGGACTGGCCGAGGCCGTGCCCGGCGTCACCGGCGCCCTCCTGCGGCAGCTGCTCAACCCGGCCCTGACCGACCGCGTGCTGGACCTGCTGGGCGCGCGCGGACGCGTCTTTGACCCGCTGCTGCACAACACCGTCAGCCCCACCATCCTGCGCGGCAGCGACAAAGTCAACGTCATCCCGTCCGAGGTGACTGTGGAACTGGATGGGCGCCTGTTGCCGGGCTTCCAGCCGGCCGATCTGTTGGTGGAATTGCGGGACGTGCTGGGCGAGGCGGTGGCCCTGGAGGTGCTGCGCCACGACGCCGGTCCGCTGTCGCCGAACCTGGGCCTCTTCCCGACGCTGGCCGGCGTCTTGCGCGGCCTCGACCCGGCTGGCGTGCCAGTGCCGCTGCTTTTGAGCGGCGTCACCGATGGGCGCTTCTTCGCGCGCCTGGGCATCCAGACGTATGGCTTCCTGCCGATGCAGCTGCCGCCGGATTTCAGCTTCGTCGGGACCATCCACGGCGCGGACGAACGCCTCCCGGTTGCGGCAGCCGCCTTCGGCGCGGACGCCATTTTTCAGGTGCTGCAGCGCTTCAGCGACTGACGCAAACGCCGCCGCCCTCTTCGGCCAATCCGGCCTATAATCGGACACAGGCTCGCGCCCCACTCGCCCGCGGGCCAGGGAGCATATACCATGCTCGCCAACCCTCTGTCCGCCCCGCCTGACGATGCCTTCCGCCTGTCCGCGGCCGAGTTCGTTCCCGCCTACCTGGCGCTCTACCATTCGGGCGAGTTGTCTGAACGCGCCAAGGCGGCGGTGCGCGGCCTGACCAATTGCCGCAACTGCCCGCGCGCCTGCGGGATCGACCGGACCAGCGGCCGCACCGGCACCTGCCGGATCGGGCGTTTTGCGCGCGTCGCCAGCTACGGCCCGCACTTCGGCGAGGAGGCCTGCCTGACCGGCTGGGCCGGCAGCGGCACGCTCTTCTTCGCCTCCTGCAATCTGCGCTGCGCGTTCTGCCAGAACCATGCCCTCAGCCAGCGCGTGACCGGCGAGGAGGCCGACGCGGCACGGCTGGCCGAGATCATGTTGGCCCTGCAAGCGGCTGGATGTCACAACCTGAACCTGGTGACGCCGGAACACGTGGTGCCGCAGTTCCTGGAGGCCCTGGTGATCGCCGTGGCGGGCGGCTTGCGCCTCCCGATCGTCTACAATACGTCCGCTTACGACGGCCCGGACACCCTGCGCCGGCTGGACGGCATCGTCGATATCTACCTGCCGGACTTCAAATTCTGGGACCCACGGCTGGCTTTCAAGTACCTGCTCGCGCGGGATTATCCCAGCGCCGCGCGGCGCGCCATCCAGGAGATGCAGCGCCAGGTGGGTCCGCTGCGCCTGGACGAGCACGGCCTGGCCAAGCGCGGCGTGTTGCTGCGGCACCTGGTCATGCCGGGTCTGGCGGCCGACACGCGCGCCATCCTGCGCTTCGTGGCCGGTGAGGTCTCCGTCGACACCTACCTGAACCTCATGGCGCAATATCACCCCGCTTATCGGGTGTCGGCTGAGCTTTTCCCGGAGCTCAACCGCCCGCTCCAGCCGCGCGAGTACGCCGCCGCTTGCGCGGCCGCGCGCCATCTCGGTTTGCACCGCGTCGGCGGACAACCGACCCCCTGGAACTGATGTCCGTTAGCAGACCGACGATCCGACGCTTTGCCGACTGGGGGTGGGCTACCACCACCGCCGAGCCGGCCTGCCACAACGCGACGGCCCACAACCAGGCCGGGCGCGCGGCAGTGTACGCGCCGGCAGCGTCTGGCCTGACGCCGCCGGCTGGGGATAACGCCGATGCGCTTTGAATTCGCCACCGCCCAACGCGTCCTGTTCGGGCCCGGCACCCTGCGCGAGGTCGCGCCGTTGGCGGCCGAGCTTGGCCGCCGGGCTTTGGTCGTCGTCGGGCGGAGCTCGCAGAACGCCGCGCGCCTAATCGCCGCGCTAAACCAACACGGCCTGACCGCCGAGGCCTTTCACATCACCGGTGAGCCGACCCTGGCCGCCATCCAGGCCGGTCTCCAGAGCGCCCGCGCCCTTGATTGCGACGTCGTTATCGGCCTGGGCGGCGGCAGCGCCCTGGATGCCGGCAAGGCCATCGCCGCCCTGCTGACCAACCCCGGTGAGGCCCTGGATTACCTGGAAGTGGTCGGACGCGGCCGGACGCTGGAGCAGGCGCCCGCGCCCTACCTGGCCGTGCCCACGACGGCCGGCACCGGCTCCGAGGCGACGCGCAACGCCGTGCTGGCCGTGCCCGAGCAGCGCGTCAAGGTCAGCCTGCGCAGCCCGCGCATGCTGCCGCGCGCCGCCATCGTGGACCCGGAGCTCACCCTGACGGCGCCGCCGTTTGTGACCGCCACCGCCGGCCTGGACGCGCTGACCCAACTGATCGAACCGTTCGTCGGCAACGCCGCCAACCCCCTCACCGACGCGCTCTGCCGCGAGGGTCTGCGCCTGATGGCCCGCTCGCTGCGGCGCGTCCACGAACGGCCCGGCGACCTGGCGGGCCGCAGCGACCTGGCCCTGGCCAGCCTGTTCGGCGGGATGGCGCTGGCCAACGCGCGCCTGGGCGCCGTGCACGGCTTCGCGGCGCCGCTGGGCGGCATGTTCCCGGCCCCGCACGGCGCCATCTGTGCGCGCCTGCTGCCGCTGGTGATGGACGCCAACATCGCGGCCCTGCGCACCCCGCGCAGCTCCAGCCGGCCTTCCTTGGGGCGCTTCGATGAGGTCGCCCAGCTGCTCACCGGCAACCCCAATGCCTCGGCCGCCGACGGCGTGGCCTGGGTGCGCGAGACGGGCGAGACCTTGGAGGTGCCGCCGCTGAGCCGCTATGGGGTCACGGAGGCCGACATCCCGGCGGTGGTGGCGCAGGCGCAGAAGGCCAACAGCATGCGGGGCAACCCGGTCACGCTGCTGGACGACGAGCTGGCGGCCGTGCTGCGCCAGGCCTTGTGACCCCATGCGCCGCGCCGTTCTCATCACCGCGCCGGCCGTCTGGGAACACGGCCACGGCCCCGATCATCCCCTCAAGCCCGAACGCCTGCGGCGCACTATCGAGCTGCTGGACGAGTACGGCGCGCTGACGGCCCCCAACGTGCGCGTGGCGGCGCCGCGCCTGGCCCGCGAGGATGAACTCGGCTACTTTCACACCCACCGCTACCTCGACGCCGTCAAGACGCTGAGCCGCTTCGACGGCCACGGCCAGCCGCCGGTAGCGCCGGCCCACTTCGGCTTCGGCTCCGGCGACAACCCGGTCTTCGCCGGCATGTACGAGTCCGAGGCGCGCAAGGTGGGCGGCGGGCTGCTGGCGGCCGAGCTCGTGCACGCGGGCGAGTGCGACGTCGCCTTCAACTTCAGCGGCGGCCTGCATCACGGCGCCAAAGACCACGCTTCCGGCTTCTGCGTCTTCAACGATATCGCCGTGGCCATCCACTGGCTGCTGCGGCGCGGGCGGCGCGTGGCCTACATCGACATCGACGTCCATCACGGCGACGGTGTGCAGACCGCGTTCTACGACACCGACCGCGTGCTGACGATCTCCCTGCACCAGGACGGCCGTACGCTCTTCCCGGGCACCGGCTCGGTGGATGAAATCGGCACCGGCGCCGGCCTCGGTTACAGCGTCAACCTGCCGCTGCCGGTCTTCACCGACGACGACGCTTACCTCTGGGCTTTTCGCGAGGTGGTCCCGCCCTTGCTGCACCGCTTCGCCCCGGACGTGGTCGTCACCCAGTTGGGCGTGGACACGCACTACCGTGATCCGCTGGCTCAACTGGCCCTGACCACGGCCGGCCAGGCCGCGCTCTTCCAGGCCTTAGACGACCTGGCGCCGCGCTGGCTGGCTTTCGGCGGCGGGGGTTACGATCTGGGCGTCGTGCCGCGGGCGTGGGCGCTGGCCTGGGGGACGATGTCCGGACAAACCCTGCCGGAGGCCCTGCCGGAGCGGTATCGCTCCGCCTACGGCGGCGAGTGGCTGCGCGACCGCGAAGTGGTGGTGCTGTCGCCGGCGCAGCGCGAGAAGGTCCGGCGCCAGGTGGAGAGCGTGGTGGCCGCCGTCAAGCAGCGGCACGGGCTGGGCTGAGCGCGCCGTCAGGGCGCGCCGTCAGGGCGCGATGCGCCGCAGGGCTTCATACAGCGGCCGCAGGCGCCCGTACATCTTCCGATAGATCTGCTGGAACAACTCAGCGTAGCGCGCCTGCGTGCGCGGGTCGGGCTCAAAGGTGGTGCCGACACGCGTCATGGCCTTGAGCGCATCCGCGAAAGTCGGGTGCAGGCCCGCGCCCACCGCCGCGTCGATGGCGGCGCCCAGGCCGGAGGCCTCCGAGACATGCGGGCGCGCCGCCGGCAATCCGAAGATATCGGCCGTGATCTGCATGGCCGCATCGCTCTGGCTGCCGCCTCCGGCCACACGCAGACTCGTGATGGGCACACCGCTGGCCCGCACCGTCCGTTCGGCGCCTTCGCGCAGCGCGTACACCAGGCCCTCCAGGATGGCGCGATAGACGTGCGCGCGGGTGTGCACGTCGCCGAAGCCGATGATGGCGCCGCGCGCTTCCGGCCCCGGAACTTTGAGGCCCGGCGACCAGTAGGGCTGCAAGACCAGGCCTTGCGCGCCGGGCGGCACCGCCCGCACCAGGTCGTCGAAGAGCGTCTCCGGCGCCACGCCGCGTTCGTCGGCCAGGCGCTGCTCATGGTGCGCGAACTCGTTCTTGAACCAGCTCACCATCCAGAAGCCGCGATACACGCTCGTCTCGACGCTGTAAGCGCCGGGGACGGCGGCCGGATACGGCGGGATGAGCGGGATGACCTCCAGGTAACGCTGATGCGTGGTGTTGAGCGTGGCCGTCGTGCCGAAGCTCAGACAGGCGCTGGCTGGCTCCAGGCAGCCCGACCCTAGAACTTCGCAGGCCTTATCAGCGGCGGCCGCGATCAGCGGCAGGCCAACCGGCAGCCCGGTAGCCTCCGCCGCCGCCGGTGTGATCGTGCCCAACTGGCCGGCCGGCGGCACCAATTCCGGCAGCACGGCCGGGTCCATCGGCACGGCCTGCCACTTCCAGTCCCAGCGGCTGGCCCAGCGCAGTTGCCGATAGTCGAACGGCAGGTAGCCCACCTGGCACGCCGTCGAGTCGACGTAGCGGCCGGTCAGCTTGAAGGTGAGATAGCCCGACAGCAGCAAGAGTTTGTGCGTCCGGCGCCAGAGCTCCGGCTGCCGCGTCCGGATCCAGTTGGCCTCGGCCTCAGCCTGCAGGTAGCCCACGGTCTCGGACATACCCGCCAGCCGGAAGGCCAGACCCCACCACCCGCCCACCGGCGGCAGGCCCTCGGTGCGGCGCTGGTCCAGCCAGATAATGGCCGGGCGC
>CALFZO010000008.1 GCA_937952305.1 uncultured Anaerolineales bacterium | reverse complement strand
CCTCCTGAACATGGGTTGTGGGACTTTCGCTGTGTTAATTTATCATAACGTAGAACAAGCGGGGCCGCAAGGCGGCGCAGGGGGTGACGGTCAGGCGGGGTGGTAAATGCGGCGGAAGCGCTGAGCGACCTCGGCCTCGAGGCCGTTCTCGAAAGCGTGGAACTCGTCCACGGCGCGTTGGCCGGCCGGGGTGAGTTGCGCGCCGCCGCCGCCCTTCCCGCCTACGGCGGTGTCCACCAGCTTCACACCCAGGCCCGCTTCCATCTCGTGCAGCTTGTCCCAGGCGCGCCGGTATTGGACGTCCAGCTTTTCGGCGGCGGCGCTGATCGAACCGGTCTCGGCGATCGCCTCCAGGAGCTGGATGCGCCACCGGCTCAACACCACCTGGCCATCTTGTTCTATCCAGAGGTTGACACGCGGCTTCATTGGACCTCCAGGAACTGTTCGGGATGGCGCTTGCGTCAGGACCATTGTCACGCAGACGCGCCCCGCCGGCAACTGGCCCCGGCTTCGTGCCCGCCGTCACAGATGCCGCGCCGGTCTCATCCCCGTCTTAGAAAAGCTTGCTAAAGTGATGCACTTCCAGGACCACAATTCAACCCCGGCGCCAGTGCCGGGCCACACGCACCGCGCGGCGAGGGATGGATAAGGCAGCATGACCGGACCGGCCGCATCACGCGCAGACCTCTGGCGGCAACGCCTGCACATCGCCTCCGGCCACGCCCGGCGGGCGGCGCCGTTCGCGGGCGGGGTGCTGGCGGCCCTGGGCGCCTTGCTGCTTTATCGCTACCTCTTTCCGCCGCCGGCGCCGCTGACCCCGCGCCAGGTGAACGAGGCCGTCGCTCAAGCGCTGGCCTCCGCCACCGCCCCGGCGCCGTATGCGGCCCGCGTCTACCAGATCATCCGGCCGGCGCTGGTCCTGATCCAGACCGAAGGCCGGACCGACGACGACGACGGTCTGGGCAGCGGCGTCGTCGTCAACGATCAAGGCGACATCCTCACCAGCCTGCACGTCGTCGCCGGCGCGGCCGCCATCCAGGTGACCTACGCCGACGGCACGCAATCCGCGGCCGAGGTGGTGGCCGCCCAGCCCGAGAACGACATCGCCGTCCTGCGGACCGAGCAGCTGCCGGCGCTGCTGGCGCCCGCCATACTCGGCAACCCCAACGCCCTGGCCGTCGGCGACGAGGCCTTCGCCGTCGGCAACCCCTTCGGCCTGTACAGCTCGCTCAGCGCCGGCGTGATCTCCGGCTTCGATCGCGCTTTCAGCCCGCCGGACAGCGGCCGGCACCTGGAGGGCCTGATCCAGATCGACGCGGCCGTCAACCCCGGCAACTCCGGCGGCCCGCTGCTCAACCGGGACGGCCACGTCGTCGGCATCGTCACCGGCATCGTCAACCCCACCGAACAAAACTTCTTCATCGGCATCGGCTTCGCGGTGCCGATCACGGTGGCCGGCGCGGCGGCCGGCCTGCCCCCGTATTGACCCGCCCCGCCGTTCCCAGGGAGCCCGTGATGGATCAGAAACCCAATGCAGGCAAGCCGATGGAGCGCGTGCTCTACGAAGTCAAAAAGGTCATCGTCGGCCAGGACCACCTGCTGGAACGCCTGGTGGTGGCGCTGCTGGCGCGCGGCCACATCCTGGTGGAGGGCGTGCCCGGCCTGGCCAAGACCATGGCCATCAAGACCCTGGCGGAGACGCTGGGCGGCGACTTCAAGCGCATCCAGTTCACGCCGGACCTGGTCCCGGCCGACCTGGTGGGCACGCGCATCTACAACCAGAAGACCGGCGAGTTCAACACCTCGCTCGGCCCGGTCTTCACCAACTTCCTGCTGGCCGACGAGATCAACCGCGCCCCGGCCAAAGTCCAGAGCGCGCTGCTGGAGGTGATGCAGGAGCGCCAGGTGACCATCGGCTTGGAGACCTTCAAGGTGCCGGAGCCTTTCCTGGTGCTGGCCACGCAGAACCCCATCGAGACCGAGGGCACCTACCCGCTGCCGGAGGCGCAGGTGGACCGCTTCATGCTCAAGGTGCTGGTGGGCTACCCCACCGCGACGGAGGAGTTCGTCATCGTCGAGCGCATGACCAGCGCGCTGCAGGCGGTGCAGAAAGTGCTAAGCACAGCCCAGCTCGTGGAGCTGCAGCGCCTGACCGACCAGGTGTACGCCGACCCGGCCCTGATCGAGTTTGCCGTGCGGCTGGTGACCGCCACGCGCCAGCCCGGCGAGGTGGGCCTGAAGGAGCTGGAACGCTTCGTCCAGTTCGGCGCCAGCCCGCGCGCCTCCATCAACCTGATCCTGACGGCGCGGGCGCTGGCCCTGGTGCGCGGGCGCCGCTACGCGCTGCCGCAGGACGTGCTGGACATGGCCCTGGACGTCATCCGGCACCGCCTGGTGCTCACCTACGAAGCCCTGGCCGAGAACGTCACCAGCGACGACCTGTTGAAGCGGATCATCGACCGTCTGCCCATCCCGGTGGTGCCCCTGCATGAGCGCGTCCCCGCCCGCCTCAACGCCTGAGCGCCTGCTGCAGCGCCTGGATTGGCAGGTGATCCGCCGCCTGGACGGCCTGCTCCAGGGTGATTACCGCAGCCTGTTCTACGGCTACGGCGTCGATTTCGCCGACCTGCGGGAGTACCAGCCCGAGGACGACATCCGCTACATCGACTGGAACGTCACCGCGCGGCTCGGCACACCGTACATCCGGCGCTACCTGGAAGACCGCGAGATTACGGCCTGGTTCCTGCTCGACCTCAGCCCGTCGATGGATTTCGGCGCCGCGTCCGGGCCCAAACGGGCGGTGCTGACCAGCTTCGTCGCGACGCTGGCGCGGCTGTTGACACGGCACGGCAACCGCGTGGGCGCGCTCTTTTACGGCCGCGGCCTGGAGCGGACTCTGCCGGCGCGCGGCGGCCGGATCCAGGTGCTGCGCCTGATCCATGAGCTGGACCGGCACCCGCACTGGCCGCGCGCCCCGTTCACGGACCTGACGCCGCTGCTGGAGGGCGCGCTGCGCGCCGTCCGGCGCCGCTCGCTCATCTTCCTCATTTCAGACTTCATCAGCGCGCCGGGCTGGGAGCGGGCGCTGGGCTTCCTGGGCCAGCGCCACGAGGTGCTGGCCGTGCGCGTCTCCGACCCGAGCGAGACGCAGCTGCCGGAGGTCGGGCCCATCATCCTGGAGGACGCCGAGACCGGCGAGCAACTGTACGTGGACCCGCGCGACCGGGGCTTCCGCGCCCGCTATGAGGCGGCGACCCGCCAGCGCGAAGCGGCCCTGCGGGAGACCTTCCGGCGGGCGGCCGTGGACCTGCTGCCGCTCTCCACCGACGACGACCTGGTGCACGCCATCGCGCGCTTCGCGCTGCAGCGCCGCCAGCGGCGCCGCTGAGGCCCACGCCTCCGGAGACAGCATGCCCGTGTCTTTCCTCTGGCCCACGCTGCTGCTGTTGCTGCTGGCCGTGCCGGCCGGCCTGGGCCTGTACCTGTACTGGCTCCACGAACGCCGGCGCCGCGCCGCCGCGTACAGCGCGCTCGGGCTGCGCCCGCCCGAGGCCGGCCAACGCCCCGCCTGGCATCAACACCTGCCGGGGCTGCTCTTTCTCCTGGCGCTGGCCTGCCTCCTGACCGCGCTGGCGCGGCCGCAGGCGGACTTGAGCCTGCCGCGCGCCGAGGGCACCGTCATCCTGGTGCTGGATGTCTCCGGCAGCATGGCGGCCGGCGATCTGCAGCCCTCCCGTCTGGAGGCGGCCAAGGCCGCGGCCGTGGACTTCGTGCAGCGCCAGCCGGCGACGGTGCGGATCGGCCTGGTGGCGTTCAGCGACAACGGCTTCAGCGTGCAGGCGCCGACCGACGAGAAAGACGACCTGCTGGCCTCGCTCGACCGCCTGGGGCCGCAGCGCGGCACCTCGCTGGGCCAGGGGATCGTGGCCGCGCTGAGCGTGATCGCGGCCAGCCAGGCCGGGGATGCGCCGCGTTTCTACACCAACCGCGAGCCGACGCCGACCGCCGAACCGACGCCGCTGCCGGCCGGCGTTTACACCTCGGCCGTCATCGTCCTGATGAGCGACGGCGAGAACAACGAAAACCCAGACCCGCTGGCGGCCGCGCAGGCGGCGGCAGACCGAGGCGTGCGCATCCACACCGTCGGCCTGGGCACCCAGGCCGGGGCGGATCTGGAGATTGAGGGCTTCACCGTGCATACCCAGTTGGATGAAGCCCAGCTGCAGCAGATCGCGCTGCTCACGGACGGCGAATACTACCGGGCCGAGGCGGCGGAGGCGCTGCCGGCCATCTACGACGACCTGGTGCTCACGCTGGTGACCCGGTCCGAACCGACGGAGCTGACGGCGCTGCTGGCCGGCGCCGGCAGCCTGCTCCTGTTGCTGGGCGGCTTGTTGTCGCTGGTCTGGTGGGGCCGCCTGCCGTGACCGGCCCAGCGCTCTAGCTCACGAGGTGCGCCATGGACCTGCGTTGGCCCGCCCTGCTCGGCTTGTTGGGCGTAATCCCGGTGCTCATCGTCCTGTACGTCTGGGCGCAGCGCCGGCGGCGCGCGGCATTGCGCTTCTCCAGCCTGGCGCTGGTGCGCGCGGCGCTGCCGCCCCGCGCCGGCTGGCGGCGGCATGTGCCGTTCGCGCTGTTCCTGGCCGCCCTGGCCAGCCTGTTGGTGGCGTTCGCGCGCCCGCTGGCGATCCTGGATGTGCCCACCAATCAGACCACCATCGTCCTGGCCGTCGACGTCTCGCGCAGCATGTGCTCCACGGACATCGCCCCGAGCCGGCTGGAGGCCGCCCAGGCGGCGGCGCTGGCCTTCATCGACAGCCAGCCGCCCGGCACGCGCATCGGCGTGGTGGCCTTCGCCGGCTACGCCGAAGTGATTCAAGCGCCCACCGACGACGAAGAACTGCTGCAGGTCGCCATCGAAAGCCTGCTCACCGGCCGCCGCACCGGCATCGGCGCCGGGCTGCTCAAGGGCCTGGACGCCATCGCCGAGATCGACCCGAGCGTGGCGCCCAGCACCGCCGCGGACGCGCCCGAGCCGACGCCCGTCGCGCGCGGCGCGTATGCGCCGGCCATCATCGTCCTGCTCACCGACGGCGTCAGCAACTTCGGCCCGCCGCCGCTGGAGGCCGCGCAACAGGCCGTGGCGCGCGGCGTGCGCGTCTACACCATCGGCTTCGGCACCGAGCACGGCTCGGCCAACCCGCGCTGCGGCCTGCGCTTCCTGGGCAACGAGCCGTCGAACGGAAACGGCTCCTTCTTCGGCGGCGGCGGCGCCTTTGGCGGCGGGGGCGGCGGCTTCCGGCGCGGCATCGACGAGGCCACGCTCAAGCAGGTGGCCGACCTGACCGGCGGTGAATACTACTCGGCTGAAAGCGCGGATGAACTGCAGAGCGCCTTCCGCAACCTGCCCACCCACCTGATCATCCAACACGAGACGATGGAGATCAGCGTCATCTTCACGGCCGCCGGCGCGCTGCTGGCGGTGCTGGCCATCGGCCTGGGCCTGGCCTGGCGGCCATTGCCGTGAGGGAGCCGGCGCGGCCCGCTGACTGAACGCGGGCTATGCTACAATTTCATTAGTCGAGTAAACAGATTTGCGTGGTGTCTGGCCGCCAAACCTATTTATGGGATGGCGGCCTTTTCTTGGGGCGGCGCCCGCCGGACCAGGCCGCGGCCCTGACCCATGCCTCAGCCCGCTGTCGTGGCCAGCCCGCCCGGGTTATTTACGCGAGGAGAGCGTCATGACTTTTCAGGTAAACGACCGCGTCGTGCACTCCACCTATGGCATCGGCCGGGTCGTCGGGTTGGTGACCAAGCGCTTCACTACCGCCGAGCCGCAGCGCTACTACGAAGTCGCGATCGAGCGCAACACGGTCTGGGTGCCCGCCGACGCCGCGGCCACGCCGGAGCTGCGCCTGCTGACCTCCAAATCTGAGTTGGCGCGCGGCCGCGCGATCCTGCAGAGCCAGCCCGTGCCGATGACGCCGGATCACCGCCAGCGCCGCCTCGATCTCGCCAACCGTCTCAAGAACTGCTCGTTCCTGGCCTTGTGTGAGCTGGTCCGGGACCTGAACGCCCGCAGCTGGCACAAACCTCTGAACGAGGTCGACTCGGCCGGGCTGCGCAAAGCGCGCCAGGCGCTCTGCCAGGAGTGGGCCGCCACCGAGGAAGTCGCGCTCTCGGCGGCCACCGAGGAGATCGACGCCTTGTTGCTGGCCGGCCGGCAGAGCTATCGCGTGTAGCCGCGCCCACCCTTCCCTCCAAACCCTTGCGCCAGTCCGCGCCCCATTCGGGGCGCGGCGCTTTTTGCCGGCCCGGCGGCCGGGCGGTTTGATCGCCGCCGACCACCGCGCTGAGCCGTCAGCTCAGGCAGCGAATGTGCAATCCATCAAACTGATCTCAAACCCGAGGTTGACTTCTGCCCCCTCCGTCTCTATAGTGACAGTGTCTCCACGTTGCTGTTTCAAGTTTATTCAAAGAAGCGACGTCCCCGCCTGCGGCTCTTCCTCAAACAGGCGCGGGAAGCCAAGATCAGGTGCCTCGCAACGCCCCACCCTTTGGCGAGGCCTATTGGCCTGGGTGCCGCCCTCCCCTCCATTTAGATGGATGGGTGGCGGGCTGTGCCAGCGGTCCTGCCCGGCCATCCAAAGCAGCGGTTGATCACTCGGCCGAGCCACATCCCCGCTCAACCAGGCCACACCGGTCCTAGACGGTCAGCTTGACCACGGCCGCGGCTGGCTGCCTGAACCACCCCCATGCCCAGGGGAGGATCGTATGGCGCACCTCGCCCGCCTGCCTCGGATTGTGGTCACCGTCTTGCTCATCGTCAGCCAGTGCCTGTCTCCGCTGGCGTCCCTGGCCCAAGGGCCGGCCGCGCCCGTTAACCCAGCGGCGGCCTCCCGCACCGTCACGCAACCGACGCCGCTGAGCGCGGCCGAGGCCCAGGCCGCTTTCTCCGAAGCGCTCATGCTTTACCTGAACCTGCCGGCGGATGCGCCCGCGCCCACCCGCCGCCGCTACGAGGCCCTCCTGGCGGAAGCCATCCAGGCCTACCAGGCCGCCGTGCTGCGCGAACAAGCCACCGGCCTGGCCGCCACACCCGCCACGGCCGCGCGGGCGGCAGCCCCGGCCGAGGCCGCGGCGCCGCCGCAGGACAGCTACTTCTGGAACTTGAACACCGGACCCCAGCCGGGTGCGCCGGCCGCCGACTTCCAGACCGCAGGTGGCCAGGGCTCCTGGACGCTGCTGGCTCAACCCCAGGGGAACCGTGAAACCTTCGACCGGGCTTTCAGCGCCCTGGTCCAGGACAACCTGGCCGGGGCCGAGCCGGCCCCCGCCCCTGCCTCGGCCGCAGACACATCCAATGAAGCCGCGGCTGACCTGAGCAACCTGGCCGGCCCTGAGCCGGCCCTGGCAGGCGGCGTGTCGGCTGACCTGACTCAGACACAAATAGACGCGACCGCCGACCCGACGCTGTTCGTCGGGCCAGACGGGAACGATGCCAACGACTGCCGCACGCCGGCCACGGCCTGCCGCACGATTCAGGCCGCGCTTAACCAGGCCGCCAGCGGCGACATCATCAGCCTGGCGCCGGGCACCTACTTCGAGCGCCTGACGATCAACCAGAGTGTGGCGCTGTTGGGCGACCCGCTCGAGCGCGTCATCATCGACGCCCAGAACCTGGGCCGCGTCGTCACTGTCGCGGCGGGAGCGGTTGTGGCGCTCGCCTACCTGACGATCCAGAACGGGCGCGCCGTGGGCAGCCCGGGCGGCCTGCAAAGCGCAGGCGGGGCCGGCCAGGGCGGCGGCCTCTACAACGCCGGCAATCTGACACTGCTTAACTCGGCCGTCATCAGCAACACGGCCGTGGGCGGCGTCGGCGGCCTCGGCGGCAATGGCGCCCGGGGCGGGGACGGCGGCAATGGCAACAACGGCGGCAATGGCAGCTGCAACTTCTGGGGCTGCGACAATGGCAACAATGGCGCCGCGGGCGCTGCGGGCGCTGCGGGCGCTCCAGGTGCGGCCGGCGGCAGCGGCGGTCAGGGCGAGGGCGGCGGCCTCTACAATGCCGGCACGCTCACCCTCCGCAACAGCACCATTTCAGACAACACCGCTATCGGCGGCAATGGCGGCCGCGGCGGCAATGGCGGACGCGGCGGGGACGGCGGGGACGGCGGGGACGGCGGCAACGGAGACACTGGCACCCTGGCCTGCGCCGACGCTGGCTCCGGCGGCGCGGGCGGGACCGGCGGCGTCGGTGGCGCCGGCGGCTACGCCGGGATCGGCGGCAACGGCCTGGGCGGCGGCCTGTACAACGCCGGCACGTTGTTCGTCAGTCACAGCACCATCAGCCACAACAGCCTGCAGGATGGGGTCGGCGGCGTCGCCGGCAGCGCGGGCAGCACGGGCTTCACGGGTTCGCGAGGCAGCGACGGCAGATCCATCCGCTTGGTGGACACCGGCATCTACATCTGCACGGGCGATGGCGGTTCGGGCGGCGCGGGCGGCAGTGGCGGCAGCGGCGGCTCAGGCGGCGCAGCCAGCGGCGGGCCGGAGTTCCGCGGCAGCGGCGGCGGGCTTTACCACCAGGCCGGGTCTGTCAGCGTCCAGGCGGCCCTCCTCGCCAACAACTCATCCATCGGCGCCGGCCCGGAGTGCGCGGGCGCCCCGCTCAACTCGCTGGGCTATAACCTGGTCATGGTCTCATCCGGCTGCTCGCTGGCCGGCGTCACCGACAGCAACCGCTTGGGGCAAGACCCCGTCCTCGGGCCGCTCCAGATGAACGGCGGCGGCACGCCAACGCGCGCGATCTTGCCAGACAGCCCGGCCTTCAACGCCGTCCCAGTTGCCAGCGGCCTGTGCGAGCCGGACGACCAGCGCGGCGTGACGCGGCCCAAGGGTGCGGACTGTGACATCGGCGCTTACGAGTACAACCAGATCAACCTGGGCGTGACCCAGGCCGAACTGCCCGCAGCCAGCCGCGGGAAACCGGCCGTCTTTGCGGTGACGGTCACCAACGGCAATGGCAGCGTCCTGCCGGCCACCGGCGTCCGCCTGGTGGACACGCTCCCGGCCGGTGTGGAATTCGTCTCGGCCTCGGCCGGCTGCGTGTATGACTCAGCCACCCACCAGGTGACGTGCAGCCTCGGCGACCTGGCCGTGGACGCCAGCCAGGCAGCGACGATCACGATCGCCGTGCCCTTCAACCTGCCCGGCCCGCTGACCAACACATTCTCGGTCAGCGCCAACGAGGTCGACTCGTTCCAGAGCGACAACAGTGGCAGCGCCTCGATGCCCCTCAGCTACTGGGACACCGCTATCGGCGCCGCCGGCCTGAACGGCCCGGTGAACGCGCTGGCCGCAGCGGGCGATTTCGTCTACGCCGGCACGGACTCCAGCCCTTACCTGGCGCGCTGGGACGGTTCCACCTGGCAACCGATCCTGGGCCTCAGCGGGCCTGTGCACGCGCTCCTGCCGGACGGGAGCGGCGGCCTGTACGTGGGCGGCGCCTTCACCAACGCGGCGGGTTTGGCCTCCGCCGATTTCCTGGCGCACTATGACAGCGCCGGCTGGCAGGCGCTGGCCGGCGGCCTGAACGGCCCGGTCTACGCCCTGGCTCTGGACGGGGCCGCCCTGTACGCCGGCGGCCGCTTCACCCTGAGCCTGCCCGATGGCGGCGCGAGCCACAATATCGCGCTGTTCCAGGATGGCGCCTGGCGGGGCGTGGGTCTCGCCGGCCTGGGCACGGCCAACAGCGGCGAAGTCCGCGCTATCGCTGTCCACGCCGGCCAGGTCTATGCCGGCGGCAAATTCGCGGTGCCGGCCGAGAACCTGGCGGTGTGGGATGGCGGTCAGTGGCAGGCCGTCGGCGGCGGCGTCAACACCGGCAGCGGCGACGCCGTGCGGGCGCTGGCCTCCCTGGGCGGGCGCCTGTATGTGGGCGGCGGCTTCCCGGGCGCCGGCGCCCCGACCGTGCCGGGCACAGCCGGCCTGGCGGTCTGGGATGGCGTGACCTGGGCGCCGCTGCCGGGCAGCCCGACCGGCGCCAACCCGGCCGTCTTCGCGCTGACGGCGGCCGGCGGTGATCTGCTCGTGGGCGGGCGCTTTGCGTCCGCCGGCGGCCTCACCGTCAACAACCTCGCCCGCTGGAACGGCGCCGCCTGGACGGCGCTGGGCGGCGGGACCGACAATTCCGTCCTCGCGCTGTCAGCGCGCCTGGTGCCGGGCAACGCCCCGGGCGCGTTCACGTACGCGGGCGGCGTCTTCACGCGCGCCGACGACACTCTGGTCGCCGCCGCCTCCGTCGGCGAGTTCGCCCATCTGAGCACAGACCTGACGCTGACGCTGGCGTCCGTCACGCCCGATCCGGTCGCCAGCGGCGAAACCGTCACGTATCAATTCGCGCTCGGCAACACCGGCGGCCCCGCCAGCCAGATCCAGGTGCGCGGCCAATTGCCGCCCGGTCTCACCTTCCAGTCCGCGACTCTGGCGGGCGGCCTGTGCGCGCCTGAATCGCCGACGGTCGTGGCGTGCTCGTTGAACGGCCTGGCGGCGGAGGCTTCGGCCGAAGGAGCGCTGACCGCGCGCGTGGGGCCGGACGTCCGCGGCGACGTGAGCGCGCGTTTCAGCGCCGGCGCTCAGGAGCTCGATCCCCAGGGCGCCAACAACACTGGGGAGGCGCGCCACACGGTGCGAGCCGAGGCCGATTTGGGCCTGGCCCTGACGACGCCGGCTGCGGCCATCGCCGGAACCGACTTCGTCGTCAACGTCGCGGTCCACAACTACGGCCCGGCCACGGCCGCGCGCACACGCGTCACCGTGATGCTGCCGGCCGGCGGCGCGCGCTTCGTGAGCGCGGTCCCGCCTAATCCGTGCAGCCTGGAAGCCGCCTACGCCGACGCGGTGACGCTGAGCTGCGGCGACCTGGCCAGCGGCGCCGAGCGCACGGCCAGCCTGGTGTTCGCGATTGATCCCATCGCGTTGGGCGGCCTGGCGGTGACGGCCGAGGCCGTTGCAGAGCGGCCCGAACCGGACGCCGACCCGCACGCCAACCGGCAGACCAACCAAGTGTCGGTCGGCGCGCAGGCTGACCTGGCGGCGGCGTTGAGCGCGCCGGCCAGCGCCTACCTGCCCGCCGGCGGCCCGAGTGAGCCGCTGGTGCTCTACCTGGGCGCGGCCAACAGCGGACCTTCAGTCGCCACGGATGTAGCCCTCACCGCCGACCTGCCGCCGGCCGTGACCTTCCTGTCCGCGGACCACGGCTGCGCGTATGCCGCGGCCGAGCACCGCGTGACCTGCGTGCTGGCCAGCCTGCCGGCCGACCTCAGCCCGCAGGCGTTCGCGGTGCGGGTGACGGTGAAACCCGGCACCGCCTATGCCGTCAGCCTGGAACACCGGCTCGCGGTCTCTGCGGCGGCGGTCGACCTCAACGCAGTCAATAATCAGGCCGTCGCTGCGACCACCGTGACCAGCGTCATCCAGGCCGACCTGCGCCTGGCCCTGCAGGCCCCGGCGGCCGTGATCGCCGGCGACAGGCTGCGCTACACGCTGACCGTCTTCAACAACGGCTCCATCGGCGCGCAGGACGTGGTCATCAGTTACAGCCCGCCCGCCGGCCTGACCTTTGACCTGATTGAATCGGACGCGGTCTGTGAGGCCGGCACCTGTCAGGTGGGCGGCCTCGCCAACGGCGAGATCCGCCGCCTGGCGCTCGCCTTCCGCACGTCGCCCAGCCTGAGCGACGGCGCGGCCCTTATCAGCACAGCCACGGTCACGGGCGCACCCGTCGACAGTCAGCCCGGCGACAACGCCGCCAGCGCCAGCACCCTTGTCCGGACGCAGGCCGACCTCGCCGTCACCCTGACGGCGGCGCCGGCCGAGGTCTACGCCGGGAACCTCGTCACTTACACCGTCGGCGTGGTCAACCACGGCCCGTCCGAGGCCAGGTCGATCGTCCTCAGCGATCCCGTGCCCACCGGTCTCAGCTTCGTGGCGGCGCCCGGCTGCGCCTATGACGCGCCCAGCCTGACCGTCACCTGCGCGGCCGGCAGTTTGCTCCCCGGCGAGACGCTGGAGCGCGTCGTCGTCGTCAACGCCGGCGTCGGCGTCACCAACACCGTCTCCGTCCTCGCGGCCACGCCCGAGCCCACGCCCGACTTGCACGCCAACACGGCGGCGCTGGCCGTCGGCGTCAAAGCCGGCGCCCGCGTCACGCGCCAGGTAGGCTCGCTCACCGTCACGGCCAACACTTTCCTCGGAGATCAGGCCTTTGGCGACGTGTGGCTCGGCGACTTCTATCACCTGAGCGGCGCCAGCGACTCGGTGGTCATCGACGGCGATCAGATCACGGGCGTGGGCGGGCTGGCCCTGCGCCAGGAGGCCTTGCCCCTGTTCGTGGGCCAGTTTGAGATCGACGCCTCCGGCGCGGTCCCGCTCCTCACGCCGGACTTCGCTGTGGACTATGACCTGAGCGAACTGGCCGACCTGCCAGTCTCCGGCGCCCTGTCCCTGCGCCAGGTGAACCTGGCCAGCGGCGTGGCCAGCGGCAGCACCGCGCTCGACCTCAGCCCGGCCAAAGTCCAGACCAGCGTGGCCGTCGAGTTCACCGTCGGGCCGGGCCCGACCTTCGGCGGCACGCTTCAGAACTTCGACCTGACGCTGGCCGGGGCCTCGCTGTCCGTCGTGGACGCCCAACTGGTGGACGACGGCATCTTCGCCGCCACCGTCAGCCTGACGCTCCCGGACGACCTGGGCGGCGTGACGGGCGAAGTCACCGACCTGCGGATCACGCGGGCCGGCGTGAGCCTGGGCGGGGCCTCGGCCAGTTTTCCGCTGCCAGAGGTGTCCTTCGGCAGCGGCGAGAAGGTCAAGATCATCGACAACACCGCCAGCCTGCTCTACACCGGCGGCAACTACATCTTCCTGGGGACCGGCACCGTCGTGCTCAACCTACCCGACAACGCCCAGGAGATCCAGTTCAGCTTCGACGTGGACAAGGACGGCCAATTCCACGGCCAGTTGGATCAGATCTCGCTGACCATCGCCCAGGCCACGCTGCAGATGGTCGAGGTCGGCGTGAACAACCAGGGCCTGGCGGTGGATAACGCCAGCCTGACCCTGCCGCCCAGCCTGAACAACAGCGTCGCCACCCTGCGCGATGTCACCATCACCGACACCGGGCTGGAGGTCGGCGGCGGCAGTGTCACCGTCAACCTGCCCGATATCAAGATCGGCGACGGCTCCAAGGTGCGCTTCAACAGCCCGGTGGCCACTCTCGAGATCGAAGGCGGCAACTACACCTTCGGCATCTCCACCACCCTGCAACTGCGCCTGCCGCAGAACAATCAGGACATCGCCGTCGCGGCCAAAGTCGACCGCTTCGGCACATTCAGCGGCACGCTGGATCAGCTCTCTCTGACCATCGCCAACACCACCCTGGCGCTGAGCGACCTGGCCTTTGACAACGCCGGGCTGACCGTGGCCGCAGGCGCCCTGACCCTGCCGCCCGCGCTGGGCGGCGTCAGCGGCCAGGTCACCGATATCACCATCGACGCCGACGGCCTGAGCATCGGCGGCGGCAGCGCTACCTTCCCGTTCCCGGACTTCAAACTGGGCAGCGCCAGCGGCTTCAGCGTCACCGGCGCCTCGGCCACGCTCACCTTCGCGGCCGACCAGACTTACAAAGTGACCATCGCGGGCACGGTCGCCATCGCCGTCAAGAACGTCAACGCCAGCGTGCGCGGCAGCCTGACGGTGGACAGCCAAGGCAACTTCACCGGCACGGTCGAGGACTTTGCCCTGACCGTGGCCGGGCTGGAGTTGTCGGTCGTCAACGCTCAGATCGACGGCGACACCGTCTCTGTCCAGTCGGCGGCGCTCACCACGCCGCGCGCCTGGGGCGGCGCCTCCGTCACGGTCTACAACGTGCGCGTCTCGCCGCGCAGCCTCAGCCTCGGCGGCGGGCGCTTTGAGCTCCCGTCCATCCGCGCCGGCGGCGTCACCCTCGGCGGCCTGTGGGGCGAGTTCAAGGAGGAAGGTGGCGGCTACCTGATCAGCGCCGGCGGGCTCTTCACCGTGCCGGGCCTGGGCGGCGGCGCCAACTGCGGCCTGGGCGTCTCGGTCAGCCTGTACTACAACGCCAGCGGCCAGGCCGTCGCCGAGATCCATACCCCGGCCGCGGCTGGGCTGGACCCGACACTGGCCGGGAACCCGGCGTTCGCAGAAGACAGCGCGGCGATCTCGGCCGCGGCCCTGTCCCTGCGCAACGTGCGGGTCGGCCTGTACGGCTGCCGCATCCCCATCGGCCAGACCGGGCTGTACCTCACCCGGGTGGAGGGCGCGCTGACGCTCGAGGCCGGCACGACGCGCATCGACCTCGGCGTCACCGTCACCGGCGGGCCGTCCATCGCCGGGATCGAGGCCATCCGGGGCGACGCCGATCTGGGCCTGCAGTTCAACCCGTTCCAGATCGACTTCGCCGGCTCGGTGACCCTGTTCAGCCTCTTCAAGGCCGCCGAGATGAGCGCCCAGGTGCGCACCGGCTACTTCAGCGCCACGCTCATGGTCCGCCAGGTCTGGCCGCCGCTCAAGGGCACGGTCAGCCTGACCGCCTGGACCACCGACGGCAGTTTCCACCTGGTCGGCCGCGCCACCCTGGCCGCCTGCGAGTGGATCGCGGCGCACGGCCCGTCGGCCGAGCGGTTCGTCCTCAGCGGAGGAATCGACACCGACAAGAAGCACTCCGCGATCAACGTCCTGCAGACGCGCGGCAAGCGCGTCGTCGCCGAGGCCACGATCCCCGCGCACCTTCTGCGCGACCTCATGGGCGTCGAGCGCCGGGACCTGTTCTGGGCCCGGCAGCTCAGCCAGACCGGCGCCTTCCTGGCCCGGTCGGCCAACAACGGCGCGCACGCCGCCAACGGCCTCACTGCCCTGTTCATCGC
>CALFZO010000007.1 GCA_937952305.1 uncultured Anaerolineales bacterium | reverse complement strand
TGAGCTCTGGGCACTCTGGACTCTGGAGCTCTGGAGTCCTGGTCTCTGCGGGGGGTCTGGGGGGCGAAGCCCCCCAGCTGCGCGAAATAGAGAGGCGCTATGGGCTGAACCTCTATGGCCTACGATCCACGTCGTCATCACCGTCGGACCACTCGGCTGAAGGGGCACGACTACACCACGCCGGGCGCATATTTCGTGACCATCTGCACGCACAACCGGGAATATCTTCTGGGTGAAATCATCGACGGCGTCGTGCGCCTGAGCGAATACGGCCAGATCGTCGCGGCCGAATGGGCGCGCGCGGTGGTCGTGCGCCCGGACGTTTCGCTGGACGCCTGGGTGGTTATGCCTAACCACATCCATGGCATCATCATCATCAACGATCATGTAGGGGCGGGCCGGCGGCCCGCCCCTACGGACGCGGCGATGGACCCCCACCTGGCGCGGAGGGATCGGCCCACCCCGACCGAAACGCCCTCGAACCCGACGCAGGCCCTCGGCGTCAAGCCAGGATCTATCGGCGCGATCATGGCGCAATTCAAATCCGTCGTTACTAAACGGATCAACGCGTTGCGCAGCGCCTCCCGCGCCCCGATTTGGCAACGTGGTTACTACGACCACATCATTCGCAACGATGGGGAATTGACGGCTATCCGGCGGTACATCCACAACAATCCGCAACAATGGTCACTCGACCGAGACAACCTGGCCAACCTTCGCCGGCTCGCGCCGCCGGCGCACATCGACGACTATCTCGTCGAATTGTCCTCTGACTAATCTTGCTTATCCCAGAGCACCGGAGCGCCGTCGTCTCAAGAACCGGAAAGGGCTATACTTCCGACGCCGGCTGCAAGCGCAACTGCGTGCCTATGCCGAAGGGCGGCTCAGCCTGCCGGCGCTGACGGCGACCGTGCAGGGCTGGGTGAACCACGTCCGCTACGGCAACACCGTCGGCCTGCGCAAGGCAGTCCTGAGCCGGCCTATTCCGGCGCGCACTGGCGCTAAGCCCAAGGAGCCCGGCGATGCAGTGTCCCAACTGCCAGACTGAAAATCCCGAGCGCGCCAAATTCTGCCTGGAGTGCGGCGGGGCGCTGGCCGGACTGGCCGGCGCTGGGGCGTCAGCGTCCGCCGGCGGCGTGGCCGCCAGCCAGGGGGCTGCGGCGGTGGGCGGCGACGTGCTCGGCGATGTGCTGGTCAATTCCCTCAAAATCGTGGTTGGCGATTTGGACCCCGCGGAGGCCCGGCTGTGGCTGGAGACCTACCTGCGCGCCGTGGCCCGCGATTGTGCCCGGCTGCGCCTGCGCGCCATCAGCCCCGGCGATACCCGCGCCGACCGCGAGCCGCTGGACTTGACCGATGTGTACGTGGACCTAAACCTGGACTTTCAGGTGCCGGCTGATTGCGCCACGCTGGCCGATTACTTCCTACGAGAGGCGCGGGGCCAAACCAAGGAGTCGGCTCCCGGCGAACAGGCGCCGAAGCCGCCGCGCCTGGTTTCAGCGCTGGAGGCCCTCGCCCACCACCGTGAATTGACCTTGTTGGGCAAGCCAGGCTCGGGCAAATCCACGCTCGCCAGTTACGTGGCCCTGCACCTGGCCCAGGCCGGCTTGAGCCGGGCCGAGGCGTCGGCGGCGCTTGGCCCTGGCTGGGCGTATGGCCCGCTGCTGCCGGTGCGCGTGGTCCTGCGCCAGTTCGCGGCCGGCCTGCCGGACACGGCCCAGCCCGGCCGCGCCGCGGACCTATGGGATTTCATCAAGGCCGAGTTCAAGCGCAGCGGCCTGCCGGAGCAAGCCGGCCGACTCATCGAGCGGCTGGCCCGGCAGAGCGGCGCCCTCTTCCTGTTCGATGGCCTGGACGAGGCCGGTGACGCCGCGCGGCGCGCGCGGGTGCTGGAAGCTGTAGATGACTTCAAAGGGACAGCCGGCGAAAAGTGCCGCTTTCTGCTCACCGCCCGCCCCTATGCCTGGCCAGCCAACCTCAGCGCCAAAGCCGGCGTCTACCGCCTGGCGGACCTGGGCGACGACCAGATCGAGGCCTTCATCCGGCGCTGGTACGAGGCCATGGTGCGGGCGGAGTGGGAGTCCGCGAACGAAGCCGCCGAGAAGCAGCGGGCTCTAGCGCGCGCCGCCCAACTCCCCTACCTCCTGCCGCTGGCGCGCAATCCGCTCTTGTTGAC
The DNA here is from genome assembly GCA_937952305.1 of uncultured Anaerolineales bacterium. Classification (GTDB taxonomy): domain Bacteria; phylum Chloroflexota; class Anaerolineae; order Anaerolineales; family UBA6663; genus SpSt-583. The sequence continues at coordinate 1,774 of CALFZO010000007.1, read as the reverse complement.
CCTCATGGCCGCGCTGCACACCAACCGCGGCCGCCTGCCGGACGATCGCGCCGACCTGTACGATGAGATGGTCAAGTTGCTGCTGGAGCACTGGAACCGGGCCAGCGGCGCCGACCGGGCGCTGCTGGAGACGCTGGCAGTGCCAGGCCTGACGCTGGATCACTTGCGCAGCGTGATCCAGGACCTGGCCTTCGAGATGCACCGCGGGCACGCCGGCCGCGAAGGCCCGGCCGATATTGACGAGGACTGGCTGCGCCGCGCTTTCCGGCGCGTCCTGCAGGACAGCGGCGACAAGGCCGAGCGCGTCATCGCCTACATCGAGGACCGGGCTGGCCTGCTCATCGGCCAGGGCGTGCGCGACGGCGCGCGCCAGTTCACGTTCCCACACCGCACCTTTCAGGAGTATCTGGCTGCCTGCCACCTGGCCGGGCGCCCAGACTTCACCGAGCAGGCGGTGGAATTGGCCAATACTGATCCTGCTCATTGGCGTGAGGTGCTGGTGCTGGCCGCGCGTCAGGCCAAGGCCGGCCGCGGGATACCGGTCGCCGACGCCCTGGTGCATGGCCGTTCGCATGCCGATCACGGCCGTCGGCAGATGGCCACGGACAGGGCTTGGGCGCGCGCCATCCTGGCCGGCGAGCAGTTGCTGGAGATCGGCCTGGCGGCGGTCCAGGCCAGCGACGCGCACAGCGCCGTGCAGGAGCGCGTGGTGAGCTGGCTGGTGGAGGCGCTGAACCAGGCCGCCCTGCCGGCACAAGAACGAGCGCGCGCCGGCCGCGTGTTGGGTAAGTTGGGCGACCCGCGGCCAGAAGTGATGACCGTGGACGGCATGCTCTTCTGCCTGGTGCCGGCCGGTCCGTTCTACATGGGCAGCGACAAAGGTGAAGACCCGGAAGCCGAGCCGGCCGAGTTGCCCCTGCACGTCGTCGAATTGCCGAGGTTCTTTATCGGCCGGTCCCCGGTCACCCAGGCCCAGTTCGATGAGTTCGTCCAGGCGGGCGGCTATACGGCTGAGCGCTATTGGGGTGAAGCCAGGGCGGCTGGCCGTTGGAAGGATGACCAGGTGAGACGGCAATCTGTAGACTTCTCCAAGGGAGAAGTAAAGATCATTGACGAATGGGCCAGAAAACCAAGGAGCTTCGGGGAGCCATGGGACCTCGGCAATCATCCGGTAGTCGGGATCTCCTGGTATGAAGCCCTGGCGTTCACTCGCTGGCTGACAGAACACTGGCGGGCACAGGGCTGGCTACCGGCCGGCTGGGAGGTACGGTTGCCTTCGGAGGCGGAGTGGGAGAAGGCTGCCCGCGGCGGCCAGCAGGTGCCGGCCGAGATACCGCTGCCACGTCCGGCCGCGATGCTGACCGCGGAGTCGTCGCCGAGGCTCCGCGACAACCCTGAGCCGAGGCGTCGTTATCCCTGGAGCGGCGGCTTCTCCCCTGAGTGTGCCAATACTGGAGAGACTGAAATCCGCAGCACCAGCACACCGGGCTGTTTCATCCCGGGGCAAAGCCCTTATGCAATTCAAGACTTGAGCGGAAACGTGTGGGAGTGGACACGGAGCCTATGGGGCAAGCAGCTTGATAAGCCGCTCAAATACCCGTACGATCCGCTGGATAGTTGGCGGGAGAATCTTGAAGCGGAGGCAGACGTTATGCGTGTGCTGCGGGGCGGGTCCTTCCACCACAATCGCGGGGGCGCCCGCTGCGCGTACCGCCTCGGGAGCTACCCGGACTTCGGGAGCGTCAACATCGGGTTTCGGTGTGTGGTCTCCCCG
>CALFZO010000006.1 GCA_937952305.1 uncultured Anaerolineales bacterium | reverse complement strand
ACCAACGGCCGCGTGGTCGAGGCGCAGGATTCGGCGAGCCTCGCCGATGCGATCTCGAACGTGCTGATGCTGGCCAACCTGGAGCGCGCCGACGCGGCGGCAACCGCGCAGGCGCCGCAAGCCGTTGGCGACCATGAGCACCAGCTCCGGCACGGACACGCCCAGCGTGAACACGATGGCGATCAGCCACCACGCGATCAGCAGCACGAACGTCCCGAGCTGGCCGAAAGCCCCGAACAGGGCCGACAGGATCAGGCCGCCCAGGTAACCGCCGCCTTCGCCGGCTTTGGCGACGGTGAAGATCTCGGCCTCGGACGGCGCGGCCGCAAAGTGCAGGCTGGTGAGCAGGGCGAAATAGATGAGGACGATGCCGGCCAGGCGCTCGAACTCCACCCGCGGCAGCTGGTCCCCGAACTTGCGCAGCACGATCCAGCCGCCGACGACGATCAGGGCGACCGGCAGGCCGAAGCGGCCCCAACCCGCCGCCTGGCTGAGCATCGTCAGCCAGGCCGCCATGATCGGGCTCTGGTTGGCCGTGAACAGGCTGAGGAGCGACAGCAGGCCGACGAAAACCAGGATGACGCCGGCAATGTCCAGCTTGCGGTCCAGCGAGAGGCCGGACTGCGGCAGGGGCAGCTGCTCGGGCGGCGGCGCGGGCTTCTCCGCGCGCGGACGCCCGTCCGGCTTGCCCTTGGCCCCGCCCTTGCCTTTAGGAGCGGCGCCGCCTTTGCCCTTGGGCTTGCCCTTGCCTTTGTCGCGTTTACCGAAGAGATTACCGAGGAAACCCATCTTGCGCGCACCCCGCCCGGCTGTCGCCGAGGCCGGCGATTGGATGGCTGGTGAATAGACAGCCTGCCCCCGGCGTCGTCCAGCGGCGCCAGGGGTACGCGGGATTATAGCGCAAATGTTTCAGCCGTTCTCGCTTTGGCGTCGATTCCATTGCCCTGGCCAGACCGCCGGGACGAAGGCGCCGACGCCCAGACCGAAGGCCGCCACCACGCAGATCACGCCGAGGAAGAGCAGCGGCGGGAAGAGCGCGCCGAGGCCGGACACGATCAGGCCCAGCACGAAGACCGCCAGCGCCGCGCCGGCGATGATCCCGGCCAACTGCCAGCCCTTGCGCTGGGAAGCCCGCCGCCGGCCGCCGACGCGCCCCGTGCGGCCGTTCACGACCACGGGCTGCGGCTGGCCGTCGTCGTCGGTGTAATAGGTGACGTACAGCGGCAACAGGAGCTGGGTCCAGTTGAGCGCGTCGTAGCCGGCGGCGAGCTGGATCTGGCGGACGTGCTGGGCGCGCGCCGCCGTTTGGCAGTCCTGCGCGGCCAGGCGCTCCAGGGCCGCCTGCGCCTGAGGCCAGGCGCTGTCCGGCGGCAGGTCCGGGACACGCAGCAGCGCGCCTTGCGCGGCCGCGGCCGTGTAGGGGCGCGCTTCGCCGAGGGGATACTCGCCCGCCAGCGCCGTCAGGGCCGCCGCTTCACTCAGGGCCGGCACGGCGACGTTGTGGTAACGCCGCCGCAGTTCGCCGCAGCGCGGCTCCCAGCGCGCGCGCGTCTCCACCACTTCGGTCGTCTTCCATTGCCCGTCGCGGAAGGCCTCCTGCGAGCTCTTCACCTGGTAATCGAAGCCCATCTCGGCCTGCCAGGCGGCGGCCACATCGGCGTCCACCAGCCACATCGGCCACAACACGGGCACGGCGCGTTTGAGCAGAGACTCGGCGTTGAAATCTTCCGGCCGCAGCCAGACGTCTTTAACGAAGGCTTCCAGCGCCGGCCGCAGGTCGGCGGGTCGTCGCGCGAAGGGCAGGAGCAGTTCAGGCGGCTCGGCGCGCATGAAGGCGGGCTGCGCCTCCAGCCGGCCGCGCGCGCACTGCGGGCAGGGCTGGCCGAGGCGTTCGGCCGGCGCCAGGTAGGCGCGGCGGCAGGCCGGGCAGCCGGCGGGCTGGACGTCCAGGTCCCAGACCGGCTGGGCCTCTTCGATGATCTGTGCGTTAGGGAGAGTCATAAGTGATCCGCCACAGGGACGCTGAGACACGGAGAAAGGGGTTTGGTCCTTGACTGCTCCATGCCGCGGTGCCTCGGTGGCCCAGCGGGTCAGGCTTTTTCGGAGGCCGCCGCCTGTTGGTACAACCACAACGCGATGCCGCCGCCCACGGCCAGCAGCACCAGGCCGATCACAATCGGCACGATCCCGGCGCCGCCGACCAGCAGCAAGGGCAGGCCGATCAGGCCCGCGCACAGGCCGGGCGCGAGCAGCGCGGCGATGGCCAGCCACAGCTTCCACCACGCCACCGGCTTCTGCCCGGCCACTGTCCCGGATTGGCCGTTGACCATCACCTGGAAGACTTTGCCCTCGAAGCGGTAGGCGGCCACGTAGACGGGCAGCAAGACGTAGCGCCAGGCCTCGTCGGCGAAATCGGCGGTCATGCTGAAGTTGCGGACGTGCCCGGAGTGGATGTCGGCGCGGCAGGCCTGTTTGGCGCGCTCGCGCATGCTGGCCTTGCCGGTCTCCCAGGCTTGCGGCAGCGGCACATCGTAGGCCTGGGCCTGCCAGCCGGCCAGGAAATCCGGGTTATAAGCCACCAGACCCGCCAGGTCAAAGGGCTGCAGGCGTTCCAGCAGCCGGCCGCTGACGCGCGACGTGCCCGCCACCGGCAGGTCGTCGACGGTCACCGTCACCCGGCCGTCCTCCCAGCGCCAGCGGATAACCGTGCGCGTCTTCCAGCTCTTGTCGCCGGAGTCGTAGTAGCGCTCCTGATGCTCGTAGCCCACCTCGGCGCGCCAGGCGGCCACAATGCGCGCGTCGAACGTCCAGAACGGCAGGTAAACGCCGCTGAAGTGCTCGAGCAGCGCCGAGCGCGAGAGCTCGTCGGGGTGGTACCAGCCCTGGCCCAGCCAGGTGCGGGCGCGGGCCTTGGTATCGTCGGGCTGAAGCTTGAACGGGATCAGGAAGCGCGGCCGGAGCTGATCGTCGGCGGCGTCCCGCACGGTCACCTGGTTGGAGGCGCAGAATGGGCAGGTCACGGTCAACGCGCCCGGCGCCAAGGCCAGGTCCGCGCCGCAGGCGTTGCAGTGCATCTCCTTGCGGGCCACGCCCCAGCCCTCCTGAGCCTCCGCGCCGCCGGTGGCCGCGGACGGAGTCTGCGCGCCCTGCCGCAGGGCCGTCAGCGTGAACTCGTCCTGCGCGGCCGCCTGGCCGACCGCCGCCGCCGCGACGGCGGCTGTGTAGCCGCAGTGCTCGCAGGCTACGCCGCCGGCGGCCACGTCGTACTTGGTCGTCGCCCCGCAGCGCGGGCAGCGGTAGACCGGCGCCGCCGTGGGGGCCTCGACCTTCGGGCGCGGCGCGAACACCGTCACGCCCTCCAGCGCGGTCTCGAGGGGGACAAAGTCAGCCGGGGGTTGCCAGGGTTGGGCGGGGACAGACATGACGCCTCGCGCCCCGGCCGTCGTCTCCAGCGGCCGGGGTACTCGTGCCCTGCCCGCGCTGGCGCGGGCAGGGAGCCAGTGGTTGCACACAGCTAATACGTACTGGATTGTAGTTCGTTGCGCCGCCGTTGTCAGGCCTGGGCGGCGAGCGGGCCTGGCTCGTTGTGCTAGAATGACCGCGATGGACATGGACCGGCGCGCCCTGCTCATCTTTAATCGGCTCCGGCCGATGTACCTGTTTCGCGGCCTGACCGATCAGCAGCTGGTGGAAGTGACGCGCCAGCTGGAGCGCGAAACCCGCGCCGCCGGCGAGGCCGTCTGCACCCAGGGTGAGGCCGGCGCGTTTTTTTACATTGTGGACCGCGGCCGGGTCCGGCTGGCCCAGGCCGGCGCGGCGCGCGAGCAGACGGTGGAGGGCGGGGATTGCTTCGGCGCCGAGGCGCTGCTGGGCGGCACCCACCCCTACACCGGCACCGCCCTGGGTGAGGTTCAGCTGCTGCGGCTGAGTTCGGAGTCCTTCACCGCCCTGCTGCAACAGTACCCATCCGTCCGCGTCGGGCTTCTCCAACTGGCTGAGACGCGCGGCTGGCTGTTCAGCCGGCCGTGGGAATGGCTGAACGCCACCGAGAACGTCTATCTGATCGTGCGCCGGCACACCTGGCTGCTGTGGCAATCCCTGTTCACGCCGCTGGCGGCCGTGCTGGTGGCGGCCGTGCTGGTGGGTGTGGCGGCCACGTTCGCGGGCCTGACAGCGGCGATCTGGGCGGGCGTCCTGCTCGGCGGGCCGGCGCTGGCCTGGGTCGCCTGGGTGTACGTGGACTGGGGCAACGACTTCTACGTCGTCACCAACCAGCGCGTGGTCTACGTGGAAAAAGTGACCCTGATCTACGACAGCCGCACGACGCTGTCGATGAGCGCGCTGACGGCGGTGGGCGCCGGGACCGAGAGCCTGGCCGACCGCGTGCTCGAGTACGGCGATGTGACCGTAAAAACGCTGTCCAAGCCGATGGTGCTGCGCGCCATCGCCTACCCGCAGATGGTGGCGGCGCTGATCGAAGAGCAGATGAACCGCACGCGCCAGCGCGCGCGCGAGTCGGAGGTCAACGCCCTTAAATCGGCTATCCGCGTCCGCATCGCGCCGCCCATGGCCGAGCCCAAGCCAGACAAGGCGCCCGGCGAGGTCGGCCGGGCGGGCGGAGCCTCGGCTGGGCGCGGGCAGGGCTTCTTCTCACTGCAGCTGCGCTACGACATCGGCGACACGATCGTCTATCGCAAACATTGGTGGATCCTGCTGCGCGAGATCTGGGGCGCCTCGTTGCTGATGCTGCTCTCGGCCGGGCTGGTGGGCCTCGGGCTGGCCGGCACTTTCGGGACCGGCGCGCTGCCGGTGGTGCTGCTGGTGGCCCTGGTGCTGCTGGTGCCCGGCGCGCTGTGGTGGTTGTACGAATTCCAGGACTGGCGCAACGACCTGTACCAGGTGACGTCCGACCAGATCATCGACATCTACCGCAAGCCGCTCGGCCGCGAGACACGCGACTCGGCCGCGCTGGAGAATATCCAAGGTTTGCGCTCCGAGCGTCCGAACTTCTGGGGCCGCCTGCTCAACTTCGGCAACGTGCTGGCGACCATCCCCGGCAAGGAGTTCACGTTCGACGATGTCTACGACCCGCCCGGCGTGCAGGAAGACATCCAGCGCCGGATTGAGGCGATGCGCGAACGCAAGCGCCGGCAGGAGGCCGGCCGCCAGCGGGAGGCCCTGGCCGAAGTGCTCAGCGCCTATTACCTGGCGACCAAAGAAGTGGAGAAGAATGACGCGAACCAGCCGAAGGGCAGTTAACGGCTGGTCCGCTCGATAGGCTTATGGCGATCCGAACGATTATCACTCCGGAAAATCCGCTCCTGCGCAAGAAGGCCCACGCCGTCAAAGACGTACACGCTCCGGTCCTGCAGCGCCTGATCGACGACATGATCGAGACCATGCGCGAGGCGCCGGGCGTCGGCCTGGCCGCGCCGCAGGTGGCCGTCAGCCAGCGCCTGGCCGTGATCGAGTATGCGCCCGGCTCCGAAGCGCTGCCGGAAGAAGCCGAACCGCCGGAGCCTAAGCTGTTCGTGCTCATCAACCCGGAGATCACCCACCGCTCCGAGGAGATGCTGGAAGGGGCCGAGGGCTGCCTGTCTATCCCCGGCTACGGCGGCAACGTGCTGCGCCACGCCGCCGTCACCGTCCGGGCGCTCAACCGCAAGGGCCGCCCGATCAAGCTCAAGGCCGATGGCTGGCTGGCGCGTATCTTCCAGCACGAGATCGATCACCTGGACGGCATCCTGTTTATCGACCGCGCCAGCAAGGTCTGGAAGACCCGCGACCACGAAGTCGTCCCCGAATAATCGCCGGCCGCTGGCCGGGCGTTTGGTGATTGACAACCCGCCGACTCTTACGGTAAACTTCGCCCGCTATGTTGCTGACCAAAACTCCCTTGAAGGGAGGTGACTTACGATGACCCGAGTGGTTCTACGCCCCAACGAGTCTCAGGACCAGTTGCTCAAGCGCTTCAAGAAGAAGGTAATGCGCAGCGGCATACTCACCCAGCTGCGCAATAAGCGCTGGTTTGTGTCCAAGAGCGAGGTGCGCCGGATTGAGAAGAAGAAGGCAATCCGCCGTATCAACAAGCGCCGCCGCCGCGACGCCGGTGAAGAATAAGCACGCCGCTTCGGCCCGGATATCCCGGGCCGAAGTTGTTAAGCCGGCGGAGCAGAATTGCCCGGTCCTCCCGTCCGTGCTATGATGCCTGCAAGCGCGAGGTGGTTATGACCGACGAGACGACCCGATTCTTGAAAGAAGAGGCAAGGCGTCTGGCGGACGAGAACCGCGAGCTGCGGGACGAGCTGCGGGCCTTGCGTGAGTCCGTCCATGCCCTGTCCGGCCTGTACTACCTCTCCCTCAAAATCACCGCCGACACCGACGTCTTCAAGCTCCTCAGCGACATCCTGGATACGGCCATGGCCGTCCTCAAGGCGTCCGATGGCTCGCTCATGTTGACCGACGACCCGAGCGGCGACCTGGTCTTCGCCGTGGTGCGCGGCACCGCGGCTGAATCGCTCCAGGGCTACCGCGTGCCGGCTGGGGAAGGCATCGCCGGGGCGGTCGCCGCCACCCGCAAACCCGAGATCGTCATGGACGTGCGCCGCGACCCGCGCTTTTACGCGCTGATCGACGAGACGACCGGCTTCAAGACGCGCTCCATGGTGTGTGTGCCACTCAGTCTGGATAACGGCCGCGTGCTGGGCGTGATCCAGGTCCTCAACAAAGTCTCCGACCGCGAGTTCACCCAGGATGACCTGGACCTGATGCTCGTGGTGGCGCAACTGGCGGTCACCGCCATGCACCGCGCTGAGCGGGCCGGCGAAGCCAAGGCCACCTGAAGCGGGCCGGCTGACCCTGTTCGGGTGGCCGCGCCGCAGTTCTCCAACTCAGAACCGTTGCTCATTCCGTCAGGAGGCGCCTTATGGTGGACCACCTCCAGCCCGGGCAGGACCTCGGCTCCTACCGCCTCATCGGCCAGATCGGCCAGGGCGGCATGGCCACTGTCTACAAGGCCTACCACGCCGCCACCGACCGCTACGTCGCCATCAAGGTCCTGCCGCGCCAATTGGCCGAGAACCCGGAATTCACCGGCCGCTTCCAGCAGGAGGCGCGCACTATCGCCCGGCTCGAGCACGCCCGCATCCTGCCGGTCTATGACTACGGCGAGAGCCACGGCCTGGCCTACCTGGTCATGCGCTACCTGGACGCCGGGACACTCAAAGACCGCATGGGCGTCGGCCTGCTCAGCCTGGCCGAGGTGGACCGGCTCTTCACGCAACTGGCCGAGGCCCTGGATTACGCCCACCGGCAGGGCGTCGTCCACCGCGACCTCAAGCCGTCGAATGCCATGGTCGATTCACAGGGCAATCTGTTTCTGACCGACTTCGGCATCGCCAAGCTGTTGGAAGGCGGCGCCCACTTCACCAGCACCGGCGCCATGATGGGCACGCCCGCCTACATGAGCCCGGAGCAGGCTCAGGGCGATAAGGTGGATCAGCGCACCGATATCTACTCGCTGGGCATCATTCTGTATGAACTGACCACCGGCCGTGTGCCCTTCGAGGCCGAGACGCCCCTGGCCGTGGTGCTCAAACAGATCAGCGCGCCGTTGCCGCCGCCGACGTCGCTCAAGGCCGACCTGGCGCCGGAGATCGAGCGCGTGCTGCTGAAGGCGCTGGCCAAGAGCCCGGAGGACCGCTTCCAATCGGTGGCTGAATTCCTGGGGGCCTGGAAGTCGGCGGTGAAGGCGGCGGAAGTTCGAGCCTTCGCGGGCGCGGCCACTGTCCACGTGCCGCCCGCAGCGGACACCGTCGCGGCGCCGCCCCGCGCCGAAGCGACCCAGGTCGCTCCAGCGGCGGCCGCACCCGCCGCCCGGCCGGGCCTGCCGCCGGCCGCTATCATCGGCGCCGTCGGCGTGGTGATGATCGGCCTGATCTTCGTCCTGGCCGTGCTGCCGAACCTGCGGCCCCGTCCGGCCGCCACAGCCACAGCACCGGCCGCCGCCGGGCAGCCGACTGCCGCGATCGCCGGGACGGCCGCGGCCACTGCCCCGCCGGGGGCGACAGAGCCGGCCGGTCCAGTGACGCCGGCCGATGGCGAGTGGGCGTCGTGGACAGCCGCTAACCTCATCCGCCAACTGCGCGTGGTGGGTGACCGGCTGTACGCGGCCGGCCCGGGCGGCCTCACCGTCTGGGATTTGGCCGCGGGCGAGGTGGTGGCGCGCGCCACCACCGGCGCTGGCCTGCCCCACGCCAATGTCTTCGACGTCTGGGTGGATGACGATGGCACGCTCTGGGTGGCCACCGAGGCCGGCCTGGCCCGCCAGAACGCCGGCAGCGCTCAATGGATTACCTACGACACCGCCGACGGCCTGGACAGTAACCTGGTCACGGCCCTCGTCCGCACCGGTGATTTCCTAGTGGCCGGGACCTACTACAGCGGCCGCGACGGCGGCGGCCTTAACCTGTTCGATGGCCGCACCTGGCAACCGGCGCCCGATTTCCCCTCCGTCAATTGGGAGCGCGCGCAAGCCGAGGGCCGCCTGGCCAATCACATCAACGTGCTGCTGGCGGACGACGCCGGGCTGTGGGTAGGCACCGAGGCCGGTTTGGGGCGGTTCGACCGCGCCCCCGCCGAGTGGCGCATCTTCACCACCGACCAGGGCCTGCCCGATAACCGGATCAGCGCGCTGTATGTGGACAGCGCTGGGGCTTTGCTCGTGGGCACCCAGGGCGGCGCGGCGCGCTTCGACGGCGACACTTTCACACCCACCGACCAGGCGCCGCCGGACAACGTGCTGGGGATCGTCCAGGATAGCGCCGGCCGCTACTACTTCTCCGGCGGCGGCGGCATCTGGCGCTTTGACGCCGCCAACGCAAACTGGGATGAGTTCAGCAGCCAGACCGGCGCCCTGCCCGTGTATGGGGTCGGCGTCGCCGTGGCCGCCGCAGACGGAACGCTGTTCTTTGGCTCGGACGGCGTCGGGCCGATCCGCTACGACGGCACGGGCTTTGTGACCTGGTATCAAGCCGATTCGACGGTGGTGGCCTGGCACGACGCCATCCTGCCGCTGCCCGACGAGAGCGCGCTCTGGTTTGTGGAAGCCTACGGCGCCTACGCGGACCGCTTCGACCTGGGGGCCGAGGCCTGGGCGCCTTACATCGACCTGGCCTGCGAGTGCCGGCCGCTGGCCTTCGACGCGGACGGCAATCTGTGGGGCGGGCGCTGGGCGCAGGGTTTCGTCATCGAGACGCCGGAGGGCGGCCTCACCTCGGTCAGCGCGGACGAGGGTCTGCCAACTGAAATGAATGTGCGCGTCCTGCAGCCCGGGCCGGACGGCAGCGCCTGGCTCGGCACGGACGAAGATGGGTTGGCGCTCTACGAAGGTGGATTCGTGGAGTTCGTCGGCGAGGCTGAGGGCGGCCCGCCGGCCGAACGGGTCTGGTCTTTGTTCCTGGCTTCGGACGGCGCCCTGTGGGCGGGTGTCGGGGACGGCGTCAGCCGCCGGGACGCGGACGGCACCTGGGAGCACTTCCGGCCGGGCGACGTCTTCGACGGCAATTTCGGTTTTGCCGCTGACTTCGCCGAGGACGCCGACGGCGCCATCTGGGTGGCCACCGCCGGCGCCGGCGCGTACCGCTACCTCGCTGGAGATTGGGAGCAGTTCTTGAGCGGCCAGGGCGGCGTGGCGCTGCCTTCGGCCTACCTCTACGCCGCCGCGCTCGGCCCGGACGAAAGCCTGTGGTTCGGCGGCGAGGGCGGCGCGGCGCGCTTCGATGGCGCCGCCTGGACGGTGTGGACCGTCGGCGATGGCCTGATGAACAATCTGGTCAACGACATCTACGTCGAACCATCCGGCGCGGCCTGGTTTGCCACCGCCGGCGGCGTGAGCCGCTATAGCCCGTAGCCCGGGCGGTGGTTGTCATCACATGGGCGTTGCTAAACTGGCGGTTGAATCGCTAACGGAGGTGGTATGCCCCGACGTCTGAGCCTGTTCTCGTTCCTGGCGCTGGTGATGTTGCTGGCCTGCGCCTTGCCGTTTGGCGCGGCCGCGCCCACCTCCACGCCGGCCCTCACGCCGACGCCGACCGCGGCGCCGCGCACGGCCCAGTTGTCCGAACTGACAGACGATGTGCGCGCCCGCGACCAGCGCGTGCTGGAGTGGGACAGCGCCGTGGAGGGCCAGGTCATCGGCGTCACGGGCGGCGTGCGCACCGGCGACGAGGGCCGCGCGCGCCTGGATACGTCCGAAGGTTCCATCATCCGCATCGCGGCGAACACCGAGTTCGAGCTGTTGGAGTTCCCGCCCTCGCTCACGGACCCGCTCACGCGGCTGAAGCTGGAAGCCGGCAAGTTGTGGGTGGTGGTGGCGCCCGGCCTGGCCGAAGGCGTCGACGTCGAGACGCCGACCGGCGTCGCCACCGTGCGCGGCTCGCTGATGAGCGTCCAGCAGACCGGCGCTGGCGGCGCGCTGGCGATCACGTGCCTGGAAGGCGCCTGCCGCCTGAGCAACCCGGCCAGCGGGGCCGCCGTGGATCTGCAGCCCGGCCAGCAGAGCAGCATCGCGGCGGCCGGCCAGGACCCCGCGCCGCCGCAGCCGATGACGTCCGATCAGTACCTGGACTGGCAGACCAACGTGCCGGAGGCGATCGCCGCCGCCAGCGCCGCGCTGAGCCTGATCACGCCCACGCCGCCGGCGCCGTCCGGCCTGAACGTCTCCAGCACCAACGCCGTCGCCGACCAGGCTAAGCTGGCTTTCGACGCGGCCGGCGCGCTGCACCTGATCTGGCTGGACACAAGCCTGTCCACCACCGGCTCGGTCTTCCATCGGCAGTTGGGGCCGGACGGCCAGTGGACGGACACGGAGAACTTGTCAGAGGCCTTCGGCTACGTCTACGGCAGCCTGGCTTTGCTGCGCCATCCGGACGGTTACGTGTGCGCGTTCTGGCATGGCGCCCTCGGCTCGACGGACCTGGGCTTCTACTCGCGCTGCCAGACGGCGGCGGGCTGGACGGAACCGGCTCTGATCGAGCGCTTTGGCAGCGAGTTCGCGGTGGCGTTCACGCCCGCCGGCGCCCCGGCCGTGCTCGCCTGGCGGCCCAACGACATCTACTTCGGCGAGGTCGAGCTCTCCGACGACGTGACCTCGGCCAACCTCGTCTTCGCCGTCGACGCGGCCGGCGGCTACCACGCCGCCTGGCAGCGCCTGGGCCAGCCCTTCAGCATCGCGTACCGCTACTCGCCGGACGGCGGCCAGACCTGGGACGCGCTCCAGGCGCTGTCGGAGGCCGGCTCCGAACCGGACGGCCTGGGCGAGCAGTTAGTGGCCGACGCCAGCGGGGGCGTTCACGCGGCCTGGCGCGGCTATGACGGCCTGTACTACCGACGCTGGACGGCGACGGGCGGCTGGGAGCCGGCCGTGGAACTGCTCCAGACAGCGCCGAACGGCGCGCTGGCCTTGGCCGTGGACGCCGACGCGCGCGCGCACGCCGTCTGGCAGAATGTCACTGCTGGCGTCTGGTATGCCCGGCAGGACTCGTCCGGCGTCTGGGAAGCGCCGCGGCAGCTGGCCCCGGACTACGCCAACTGGGGCGCCAACGGGCCGGCCCTGGCCATCGACGACGGGGGCACGCCGCACATGGTCTGGAAGAACGAAGCCATCGGCGACGACCTGTACTACGTGACCGGGCCGTAAGGCGCTGGACCGCGGCCGGCGCGGACGCCGACACAAAAAACACCCGCCCTGGCCGGCGGGTGTTTTTGTTGACAGGAACCGGGCCGCTTTAGCGCCCGAGGTGCATGGGCATGACCACGTACACGAAGTCTTCACGGCCCACCGGGCGGATGACGCCGGGGCTGGTGGATGTGGATGTCTCCAGCGCGACGTTGGGCGTGTCGATCACGCTGAGCACGTCCACCAGGTACTTGACGTTGAAGGCGATCTCGACCGGGTCGCCGTCGATGGTGGCGTCGATCTCGGCCACGTTGTCGCCGGTCTCCGCCGCCGTGGCCGAGATGATGACGTGGCCGGGGATGAGCGTGTCCTCGCCGGGCTTGACCCTCAGGCGCGTGGTGTGGGCGGCCTCGCGCGCGATGATGTCCGAGGACTTGCAGGCTTTGCGGAACTCATCGGTGGACAGCACCGTGCGGGTCTTGTAGCTCTTGGGGATGATGTTGTGGTAGGCCGGGAAGGTGCCCTCGATCAGCTGCGAGACCAGCTCGACGTGGCCGTGATGGAAGATCACCTGCCCGCGGCCGGGCGGCAGGTACATGTAGACCGGGTCTTCGGCGTTGATGACGCGGCCGAGCTCGGCCAGGGCGCGCGCCGGGATGATGGCCAGCACCGGGTCGTCCACGGGCGTCGAGAGGTGGGCGGTGCGTTCGGCCACGCGGAAGCCGTCCGAGGCGGCCAGCACCACCTGGCTGCCCTCGATCCGGGCGAGCACGCCGGTCAGGATCGGGCGCGCCTCATCGGTGGCGGCGGCGAAGATCACGCCCGCGATCATCTCGCGCAGATCCTCGACGTTGAGCTGGATGGCGCTGTCGATGTCGGCGGTCGGGATGGACGGGAACTCCTGCGCGTCGATGCCCTTGATGCTGGCCTTGATGCGGCCGCAGCTCAGGCTGACGGTCTGGGTGCGCGCGCTCAGTCCGAGGTGAACCATATCCTGCGGCAGGGTGTTCACCAGGTCCACCAGCGTCTTGGCCGGCAGCGTGATCGAGCCTTCGTCTTCGATCTTGGCCCCGATCCAGCAGGTGATGCCGAGCTCGAGATTGGTGGCGGACAGGCGCAGACGGCCGTTGTCCGCGGCCAGCAGGATATTGCCGAGCACGGGCAAGGTGCTGCGAGCCGCTACCGCGCGCGAGACGAGGCTGAGACCTTTAGCTAAGTTTTCTTGCAGGCACGAGAACTTCATGGTCGGAGTCTGGGAGGCGTGAGATAGGTTGGGCCGGCGCTCGGATTGGGCCGAGTATACAACGAGTCATAGCCGCGGGCGAGTCAGCGGCCGCCCGCCGGCGCCGCCAACCGGTTGGGGCCCGGAGTCGAGGCGGTCCGCCGCTCCTTGACTGTCGAATACGCGCCGGCGCCTGCAACCGGGGCGGTCAGTGGTCCACGAAGTAGGCCAGCGCTCGTTCACCGTCCATCAGCAGGTTGAGCTGGCGGCCGTTCAGCTCGGCCGGGAGATGGATCACGCGGACCTCGTCGGTGAAGGCGGCCTGGCCGGACAGCACCTCCGCCAGCCGGTTGGTGGCCTGGTCCAGGAAGGCGCGGTTGAGCAGGTCCTCGGGTTCGTCCGGGTAGAGGGCCAGCGGGAAGATGTTGGTCTCCACCAGGTCCTGGAAGAAGTGCGTGCCGTAAGACGGTTCGGGCGCCGCGTCGCCGCGCCCGAAGGCGATCTCCACCAGGGCGCGAGTGTTGTAGATGTCGGCGTACGTCACCGGCACGCCCAGCTGCGGGTTGGAGGAGCCCCAGCGCCCCGGCCCGATGAGCAGGAAGGTCCGGCCCTCCAGGGCCTTGTTGAGGTGGCCAATCAGGCGCGCGATCGCCTGGCGTCCGCGCGCGTCGGCGCGGTCATAGGCTTCCGGCTGGACGTAAACCAGGTGGGTCACCCCCAGCACCTGGCCCTGGGGCACCATGCGCGAGGTCGCAAACAACCGGTCGCCGGCCGGGATGTTGGTCGGCACCGGGCGGATGTTTTCGCCGCGCGACCCGGTGCTCTGCGGCCGGCACTGCAACAGGTAGAAGGCGACATTGGGCCGGCCCCCGGTGAGGGTGGGCTCGATCTCGGCCGCGAACTCCACGTCCACCGGAAAACCGTAGTGTCTGGCCAGGGTGCTCAGGGCGCTCTTCACCAGCGGCACGAAGTCGGTGCGCTGGAGCAGCGTATCGAAGGTGAGCACCAGCCGGTCCGGGGTGACGCGCGGCCCCAGGCTGCGCAGCGGCAGCAGCGCGTCGTCCTCCTGGAGCGAGGCCACCCAGCGCAGCGGCCGGAAGTCCACGTCCAGCACCTCTTGCACCGGCAGCGTCACCAGCCGGTTGGCCTCCAGGTCGATCACGTCCAGGAAGCGCTGCGAGTAATGCGCGACGGCGGTCGGCGTGTTCTCCGGGCGCAGCTGCGGGTGGCTGAGGAAGAGCAGGCGCGGGTAGTCCTCGCCGACGCGCTCCACGGCCCGCGTTCCCAGCCCGAGCACCAGCCGCACGAAGCCCTCTTCGCGGCGCAGGCGCGGGCTCCACACGATCGGACTGCGGCTGAGGGCCACGCCCGCCAGCGTCGGGAAGAAGTAGTCCTGGTAGCGGTCGCCCTGCACTTCCTGGAGCAGGATGGCCATGCGCTCGTCGTAGTCCAACAGGCCCATGCGGCGGCGGTAGATCAGGGCGTCCGGGCTGTAGACGCTGGCGTAGATGCGGCGGATGGCCAGCGTCAGGTCGCGCAGGTTCTCCTTGAGCGTGCCCTGGTTGGGGCAGAAGAAGCTGTCGTACTTGCCGGCGAAGGAGGTGCCGAAGTTGTCCTCCAGCAGGCTGGACGAGCGCACGATCAGCGGCCGGTCGCCCACCTGGCGCAGGATGTCGCGCAGGGCGTCGGCGATTTCTTCCGGGAAGCGGCCCTGCTCGTACTCGGCCCGGATCTGCGGGTACTCATCCCGGATCTGGTCGGCCGGCTTGTACTTCTGGTTGATGTACTCGACCTTGTTGAGGGCCAGGTAGTCGTAGAAGACGTCGGCGCCGATGAAGAACGAGCGCGGCACCTGGATCTGCGGCGCCAGCTCCGGCGTCGCCTTCTGCAGGATCTTCCAGGCCAGCAGCATGCCGGCCGCCTTGCCGCCGATTTTGCCGCTGCCGATGCGCCGGCTGAGGATGAAGTGAAAGTCGCTGGCCTCCAGCCACTTCTTGGCCACCCCCACAAAGCTGAGCTGGTCGCTGATCAGGGCCTTGATCAGGACGACGCTCATCTCCTCGATGTGGTGCCGGACGTGCTGCTGCTCCTCGGCCGGCAGGTTGGTGTACTGCTCGATCTTGCGGATGAGCAGGTCCACGGGCGCCAGCTCTGGGTTGAAAGTCAGCGTGATCTCGTCCCAGGACGGCGCTTTCTCCGGCTCTGGGCCGCGCCGGCCGGCCAGCAGCTCCTCCACGATGCGATGGAACAGCTCGAGCGGCAGGTTGTACGCGAAGTAGAAGTCGGTCAGGTGGTCGCGGATCTGCTGCAGGCGCTGCTCCCAGGCGGCCGAGTCCTCTTCGCCGAACGGATCGGTCAGGCCCTCGCGCAGCTGCGAGACCACGGCCTTGTCCCGCGCCTCCTGCTCCAGCCGGGCTGGCGTGATCACGCCGCGCCGGTACAGCTCCTCGCGCATCCGCCGCCGGATCTGGTGCGCCAAGATCGGATACTGCGTGATCTGCAGATACAGCGACAGGATTTTCGGGAGCTCGTTGTAGGCCTCAGTCATGGCCGGATTCTACACGACGGAGCCGGCGCTCGACACGGCCGGACAAAACTCACATGACAGCGGCCGGCGACTATGCTAGATTGAGAAGGCGCTAGAAGATTATGTCGGAGTGGCGATTGCTCTGATCCAGCCTTGGCAGCCCTCGGACTTCCGGCCGAGGGTTGTTTCGTCTATATCGTCCGAAATTCGCCAACATTATGAGATTTCCGCCGGCGATGCAGACGGTAACGCCTGGGAGCGCGCTGAGCGACGACCTCCCGGTGGCGCGCCTGACGCGCGAACTGCAGGCGCTGACCGCGGTCGCCAAGATCCTGACCTCGCGGCTGGAACTGCCGGAGCTGCTCCAGGCGGTCATGGCCGCCGTGGTCGATGTCCTGGAGCCGGCCGAGACGGGCGCCGTGATGCTGTGGGACCACGAGGCCGGCCTGTTCCGGGCGGCAGCGGCCTTCGGCTATGACCTGACGCTGCTCAAGACGGTGGGCCTGCGCGCGGGCGAATCGATCACGGGCCAGGTCTTCGACAGCGGCCAGGCCCGCCTGCTGGCGACGCCCGCCGAGGCCGCCGCCGCGGTGGCCAACATGCGCTGCGCCAACCGCGTGGCGATGGCGCGGGCCCTGGCCCTCGGCCCGGACGCGGACGCGCCGCCGCGCTGCGCTGTGGCCGCGCCGCTCGTCATGAACGGCGAGAAGCTCGGCGTGTTGGTGCTGGAGACCTGGACCCGGCCGACGGCTTTCCGCCCCGCCGATGTGCCCTTTGTGCAGACGCTGGCCGACCTGCTCGCGCTGGCCATCGGCCAAGCCCGCCTGGCGGCCAAGGCCGACGCCGTGCGCGTGGCGCGCGAAGCCGAGCGTCTGCGTCGGGAGCTGGTGGCCACCCTCTCCCACGAGCTGCGCATGCCGCTGACGGCGATCAAGGGGTACGCCACCGCGCTCATGCTCAAAGAGGTCGACTGGAGCGCCGCCAAGCATGCCGAGTTCCTGCGCCTGATCGAGGCCGAGTGCGACAACATGCAGGGCCTGATCCGCGAGATCCTAGACTCGGTGCTGCTGGAGGTCCACCAGATCCGTGTCGAGCGCCGGCCGCTGGACCTGCCCGCCCTGGTGCGGCAGTTGGTGGACGAGACCCAGCGCCTGACGCAGCGCCATCGCCTGCTGACCGATTTTCCGCCCGGCTTCCCGGTGCTGGAATGCGACGCGCGCGGGATCACCCAGGTGCTGCGCAACCTGCTCGACAACGCCGTGAAGTACTCGCCCAACGGCGGCCTGATCCTGGTGCGCGGCGAGGTGCGGCCGCGCGACGTGGTGGTCAGCCTGGCCGATCAGGGTGTCGGCATTGCGCCGGAGGACCTGATCCCGCTGTTTGAGAAATACTTCCGCGCCGCGTCGTCGGGCAGCCCGTACGTGCCGGGCGCGGGCCTGGGGCTGCCGATCGCGCGCGCCATCGTCGAGGCGCACGGCGGCCGGATCTGGGTTGAGAGCAAGACCGGGCAGGGCACTACGCTGTACTTTTCTCTGCCGCGCCCGGCGGCGTGAGGCACAGGCGGGAGGGCGTATGGACAAGCCCCGCATCCTGATCGTGGACGACGACCCGCGCCTGGTGCGGCTGGTGCGCGAGGTCCTGCAGGCCACCGGCCACGCCGTGCTGGCGGCCTGCAGCGGCGAGCAGGCCGTGCAGACGGTGGCCCTGGAACAGCCGGACCTGGTCCTGCTGGATATCGCCCTGAGCGGGCCGATGAACGGCTTCGACGTCGCCCGGCGCCTGCGCGAGTTCGTGGAAGTCCCCATCATCATGCTGACGGCGCGCGTGGAGCAGGCCGACCTGCTGCGCGGGTTCGAGGCCGGCGCCGACGACTACGTCACCAAGCCCTTCAGCTCGGCTGAGCTCCTGGCCCGGATGCGGGCGGTGCTCAAACGCAGCCGGGCCGCCGCCGCGCCGGTCGCGGCCGGCGAGATCCGCTGCGCCGGCGTGCGCGTCGACCTGGCTCAGCACCGCGTTTTCGTCGACGAGCGCGAGATCCACCTGACGCCCACCGAGTTCAATCTGCTGCTGGAGCTGGCGCAGCATCGCAACCAGGTGGTGCTGCATGAGCAGCTCCTGCACGCTGTCTGGGGCCGCGCCTGTCATGACGACCTGGACAACCTGCGCGCCTACATTCACAGCCTGCGCCAGAAGCTGGAGGCCGACCCGGCCGAGCCCAAGCTGATCGTGCGCTGCCCCGGCGTCGGCTACATGCTCGTCAGCCAGGCCGCGTCGGCCTGAGCCGGAGCGCGCTGACCGGCAACCCCCCGCTTCTTCACGCAGTCCTCACGTAACGCCGCCCCATCTTCGCGCAGCGCTCACGCGCTTCCGATTACTCTGAGGCCGGAGGCCCCGGCGGGCCGGGCGCCCTCACCGTTCGAGCCGCAACACCCATCCGCCATCCTCATCGGGCCGCAGCGGCCGTGCCGGGCGTTTGAACCGGCTGGCCGGACGCGTCGACGGCGCGGCGCTGTCGCCCCTGGAGCAGCCCGCTATGCTATTGCCGGTCGGCGACCTCTACCAGCTCATCGACCAGGAAGCGCGCGGCGAAGGCTCGGTCATCGCCGCGCTGGAGGCGGTTCAGGCGCGCTGCCGCTACCTGCCGCGCGCGGCCCTGATCCTGGCCGGCGAGCGCTTCCACCTCCCGCTCGCCGACGTCTACGCCGTCGCCACGTTCTATAACGCCTTCAGCCTCAAGCCAAAAGGCCGGCACTGCCTGCAGGTGTGCATGGGCACGGCCTGCCACGTGCGCGGCAGCCCGCGGGTGCTGGAGCGGCTGGCGACGCGGCTGGGGGTCAGCCCCGGCGCCACCACGCGCGACCGCGAGTTCACGCTCGAGACCGTCAACTGCCTGGGCGCCTGTGCGCTCGGCCCCATCGTCGTCGCCGACGGCGAGTACTCCGGGCAGATGACGGCGCCCAAGGCCGAAATGCTCTGGAAGCGCCTGACGCGCCAGGCGGCGGAGGCGCAGCATGCTTAAGACCCCGCCCTCCCCGCTGGAAGCCGCGCCAGCGCCGGCCAATGGCCGCGATCCACAGCTGCACCAGCTTGCCGATCTGGCGGATTGGCGTGCGGCCCTGACCGCCGCGGATCAGCCCAACCAGCCGGCCATCACGGTCTGCGGCGGCACCGGCTGCCGCGTCTACGGCAGCGAGCGCGTCTGCCAGGCGCTGCAGCGTGAGCTGGCGGCGCGCGGCGACGGGCGCCCGGTGCGCGTCACCGGCTGCCACGGGTTCTGTGAGCGCGGGCCGCTGGTGGTGCTCCATCCGCAGCGCTTGATGTACACGCGCGTCAAGCCGGAGGATGCCGCCGAGATCGCGGCGGCCACTGTGGACGGCGGCCGCGTGCTCGACCGCCTGCTGTACACCGAGCCGCAGTCCGGCGCCCGGCTGCCGTATGAGACCGAGGTCCCGTTCTATAAACATCAGCACCGCCTGGTGCTGGACCTGAACGGCACGCTCGATCCGCTCAGCCTGGCCGACTACGTGGCCGCCGGCGGCTACGCCGCGCTGGCCAAGGCGCTGGCCCTGACGCCCGCGGCCGTCATCGCCGAAGTCAAGGCCTCCGGGCTGCGCGGGCGCGGCGGCGCCGGCTTCCCCACCGGGCAGAAGTGGGACCTGTGCCGGCGTCAGCCCGGCGACGTGAAGTACGTGATCTGCAACGCGGACGAGGGCGACCCGGGCGCCTACATGGACCGCTCGATCATGGAGGGCAACCCCCACCGCGTGCTGGAGGGGATGCTGATCGGCGCGTACGCCATCGGGGCGCGGCGCGGCTTCGTCTACATCCGCAACGAATACCCGCTGGCCGTCAAGCACCTGCGCGCCGCCATCGCCCAGGCCGAGGCGCGCGGCCTGTTGGGCGAGAACATCCTGGGCTCCGGCTTCGATTTTCGGGTCAGCGTGCGGCTGGGCAGCGGCGCTTTTGTCTGCGGCGAGGAGACCGCGCTGATGGCGTCCATCGAAGGCCGCGTGGGCGAGCCGCGCCCGCGCCCGCCTTATCCGGCCGAGGCCGGCCTGTGGGGCAAACCGACCAACATCAACAATGTCAAGAGTTGGGCGGCGGTGCCGCTCATCCTGGCCAACGGCGCGGACTGGTACGCGCAGTTGGGCACGCCCACCAGCAAGGGCACGCTGATCTTCTCGGTGGTCGGCAAGATCAACAACACCGGCCTGGTGGAGGTGCCGCTGGGCATCTCGCTGCGCCGCCTGATCTTCGACATCGGCGGCGGCATCCCCGGCGGCAAGGCCTTCAAGGCCGCCCAGATCGGCGGGCCGTCCGGCGGCTGTATCCCGGCCGAGCACCTGGACACGTCCATCGACTATGAATCGCTGACCGCGCTCGGCGCCATCGTCGGCTCGGGCGGCCTGGTGGTGGCGGACGAGGACACCTGCATGGTGGACTTCGCCCGCTACTTCATGCAGTTCACGCAGGAGGAGTCGTGCGGCAAGTGCGTGCCCTGCCGCGTGGGCACACAGGCCATGCTGGCGACGCTGGAGCGCATCTGCGCCGGCCACGGGCAGCCCGGCGACGTGGATTACCTGCTGGAGCTGGGCGAGATGATCAAGCGCTCGTCGCTGTGCGGCCTGGGCCAGACCGCGCCTAATCCGGTCCTCTCGACCCTGCGTTACTTCCGCGCCGAGTATGACGCGCACATCTTGCACAAGCGCTGCCCGGCCAAGGTCTGCAAAGGCCTGATCACGTACGCCATCCAGCCGGAGCGGTGCTCGGGTTGTCAGGTCTGCCTGCGCAACTGCCCGGCCGGCGCCATCCACGGCGCTAAGCAGCAGATCCACACCATCGACCCGGCGGTCTGCACGCGCTGCGGCCTGTGCCAGAGCGTGTGCAAGTTCGACGCGGTCACGGTCAATTGAGGCCCCGCCATGATCCAGTTGACGATCGACGACCGCAGCGTGGAGGTGGCCGAGGGGCGCACGCTCCTGGAAGCGTGCCGTGAGCATGGCATCGCCGTGCCGACCCTGTGCCACCATCCGGCGTTGAAGCCCTACGGCGCCTGCCGGCTGTGCGTGGTGGAGGTGAGCGCGCCGCCGCCGCCGGGCGATCGGCGCCCGCGCCCGGCGCGCCTGGCCGCCGCCTGCGCGTATCCGTGTGAGCCGGGGTTGGTGGTGTGCACGCACTCAGACCTGGTGCAGCGCAGCCGCCGGATCACGGCCGAACTCCTGCTCGCCGGTGCATACACCTCGCCCGAGATCCAGGCGCTGGCGCGCAGCTTGGGCGTGGAGGCGCCGCGCTACCGGCGCCCGGAGGCCGACACCTGCGTGGTGTGCGGCCTGTGCGTGCGCGCCTGCCGCGAGATCGTGGGCGTCGGCGCCATCAGCCTCACCCGGCGCGGCCTGGCCAAACGGGTCAGCCCGCCCTTCGATGAGCCGGCGGCCTCGGCCTGTATCGGCTGCGGCACGTGCGTGCTGATCTGCCCTACCGGCCACCTGACCCTGGCCGATGTCGCCGGCTTCCGCAGCCTCCACACCGGCGCCGACGAGGCGCGCCAGTATTGCCAGGCCTGCGGCGACCAGGACCTGACGCCGCGCGGCATGGCGGATGTGCCGGCGGTGTTGGCTCCGGCGGCGGCCTCGGCCGCGCAGAAAGAGAAGGCCCGATGAGCGACTCACCGCGCCTGGGGATCGTCGTCTGTGATTGCGGCGGCACGCTCGGCCGGCCGAGGCCGCTGGAGCCGGAGAGGCTGGCGCGCGCCGCCGCTGATCTGCCTGGCGTCGCCCACGTGACGTGCGAGACCTGCGCCTGCGGGCCGGATGGCCGCGCGCGTCTGCAGGCCGCCATCCAGGCCGAGCACCTGGACCGCGTGCTGGTGGCCGCCTGTGCGCCGCGCCTGGTGGAGCCGCTCTTCCGCGCCACGGTCCAGGCGGCTGGTTTGCCGGCCGACGCCGTCGCCATCGCGGACGTGCGCGAACAATGCGCGTGCGTGCATGCCGCTGAGCCGGAGGCCGCGCAGGCCAAGGCCGTCGACCTGATCGCCATGGGCGCGGCGCGTCTGGCGGCCCTGACGCCGGCGGCGCCGCGCACGTATCCGCTGACGAAGGCGGCCGTCGTCATCGGCGGCGGGCTGGGCGCCCTCACCGTGGCGCTGACGCTGGCCGAGGGCGGGACGCCCGTCACCGTGATCGACCCGGACGGCGCCCTGGGAGGGCTCTCGCCCAGCTTCGAGGCCGCCGATCAGGACCAGATCGCGGCCCGCATCGCGGCCGTTCGCGCCCATCCGCTCATCACGACCCGGCTCAACGCCCAGGTCATCGCCGTCGCCGGCGCGCCCGGCGAATACCAGGTGACCTGGGAGCAGGCCGGTGTCCAGGCGGTGACGCCGGCCGGCGCGATCGTGGCCGCGCTGGGCGCCGCGCCGCAGCCGCTGGGCGCCACCCGCTGGTATCCCCGCGCCCGCGTCCGGACCCAGGCCGAATTTGAGATGGAGCTGGCGGCCCTGGCCGAGGCGGGCGGCTGCCCGTTTCAGCACGTCGTCATCCAGTTGTGCGCCGAGCGTGGGCCAGGCGGCCGCTGCTCACGCGTGTGCTGCCGCGCCGGTCTGCGCCAGGCCGCGCGCGTGAAAGAGCTCAACCCGGCGACGGAGGTGACGCTGCTGTTCCGGGACCTGGTGCTTGGCGAGGACGCCGAGGCCGGCTGGCAAGACCTGGCCGCCGCCCAGGCGGCCGGAGTCGCCTTCGTGCGTTACGACCCGGCGCATCCGCCCGTGATCGACGCGCGGACGGTGAGCGTGCCGCTGCCGGCCACGCGCGACCTGATCGAGCTGCCCTTCGACCGATTGGTGCTGGCGCTGCCGTGGGTGCCGGCGGCGGGCGCGGACCGGCTGGCCGCCGTGCTGGGCCTGCCGCGGGACGCCGACGGCTTTCTCATCGAGCGGCGCTTCCGCCTGCGCCCCGGCCGCTACGCCGACGACGGCCTGTTCGTGCTGGGCGGCCTGCATCAGCCGGCCAGCGTGTCCGAAGTCGAGTTCCAGGCTTATCTCACCGGCGCGCGCGTCCTGCGCTACCTCGGCCAGGGCCGCCTGCAATTGGACGCGCCCATCCCCGCCTTGGACGAGGCGCTATGCACGGGCTGCGCGCAATGCGTTCAGGCCTGCCCGCAGGCCGCGCTCAGCCTGAGCGCCCAGCCGGGGCCGCTCTCACTCGTGCGCGTGGACGGGCGCCGCTGCACGGGCTGCGGCAGCTGCGTGGCCGCCTGCCCGGTGCGCGCGCTGACGCTGCCCGGCGCCGAGGACGCCGCGCTCTTCGCGCAGATTGAGGCCGCCCTGGCGACGGCCGAGGGAGCGCCGCGCGTCGTGGTCTTCGGCTGCGAGTGGAGCGGCGACGCCGCCGCCGGTATTGCCGGGGCGCGCGGCTGGCCGTACCCGGCCAGCACCCGCCTGATCCGCCTGGGCTGTTCGGCCCGCCTCAGCGGCGACCACGTGCTCTGGGCGTTCCTCAACGGCGCCGCCGGCGTGCTGGTGGCGGCCTGCCCGGCCGGCGAATGTCATCACGGCCAGGGCAACCGCTTCGCCCACGAGCGCGTCCAGGCGTTGCAGGCCCAGCTGGCCGAACGCGGCGTCGACCCGCGCCGGCTGCGCTGGCTGGCGCTGTCCGGCGACGACGGGCGCGGCTTCGCCACAGCCGCCAGCCAATTGGCGGCCGAGGTGGGTGCGCCCAACCGGCGGCCGTGAACATTGAGGCCGATTCGCAACAATCCGATCAACCGCCACCTTCAGGAGGTGAAAGCATGGCGACACGATTAGAGAAGGAGGTCTGGGCGCTGGAGCGCTGCGCGGGCTGCGGCCTGTGCGTGGCGGCCTGCTCCAAGCAGGTGCTGCAATGGAACGGCGGCGAGCATCCCGTGCTGGCGGCGCGTCTGAAGACCGTCGGCTACACCAAAGGCCCGCTGGACAGCTGCTCGTTCTGCCAGCACTTCTGCGAAGCGGTCTGCCCGCGCCTGGAGCGCTGGGCGCCGCTGGAGGCCCAGGTGACCGTCTCGGCGCGCGCGCGCGGACCGGTGCGCGGCGGGACGCCCAACGACGTCGCGCGCAGCCTCCTGGTGGCCGGGCTGAGCGCCGGCCTGCTGGACGGCGTCGTCCGGCTGGACCTGGACCCGTGGGACCTGCGGCCCGTAACTGAGGTCGTCTCCACGGTGGAGGCGATCGCCGAGGGCGTGGGCCTGCACTATCTGTGGGCGCCGGTGCTGGATGCGCTGAATGAAGCCGTCTTCGAGCGCGGCCTGAAGGACATCGCCATCGTCGGCCCGCCCTGCGCGGCGCAGGCCATCCGCAAGCTCAAGGCTTCCACCAATCCGCGCCTGAAGCCGTATCAGGACGCCGTGCGCCTGACGGTGGCGCTGTTCTGCACCGGCGTCTACCGCCCGGAGTTGATCGAGGACGTGTTGGTGCAGCGCCTGGGCGTGCCGCGCCAGCAGGTGAAGCGGCTGGAGGTCTCGCCGGACCGGCGCTGGCTCAACGCGCACCTGTGGGACGGCAGCGTCCGCACCCTCCCGCGCGAGGAGGCCGAAGCCTACACGCGCGCCGGCTGCGCGAGCTGCGATGACTACCTGGGCGAATCCGCCGACCTGGCGCTGGGGACGCTGGACGCCAACGCGGACGCGGCCAGCCTGCTTATCCGCACCCGCGCCGGCGACGTCTTCGTGCGCAACGCGGTGCAGATGGGGCTGCTGGAGACCGGCCGGGACGTGGACGAAGCCGCGCTGGCGGCGGCGGCCGGGGACAAGGACCGGCGCGCGCGGGCGGAGGCCTTCCAGGATTGGCGCGTGCTGGCCCTGGATGCGCTGGCCGACCCGCTTAAGCGTGGTGAAGCCATCCAGCAGTTCACGCGCCTGTACCGCACCCCCAGCCGAGCCGGCGCGCCAACCCGGGCGCGCAACGGCTGCACGGGCTGTTGAGGCGGGAGGTGGACGATGAAGACCATTGACGCCAAACACAAAGACCTGCGCGCCGTCAACCAGGCGCTGCGCGCTTCCCTGAACGGAGAACCGGTGACGGTGAGGCACGCCGCCCACGTGCACGGCCTGGCGGCCGGGTTGAAGCAGGGCCAGGTGGAGATCGCGGGCGACGCCGGCGACTACCTGGGCGTGCTGAACGCCGGGGCGACCCTGCACGTGCAGCGCAACGCCGGCCAGTATCTGGCCGACAACATGACGGCCGGCACCGTCATCGTGGACGGCGACGCCGGCTACGGCGCCGGCCAGTACTGCTATGGCGGCACCGTCGTCGTGCGCGGCGACGCCGGCGACTTCACCGCGACCATGAACAAGGGCGCCGTCATCCTGGTGGCTGGCGACGTCGGCGACGAGGCCGGCACCTACATGCTCAAGGGTGATCTGGTGATCGTCGGGGACGCCGGCGCCAACTTCGCCAACTACCTGATCCGCGGCACCGTCTACATCGGCGGCGCGTGGCGGAGCCTCGGCCACAACACGCGCGTGGAGCCGCTGACCGAGGCCGACCTGGCCAAGCTGCGCGGCTACTTCGAGCAATACGGCCTGACGGCCGACCCGGCCCGCTTCCAGAAGGTCGTGGCCGCGTCGCCCAAGCCGTTCTACAACTGAGGAGGACGCCATGGCTGTCATAGGCGCCTTTTGTATCAGTGTTAACCAAGAAGCCTGCCTCAACGCGCAGATGCCGGGCAAGTGCGCCACCTGCGCCGAAGTCTGCCCGCACGGCGTGTACGCGCTTGACCTCGCCAGCGGCGCGATGCACATCCAGAACTACAACGCCTGCGTGGGCTGCCGGATCTGCGCCGAGTTCTGCCCGGCCGACGCCATCCGCATCAACCCGGCCGAGTCGGAGTATCTCAGCCGCTACCCGTGGACGCTGGCCGCCGTGGAAGAAGTCCACGCCAAAGCCCAGACCGGCGAGTACCTGCTGCGCGGCTTTGGCACGCAAGGCCCGACGCCCAACTTCGATACGATCACGGTTGTGCCCAGCCAGATCGCCAGCGCGGCGCCGCGCGACAAGTACCGCGAGGAGTGCGACCTGGAAGTGATCATCGGCGCGGACACTTGCTCCCAGCCGCTGCGGCTCAAGCTGCCGTTTGTGTGGGCGGCCATGTCGTTCGGCGCGCTGAGCCAGGAGGCCAAGCAGGCCCTGGCCATCGGCGCGGCCCTGACCGGCATCGCCACCAACACCGGCGAGGGCGGCCTGGTGCCGGCCGAGGCGTGGCTGGCGCGCGGTTACGCCGATGAGGCCCGCGCCCACAAGCAGTGGGACCCGGGCGGCTACCTCGTCATCCAGTGGTCCACCGGCCGGTGGGGCGTCTCGGCGGACTACGTCAACGCCGGCGACGCGGTCGAGGTCAAGATCGGCCAGGGCGCTAAACCCGGCATGGGCGGCCACCTGCTCGGCTCCAAGGTCACGGAGGCCGTCTCACGCGTGCGCGGCGTGCCGGTGGGCTCGGACGCGCTCAGCCCGTGCCGTTACTATGACGTGCAGACGCCGGAGGACATGCGCCGCATGGTGGCGTTCCTGCGCGACGTCACCGATTATCGCGTGCCGATCCTGTTCAAGCTCGGGCCGTCGCGCCCGTACGCGGACGTGGCCGCCTGCATCGAAGCCGGCGCCGACGCCATCAGCATCGACGGCCTGGTGGGCGGCACCGGCTGCTCGCCGGACATCGTCACCCAGGGCGTGGGCATCCCCACCATCGCCTGTCTCCCGCCGGCGGTCCAGGCGCTGAAGGACTATGGCGTGCACCGCCAGGTCAAGCTGATCGCGCTGGGCGGCCTGCGCAACGGCCTGGACGCCTTCAAGGCCCTGGCCATGGGCGCCGACGCGGTTGGTTTCGGCAGCGCGGCCGAGATCGCCATGGGCTGCCGCGCCTGCTACGCCTGCCACAAGGGCAACTGCCCGTACGGCATCACCAGCCAGAAGCCCGAACTGCGCGCCCGCCTGGACCCGCTGGCGGCCGGGCAGAAGCTGGCCAACTTCATCCATGCCTGCGCGGAGGAGGTCAAGATCCTGACCATGCTCTCCGGCCATCGCGCCATCGCCGACCTGTCCACCGAGGATCTGCGCGCGCTGGACATGAACACGGCCGCGCTGACCGGCCTCAAGCTGGCGGGCTACGAGCGGCCGCTGCCCATCTGGGAGGCGCTGGCCCCGGTGGGGCGCCAGGGCAACGGGCACACCGCGTCTGAGCGCCGGTCCGGATCGCGCGGCGCGCGGCCCAAGACGCGCCGCAAGCCGCCGCTGCCGTCGCTCAACTGAGCGCGCTCAGTTGAGCGCGCTCTGGCCGCGCCGCAGACATCGTAAGGGTGGGTGGCATGTCCGCCGTGGAACTAGACCCCGCGTTGGCCGACCAACTGCTGGACCAGGCCGTCGCCGATTGCGCGGCGGCCAAGTTCGGCGGCAACGCCCCGCAGGCGCAGCAAGCCCTGCGCGAGGGGCGCTGCGACGTCTGCGGCGCGCTGTGTGACAGCCTGGTCCGGCAGGTCGGCGAGCTCGTCGGCCGGCTGGACCCGACCGTCAAGGCCATCTACCGCAGCACCGGCGAGGACGGCGCGGCCGGCCTGGGCGATGGCAGCCGGCGCGGCGGCATCAACCTGATCGCGTGGGTGGAACGCAAGAGCGCGGCCCTGCACGGCCTGGGGGAGACGCTGGAAGCGGGGCTGGCGGAGCGCCGGCGCCGCTATGGCTGCCGCAACGCACGCCCGGCCTGCTTTACGCTTGATCTGCAGATGGTGGATGACGACGACATCCAGCAATGCCGCGGCCACGGCCTGGTGATCCATCGCCGCGTGATCCACTCGGCGCCGATCTGGCAGCGGGCCGGCGGCGAGCGCGCCACGCCGCGTGACCTGGACCAGGCGGTCCAGGACCTGCTGGCTTTTTCCGACCCGGAGCTGATCCCGGAGAGCGTGCTGTTCGCGCAAGCCCAAGCGATCGAGAAGCTGCCGGCGCGCGAGCAGGAGTTCCTGGCGCACTGCCGGCGCGATATCAAGGTCGCCCTGATCCGGCGCCTGATCAGCGATCAACTCGCCTACATCAACGTGGCCAAGGAGTGGCTGACCCTGGCGGACCTGGCCGAGATCTACGCGCACCGGATCGGCCAAGGCCGCATCGGCGGCAAGGCGGCCGGCCTCCGGCTGGCGGCGCGCATCCTGCAGACGGCGGCCGACCCGGCGGTGCGCGCCAGTGTGCGCGTGCCCGAGTCCTACTATCTGGGCTCGGACCTGATCTACCTGTTCATGGCCATGAACGGGCTGATGCACTGGAACAATCAGAAATACAAGCCGGAGGACCAGATCCGGGCGGAGTATCCGCAGATCCAGGCCGAGTTCCAGGCCGGCGGGTTCCCGCCCGAGATCGTGCGCGAGCTGGAGGCGATGCTGGCGCGCGTGGGCGCGCAGCCGCTGATCGTGCGCTCGTCCAGCCAGTTAGAGGACAACTTCGGCACCTCTTTCGCCGGCAAGTACGACAGCTTCTTCTGTCCCAACCAGGGGACGCCGGACGAGAACCTGCGGGCGCTGACGCAGGCCATTGCCCAAACGTACGCCAGCACGCTCAAGCCGGAGGCCCTGCTCTACCGGCGCAGCAAGAAGCTGCAAGACTACGACGAGCGCATGGCCATCCTGATCCAGGTGGTGCAGGGCGAGCGCTTTGGGCGTTATTGCCTGCCGTTCGGGGCGGGCGTGGCCTTCAGCCGCAACCTGTATCGCTGGTCGCCGCGCATCCGGCCCGAGGCCGGCTTTGTGCGGCTGGTGTGGGGGCTGGGGACGCGCGCCGTCGACCGCGTCGGCAACGACTACCCGCACCTGATCGCGCTCAGCCACCCCACCCTCCAGCCCGACGACTCGCCGGAGGCTCTGCGCTTCTACTCACAGCACTGGGTGGACCTGATCGACCTGGAGGCCAACACGCTGGTCACCCGGCCGGTGGCCGAGGTCCTGACGCCGGACTACCCGGCGCTGCGCTACCTGGCGCAACTGGAGGCGGACGGCTTCTTCACGACGCCGCGCGGCACGCTGCTGGCCGGCGACATCCCCGGCCTGGTGCTGACCTTCGATGGCCTGGTGCGCCGGACCTCCTTCGCGGCCCTGCTGGCCCAGATGCTGCGGGTGTTGGAGGAGCATTACCACGTGGCCGTGGACCTGGAGTTCACGGTGCGCGTGGTGGACGCCGACGGCGGGCGGCCGCAGGTGGCGCTGACGCTGCTGCAATGCCGGCCGCAAAGCACGCTGCCGCTGCCGGCCGTGGCCGCCCTGCCACGCGACCTGGCGCCGGAGCGCGTCATCCTGTCTACGCGCTTTGTGGTGCCGCAAGGCTACCTGCCGCACATCCGCCACGTGGTCTACGTGGCGCCCGAGGCCTACTCGGTCCTGCCCACGGCGGCCGGGCGCGCCGAGCTGACCAAGGCCATCGCGCAGCTCAACCTTACTTTGGGCGAGAAGGCGTACATCCTGGTGGGGCCGGGCCGCTGGGGCACCACCAACCCGGAGCTGGGCGTGTACGTGAGCTACGCCGACATCTACAACGCCGGCGCCCTGGTGGAGCTGGCCGGGCGCGGCCATGGGCCGGCGCCGGAGCCGTCCCTGGGCACGCACTTCTTTCAGGACCTGATGGAGGCGCAGATCTACCCGGTGGCCGTCTGCCTGGACGATCCGCAGTCAGTCTTCAACCAGGATTTTTTCTCCGGCACGCCCAACCGCCTGCTGGACCGGGTGGCGGCCAGCCCGGCGGTGGCCGCCTGCCTGCGCCTGATCGACGTCGCCGATTTTCGGCCGGGGCACCACCTTGAGCTGATCCTGGACGATGTGCGCAGCCAGGCGGTGGCGCTGCTGGCCCCGGACGCGGGCTGACCCCGCGGGAGGACAGGGAAAGAAAAAGCCGTGCCCGGCCATTGGCCGGGCACGGCGCGTTATCCGGCGAGGCCGGTTCGGCGGCTACACCCAGCCGCGCAATTCCATCGCCTTGACCACGCGGTCGATCGCGACCATGTAGGCGGCGTCGCGCATGTAGACGTCGCGCTCGCGCGCCATCTGGGAGACGCCCTGGAAGGCGGCCGTCATCTTCTGATCCAGCCGGCGCAGCACGGCCTCGTGCTCCCAGTAGTAGTTGGCGTCGCTCTGCACGCTTTCAAAGTACGAGACCGTCACGCCGCCGGCGTTGCACAGGAAGTCCGGGATCAGGAAGAGCCCGCGCTTCTGGAAGATGGCGTCGGCCTCGGGCGTGGTCGGGCCGTTGGCGCCCTCCGCCACGATCTTGACCTGGCGGCTGACCTGGTCGGCCGTCTCGGCGGTGAGCTGGCCCTCCAGCGCGGCCGGGATGAGCACGTCCACGTCCTTAGACAGCCAGGCGTCGCCGGGTTCGATCACGCAGCCGGCCGCCTGGGCCTTGGCCTTGTCGATCGTGCCGTACTGGTCGGTGATGGACTGCAGGAAGCGCGCGTCCAGGCCGTCCGGCTTGAAGAAGGTGTGCGCGGTCTTGTCGTGCCGGTCATAGCACGAGACGGCCACCACCTTGCCGCCCAGGAGCTCGCTGAAGCCGATGGCCGCATACTGGCCGACGTTGCCGAAGCCCTGCACCGACGCCGTGCAGGTGCGGCCGTCCAACTGCAGCAGGCGCAGCGCCTCACGGATGGTGTGGATGACGCCGAAGCCGGTGGCCTCCGTACGGCCGAGCGAGCCGCCGCTGCCCACCGGCTTGCCCGTGATCACGCCCGGCACATACTGGCCGGTGAGTTTGGAGTACTCGTCCATCATCCAGCCCATCATCTGCGGGGTGGTGCCCACATCCGGGGCGGGCACGTCGATGCGCGGGCCGAGGTTCTTCCAGATGCCGTCGATGAAGCCGCGGCACAGGCGCTCCTTCTCGCCCACCGACAGGCCGGCCGGGTCCACCACCACGCCGCCCTTGCCGCCGCCGAGCGGGATATCGGCGGCCGCGCATTTCCACGTCATCCACATCGCCAGCGCCCGGACCGTGTCCACGGTCTCATTCGGGTGGAAGCGGATGCCGCCCTTGGCCGGGCCGCGCGCGTCGTTGTGCTGGACACGGTAGCCGAAGTAGACGTTGATCGAGCCGTCGTCCATGCGCACCGGGATCTGGAAGCGGTACTCGCGCATCGGCCAGCGCAGGATGGCGCGCACGTGCTCGTCCAGCTTGAGCTTGTCGGCGACGGCGTCGAACTGGCGTTGGGCGACCTCAAAGGGGTTGAACTCTGGTTTCGGCATACAGACTCCTTGGGATGGTCAATCCCGGCCGGGCGCTGTGGGCGGCGCCGGGCCGGGCGTCGGCGGAACAAGAGCGCGCCTCAGGCGGCGCGCGCACGTTTCAGAGCTTCAAGCTTATCTTCCAGCAGGCGCCGGATCACCTGGGGGTTGCCGCGCCCCTGCGACTGTTTCATCACCTGGCCGAAAAACCACTGCGCCACCGTCGCCTTGCCGCCCAGATAGGTGGCCACCTGTTCGGGGTGGCCGGCCAGCACGCCGTCCACCAGCGTCTCCAGCGCGGCGGTGTCGCTCACCTGGGCCAGGCCCTGCTCGGCCACCAGGTCGGCCGGGGCGCGCCCGCTGGTGAACATGGCGCCGAGCACGGTCTTAGCCGTGTTCACGTTGAGCGTGCCGGCCGTCACCAGCTCGACCAGCGCCGCCAGGTCGGCCGGCGTCACCTTTACCTGCGCGATCATCTGGCTGGAGGCGTTCATCAGCCGGAACAGCTCGCCCGTCAGCCAGTTGGCGATGGCTTTCGGATGGCGGCGCTCGGGCGGCTGGGCGGCCACGGCCTGTTCGAAGTAGTCGGCCACGGCGCGGTCTTCGCTCAGCAGCTCGGCGTCATAGCGGCTCAGGCCGTAGGCGCTCTCGAAGCGGGCGCGCTTGGCGGCGGGCAGTTCCGGCAGGCCGGCGCGGACGGCCTCGACCCAGGCCGGCGAGATCGCCAGCGGCGGCAGGTCTGGCTCGGGGAAGTAGCGGTAGTCGTGGGCGTGCTCCTTGCCGCGCTGGGCCACGGTGACGCCGGCGGCCTCGTCCCAGCCGCGCGTCTCCTGGAGCACGCGGCCGCCGCTGTCCCAGACCTGGCTCTGGCGCTCGATCTCGAAAAGCGTGGCGCGCTCGATGGCGCGGAACGAGTTCAGGTTCTTGAGTTCGGTGCGGGTGCGCAGCTCGGCGCTGCCGGCCAGGCGCACGGAGATGTTCGGCTCGAAGCGGATGACGCCCTTCTCCATGTCGCCGGAGTTGACGTCCAGATAGCGCAGCAGGTTGCGGAGCGCCACGCAGTAGGCTTTGACGGCCTCGGCCGAGTGCAGGTCCGGCTCGGACACGATCTCGAGCAGCGGGACGCCGGCCCGGTTGAGGTCCACGCGCGAGTGCTCGCCGTCCCGGGAGCCAGGCGTGCCGGCCGGGTCGCGCGCGTCCACGTGGAAGAGCTTGCCGGTGTCCTCCTCCAGATGGACGCGCCGGATGCGCACCCGCTGGGTCCCCGCGGCCGTGTCGATGTCCAGCCAGCCGTCCACGGCCAGGGGCAGCTCGTACTGCGAGATCTGGTAGCCCTTGGGCAGGTCCGGGTAGAAGTAATTCTTGCGCGCGAAGACGTTGAGCGGCGGCACCCGGCAGTTCAAGGCGGCGGCCACGCGCAGCGCGAACTCCACGGCGCGGGCGTTGATCACCGGCAGCGTGCCGGGCAGGCCCGCGCACACCGGGCAGACCACGGAGTTGGGCGGCGCTGCGGTGGATGTGACCACGGCGCAGCCGCAGAACATCTTAGACAGGGTCAGCAGCTCGGCATGGACTTCCAGGCCGATGACGGGTTCGTAGGGCAT
Organism: uncultured Anaerolineales bacterium; assembly: GCA_937952305.1. Taxonomy (GTDB): domain Bacteria; phylum Chloroflexota; class Anaerolineae; order Anaerolineales; family UBA6663; genus SpSt-583. The sequence continues at coordinate 181,094 of CALFZO010000006.1, read as the reverse complement.
GGCGACTGACGGATGACGGCGGACGAAAGACGAAGGGCGGCCTGTCAGGGCCGGCCTTCGGCCTTCGTCTTGGGTCGTTCGTCCCTCCGGATCACAAACCGCATGGCGCTCTCCCGCTCGGAGAGCGAGCACACCTTGTTGTCCACCAGGCGCGCGGCCGCGCCCAGCGGGATGAGTTGATCCTGATTGAAATACGCCAGGCCGCTGGCGCTGGCCCAGCCGCGTTTGGCCGTAATCACCCAGATGCCGCCGGCCGGGTGGATCTGGCCGCGCAGCGCCGCCAGCGTCGGCCCGATCTCGGCCGCCGTCCGGGGCCAGTACAGGACCACGTCGGCGGGCGTGCGCGCCGTCACCGGCCGCCGGCCAGTGCGGGCCGCGACGTCCGCCAGCAGTTCCCGCGCCCCGGCGGTGCTGGCGCGGACGCCGACCACGCGCACGGCCATCCCCGGCTGGAGGCCGAGCTTATCGACGACGGCGCGGTGCGTGTAATCCCGATCCGGCATGGGCCAGTCTGGCGCGGCGCCGCTCAGCCATGCCGGCGCATGAAGCGTTCGAAGCGATTGAGCGCCTCCTCGATCTTCTCGTAGGCCGTGGCGTAAGACAGCCGCACGAAGCCGGCGCCGCCCTCGCCGAAGGCCGAGCCGGGCACCACGGCCACGTGCTCCTCGTCCAACAGCGTGTCGGCGAAAGCGGTATCGTCCAGGCCGCTCTTGGCCACCGACGGGAACGCGTAGAACGCGCCCTTGGGCTCGAAACAGTCCAGGCCGAGCGCGTTGAGGCCCTTCACGAGCAGTTGGCGGCGGCGGTCGTACTCGGCCACCATCTGCTGGACGAAGGGCTCGCCGCTGCTGAAGGCCTCCAGCGCCGCGAACTGTGCCGAGGTCGGCGCGGACATGATCGTGTACTGGTGGACCTTGCGCATGGCGCCCAGGATCTCGGCCGGGCCGGCGGCGTAGCCCAGGCGCCAGCCGGTCATGGCGTGGCTCTTGGAGAAGCCGCCCAGCGTGATGGTGCGCGCCCGCATGCCCGGCAGCGCCGCGAAGCAGACGTGCTCTCCGCCGTACACCAGCCGGTCGTAGATCTCGTCCGAGATCACGATCAGGTCGTGCTGCTCGGCCAGCGCCGCGATCTGGCTCAGGTTCTCGCGGCTCATCACCGCGCCGGTGGGGTTGTTGGGGTAGCCGATCAGCAGCGCCTTGGTGCGCGGTGTGAGCTTGCGCGCGATGGCGTCGGCCGTCACCTGGAAGTTGTCTTCAACGTGCGTCGGGATGGTGACCGGCACGCCGCCGGCGAAGGCCACCTCGGCGGTGTAGGCCACGAAGCACGGCTGCGGGACGATGACCTCGTCGCCAGGGTCGAGCAGGGCGGTCAGGGCCAGGTAGAGCGCCTCGGAGACGCCGACCGTCATCAGCAGTTCGGCTTCCGGGTCATAGCTCACGCCGTACAGGCGCTCCAGGTTGGCGGCCACCGCCCGGCGCAGCTCGGCGATCCCGGAGTTGGAGGTGTAGTGGGTCTCGCCGCGCTGCAGCGCCTCGATGCCGGCCTGCAGGATCGGCGGCGGCGTGACGAAGTCCGGTTCGCCGATGCCGAGCGAGATGACGTCCTTCATCGTGGCGGCGATATCGAAGTACTTGCGAATCCCCGAGGGCGGCACGGACTGAACGCGTTGCGAGATGAGATTACGCATATTGGCCTGACGAAAGACAGTGGACGGCGGACGCCGGCCGGCGCTCAGCCTGCGTCCTGTGTCGTTTGGCTTGCGTCTCCTATGAGTTGGATCTGCCACTCGTCGAACTGCTCGACGTAGGTCACCACAAAAACTGCGCCGTCGACGGCGCGCACGCGGAAGCCCTTGCCGCCCGGCGCGCGCCACTCGGCCAGCACCGCCGCCACCTCCCGGCGCCGGCCCGCCCAGAGGAGGGCGCTCGGCCGCTGGGCGTAGGTGTACTCCGAACGGCACTCGACGGCGCGAGGCATGCTCGGCGGGCCTTGGGCCTCTACTCGAAGCCCACTTCGGACGCCTCGCCGATGTTGAAGGTGCGGAAGCGCCCGGTCAGGCGCGCATCGCGGCCGATCAGCGACTGCTTGAGCAGGGCCGAACGCACCGTGGCGCCCTCGTCCAGGATCGAGTCCTGGATCAGGGCTTCCTCCACCACGCAGCCGGCCGCGATGGTGGCGAACGGCCCGATGACCGAGTTCTTGACCTTGGCGGTCGGGTGGATGTTGACCGGCGGCACGATCACGCAGCCGTCCAGCTGGGTCGTGGCGGCGGTGTCGTGCCCGTGCGCGAGCAGGTAGCGGTTGGTCTCCAAGACCGTCTCGACCTTGCCGCAGTCCTGCCAGACGTCCACCTTCTGGACGCGCATCTGCACGCCGCGCTTGAGCATCAGGTTGACGGCGTCCGCCAGGAAGTACTCGTTCTGCGTGCGCACGTCCTGCTCGATCTGCTCGCGGATGCAGTCGATCAGCAGGGCGCTGTCTTTGAAGTAGTAGAACCCGACGACGACCAGGTTGTTGCTCAGATCCTTGGGTTTCTCGATCAGGCGCGTCACCCAGCCGTCCGCGCCCACCTCGGCCACGCCGAAGCGGCGCGGGTCCTCGACCTCTTTCACCCAGGCGATCGCGTCGGCGGTCTCGTGCTTCAGGCGGGCCAGGTCGGTCTCGACGATGGTGTCGACGAAGACCATCAGCATCGGCCCGCCGGTCAGCCGCTCGCGCGCCAGGTAGATGGCCGTGGACTGGCCGTTAAGCTCTTTCTGCTCGTAGTAGCTGGCGCGGATGTGCGGGTAATTGGCGGCGACGTAGTCTTCGATCTGCTCGCCCAGGTGGCCGACGATGAAGATGATCTCCTCGACGTTGTCCAGCGTCTGAAACATATCCAGCACGTGCCCGAGGACGGGCTTGCCGGCGACGTTGACCAGCGGTTTGGGTTTGGTGAAAGTGTGCGGGCGGAGACGTTTCCCGTAGCCGGCGAGCGGGATGATGATTTTCATGTAGGGCGTCCTTGTCAGACTCTGGTCTCCAGTCTCTGATTTCTAGGCCGCAAGAGGCGAGACTAGAGATGGGGTCGTTGTCGATGCCAAGCGGTGGCCTGCTCGTAGGCCTGGCCGGCGCGCAAGATCTGGGCCTCGCCCAGCGCCGGCCCGAGCAACTGCAGGCCGATCGGCAGGCCGGCGGCGTCGAAGCCGCAGGGCACCGCCAGGCCGCAGATCCCGGCCAGGCTGGGCGGCAGCGTGAAGACGTCTTCCAGATACATGGCCAGCGGGTCGTCGGTTTTCGCGCCGATCGGGAAGGCCGTCGTCGGCGCCACCGGGCAGGCGATCAGGTCCACCTGCTGGAAGGCGTTGTCGAAGTCGGCCTTGATCAGGGTGCGCACCTTCTGCGCCTGCCCGTAATAGGCGTCGTGATAGCCGGCCGAGAGGGCGTAGGTGCCGAGCATGATGCGGCGTTTGACCTCGGCCCCGAAGCGCGCGCCGCGCGTGGCCTCGTACACGTCCCAGAGCGCGTCGGCCTCGGCGCGCGGACCGTAACGCACGCCGTCGAAGCGGGCCAGGTTGGCTGAGGCCTCGGCCGGCGCGATCAGGTAATACACGGGCAGCGCATACTCAGTGTGGGGCAGCGTGATCGGCACTACCTGCGCGCCCAGGTCGGCCAGCGTCGCGATGGCGGCGCGCACGGCCTGCTCCACCTCCGGCTGCATGCCGGGCAGGAAGTACTCGCGCGGGACGCCGACGCGCACGCCGGCCAGGTCCGCGGGCCAGGGGGCGAGGGCGGGCACCGGGTCCGGCCAGGTGGTCGCGTCACGCGGGTCGTGGCCGGCGATCACAGCGAAGAGCAGCGCCACATCGGCCACGCTGCGCGCCAGCGGTCCGATCGAGTCCAGCGATGAGCCGTAGGCGATCAGGCCGTAGCGGCTGACGCGGCCGTAGCTGGTCTTCAGGCCGGCCACGCCGCACAGGGCGGCCGGCTGGCGGACGCTGCCGCCCGTATCTGTGCCCAAGGCGCCCAGGCACAGGCCGGCGGCCACGGCGGCCGCGCTGCCTCCCGACGAGCCGCCCGGCACGCGGGCCGGATTCCAGGGGTTGCGCGTGACGCCATAGGCCGAGTTCTCGGTGGACGACCCCATGGCGAATTCGTCGCAGTTGGTCTTGCCCACGATCACGCCGCCGGCGTCCAGCACGCGCTGAACGGCCGTGGCCGTGTACGGGGCGATGAAGTTCTCGAGGATGCGCGAGCCGGCCGTGGTGCGCGTGCCGGCCAGGCAGAGCACGTCTTTGATGGCCAGCGGCAGCCCGGTCAGCGGCGGCAACGGCTGGGCCGGATCACGCCGCCAGGCCGTCAGCCGGGCATCGGCGGCCCGGGCGGCCGCGCGGGCCAGCTCCGGGGTCGGCGTAATGAAGGCGTGCAGCGTGGGTTCCAGAGCCGCCAGCCGCGTCAGACAGGCGTCGGTGAGCTCCTGGCTGGAGAGGTCACCGGCGCGCAAGCGCGCGGCAGCTTCGCTGAGGGTCAGGGTGGTGAGCATGGCGGCCGGCCGATATCCCCCGCGGGCGGCGGGCTACTCCAGCACCGGCGGCACGCGGAAGGTGTCGCCGTCGGCGGCCGGCGCATTGGCCAGCAGTTCGGCTGGGGAGAGGGAGGGCTGGACCTCGTCGCGGCGCAGCACCGTTTGCAGGGGCAGCATGGCCGCGGTCGGCGCGATGTGGGTGGTGTCCACCTGGCGCAGGCGCGCCATGTAATCCAGGACGGCCGAAAGCTGCTCGCGGTAACGGGCCTTCTCGGCGTCGGTCAGACGCAGACGAGCCAGGGCCGCGATGTGCTCGATTTCCGCCAGCGACAGGGTCATGCGCCCATTATAGCATCCGGGTCCGGCCGACGGCCGAGGCGCGGGCGCACACCGCCTCGGCCGTCGGCGGCGGCCTCACGGCCCCGTCACGCTGAACGCGTCGGCCGAGGCCTGATATTCGCCGTTGCTGAAGTTTTCGTAATTGAGGCGGGTGGTGGCGGTGTTGGCCGTGAACGTGAACTGGACGAGCGTCCACGTGCCGGCCGGCGAGTTGGCGAGTGTGAAGTGCGGGCTGGTGGCGAGCTGCATCCAAGTGGCATTGACCACGCGGACGCGCAGGCCGCCCCAGGTGGGCGCGACGGTCTGTTGGTCGATGCGCAGGCGGGCGGTGACGGTGTAGACCTGGCCGGGGGTGGTGGCGAAGACCTGGTCGATGCGGCCGTCGCTGGGCATGTAGGCGCCAAAGGCGCCGGTGTAGGCGGCCGAAACCGGCACCGACATGCCGCCGTAGTCCTCCCAGCCGGCGAGCGAGCCGGTCTCAAAGCTGCCGTTGTTCAGCAGATTGGCGGCGGCCGGCGGGGCGGTCGGTGTGGGCGCGGGCGGAGTGGCCGTGGGCGGAACGCCGCTGGCGGTGGGCGTGAGCGTCGGCGCCGGGCTCGTCGCGGTCGGTGGAACGGTGGTGGGTGTCGCGGTGGGCGTGGGGCCGGCGGCCGGACCGATGTAGCTCTCGCGGCGCGCCTCGAAGGCGTCGAAGAAGACGGTGCCGCGCGTGCCGGCGTCGATCCCGGTCACGGCGCCGAGGCGGACGCGGTCCAGGCGGCGGGTGTCGTTGTCGGTGCCGGTCAGGTTGGCGCGCTGGGTGCCGTCGATCCAGAAGGTCAGGCCGCCGGAGTTGGCGCCGGCCGCGGCCGAGGCGCGCCAGTCGAGCTCGACGACGTGCGGGGCGTCGCTGACGGTGACGTAGCTGGTGGAGGTCCAGCTCGTGCCGTCGTTGAGCAGGCCGGCGCGCAACTGGTAGGCGCTGCTCGAGCGCCGGAACTCCACCCGCAGGACGGCCGTGGAGGCGCCCGAGTACCCGTACAGGAGGACGTGCAGGTCGTTGTTGGCCATGGTGACCGAGTTGGGGTCGAAGTAGAAGCGGACCCGGTAACGGCGCTCGGCGTTAGGGTTGTCGTCGGTCACGTAGACGGCGGTGTTGTCGTCGATGACGGCCTGCAAGCCGTTGGCTCCGACCAGGGCGGCGGCCGACGCCGCGCGCAGGTCGCCGCTGTCGGTGACGGCGCTGGTCCAGGCCAGCAGCGACCCGGCCTCGAAATCATCAGCGAAGATCAGGTCTGGGAGAGCCGTGGCCGGCGGCGTGTTCGTCGGCAGCGGCGTTTGCGAAGGCGTCGCTGACACCGTATTCGTGGGCAGCGGTGTTGGCGTGTTTGTCGGCGGCGGCGTTTGCGAAGGCGTCGCTGAAGCCGCAGCCGTGGGTAGCGGTGTTGGCGTGTTCGTCGGTAACGGCGTCTGCGAAGGCGCCGCCGTGGCGGTGTTCGTCGGCAGCGGCGTGGGCGTCGCGCTCGAGGCGGTTTCAAAACGGCCGTAGTAGAGCAGCGGGGCGTTGTAGGGTGTCGAGAAGAACAGGAACTCCAGCGCCTCCGGGCGGTTGAAGCCGACGACGGACCACTTGACCGACGGGCTGGCGTCAAACGACTCGAGGCCGGGCCGCGGCGCGAAGAGCTGCGTGGGCCCCCAGGTGCCGTCGCTGTTGCGTGGCATCAGGCACATCTCGTCCATGCTGCGGCAGGCCGGGTTGCCGGGCTGTAGCTGGGCGTTGTTGGGGTGGCCGTGACCTATCAGGTACAGACGGTTGGCGCCATCCACGGCCAGGGCCGGGTCGTGCGAGTAGGCCGGCAGAGCCTGGTCGGCCCAGCCGCCGCCGGTGCTGGCGGCGTAATGCACGCGGCCGTAGTCGCCAGAAGTGTCCCAGTCCTCGATGTAAAGCAGGTGCCGGGTGCCGGCCGTGTCGATCAGCAAGCTCGGCCCCTGATCAATGTTGATGCCCGCGTTGGTGCTGGTCCAGACCGGCGCCAGGCTGACGGTCTCGACGGCGCCCCAGCTGCCGAGGGCGGTGCGGGACCGGGCCAGGATGCGGGCCGGCGCCGTGGCTTGGGACACCCAGGCCACCGTGACTGATTGATCGAGCGGCGAGATCGCCAGGACCGGATGATTGGCGCTGCCGAGCGCGTCCACCTGGACCGCGGCGCCGACCGCGGTCAGCGTATGGGCGGCCGCGTCGTAGGTGAAGGCCTGGTGGGTGATGTGCTGGTTGGCGGACCAGTACGCCAGGTGCAGCTCGCCTTTCTGGTCGAACAGGCCCGAGACACCACTGGTGCCGATGTAATCGCCGCCGACGGTGGGGTTGCCGCTGGCCAGGGTCACCGGCGTCCGGAACGTGTGCGTGGCGAGGTCGAAGACGTAGTCTTTGAGGACGCCGGCGTTGGTGTTGACCAGCACGTGGATGTACGCGGCGCCGTCATAGGCGGCGTCGACGGACAAGAGGTTGCTGGAGTCGTTCACCAGGAGCGTGTTGAAGACGGCGCCGGCGGCCGGCAGACCGGGATTCGCGGTCCAGTAAGCGCGCAGGGCCGAGGTGTACGGCTGCGCCGCGAAGGCGTACACGCGATCGTCGCCGGCGCGCACCAGCTGGTGCGGGATCACGTCCGAGTAGCCGACGCCGATCGGCAGGAAGACCGGCGCCCCGGCGGGGCTGGGCGTGGCCGTGGGGGGCAGCGGGCTGGCCGGCGTCGCGGTCGGCGCGCTGGAGGTGGAAGACGGGGCCGCCGTTGGCGCCGGCGCGGTGGGTGTGTGGGACGGCGTGGCCGTCGCCGGGAGGGCGGTGGCCGTCGCCGCGGACGCCGCGGCGCTGACCTGGAGGTCGTCGGCCGAGGCCCGGAACTGGCCGCCGCCGCTGAAGTTCTCATAGACCAGGCGCGAGGTGGCGGTGTTGGCCGTGAAGCTGAACTGGACGAATGTCCACACGCTGGCCGGCGAGTTGGCCGTGGTGTAGTAGGGGCTGGCCGCGCGCTGCGACCAACTGGAGTTGACTACCTGAAAGCGCAGACCGCCCCACGTGGGCGTGACGATCTGCTGGTCGATGCGCAGCCGGGCGGTGACGGTGTAGACCTGGCCGGGCGTGGTGGCGAAGACCTGGTCCAGGCGGCCGGTGGTGGGCATGTACGCGCCGTAAGCGCCCGTGGCGGCGGCGGCGGCGGTGACGGACAGGCTGCCGGTGACCTCCCAGCCAGTGAGGGAGCCGGCCTCGAAGCCGCCGTTGGTCAACAGGTTGGCCGGGACCTGGTGGACGCCGCTGAGAGCCGCGGCTGGCTGTGGCAGGACGCCCAGCCAGAGGCAGACCGCGCTGATCAGCAGGCCGGCCCGAACCGTTTGGCTAATCCGATGGTAGTCTGTACGCATGAGCATGGTGGCCCCTTTTGTCCAGCCGCATCCCAGTCAAGCCGGACGGTCGTTCAAGATGGCGCTGGTCAACTTCACGAAATTGGACGGCGTCATGATAGGGTTCCCGCCAACCAGCTTCAAGCGGGTTTAGAGTGAAAATAGCGTGATCGATCCGCGAAGCGGCAGCGGGCACGGCGCCAGGCACTAACTTTCTCCCAACGCCCGGCCGGCCTCACGCTATAAATGCGTTGTCGCCGTCATAACGATCAGCTCTCAGACGTCAAGACGCCTTCTTTATGTGGTCTCCTTTCGCCGGCCTCTCTGGTCAGCCACGCCGCCGCCTTGAGATGCGGCACCGCCTGCGCCAGGCGCGCGCTCTTATGGACGCCCACTTTGCGGGACCGCTCAACCTGGATCGGGTCGCGCGGCAAGCCCACTTCTCGCGCTTCCACTTCATCCGCCTCTTCCGCCAGGCCTACGGCCAGACGCCCCATCAGTACCTGATCAGACGCCGCATCGCCAAGGCCAAGGAGTTGCTCGCGGCCGGCCGGCTCACCGTGACCGAGGTCTGCCTGGCGGTGGGCTTTCAGAGCCTGGGCTCGTTCAGTAGTCTGTTCACGCGCGCCGTCGGTCAGCCGCCGCAGCGCTACCGGGCGGTGATGGTGGCGCGCCGGCGCTTCATCCCGGCCTGCTTCCTGCAGATGGCCGGCGTGCCGACCGATACGCCAGCCCGCTAACAGCGCAATTTTCGAGAAGACATCTGTTCTGGCCCTCGGTTATCCTGTCTTCAACAACGCCCTTTGTTGACTGGAGGCCAACCGACTATGCCTAAGCTCGCTGTCGTCATCAAGACAAAGACCCTGCCCGGCCAACGCGACGCGGTCTATCGCCTGTATGAGCAACACCTGGCGCCCCATGCGGCCGAGAACTACGGGCAGGAGACGGCGGCCGTCTGCCTGGACGAAAACGACGCCGACACGTTTTACCTGTTCGAGATTTACTCCAGCCGGGAGGCGTTTGAGCAGGCTGGGCAGCGCCCCTGGTTCTGGAGCTACATGCAAGCGGCCGGCCCATTGCTGGCCGGCCAGCCGGAAGTCGGGCTGGCGCGGCCGGTGTGGGCCAAGGGGCTGAGTGTGTAACGGCAATCCACGCGCAGGAGAGCTAGCATGATCACCAAGCTGTCGCACGCCACCATCTACGTCACCGACCAGGACGCGGCCCTGGCCTTCTACACGCACAAACTCGGCTTTGAGGTCCGCACCGACTTCCGCCTGGACGGCGGCTTCCGCTGGTTGACCGTCGGCCCCAAAGGCCAGCCGGACCTGGAGTTGATCCTGTACGCTGTGCAGCCGGGCGGGATGATGGACGAAGAATCGGCCAAACTCCTGCGTGCCGTCCTGGAGCGCGGGCTGATGGGCACCGGCGTGTTCGAGACCGACGATTGCCAGGCGACCTATGAACAACTGCAGCGCCAGGGCGTGGAGTTCATCGCTCCGCCGCAGGCCCGGCCCTACGGCGTGGAGGCGATCTTCAAAGACGGCTTTGGGAATTGGTTCAGCCTGACGCAGCACCACTGAGAGGCGGAGGCCGTATGCCGACACGAACGGTCGACGAGTATGTGCGCGCCCTGCCGGCCGAGCAGGCCGAGATCGTCAGCGCCCTGCGCCGCCTGGTGCGGAGCGCGGCGCCCAAGGCGGTCGAGACCGTCAAGTGGGCCCAGCCCGTCTACGAGCAGGGCGGGCCGCTGATCTTCATCAAGGCGCACAAAGCGCACATCAACTTCGGCTTCTGGCGCGGCGCGGAGATGGCCGACCCCGGCGGTCTGCTGCAAGGGGACGGTGACCGGATGCGCCACATCAAGCTGACCAGCCGGCGGGATATCCGGCCCACGGCGTTCAAGGCGCTGGTGCGCCAGGCGGTGCGCCTCAACACCACCAAGGGCGATCCCACGCGCAAGCGCTGAACCGGGGACGACGGCGATTAAATGACGCGCGGCGAGGTGTTGGCCTCGCCGCGCGTTGTGTCTCTGACGGGGGAGGGTCGCTTACGGCAGCGCCTGGCCAGTGACCTGCAGCACCAGCACGGCAAAGGCCGTCAGGACTTCTTGCGACGTGAAGTTGCAGTGGCCGTAGCGCTGGATCGGCAGCAGCGTGAAGCGGCCGGCGCCGGACGTTTGGACCTTGGCCGCATAGGTTCGGGCCTGCCCGTAGGGCACGATCTCGTCGGCGGTGGTGTGCAGGGCCACCAGCGGGACGGTCAGCTGGCCGGAGGTCTGATACGCGCCCAGATTGCCGAGCGCCGTCGGGCTGGCCGGGAAACGCGCCACCAGCCGGTTGAGGCGCAGGTCGTTGCGCGAGCCGCTGTACCAGCGCTGGGTGTTGTCGAACGGGTTGCCGCCGAGCTTGGCGGCGGCGTCGTTCGTGGCGAAGACGTTGTACCACAGCACGCCCAGCGTAGTCTGGCCGATCGTCGTCAGGTCGGCGGTGTCAAAGGCCGCGTTGGACGTGCGCATCAACGCCGCCGCCGCCAGGGGGTCTTGGGCGAGCCGGGCGCTGATGACCGGGACATACACGTTCTCCCAGTTGAGCGGGACGCTGGCCGGGATGCTGATGGCGGTGGGCGGCAGCGTGCCGGGGAAGAAGTAGTCGAACAGCACGCGGAAGTCGCCGAAGTAATTGATCTGCTGGCGGAAGTCGCCGAGGGGGCCGCAGGTGGCCAGGCCGCCATCGTACAAGCCGGGCGCCTGTTCCACGGCCAGCGCCGTGATCAGGCCGCCTTCGGAGACGCCGGTGAGGTAGGTGTGGCCGGGTTGGCCGTACTGGGCGCTGAAGGCGGCGGTTAATTCCTCCAGATCGTCCAGGGCGGGCAAGATGGCCAGACCGTTGACGCGATAGCTGGTGGCGGCGAAGGCGTACCCGAGGCTCTGCAGCAGGGCCGGCAGATAGGTGCCGTCCGGCAGACTCAGCTGGGATTCGTACGCGTTCAGCGGCGCGCCGGCCGGGACGTAGCCGTGCGCGTAAAGGACCAGATCGCCGTTCCAGCCGGCGGCGGGCACGCAAAGCTTGGCCAGGGCGCCGCCGGGCAGGACGCTGTCCACACATGGTCCGGGGATGGGCGCGGCGGGCGCGGCTTCGGCCAGCGCGGGGGAGGCGAGGCCGAGGGCCAACAGACCCGCGAACAGGATCCGGATGACGGCAGACCGGAGGCCGGCCTGACCGGCTAGGAGAATGACGCGTGACATGGTCATAGGGTGATCTCCTTTGCCGAAGATGGGACGCTGGATACGACTGTCCGGCGGGCTTGGCGGTGGTTCCCTCCTTTCCTGATCAACGCAGCCGGCGCTTGAGGGCGCGCGGACGCGCCGCCTTGACGACAACGCCGGCTCCGTCGGACGGAGCCTGATCAGCGGGCACCAGTTGTAAGGCGAGGGCGGGGGTCAAACTGGATTCATCTTAGCACAAACACCCTGCCTGGGCGGCGCTCGACCGGCCCCAAACGGAAGTCTGCGCAATTTCCAGCCGGCTGCCCAAACGCGCCACCCACCCGCCGGCGTAGCGGCGCGGCCCCAAGGGATATGTCGGTCCTAAGGCGTTGGCGACGGGGCCGCCTCGTCCGGGGGTGTTTCTTCCGGCGGCGTCGGCGTCTCCGCCTCGGGCGCGGCCACGTAGCGCGCGCGCACCGGCTGCACATCTGCGGCGAAGCGCGGCTGCAACTGGTAGCCGGCCGCGCGCGTTTTGGTGGCCGTCATCTCCACCACCACTCCGGTGACCGTCCAGATGTCGCCGCGCGCCACCTTCGGCCGGCGCACGCCTGTAGAGGCGGCGAAGAACACGCGCACCGGACCGGCGCCGGCGTCCAACCAGAAGGCCGTCGACTCAAGCTTGACCACGCGCCCGGTCAGGGTCAGCAGTGATCCCGCTGTCCCTGGCCCCACCGGCCCCGGTGCTGGCGCAATCCCGGCGCCGCCTTCCATGGGCGGCGCGTCCACCTGGAACAGCGTGCGTACGTAGAGTTCGAAGCGCCCGCTCCGCACGCGCGAATAACCGAGCACGGTCACAGACTGCCCCACCGGCAGCGCCGGCCAGTCGCCGCGCCCCAGGTAGACCGCGATGCCGCCGGTCTCATCCTGGAGGTAGATCTGGCGCGGCCCAAACAGCGGTGCAGGCACAGTCACGCGGCCGGTCAGGGTGGCCCAGGCGCCGGCCGGCCAGGTGCGGAAGACACCGATCGGCACGCTGGCGGCTTCCTGTTCCGGCGCGCCCGAGTCGGCCGGCGGCCCGCCCTCCGCCGGCGGCGCGGCGGTGTTGGGCAGGCCCGGCGTCACCTGCGTGGTGGCCGCCCAGGCGCCACCGTCCGGCACCCGCGCCCAACTGACGTCCACGCCGGGGCTGCGGGTGTAGACCAACTCATCCGCCACACCGCCGTCGGGATGGAGCAGCCGCGCCGTGTCGCCAGAATTGTTGAAGGCCAGGCCGGTCTCGGACTTGGAGAAGGCCAGCAGCGCGCGCGGCCCCACCACAGTGCCGGCGGGGAGATGGAAGGGCGCGCTGCCGCCGGCGGAGTCATCCAATTGCCAGCCGGAGACGTCCACGGCTTCCGCGCCGGTGTTGAAAACTTCCACGAATTCGTCGGACCCGTCGCCGGGCGCTGGCAGGACTTCGTTGAGCAGCACCGTGGCGGGATAGCTCACCGGCGTAGGCGCCGGCCGGTAGGCCGAGTTGAGCCCGCGCGGCGTCCCGCGCAGCGGGCTGCCATCGGCGGCGTGCCCCGTGGCGGCCCCGGCCTGGGTGCGCCAGCCGCCGCCGGCGCGTTCCATCGTCGCGAACAGCGCGGCGTCCCCGGCCGGCCAGCCGCCCGCCCCGGCGGCGATGTCGATGACGCTGCCGGTCGCGTCCCGCAGAACCAGAGTCTCGCCGCCGTTGCTCAGACCGCCGGAGTAGAGCAGGTCGGCCGGCACATCGGCGATGGTCGAGTCGTCGGTGCGTTCCAAGAGCAGGAAGCCGCCGGCCGGGATAGCCAGGCCAGGCGGGAAGCTGAGGTCGATATCGCCGCCGTCGCTCAGACGCCAGCCGGCGAGGGCGATGGGGATCGGGCCGGGGTTGAAGAGCTCCAGCCACTCGTCGTTGGCCGAGGCGGCTGTGCCCGCCCAGGCGACCTCGTTGATCAGGACCGCGCCCGCCGGGTAAGCGCTGGGCGTGGCCGCCGCGGTGGGCGTGACGGTCGCCGTGGCCGTGGCCGTCGGGGTCGGCTGCGGCGCGAGATCATTCGCCTGACCGGGCGTGGCTGCCTGGCGCACCCACAGGCCGGCGCCGTCCGGCCGCCGCGCGACGGCCTCCTCCGCGGCGCTGTCGGCGTCGCCGCTGGGGGCCCCGCCGCCGAGTGTCACGGCGTCGATCAGGCCGCCGTGGCTGTCGAGAAGTTGAACGGTGACGGCGTTGTTGAGCGTGCCGCTGCCGCGCACGTTGCCGAGGACCAACCGGTCGCCGGCGCGCGTCGCCGCCGCCGACCCGGCGCCGAGGTAACGCACCACTTGAAACGCCCCGGCCTCCGTCAGATCGCCGCTCACGTCCGAGCCATCGCGCAGCTCCAGCGTCCACGCCGTCAGGTCCAGGCCGTCGGCCAGGATCAGCAGCTCGATCCATTCGTCGGTGTCGCTGACCGGGCCGGCGCCCGGCACCGGGCCGAAGCCGCCGCCGCTCCAATCCTGTTGCGGATCGGTGACGACCTCGTTGATCAGGACACTGCCGGGCGCGGCCGGCGAAATGGTGGAAGACGCGGTCGGCGTCGCGGTGGCGGTGACGGTCACCGGGAGGGTGGGGGTGACCGTTGGCGTTGGCGTCGGGGTCGGGGTCGTCGTTGAGGTCGGCGGGCTGACGACGTTTCCGTGCGGGCTGGGCGCGGCCACGCCGAAGTCGACGGCGTTGTGGTCCGTGTCGGCGGGGCCCATCCGGTGGGCGGCGGCGCCGGCGCTCAGATTGCCGGTCGGGGCAGTCTCGTAACAACTGGCCGTGACGCCGTAGCCCAGGAAATCGACGACGAGGGCGCTGTCCGGACAGCTGCCGGCCAGGGGCGCGGCCTCGGACACCAGGGCGACCTTGCCCGCGGACGCGGCTATGTTCAGGCTGTGCGCGGCCTCCGGCGCCGGCAGGGCCGCGCCTTCGCCGCCGCCGGAGCCCAACTGCAGCAAGTAGGTGCTGCCGGGCTGGACCAGGCCGGCCAGCGCCACGCTCTGCCAGCTGCCGCTGGTGGCCGGCGCGTACTGCACGGACCAGCCGCCCAGGTCCACGGCGCTCGGCCCGAGGTTGCGCAACTCGATGAAGTCGTTGCGGTACGGCGCGCCCGCGTTGCCGCCGCCGCCGTAGACCTGGCTGATCACCAGCGTCGTGGACGGCGTCCCCGCGCGCGAGGCGGGCGCCTCAGCCTGCGGCGGTTCCGGCGAGAGGACAGCGGGTGTGGCGGATGAGGCCGGTAATGGCGTCGGCGTCGGCGTGAACGTCGGCGACGCTGTGGCGCTCGGTGTGGGCGTGAAGGTCGCGGTCCCGGTTAGTGTGGGCGTGGCCGAAGGTGTGGCGCTCTCGGGCGCGACTATGCTCGGCATGGGCGTCGCGGACGGCATGGCGCTCTGCGGCGGTGAATCCGTCGCGGTGGCTGGGGTGGCTGGGTCTGTCGCCGTGGCGGCCGGCTCCGTGGTTGCGGCCGCCACTGTGGTCGTGGGCGTGGCCGGGTCGGGCGCGCCCGTTAGGGTGGCGCCAGGGTCAATGGTCGCGGCCGGGGTCGGGCTGCCGGCCTCAGTCGCCGGCAGAGTCCCCTCCGGCAGAGCGGTCCCGGTCGCCGCCGGCTCCGCGGTAAGAGTCGCGGTCACGGGGTCGGGCGTCGGCGTCTCCGTGGACGGCGGCGCGGTGAGCGTGCCCTCCAGCGTGGGCGAGGCGTCCAGCGGGGCGGGCTCGTCGGCGCGCGCGGACGGGACGGACGGCCAGCCCAGGATCAGGACGGCGGCGACGACGACGATTTGCAGGCAGGCAAAGAAAAGCCGAGTGCGCATGGCGGCAACCCCCTTCAGGTTGTGGCGTGCCGCCTGACTCTACGGCGCAGGCTCCGGTACCGGCGATGGCGTGCGTTGGACCGCGTTGGTGGTTCGGGGCGAAATCGTCCGAGATGGGAAATGACACCGGCGCGGGAGAGCTTCCCGCGCCGGTGGTTGAGCGTTGTGAGGCCGGTCGGCCGAGGCCGTTACGGCGTGGGCACCGGGGTCTTGCCCAGGGCGCTGAGCATGTCCGGCACCGACGTGAACTTCAGGCGCGGGCGGCCGGCGGTCTGGCCGCGCTGCAATTCGAGCTCGTCCAGGCGCTTCCACTCGGCGTAGGACACGCTCAGCGGCTGGCGCGCGCGCACCAGCGCCTCGGCCGCGGCGGCCTCCGGTTGGGAAGGTGCCAGCACCTGGCCCTTGGCCAGGTCTTCCAGCATTGCCATGACCGTCTCCACCGAGTCTGGCTTGTTGGTGCCGATGACGCCGCTCGGCCCGCGCTTGATCCAGCCGGCCGTGTACTGGCCCGCCAGCGGCTGCTTGCTGTCCGGGTCCAGCACGCGGCCCTTGTCGTTCAGGATCACGCCCCAGCGCTCGTGAAAGGGCACGCCCGCCAGCGCCACGCCGCGGTAGCCGACCGAGCGGAAGACCAGGCCCACCTCCAGCTCCTCGAACTGGTCGGTGGCCTTGGCGTTGAGCGAGCCGGTGTCGCTGGCCACCAGCACGTTGCGCACCAGTTTCATGCGCGCGACGCGCCCCTGGGCATCGCTGATGAGTTCCACCGGCGAGACCAGGAAGCGGATGTGCAAGCGCCTGTCCTTGCCGTCCGGCTTGCGCAGCGCGTAGCCCTGCAGGATCTCGACCTTCTTCCTCAGCGTGCGGTCGTCGCTGGCGGCCAGGGCGGCTTCGCTCAGCGGATCCAACTGCACCTCGTCCGCGCGCACCAGCACGTCGGCGCCAGCCATCTCGCCGACTTCTTTGACTTCGGGGTTGGTGAACGCGGCCTGGACCGGGCCGCGCCGGCCGAGCAGGTAGACCTCTTTGATGCGGCTGTGGCGCAGGGCCTCGAAGGCGTGCTCGGCGATGTCGGTCTTGAGCAGTTCCTCGGGCGTGCGGCACAGAATGCGGGCCACGTCGATGGCGACGTTGCCGACGCCGACCACGGCCGCGCGCTCCTGGGAAAGGTCAAAGACGTGCCCGCGGTAGTCCGGGTGGCCGTTGTACCAGGCCACGAACTCAGTGGCCGGATGGCTGCCGGTCAGGTCTTCGCCGGGGATGCCCATGCGCCGGTCGGTCTGCGCGCCGGTGGCGTACAGGATCTGGTGGTAATACTGCCGGAGGTCGTCCAGCGTGACGTGCAGGCCGAACTCGACGTTGCCGAAGAAGCGGAAGCGCGGGTTGGCCGCGATCCCGTCGAAGGCCTTGGTGACGGTCTTGATCTTCTGATGGTCCGGCGCCACGCCGCCGCGCACCAGCCCAAAGGGCGTGGGCAGCCGGTCAAACATATCGACCGTCACCGTCAGGTCGGGCTGCTTCAGGAGATGCTCGGCCGCATAGAAGGCCGCCGGCCCGGAGCCGATAATGGCGACGCGCAGCGGGTGCTCCGCCGTGCCAGGTTGGGTGGTCACGGCTGCGATCCCCCCTGGGTGATCTGCGTCACCAGGGTCTCGATTTCGCCCTGATACTGCGCGAGCTGGGCCTTGACCAGGTCGCCGATGGAGACCATGCCCACCAGTTGGCCGTGGTCGACCACCGGCAGATGGCGGAAGCGCTTCTCGGTCATCGTCCGCATCACGGCGCTGAGATCGTCTTGCAGCGAGCCGGCGATCACGGTGCGCGTCATGAGACGGCTGACCGGCTCGCCGACGTCCTGGTTGCGGGCGACGGCGCGCACGATATCGCGCTCCGACAGGATCCCCACCAGCGCGCCGGCGGCGTCGACGATGACCAGCGCGCCGATATTGTGCTGGACCATCAGCGCGGTGGCCTCGCGGATGGGCAGATCGGGCAGGACGGTGTGGACTTTGGAGCCTTTGGTAGCCAGGATATTCTGGACTTTCATGGGGCCTCTCCTTCCAGGCGGTTTGATTATAGCGGCAGACTCGGCCGGCGCGCCGCCGCGTAGCGCCGGCCGGTCAGCGTTGCGAATACAGGCCGATGCCGACGATGATCAGGAACAAGCCCAGGGCCACGCCCCAGGCCTGGACCGGGCCGAAAAACGGCTGCTGCTGGCCGAAATGGGTGCCGATGCCGATCACGTCGGCCAGCCCGGTGGTGTAGGCGACGACGATGCCGGTGGCCATCAGCCGCACGCCGACGTCCTCGCGCAGCCGGCGCGGCATGGCGCGGTGGCGGGTGGCGTACATGTAGATGTAGGCGCCCAGCGTCATGGCGCTGATGCCCACCAGGAAGAGCGTGATCTGCAGCAGCCCCAGCCCGAGTGTGAAATCCAGGCTGAGCGACTCCGGGAACAGGCCGACCAGAAAGAGCACGAAGCCGGCGCCGACACTGGCGACGCCGAGCCGGGCCAGCACGCTCTGGCGCAGGTCGTGGCGCGGCGGCCCGGGTTCGGAGGCGCGGGCGGGAGGGGGTGTAGACATCAGGCAGGCAGCCCTCGGCGCAAGACCGTCAACCAGTTGCCGCCCAGGATGGCGGCCACGTCGGCGGTCGAGTAGCCGCGTTCGGCCAGGCGCGGCGCAAGTTGGCGCAGGTCGGCGATGGTGTCGATCTCGGCCGGCGTGGTCGCGACGCCAAAGCCGCCGTCGAAGTCGGAGCCGAGGCCGACGTGAGCGGCGCTGCCGGTGATCTGGCAGACGTGATCGATAGCGGCGACGACGGCCTCCAGGGTGACGGCGGGCTTGCCGTCGCGCGCCGTCCACTGCGCGTTCAGGAAGTAATTACAGGGTACCACGCCTGCGACGCCGCCGTGCTCGGCCAGCCGCCGGATCATGGTGTCCGACAAGAAGCGCTCCGGCCGGCGCGGGTTGCGCACCAGCGCGCGCGGGTTGGCGTGCGAAGCGATGGCGACGCCCGGGAAGCGGTCAAGCGCCTCCAGGAAGCTTTCGTCCGAGGCGTGCGCCAGGTCCAGGATCAGGCCCAGATCGGCCAGCCCGCCGAGCAGCCGGCGGCCGAGCTCCGTGAGCGGGCCGGGCTCGCCGGTGCCGCCGGCGTACTGCGTGCCGGCCCAGGCCAGGCCCACGATGCGCAGGCCGCGCTCCTGCCACCACTCGGCCTCCTTGGGCTCGCGGATGGCGTCGGCGCCTTCCATCAGAGGCACCAGCCCAACGCGGCGGCGGGCCAGGTCGTCGCCGTCCCAGGTCGTCAGCACGGCCTCCAGATCGGCGCGGCTGCCGATCAGGCGGAAGGCGGCGTGCTCGTCGGCCAGGCGGTGGTAGTAATCCAGTTGCCGGGCGTACAGGCGGTGCGCGCCGGCCGGGTCGTCATACACCAGCGTTTCCCACTCGCCCGTCTGCCGGCGGCGCGGCGACGCGAAGAGCGTGCCGAAGATCACGGCCACGCGCCCCAGCAGGAAGTCGGCCAGGCCGAGCAGGGTTTCGCCGTTGTGGAGCGGCGCCGGGCTGTTGGCGGCCCGTTCCCGTTCGCGCGTCACCAGGGCCGGCCGCGTGTAATCCCGGCCGAACGTCTGCGCGTTCCAGGCCAGATCTTGATGGGCGTCGACGATGAGGTGAGACAAGGGCTGTGTCACCGGCAGTTTACCGATGAGAGATCAGTTCGGCAGCCCGCGCTCGCGCAGCTGGGCCCGAATCTCGGCGTGCTTTTCCCGGGTGATCGGGTACAGGTAGGCGGCCACGAAGCTGAGGGCCAGGATGATGGCGCCCACCGGGCCGACCAGCACCCGCAGCGCCAGCAGCACGCTTTCCGGCTGGGCGGGCACGGCCTGGCCAGGCTCGGCGCGGATGTAGCCGGACAGGTCCAGCACCCAGCCGGAGACAAACAGGCCCAGCGACAAGCCGAGCTTCTGCAGGAGGACGAAGAAGCCGGCGAAGATGCCCTCGCGCCGCTGGCCGGTCTCCAGCTCGTCCAGTTCGATGACGTCCGGCAGCATGCTCCACGGGATCAGATAGCACACGGCGACGCCGACGCCGGCGATGACGGCCAGGATGAAGAGCAGCGTGGTCTGGCCGCGCTGGACGAAGAACAGGCCGAGCAGGACCAGCACGAAGACGGCCGTGCCCAGGTAGTAGACGGCCTTCTTGCCGATGCGCTCGCTGATGCGCGCCCAGATGAGCATGAAGATGAAGCTCGAGAACTGCAGGGCCAGCAGCAGGAAGCCGAAGACGGAGGCGTCCAGGCCGACCCAGTCGCGCGCGTAGATGAACAGGTTGTTCTGGACGAACTGGATGGTGAGCCAGGAGAGCAGGTAGATGACGGTGACCAGCACGAAGGGACGGTTGCTGAAGACGATGCGCAGCCCGGCCAGGAAACCCGGCCCGGCCGGGGCGCTGGCGGCGTGGGTGGCGTAGTCTGGCTCGCGCGTGCCGAAGAAGGTGGCCAGGAAGCCGGCCACGCTCACCCCGGCCCAGATCGCGATGCTGACGGCGTTGCCCGTGTACACGTTCGCGCCGAAGGCGTTCACGATCTGGGTATGGAAGAAGGCCGCCAGCACGCCGCCCAGGATCGAGAAGCCGAAGCGGAACGAGCTCAACCGCGTGCGCTCGTCGTAATCCGGTGTGAGCTCCGGGGTCAGGGCCACGTACGGCACGTTGACGGCCGTGATGGCCGTGTCCAGCAGGATGGCGACGACGAGGTAATACCAGAACTTGCCGGCTTCCCCGAGCGGCGGCACGATCCAGTGCAGCAGGAAGGCCAGGCCGAAGGGCAGCGCTCCGAAGAGCAGCCACGGCCGCCGGCGGCCCATCTTGCTGACGGTCCTGTCGGTGAGCCAGCCGACGAGGGGATCGTTGACGGCGTCCCAGACCTTGGCCAGCAGGAAGATGTTGCCGGCCGTGCCCGGCCGCAGCCCGGCGACGTTGATGAGGAAATCCAGCAGGAAGAAGCCGTTGATGGCGGCAACGATGGCCGGGCCGGTGTCGCCGGCGCCGTAAGCGAGCTTGGTCAGGAACGAGAGCCGGCCGGGTTGGCGAGAGTGGGCCATCCAGATCTCCGAGTAATGAATGCTGAGGGCGGTGGGTCGGTGCGGACCGGACTACTCTTGCAGGCCGGCCGCCAATTTACGCCAGGCGTCGTCCTCGGCCCCCGGCGTGAACGGCCGATACAGGGTGACGCGGTCCAGCAGCCCGGCGTAGCGGGCCCGGAGCGGCGCGGCTAGGTCGGCCAGCGGCGCGGCCAGGGCGAACTCGTTGAGCATGGCGTCGCTCACCAGGCCGGGCATCTCGCCCCACTGGCCCTGCGCGGCCAGCGCGGACAGCCGCTCGCCGACCTCGGTCCAGCCGTGGTGTTCCAGCACCGGCCGGTAGGACGGCGTGGAGGCGTAGAACGCGATCTGCGAGCGCGCCAGCGCCTCGTCGGCGGGCGAGGTCATCACGAACACCGAGGCCGCCAACGCGATCCGCCCGGCGTCGCGCCCGGCCTTGGCGGCGCCCTCGCCGATGGCGGGCCTGAGCACGTCGCGCAGGTAGCCGGCGGTGTGGAAGGGGTGGACGTGGAAGCCGTCGCAGACCTCGCCGCACAAGCGGGCCAGGCCGGTGTTGACGCCGGCGATGTAGACGGGGATGTGCGGTTGGGGGATCGGCCCGGGGTTGAAGAACGGCGTCATCAGCGTGTGCTTGAAATACTCGCCGCGGAAATTGAGGCGCTCGCCGGTCTGCCAGCTGTTCCAGATGGCGCGCAGCGCCAGCACCATCTCGCGCAGCTTGTTCACGGGGCTGTCCGGCCAGGGCATGCCGAAGCGCTTCTCGATGTGCGGCTTCACCTGCGTGCCCAGCCCGAGCATGAAGCGCCCGCCGGACAGCTCGGCCAGATCCCAACTGGTGTGGGCCAGCGTCAGCGGGCTGCGCGCGAAGCCGATGGCCACGGCCGTGCCGCAGCGCAGGCGCGAGGTGTGCTCACTCACCAGCGCCAGCGGCAGGAACGGGTCGTGCTGGGTCTCGCTCGTCCAGGCGGCGTCGAAGCCCAGCGCCTCGGCGGCCCGCGCCAGGGCCGCGATCTCGCCGAGGGTATTGGTCATGAAGGTGACGTCGAGATGCATGGGTCCTCCCTGATTAAGCCGCCAGGTCGTCCAAGGCGGGCAAATCGATCTCTTTGACGCAGGCCGCCGGCGACAGCGCCGCCAGGCACTTCACCAACAGCACCAGATCGGAGAGCGGAATGGCCGCGCGGCCGTGCCGGCTGAGCGCCGCCGCCGCGCCGGCCTCATAGGCGACGTCGGTGGCCAGCGTGCCAGGGTTGATCACGGTCACGGCGATGCCATCGGGGCGCGCCGCCTCGCGCAGGCCGTGGGCCACGCCGCGCAGCCCGAACTTGGAGGCGGTGTAAGCCACCTCCGGCGCGCGCGCGTTCTCCAGCCCGGAGGTGGAGCCGATCAGGATGATCTTGCCGCCGCCAGCCTGGCGCACGTTGGCGAGCAGGCGCTGCAGGCAGTGGATGGCCGCCGTCAGGTTGACGGTCAGCACGCGCTCGGTCTCGGCCGGCGGCACCTGCTCGAAGGCGTAGGCGTCGGAGAAGGCCGTCTTCTCCCAGATGCCGGCGTTGTAGATCAGGACGTCGATGGGCTGGCCGTACAGGGCCTCGGCGATCGTGGTGGGGGCGGCGCGCGTGGCCAGATCGGCCTGGATCCACAGGCGGCGGACGCCGTCGCCGCGCTCCAGCTCCGGCGGTTTGCGCGAAATCAGCCAGGCCACGTCGCCGGGTTCCGGCACGCCCGCGCTCAGCGCCGCGCCCAGGCCGCGGCTGGCTCCGAAGATGACGTAGCGTTTCATCGCGGCCTCAACAGAAAGGCGAGGGGCACCTCCACGCGCTCACGCCAGGCGCGCTCGGAGTGCTCGGCCCCGTCGAACTTGCGCGTCAGCCAGTCCTGGCCGGCGCGGTAACCGGCGGCGGCCAAGGCGGCGTCCAGCCGGCGTTGATACGGCTCGTAGTCGGCGTCCAGCGTGGTGGTGCCGAAGTCGAAATACAGGCGATGCCGGCCGGGCGCGGGCAGGGCCGCGCTGAAGTAATCCACCAGCAGCGTTTCGCCCACCGGCCAGTGGGTGGACAGGCAGCCCGCGCCGCCGAAGACGTGCGGGTACTCGGCCAGGGCGTACAGCGAGATCAGGCCGCCCATGCTGGACCCCATCACGAACGTGTCGGCCGGCCCCGGCCGCGTGCGAAAGTCGGCGTCGATCCGAGGCTTGAGCTCGTCCACCAGGAATTTCAGGTACTGATCCGAGAACGGCCGGCCGCCCAACCACTCCGCCTGGTGCGCCAGCAGGGCCTGGCCGGCCGGCGACGCGAACGGCTTCTGCGGACAATACTCGCACCGCCGCGCGGGCGTGTTCCAGACGCCGACCACGATGGCGCCCGGCCAGCCCTCGCTCCGTTCCAGCCGCCGCACGGCCTCGTCCACGCCCCAATCGACCCCCTGGAACGCCAGCCCCGGATCGAACAGGTTCTGGCCGTCGTGCATATAGATCACCGGGAAGCGCGCGGCCGGGTCGGCCGCGTAGGCAGGCGGGCACCACACGTCCACGTGGCGCGCAGCCACGTGGCGCGCGGCGAAATCCGGATAGCGCCTCAGCCCGCCGGTCCCGTCCGAGAACGGCACAGTCAACATGGCGTCGTCATCTCCTTGCGGACGCCGCCGGCCTCAAAACGTCTGCAGCCCCCAGAGCGCCAGCATGCCCACGGCGATAGTCAGCAGCACGTTCTTTGAGAACACGGCGACGGCGATGGCGAGCAGGCCCGCGATCAGGCGGTCGTTGCCGAGCGAGACGTCGAGCCGGCCGCTGGGCCAGAGCAGCTCCGGGAAGATGATGGCGGAGAGCACGGCCGGCGGCACGAAGCGCAGGGCCTGCCGCAGACGCGGCGGCAGCGGCCGGCGCTCCAGCGCCAGGATCGGGATCAACCGGATGGCATAGGTGATCAGGCCCATGCCCAGGAGCAGCAACCAGAGAGTCATTCCAGCCATCAATCAACGGCGGCGGTCTGAAGCTATCGCGGCCGGCTGGCGTTGGCGTACGTCTCGGCGGCCTCGGTCTGCACGGCCTCCAGGAGCATCTCGGCCACATGCTCCGCGCTGTCGCCGGCCGCGTAGTTGCCGGGGCGCGCGCCGGGCAGCCGGATGGAGTTGCGCCCGAAATCGGTGTCGGTGATGCCCGGGATCATGAGCCCCACGCGGATGTTGTCGGCGGCCAGTTCCTGGCGGGCCGTGAGCGTCAGCGCATTGAGCGCGTACTTGGTGGACGCGTACGGCCCGACGCCGGGGACGATGCGCTTGGTCAGCCCGGAGCTGACGTTGACGATGACGCCGCCGCCCTGGGCGCGCATGAGCGGGATGGCGGCCTGCATGGCGATCAGCACCGCCACGAGGTTGAGTTCCAGCACGGAGCGGTAGTCCTCGGGCCGGGCGTGCTCCACCGGGACGTGCAGGCCCTGGCCGGCGTTGTTAATCAGCACGTCCAGCCGGCCGAAGTGCGCGTGCGCGGCGGCCACCATGCGCCGCACCGCGTCCGGGTCGCGCAGGTCGGCGGGCAGGGCGAACGCGCCCGGCAACGTCTGCGCCAGCGCCGCCAGTTTGTCGGCGGAGCGGGCGGCCAGGGCCACCCGCGCGCCGGCCTGAGCGAAGCGCTGCACGGCCGCCAGGCCGATGCCGCTCGAGGCGCCGGTGATGAGCACGACTTTGTCCTGAACGTCCAAGTGCTTGCTCCTGACTACGACCCGGATGAGGAGGACGATTGGTCCTCGATGGCGGCCAGGCGGGCGCGGCCGGCCGCGGCGTCCACGGCGACGCCGACCAGGATACCGGTGAGCGCGGCCAGCATCAGGCCCAGCTTGAGCGGCAACGTGTAGGCGAGCACGGCCACCAGGCCGGCTGAGAGCGCCGCCGCCAGCATGGCGCGGTCTTTGAGCACCGGAAAGACGAGGCCGATGAACGTCAACGCCAGCGCGAAATCCAGGGCCCAGCTGGCCGGCACCTGCGCGCCCAGGAAGACGCCGATGGCGGTGCTGGTCTGCCAGACCGTCCACAGGGTGAGGCCGGCGCCCAGGAAGAACCAGTGCTTGAAGGTCACGGCGCCGGGCGCCTGGTAGTTGACGATGGTGGTGGCGTAGGCTTCGTCGGTGAGCAGGTAGGCCAGCAGGAGTTTCCAGCGCAGCGCCAGCGGCTTGAGGTACGGTTCCACCGAAGTGCTGTACAGCACATGGCGCAGGTTGACGATGGCCGTGGTGAGCAGGATCAGCGCGGCCGGCGCGCCCGCGCCGATCATCTGCTGGCCGATGAACTGGGACGAGCCGGCGAAGACGATGGCCGACATGGCCTGGGCGGCGCTCACGGGCAGGCCGGCATTGACGGCCAGCACGCCGTAGATGAGGCCGAACGGGATCACGCCCAGAGCGATGGGAAGTTCTGAGCGGAGGCCGGCTAAGAATTGAGAGCGCGCGTGCACAGCGGGATTATAACCCGCGCCGGCCGGTCGTCTGGGAGGTCGACTTCCGGCGAAACCCGCCGTCTGGCCCCGGATTAAGCGGTTGAGCCCCAGGCCGGCACCTGGACACTCTGCGCGCCCGATCCGCGCTCACCGATGCCGACCGCCGATTTTGCGGATTGCGCCTATCATTGGACCTGCCGCCTCGCGGCGACTTTTTGCGCGCTGATCAACCGGCGCCGGTGCGTCCGGCACGACCTCCCAGACAAGTTGCAGCCTCCAATTCCCCGCTGGAGTCCATCCCGGCCAAGCCCGGGATCGGGGTAGTGAGGCCACAGTCGGGGAGACAAGTTCGACCTTGAGGCCATTGCAGATGAAAGAGCCATTCGGCGCCCTGGGCGCCACGTTGGAGGCCTGGGAGGCGCGCGCCACCGGGCTGCTGCCACCGCTGGTCCGGCGCAATATGCGCGTCGAGATCGTGGCGGCCATGCTGTTCGGGCCGTTCGTGGCCGGGCTGGGCTTCCTGCCGGTGGTCCTGCGCCGGCTGGGGGCCTCGCCGGAGTGGATCGCGTTTTACCTGGCCCAGAATTTCATTGGCTTCCTGCTGACGTCGGTGAGCGTGCTGGTGATGCCGCGCCGCCAGGGGCTGCTGCGTTTCGGCATAACCTTCTGGGTGATCTCGCGCGGCTTGTTCGTGCTGATCGCGTTTATCAACGGCGCGCAGGCGCTCGGCTGGCTGACGCTGTTCTTCTGGATCGCCGAGAGCTTCCCGGTGCCCGTCTACACGCGCCTGATGCAGATCGTGTACCCGGCCCGGTCGCGCGGCCGGGTGCTGGCCCTGATCCGCGTGGGGATGTCCACCACCAGCCTGTTGGTTACGCCGCTGGCCGGCTGGCTGCTGGACACGGCCGGCTACCAGGTGCTGTTCCCGGTGGTGGGGGGCCTGGCGGTGTTGTCGGCCCTGGTGTTCAGCCGCCTGCGGTTCGCGGACGCCGACGTGCCGGAGAGCGCGCCGGCCAATCCGAGCGAATTCGGGCGCATCCTGCGCGAAGACCGGCGCTTTGGTCTCTACCTGGCCGGCCTGATCCTGTTCGGGGTCGGCCTGCTCTCCGGGTCGGCGCTGTATCCGCTGGTGCAGGTGGATCAGCTGGGGTTGAGCTACAGCGAGATCGGCTGGCTCGGCCTGGTGCAGTCGGTGTTCTTCCTGGCCGGCTACCCGCTGTGGGGCCGCCTGATCGACCGGCGCGGCGGCGTCTGGGTGACGCGCCTGGTCTTCCTGATCGCGGCCGTCATCCCGGCCAGCTACATGGCGGCGACCTCGGGCTGGATGCTGGCGCCGGCCTTCGCGGCCCTGGGCGTGGTCAACGCCGGCCTGGATATCGGAACCCTCAACACGGTGATGCAGTTGACCACGCCGGAGCGCCTGGGCCAGTATTCGGCCTTGCAGACGACGGTGCTGGGCTTGCGCGGCCTGGCGGCGCCCTTCATCGGCGTGTGGCTGGCGCAGACCTTGGCGCTGCCGTTCGCGGTGGTCTTCGGGTTGGGCCTGGTCCTGATGCTGGCCGGCGCGGCGCTGCTGCTGTGGGTCCGGGCCGAGGTCCGGAGCGAGGCCTAGGCTTCAACGCGCCCAGCTCGGCCGGCCGAATAACTCAAACTGGCGGCTGGCCTCGTCGTAGCGCATGAGCGGCTGGAGGAGGTAGCGGTCGTTCTCCAGGCCGCGCAGCTCGACGATCTCGGTCAGCTTGCGCGCGCCGTCCGCCAGGCGTCGCTGGCACGTGATCACGTGCACGGCCGCCGCGATCACGCCGCGGATCTCGCTCAAACCAAGCCCCACATTCGCCATCAGACAGAGCGCCTCCAGCCGGGCCAGCGCATCCTCCGGGCCGGTGGCGTGCAGGCTCATCAGGCTGCCGTCGTAGCCGGTGCTGGCGAGCTGCAGGGCGTGCAAGGCTTCCGGGCCGCTGAACTCGGCGCACACCAGCCGGTCCGGCCGCATCTTGGCCGCGGTCAACAGCAGGTCCGTATAGCTCAGGCCGGTGCGGCGGTGCGGCTCGAGGTGCAGGCGGCGCGGATGATTCTCCACCGGCAGGTCGGCGCGCTCGCCCACCACGATGACGCGTTCGTCCGGCGGCACGCTCTCAGCGAGCAGGTTGAGGACCGTGGTCTTGCCGCTGCCCGTGCCGCCGGTCACCAGGAGATTGCGCCGGGCGGCCAGGGCGCTCTGCAGCAGATCGTAAACGGCCGGGCTGAGCGAGCCATATTCCAGCAGGCGCGGCCAGGTCATGCCGCGCGTGTAGAACTTGCGCAGCACCAAGTACGGGCCGCCCACGGCGGTCGGCGGCAGCACGGCCAGGACGCGCGTGCCATCCTCCAGGCGCGTGTCGCAGACGGTCTGGCCGGGCCGGAAGGCCTCGCCGCCCAGCGCCAGCACGGCGTCCACCAGGGCGCGCAGCGCCTCCGCTGAGGCCAAGCGCACGCCGGCCTCTTCCAGGCGGCCGTGCCGTTCCACCAGCACGCGCTCGGGGCTGTCGATCATGATCTCGACGACGGCGGGATCCTGCAGCAGCGGCTCGAGCGCGGCGAGCGGATCGGAACTGGTCTGGGTCGTCATCGGGTCTCTCCCTTCTGCCATCTACCCTCAGCTTAGCGCCGGCGCGCCCGCGCCGCCTCCGCCATGACCACAGCCGCCGGCGCTCAGCGGCCGGCCGGGCGCCCCAGCCAGCCGCTCTGCAGGGCCAGCGCCACGGCTTCGGTCCGCGAACCGGTGCCGGTCTTGTTGAAGACGCTGTTCAGATGAAACTGCACCGTGCGCTCGCTGAGGCTCAGGCGATAGGCGATCTCTTTGTTGGTGAGGCCCTGAGCGGCCAGGCCGAGCACTTCGAATTCGCGCGGGGAGAAGGGGTGCGCGGTCGGCGGCGCGGGGCGCGCTGCGGCGGCCAGATCGCGGGCCTCGTTGGCGGCCTGGCGTGCCAGCGCGCTGAGCCGGTTGACGGCGGCGCGCGCCGGCCCGTTGCTGGCCGGCAGGGCGCGCTCATAGGCCTGCGCCTGGGCCACCAGCAGTTCGAGCGTATCCAGCAGGCCGGCCAGGGGCGGCGTTTCGGCCGAGCGCGGCCGCGCGCTGAGGCCAAAGATGGCGTCCAGCAGCGCCTCGGCCAGGTCGCCGGCGCGCGCAAAGCGCTGCTCCGGGGCTTTGGCCAGCGCGCGTGCGGTCACGGCCCAGACGGCCGCGCTCACCTCGGCAATGCGCGGCGGCGGTTCGCTGATGTGCTTGAGGAGCAGCGCCAGGACGTTGCCGTCCGGCGCCTCCCCGGCGGCTTCAAAAAGCGGATGTCCGGCCAGCAGCTCGTACAGCACTACGCCCAGCGAGTACACGTCCGCGCGCGCGTCGACGGGTTTGCCCTGGGCCTGCTCCGGGCTGAGGTAGGCGGGCGTGCCCGAGAGCGTGCTGGACAGGGCGGCGGCCTGTTGCAGCCGCGCCACGCCGAAATCGGTCAGCACCGGTTCCACGTCCAGCGGCAGCGACGCGTCCAGGTCCAGCCGGCCGGCCTCGCGGCGCAGGACGACGTTGGCGGGTTTCACGTCGCGGTGGACCAGGTTGCGGGCGTGGGCGTAGTCCAGGGCGCTGGCCAGGGCCGTAATCAGGCGCGCCGTCGTCTCGGGCGGGAGGCGCCGGCCCGCCGCGTGCGTGTGGTCCAGGTATTGGTCCAGCGGCGGGCCGTCCAGCCATTCCATGACGATGTAGGGCCGGTCGTCGGCGATGTCGAAATCGAAGACCTGGACGATGTTGGGGTGGCGCAGGCCGGCCACCACCTGAGCCTCCGCGTGGAAGCGCGCCAGCCGGGCCGCCTCCTCGGCCAGGAAGCTGTGCAGCACCTTCACGGCCACTGGCCGGTTCAGGCCGGTGTGCTGGCCCCGGTAGACGTCGGCCATGCCGCCACGGCCCAGGCGCTGTTGCAGCACGACCTTTGCGAGCGAGCGGCCGGACCAGTCGGACACGTTGCCCTCCGACTTTCACTTTAAAGCCAAACGCCCTGGGCGGCCTCCGCCGTTCCCACAGGGCGTTCGCGTCCGGGCGGAGGCGGGCGGCTTACTCGGCGGTGTCCCAGGCGGCGACGTCGTCGAAGTGGACCTCGAAGCTGGCGGACCGGAACGAGCGCGCGTACACGCCGAACTTGCCGGCGGCCGTCAGTGACTGGTCGGTCAGGGTCGTCAGCAGGCGGCCGTTGGCGTAGAACTGGAACTGCCGGCCCTGGGCGCGCACCGCCAGTACGTTGATGGCGTCCGGGCCGGTGCGGACGTTGCGGTCGGGCTGATCGCTGTTGACGAGGACTGTGTACTGGCCGTCCTTGAGCACCTGGATGCGCAGGCGGCCTTCGCAGGTCACGCCGAAGAGGTAGTAGTTGAAGTCGTCCGCGGCGCGCACCTGCAGGCCGTAGCTGTCGCCCTCGCCGCAGGCGCCGGCGCGCGTGGTGACCTGGTAATAGAAATCGGCGGACGGCTCCATGCTGCCGAAGACGTACAGCAGCGCGGCGCGCCCGGCCTGGATCTGGAGCTCGTCGTCGCCGAGCACGCTGCGGCCGAAGTTGGTGTTGCCGACGCCCCAGTAGTATTCCGGCGGATCGAAGGTCTCCAGGAAGCGCAGCGCGCCGGCCCCGGCCGGAGCCGTGGGCGCCACGGTCGGCGTGGCCGTGACGGTGGGCGTCGCCGTCGCCGTCGGCGGGAGCGTGTTGGTGGGCGAGGCGCTGGCGGTGGGGCTGAGTGTGGAGCTGGGCCGCGGCGTGACGGTGTCGGTGGGCGCGGGCGTCGGCGTGAGGCTGGGCGTGGCCGAGGCCGCCCGCGTCTCGCTGGGCGGGGCCGTCACGGCGGAGGTGGCGGTCTCCCCGGCGGCCACGGCCAGGGGCGTGTCGCTGGGCGCGGGTGAAGTCGCACTCGGCGCCAGGGTGGCCGACGGCGGCGCGGCGACGACGGCGGTGATGGCCGGCTCGGGCAGCGTCCCGGTGGGCGCCGCTGTGGAGGTGGCGGCCGGGGACAGCGCCAGCGTGGGGTTGAAGGCCGCGTAGAAGAGCGCGGCCAAGCCCACCAGCGCCAGCGCGATCATGCCGTAGAACAGCAGCAGCATCACGCGCCAGCGGGTGCGCACCGGCACTTCCAGCAGTCGGTTGCGGGTGCGGCTGGCCGGCTCAGAGGCCGGCGCGGCCTGCGCCAAGGGACCCTGGGCGCTGTAGAAGGCGGCCGGGCGCGCCGCCCGGAGCGCGGGCGGCTCAGGCGTTGGCCGGAACGGGTCGAGGTCGTCTGGTTCCGCCGAGGCGGAAAGCAAGGGCGTCTCCGGCTCAAGGGCCGGCGTTGTCGCCGCCGGCGTTGTCGCCGCCGGGTCCGGCACGGAGGGTGTTGCCGGCTCGGTTTCGGAGCGGACCGTCCGGCGGCGCGGCGTGTGGCGCGGTCGGCGGCGCGGTTCAACCGTTGGCTCGGCTGAGTCGGGGCTGGGCGCTGCCTCAGCCGGTGCCGCAGTGGGTGGCGCGGATCCGAGCGGCGCGGACCCGAGCGACTCGGGCGGGCTGGCGTGATCGGCGGGCGGCTCGGCGATGTCCGGGGACGCCGCCGGGTCGGCGGGCCGCTCCGGCCCGGCCGGGGGCTCAGTGAGCGGCGCCGGCGGTACCAGTTCAGCGGCGGGCGGTGTCGGCTCGGCCGGCTCCGGCGCGGCGGTCACGACGCTGTCGTCGAGCGTCAGATAGGGCAGCAGGGCCGCGTACAGGCGCGGGCCGACGCCGGGCACGAGGATCAGGTCACGGACGCTGGCGAAGGGCCGGGCCGCGACGATGCGGGTGGCCAGCGCTGGCCCGACGCCGGGCAGCTGCGTCAGCGCGTCCGGCGGCGCCGAGTTGAGATTCACAATGCGGGGTGAAGGTGTCTTGGACATGACGAGCGCACGCGCTAGGGGCCCAGCGACCAGGCGGACAGGTCGTCTAGATCGACCCGCAGGTTGGTGGTGGTCCCGGCCTTGGCGAAAGCGCCAAAGAAGCCGCGGCTCGGCGCGACATCTTCGACGGCGTTCACAAATTGATCGTTGATGTACAGGCTGAGCTTGCGGCCCTCGGCGCGCACGGCCAGCAAGTTGGTGGCACCGGAGCCGGTGCTGGCCTCCGGCGTGAAGGTGAAGTCGATCAGGAAGCGGAACTCGCCGCCCGCGCGCTCCACCAGCCGGTAACGGCCGTCGCAGGACAGGCCGAAGAGATACAGGTTGTTATCGTCCTGGCCGCGGAAGATCAGGCCGCCGTAATCGCCGAGCTGGCACGCGCCCAGGCGCAGCAGGCCTTGAAAATAGAAGTCCTCGGCCGAGTAGCCGTTGAAGGCCCAGGCGATCGAGCCCGGCGTCTTCACCAGGATGGCCAGGGTGCCGGTGTCCACAAAGATGTTGCTGAAGTCGGTCTCGCCCACGGACCAATAACCGGCCGGGATGAAGGTCTCGTTGAAGATCTGCGCGCCGACGCCATCCAGCCCGGAGTTGGAAATGAAAGCCGTCGTGGGCGTGGCGGCGGGGAGGTCGGCCGTGGCGGTTGGTTCCGGCGGCGCCGTGGGGCTGGGCTGCGCGGCCAGGGTGGCGGCCACGGCCTGGCTGACCTGCGTCGCCAGCGGCTCCAGCGTGGGCGTGGCGGCGGCGGCGATCACGGCCGGGGCGCTGGTGGGCGGGGCGGGGTCCCAGCGCAGGCTGAGCCGTCCGGTGGCGAACGCCAGCGCGATGGCGGCCAGCGTGAACGAGAACAGGGCAAAGACCACGCGCGGGCCGGCGTAGCTTTCGAACAGGGCCGTGGTCACCTGCGCGCCCAGCGGCACCAGGGCGCGGGTCGGCGTGGCCGCCAGCTGCCGCCCGAACGGCGTGCGCGGGGCCGGCTCGGCGATGACCAGCGGCTCGATGACTTCCGAGATGGGCGGCGGCGGCGCGGCGGTGGTCCGGAACGTCGTCGTCTCGTAGGGGGCGGCGGCGTTGACGTGGACGTGGACGGCGACCGGCGGCGGGGCCTCAGCCGGCGCGCGGCGGGGCTGGCGTTTGCGCGGGGCGCGGGGCGCGGCGGCGCGCGGCCGACCGACCTTAACGCGCCGCTTGAGCTGTTCAAAGAGCTCGAACTCGAGGCCGGGGACGCGCAGCAATTCCTTAGTGGCCGTGAACGGCCGGTACGCCACGATCTGCTCGGCTAACGCCGGGGTCAGGCCGGGCAGGCCCGCCAGTTCTGCGGGCGTGGCCGTGTTCAGGTCCAGCTTGGCGGCGCGGGGCGCGGTCTCGGTCACGGAGTTGCCCCCAGTTCAGCCAGGGCTTGAGCCGGGGCGGTGAAGTTGCGGTTGAGCGCGGCCGCCGCCTGCCAATCGGCGCTGGCGCCGTCGCGGTCGCCCAGGGCCAGGCGCGCGCGTCCGCGCCAGTACAGCACTTCTTCGATGTTATCGGCCTGGGCCAGGGTGGCATCCGCCAGGTCCAGCACGTCTTGATACCGGCCGGCCTGGAAGTAGGTTTCGAGCGGGGTGGGCTGATACCAGAGCATGCGCCAGGGCAGGCCGATCTGGCGCGCCTGATCGTAGGCCTGCGCGGCCGCCGGCCAGTCGGCGCTGGCCGCCAGGCTGGAGCCGAGGTTGAACCAGGCGAAAGCCAGATCCTGGCCGGACAGCGTGGCGGTCTCCGCGCGGGCGCGCTCGGCGGCGCGCTGCGCGTCGCCGGCCGGGCCGGCACCCGCCAGCACGTTCAACACTTCGGCCTCGCGGGTCGGCGCATAGAGCACGATGTAAGTGAAGTTAAAGGCGCGCCAGTCGCGCTCAAGGTCGGCATAAGTCTGCACAAAATTCGGCCCGCGCAGGGCGTCCTGCGTTGTGAACTGCTGGTGCGGGTCGGAGTACCCGGTCACCAAGGTGTAATGACCCTCCCAGCCTTGCTCGGGCAGCACCAGGCTGGTCTCCACCACCACCGGGAAGCCGGCCGCCACCAGGCGCTTGGCCGTCTCCACGGTGCCGCCCTGGCGCACCAGAGCGCCCAGGCCTACGCGCTGGGCGTAAGCGGCCATCTCCGCCGGGGCCACGTTGCGGTCGTTCGGGTCCGGCTTAAGGGCATTGGCGGTGTTCGCCTGCGTGCCTTTCCAGCCCCAGTAACTGAGCGCCATCGCCAGTGTGGCCGGCCCGCAGTTGTTGACCTTCTGCCAGACCTGCGTGAAGCCGGTCAGCTCCATCTGGTCCGGGTAGGCCGGCAGCGCGGCGGCGGCCTCCGGCGTGGCGGTGGGCGCTGTCAGCGGGGGCGTGGCCGTGGCGGCTGAAGTGGCTACGGCGGCGACGGCCGGCGTGGGCAGTGTGTCTGGCAGCTGCAGCACGGCGCGGCGTGTGCCGGCCCAGAACTGCTGCCAACGCCAGCCCACGCGCTCCGGCCAGTTCGGCACAACCCAGAAGCTGGCGCCCCCAACGGCCAATACGATGACGCTCCCGATCACCCAACTCTTGATACCTGTGCTCTTCATGCCTCACCCTCGTGCCCTGGCAACACGGCCGGTCGGCCTCGTCACGCGGACTGGCCTCCGGCCACAGCGACCCATTGCCAACGTCGGAACCCGGGCACTGGTCAGCGGGGGCAATTATAGTGGACGCGTCCCGCCCCCAAAAGGCCGGCCACCCCCAAAATAGGAGCGATATTATGCCAATATTCGCGGCGCCGGACCGTTGGCCTGGTCCAGGCAGCCGGCGTTACCTTAAAAAGTAAGGACCCGTCGGGGCTTGGCCCCGGCAGGTTGTGTGGCGTCCGCCTGTGGCGTCTCAGCTCACTGGCGGTGGATCAGGCCGCTCGCGTTGGTCTCTTGGTCGCCGGGCCTCGGCGTGATGACGCCGACGACGCTCAACATCACGAACAGCAGAATGATCCCCCCAATGATTAGGGCCGCGATCATCAACACAGCATCTCCTCCGGGCTTGTTGAACGATCACCCCAGTCACCGTGAGTATGCGCGGTTCTGGCTGGGGAAACATCGCCCATTCGTCCCACCCTGGCTCCGCAATCCCTCGGAGCGCGGGGGGCCGGATACCGTTTCCGGCGCCGGCGGCGGACGCAGCCGCGCGGTTAGGAGGCGGTGAGAGCGGGCGGGCCGGCAGCATGGGCGCTCCCGGGCGGGCTGGATAAAATAGAACTATGCCGGATTGGTTGCGCGACTCGTTTTTGGGTCTGCCGTCGCTGGGCACACTGCTGGCCATCGCCTTGCCGGTGCTGGGGTTTGTGTTGCTGGTGGCCGGCGTGCGGGTCTGGCTGGAGCGGCGGGGTCAGGCGGAGACGCCCGTTCCGCCCAAGCGGGCCAGCCGCAGCAACATCGGCCAGTCGCTGGATGATCTGGTGCGGCTGGTGCGCGATTACTACAAGGCCCAAGGTTATGAGGTGGTGGCCGGCGGCGAACCGGGCGTGGACCTGGAGCAACTGGTGGTCCTGAAAGACACGCAAAGCACGCTGGTGCGCTGCCTGCCCGGCAGCGAGCCGCCGCCGCCCGCTGTGGTGGACGCCCTAGCGGCCGCGCGGGATGCGCTGCGCGCGCAGCGGGCCGTGCTGATCGCGCCGGCCGGTTTCCTGTCTGACGCGCGCCGGCGCGCCGTGCTGCTGGGTGTCGAACTGCGCGACAAGTCGCAGATCGAACTGATGCAGCGCCTGGTGGACCGCCGCGCCAACTGACGCCGCCGTCCGGCGCCTCTTACACGCCTCCAACGATTCTCTGCTACAGTAACCGGGGCCCGAGGGGCGTCGCCGGCCTCAAGGCGCGCCAGCCCAACTATGGACTATAAGGACTACTACCAACTGCTGGGCGTCGGCAAGAACGCCACTGAGAAAGAGATCAAGAGCGCCTACCGCAAGCTGGCGCAGAAATATCACCCGGACAAGAACCCCGGCGACAAGGCGGCCGAGGACCGCTTCAAGGACATCAACGAGGCCTACGAGGTCCTGGGCGATGCCGATAAGCGCGCCAAGTATGACCGGCTCGGCAGCAGCTACCAGCAGTGGGAGCGGGCCGGCCGGCCGGGCGGCGGCTTTGATTGGTCGCAATGGTCGTCCGGCGGCGGCTCGCGCGTGGATATGCGCGACCTGAACGACCTGTTCGGCGGCGCCGGCGGCTTCTCTGATTTCTTTAACACGCTCTTCGGCGGCGGCCGCGGCTTCGGCGAGGCGGGCAGCGCGCGCAGCCGCGCCGGCTTTCGCGGCGAGGACATCGAGCAGCCGGTGGAGATCACCCTGGAGGAAGCCTTCCACGGCGCGACGCGCACCCTGCAGAAGGGCGGACGGCGCCTGGAGGTGAGCATCCCCAAGGGCGCGCGCGCCGGCACCCGGGTGCGCATCAAGGGTGAAGGCGGCCTCGGCCAGCCCGCCGGCGACCTGTTCTTGAACGTGGCCGTGCGCGCGCACGACCGCTTTGAGCGCGACGGCGATGACCTGCGCGTGGATGTCCCCGTCGACGTCTACACGGCCGTGCTGGGCGGCGACGCGCGGGTGCCCACCCTGGCCGGCGACGTCGTCCTCTCGATCCCGCCCGAGACCCAATCCGGCAAGACCTTCCGCCTGGCCGGCCGCGGCATGCCGCGGCTGCGCGAGCCCGGCACTGCCGGCGACCTCTTCGCCCGCGTCGTGGTGCGCATCCCGACGCAGCTCACCGACCGGGAACGCCAGCTCTACAAGGAGTTGGCCGCTCTGCGCCGCCACGGCGGTTAGTCTTTCCGCCCACAACGCCAACTCTCACCCCGCTTTTATCTCGCCGCGCTAGATTAACAACAACGCGGCCGCCCGGTTGGCTTGGCCGCGTCTTTGAGGAGGCCTTATGCGTTCGTCTGTCCGTTTCCCGGCCCTCGCCGTGACCGCTTTGGCGCTGGCTGGTTTGGCTTGCAGCGGCTTGGCGCCCACGGCGGCGCCGCAGCCCACCGCGGTGCCCGTCGTCATCACCCAGCTCGTGCCCGCGCCGCAGCTGGGCACGGACGGCAGTGCGGCGCCGCAGACCAATCTCACGATCACCTCGTCTGAGGAAGACGCCCTGATCGACCTGTACGCCCGCGTCAACCCGGCGGTGGTGTCCTTCCTGGTGGAGACCGCCGACGGCGGCGGCCAGGGCTCCGGCTTCTTGTACGACCTGGACGGCCACATCGTTACCAACCAGCACGTCGTCGACGGCGCCACCAGCATCGAGGTGGATTTTCCGTCCGGGCTGAAGACGCGCGGCCGGGTGCTGGGCACCGACCCAGACAGCGACCTGGCAGTCGTTAAGG
The DNA here is from genome assembly GCA_937952305.1 of uncultured Anaerolineales bacterium. Taxonomy (GTDB): domain Bacteria; phylum Chloroflexota; class Anaerolineae; order Anaerolineales; family UBA6663; genus SpSt-583. The sequence goes on along the minus strand of CALFZO010000006.1, from coordinate 145,048 downwards.
TGGACGAGATCCCGCCGGATGTGACTCCGCTGGTCCTGGCCGACTCAGACCAGGTGCGCGTCGGCCAGCGCGCCATCGCCATCGGCAACCCGTTCGGGGAGGCCGGCACGATGACGCTCGGCATCATCTCCGGCACCGGGCGCACGCTGAGCAGCAATCGCACCGCCCCAGGCGGCGGCGGCCGCTTCACGGCGCCGGACGTCCTGCAGACGGACGCGCCCATCAACCCCGGCAACTCCGGCGGCCCGCTGCTCAACTTGAGCGGCGAGGTGATCGGCATCAACCGCGCCATCGCCACCGAGACCGGCATCGGCGCCGGCGTCGGCTACGCCGTGGCCGCCAACACCGTTCGTCAGGTGGTGCCCTACCTGATTTCCGAGGGCCAGTTCATCTATCCGTATCTGGGCATCTCCAGCCTGCCGGAGCTGTCGCTCTCACTGCAAGAGCAGTTGGACCTGCCGCAGGCCAGCGGCACCTACGTAACCACGGTCACGGCCGGCGGCCCGGCCGACCAGGCCGGCCTGCAGCCGGACTCGGCCTCGGACAGCTTCAGCGGGTTCAATGGGGACGGCGATCTGATCGTGGCCGTGGACGGCCGCGAGGTGCGCGTGCTCGGCGATTTGATGAGCTACCTGATCAACAACAAGCGGCCGGGTGACGCCGTGACGCTGACGGTGATCCGCGGGGGTGAACGCCAGGACGTGCAGGTGATCCTGGGCGAGCGGCCGTAGGCGCCGGCTGAGGGCGCTGGTGTAAACGAGAGCGACGGGCTAGGTGGCCCGTCGCTCTTTTTATGGCCGCGGTCAGTGGCCGCGCACGACCTGGCCGTTCTGGATGTGCCAGACGGTGGCGCGCTGGCGGAACTCGTCCGGGAAGAGGTTGAGGTCGGTCGTCGTCAGCACACACTGCTCGGCGCCGTCCAGGCGGTTAAGCAGGTCCCGCCGCCGGTTGGCGTCCAGCTCGGCCAGCACTTCGTCCAACAGCAGCACCGGCCACTCGCCGGAGCGCGCGCGCATCCAGGCCAGCTCCGCCAGCTTGAGGGCCAGCACGGCCGTGCGCGCCTGGCCGCGCGAGCCGTAGGTGCCCACGTCGACGCCGTTGGCCACGAAGCGCAGTTCGTCGCGGTGCGGGCCGTACAGGGTGGCGCCGCGCGCGATCTCCTCGCCGCGGCAGGCGCGCAGTTTCGCTTTGAGCCGCGCCTCGATGTCGGCGGCCGCAAGCCCCACGCGGTGAACGGGCACCTGCAGCGGCAGGCCGAGCTGCCCGTCCGGCGCCGCCACCGGGTCAAAGGCCGGATGGTAGGCCAGGCGCAGCCCGCTCTGGCCGGCGGTCAGGTCGCGGTGGATGGGCGCGGCCAGCGCCTCCAGCTCGGCCAGGGCCGCGACGCGCGCGGCCATCAGCGTGCCGGCCAGCTCGCCGAGCTTGTCGTCCCAGAAGTCCAACTGGTCTGGGCTGCCGCCGCGCTCCTGCAGCTGCTTGAGCAGGGCATTGCGCTGCGTGAGCACTTTGGCGTACTCGCCCAGAGCAAAGTGATAAGCGCCGTCCACCTGGGCCAGCGCCAGGTCAAGATACCGGCGGCGGTCGGACGGCGCGCCCTCCACGATGGCCATGTCTTGCGGCAGGAAGAGCACCACGTTGACGCGCCCGGCCAGGTCGCCGACGCGCTTCTTGGCGCCGTTGAGCAGGATCTCTTTGCGCAGCCGGCCGTCGCCATTGCCGGGGTCCACGATCAGGCGGATCTCGACGCGCAGCACTTCCTGGCGTGCCTCCACCTCGGCCACGATGCGCGCGAACGGCTGGGTTTCGTCCAGGGCCAAGAAGTGGATGAGCTGGCGGTCAGTGGCGGCATGGTGGGATTGGGCCGTCGCCAGATAGTACAGGGCTTCCAGCAGGCTGGTCTTGCCCTGGGCATTGGCTCCCACCAGGATGAGCGGGCCGGCCGGCAGCGGCGACTCGAGCCGCGCGTACAGGCGGAAATTGGTCAGCGAGAGATGTCGGACGCGCATGGGCGCGAGGATTGTAGCACAGCGCCCGCCGGCTCTGCGCCTCAACGGAGGCGAGGCGCAGAGCCGGATCCTTGGAGCCGGCCTCCGGATCAGGAGGCGGCCTGCGCGGCGGCCTCCCTCTGGCGCAGCCCGAGGTATTGGGCGATGGCCAGCGCGGCCACCAGGTCGGCCTGGATCGCCACCAGCCACCAACCTGCCGGCGTGAAGGCCACCCAGCCGCTCAGCAGCAGGAGGTAACTGGCCGCGGCCCAGGCGCTGTTGCCGCCGATGACGAAGAGCGCGGCCGGCCGCGCGATCGGGCGCTGGCGCAGGATCAGCGCGAGGCCGGTCGCGTAGGCGGCACAGACAGCGGCGACGCCGGACAGGGCGACCGGCGAGGCCAGGCCCATCAACGCCGCCAGCGGCTGGCCGGCGGCCAGGCAGGCCGCGCCGGCCAGGGCCGAGAAAACGCTGTCGGCCAGCAGGGCGCGGCGCAGGAAGTTGTCGGCGGACACGGGCAGGGGTTGAGCGGTCATGTCTGAAAGCCTTTCATTGAGAAGATTGGCTTACAGACTAGCGTTCCGGCGCTGCCAGTTCCAGGCCGGACGGTGCCAACGACTGCCAGTTGGGGGGTTATGTCTCGGGCCGACCGCGCAGGTCCTGGGCGATGAGGCGGGCGGCGGCGTTCTGCCAGTTGTACAGCGTGCGTTCCGGCACGCTGGCGCGGAACCAGTCCAGCGCGGATTGCGCGTCCGCGCCCAGCGGCTCGGCGTCAGCGCGGCGCGCATACGGGCGCAGGCCGACGACGTACGGGAAGTAGACGGCGTTGTAGTGGCGCCACTCGTCCGAGGTGCCGAACGCGGCCGCGCCGCGCGGCTTGAGGCGCTGGATGGACTCGGCCAGCAAAGCCCGCAGCTCCTGGGCGCGCTCCAGGCTGTCGTCGCGCGCGCCCCGCGCCGCCAGGCGGGCGGTGATGACCGGCAGCCGCGCCAGCGGGCTGGCGGACAGGCGCGCCAGGTCCTGCATGTGGCTGAGGGCGCGGCGGGTCTGCCGCCCGAACTCGGCTTCGTCCAGGGCAGCCGGGTCCTGGCCGGTGTCGGCGCGCGGCAGGGCGCTGGCCACGGCGCGCAGGTCGGCGCGTTCGCGGCGCAGGCGCGGCGCCTGGAAGAAGGCCAAGCGGTCCAGGCCGGCCTGGACCGGGTCGGCGAAGACTTGCCCGGCGATGGCGGCCGCGGCCAGGCCGAAGAGCAGCGCCAGCATGGGCGGCGTTGGCCCGGTGCTGGTCGTGATCACCAGGGCGACGGGGGCGGCAAAGACCAGGACGGCGGCGGCCGAGGCCAGAAACGAGCGCGCCATCTCAGGGCGCAAGGCCTCGCCCTCGGCGAAGGCATCCAGCCCGGCGATAGCCAGACCCAGCGCGGCCAGGTCGACGCTGATGGCGAGCAGCGCCCAGCCGCGCGGCAGCCAGTTCAACGGGAAGATGATCAGCCCCAGCCCGAGCCCGAAGAAAAGCGTGGCCACGGCCACCGCCGCCAGCGGCCCGCGCGGGCGCGCCCCCGGCCCGGCCCGCCCCAGCGCGACCAGGGCGCCGGCCCAGAAGATGGCCGGCAGGCCGAGGACGGGCCAGCGCCAGGGCGCCAGCCAGGCCGCCAGCCAGGACGCCAGCGGAGTCCCGGCACGCGCCAGCGCTGCGCCGAGCGTCTCACCCGCCAGCGCCAGCGCATAAGCCAGCGCTCCCAGCGCGGCCAGGCGCATCTGTGGGTTAGCCGGGTTGCGCCCCAGCAGGTACAGGCCCAGCCAGGCCGTCAGCGCGAAGGCGCTCAATTCCAAGACCAGCACTGTGATTGACTCCAGGGCGCACGGCGGGACGGGTCAGTTAATCTGGACCGTGGACCGGGATCAAGGCGCCGTGGATGGCGCGGGCCGCGGCCGGGAACGTGATCGCGGCCGCCACGTCTGGGACGCCACGGTGGTTGGATAGACGTTCAGCCTTGCCAAATCAGACCGGCGTGGCCAGCGTCCCAGACTCCGCGTCACTCCGCTCAGGCTGCTCTCCACGCCTGAATTAGACGACTCTCAGCGGAGGCCCGCAAACTGCCCGGCCGGTTGTGGAAGATTATACTCACGGCTAGAATCGCTGAATGCCAATCTCGCGCCGACATTTTGAAGACCTGGTCTACCAGATCGCCGAGGCGGTGCTGGAGCAGCTGCCAGACGAGCTGCGGGCCGAAGCGGCCAGCGTCGTGCTGGAGGTCGCCGACGCGCCGACCGCGGAGCAGGACCCCGAGGGTGAGGGCCTGCTGGGCTTATATGAAGGTGTGCCGCTGGTGGAGCGGCGCCCGGACGACGTCTATTTCCAGCCGGATCGTATCACCCTGTTCTATCGGCCCCTGCTCGAGGCCGCGCCGACCGAAGCCGAATTGCGCCGCGAGATCCGCATCACGCTGGTCCACGAGCTTGGCCACTACTTCGGCTATGATGAAGATGAGCTGACCGCGCGCGGCTGGGCCTAGCGCGGCCGGGTGTCGATGAGACATAACCGATATGGTATGATCCTGGTTGAATGGGATAAACGGGCGACTGTTGCTCAGTGACCATCCTCGGTACTCTGGGCATCGGCTATCTGGAGCCCGTTTTCTTTTCCTAAGGAGAGACCATTGTGAAGAAGATATGCGTCGTCGGCGTGGGGTACGTGGGGCTGGTGACTGGCACCTGCTTCGCCGACTTGGGCAACCGCGTGATCGCGCTCGACATCAGCGCGGAGCGCATCGAGAACCTCAAGAAGGGCATCCTGCCGATCTACGAGCCGGGCCTGGAGGAGATGGTCAAGCGCAACGTCGCTGCTGACCGCCTGGACTTCACCACCTCCTACACCGAGGCGCTGCGCGATGCGGATTTCGCTTTCATCGCCGTGGGCACGCCGGAAGGCGTGGATGGCGAGGCCGACCTGAAATACGTGCGCAGCGCGGCCGAGGCCATCGCCGAGCACATGCAGAAGCCGCTGATCATCGTCAACAAGTCCACGGTGCCGGTGGGCACCGGCGACTGGGTGGCCGATATCGTCCGCGGCAAGCAGCCCAACCCGATCCCGTTCAGCGTGGTCTCGTGCCCGGAGTTTCTGGCCGAGGGCTCGGCCATCTCCGACTTCATGAACCCGGCCCGCATCGTGCTGGGCTCCACTGACCGTGCCGCCGCCAACAGCGTGGCCGACCTGCACCTCTCGCTGCGCGCGCCCATCGTCGTCACCGACCTGCGCACCGCCGAGATGATCAAGTACGCGTCCAACGCCTTCCTGGCCACCAAGATTTCGTTCATCAACGAGATCGCCAACATCTGCGAGGCGCTCGGCGCCGACGTCAAAGAGGTGGCGGCCGGCATGGGCTACGACCCGCGCATCGGCAAGCATTTCCTCAACGCCGGCCTGGGCTGGGGCGGCAGCTGCTTCCCCAAGGACGTGCGCGCCCTGGCCTACATGGCCACCGTGCAGGGCAAGCACCCGCAGCTGCTGCAGTCCGTGATGGACATCAACAAGTACCAGCGCCGCCAGGTCATCCTCAAGACGCGCGAGCTGCTCGGCAGCATGAAGGGCAAGACCATCGGCCTGCTCGGGCTGGCCTTCAAACCCAACACCGACGACATGCGTGACGCGCCGTCGGTGGAGATCGCGCGCGCGCTGCAGGCCGAGGGCGCCACGATCAAGGGCTATGACCCGGTCGCCATGCACATCGCCGAGCGCATGATGCCGGGCGTGCAGATGTGCGCCAACGCCTACGAGGTCGCCCAGGACGTCGACGCCCTGGTGGTGTGCACCGAGTGGAACGAGTTCAAGCAGCTGGATCTGGCTCGTCTCAAGACCAGCATGCGCAAGCCGGTGATGGTGGATGGCCGCAACCTGTACGACCCCAAGCGCCTGAAGGAGCTGGGCTTCGAATACCGCGGCATGGGCCGCGCCTGAAGCCGGGCCGGGGCGGCCGGCTGGCGGAAGCGGAGACCGGATGAAAACGAACGGGATCTACAAGACCAAGTTCAAGAACGGGCTGACGGTCGTCCTCAAAGAAGTCCACGTCGCCCCGGTCATCTCCTGGTGGGTGTGGTACCGCGTCGGCTCGCGCCACGAGCGCTCCGGCACCACCGGGATCAGCCACTGGGTCGAGCACATGATGTTCAAGGGGACCAAGAAGTTCCCGGGCAACACGGCCGACCGCGAGATCGCGCGCGACGGCGGTTTCCGCAACGCGATGACCTGGATCGACTGGACGGCCTACTTTGAGACCATGCCGGCCGCCACGATCGACTACGCCCTGCGGCTGGAGGCCGACCGGATGCGCGCCGCGCTCTTCCCGCCCAAGGAGGTGGAGTCCGAGCGCACCGTCATCATCTCCGAGCGGCAGATGTACGAGAACGAGCCGACTTTCCGGCTCAGCGAAGAGGTCCAGAACGCGGCCTTCCGCGTCCATCCGTATCACCACGAAGTCATCGGCGACCTGGCCGACCTGCACTCGATGACGCGCGCGGACCTGGTGGCGCACTATCACCACTACTACGCCCCCAACAACGCCATCGTCGTCGCGGTCGGCGACTTCGACCGGCGGGCGCTGCTGGCCCGCCTGAAGACGCTCTTCGGCGAGCACGCCGCCGTGGAGCGGCCGGCGCTGGCGCCGCGGCCCGAGCCGGCCCAGAAGGGCGAGCGCCGCGTGACGATCTCGGACGAGGGCGAGACCGCCTACGTCACCTTCGCCTACCACGCCCCGGCCGCCACCGATCCGGATTTCTACCCGATGGTGGCGCTGGACAGCATCCTGGCCGGCGCCTCGTCGTTCAATATGTTCGGCGGCGGCGGCACCAGCAACAAGTCGTCGCGCCTGTACCAGGCCCTGGTCCAGACCGGGCTGGCCGCCGGTGTGAGCGGCACGCTGACCCCGACCGTGGACCCGTACCTGTACTCGGTCTTCGCCACGGTGCGCGCCGGCCAGACGCTGGAGGCGGTGGAGGCCGCGCTGGACGCCGAGATCGACCGGATGCGCCGCGAGCCGGTCAGCGCCGACGAGCTGCGCAAGGCCGTCAAGCAGGCCAAAGCCCTGTTCGCCTACGGCGCCGAGAGCGTCACCAATCAGGGCTTCTGGCTGGGCTTCACCGAAGTGCTGCAGGACTACACCTGGTTCGAGAACTACCTGCCGCGCCTGGAAGCTGTGACCGTGGCCGATATCCAGCGCGTGGCGCAGAAGTATCTCGCCCGCACCAGCCGGACCGTCGGCCATGTGCGGCCGGCGCAGCCCGCCTAGCCTTGCCTCCATCGGAGCGCGATGGAGACCGGCAGGCCAATACCGTTTTGCGTCCAGCGGCGCTCGTCCAGCCTTTCCGGGGGACGAGGCCCTAGCTCAGGAAGGAGCGCGACGGCCGGACCCCGGGCTTGACCGCCGGCGGCCGCCCTCGCCCGTCAGGATGCCCAAGAAAAAAGAGAAGAAACTGACCACCGCGGCGAACTCGCTCCCCGGCCCGGACGACATCACCCGGCGGGAACTGCCCAACGGCGTGGTGGTGCTGGCCCGCGAGAACTTCACCAGCCCTTCGGTGGTGGTGGACGCCGACCTGCGCGTCGGCGCGCTCTGGCACGGCCGCGAGCAGGCCGGGCTCTCAGACTTCACCGCCGCGTCCCTGATGCGCGGCACCGCGCGCCACAGCTTCGCCGAGATCTACGAACAGATCGAGTCGGTCGGGGCCAGCCTGTCGGTGTCCGGCGGCACGCACACCTCCGGCTTCTACGGCAAGAGCCTGGCCGAGGACCTGGACCTGATCCTGGGCCTGGCCGCCGACGCTCTGCGCCGGCCGACCTTCCCGCCCGAGCAGGTCGAGCGCTTGCGCGGCGAGATCCTGACGCGCCTCAACATCCAGGCCAACGACACCCGCTCGCGCGCCAGCGAGGCCTTCTATGAGCTGGCCTACCCCGGCCATCCTTACAGCATCGAAGAAGACGGCTATCCCGAGACCATCCGCGCCCTGACGCGCGAGGACCTGATTCGTTTCCACGGCACGCACTACGGCCCGCGCGGGATGCTGGTCACCGTGGTCGGCGCCGTGTCGGCCGAGGCCGCGGTGGACCTGGTGGCCAAGCACTTTGGCGACTGGACCAACCCGGCCCAGGGCGACCTGCCGGCGCTGCCCGAGATCAGCCGCCCGACCGCGATCGTCAAGCGCCACGTCGCCATGGCCGGCAAAGCCCAGAGCGATGTGCTGCTGGGCGTGCCCGGCCCGGCCCGCCGTCATCCGCGTTTCCTGGCCGCCCGCCTGGCCAACAACATTCTGGGCGTCTTCGGGATGGGCGGGCGCATCGGCCACGAAGTGCGCGAGAAGAACGGCCTGGCCTACTACGCCGGCAGCGCCCTCAACGGCGGCCTGGGGCCGGGCGCCTGGTACGCTTACGCCGGCGTCGGCTCCGCCAACGTGGATCGCGCCGTGGACTTGATTCGGCGCGAGCTCAAGCGCTTCCTCACCCGCCGCGTCACCGCGGCCGAGCTGGAGGACAACCAGGCCCAGTTCATCGGCCGCCTGCCGCTGACCATGGAGACCAACGAAGGCGTGGCCAGCAACATCAGCTCGATGGAACTGTTCGGCCTCGGCCTGGACTACCTGCGCCGCTATCCCGACCTGATCCGCGCGCTCACCCGGGACGACTTATTGAGCGTGGCGCAGGAGTACTTGAGCGTGGATGGCTACGCTCTGGCGGTGGCCGGGCCGGAATAGACGACGGACGCGCCGGGCGGACGGTCGGCGTCCGGCGCTGGTCGGCGGTGGTCATGTTGCGCACGGGCGTGGATCTGATCGAAGTGGCGCGGATCGAGCGCGCGCAGGCGCGCCACGGCGAACGCTTCTTCCGGCGCTTCTTTACCGCGCAAGAGCGCGCCGACTGCGCCGGCCGGGCGGCCTCGCTGGCGGCGCGCTTCGCGGCCAAGGAGGCCGCCGCCAAGGCCCTCGGCTGCGGCATCGGCGCGGTCCGCTGGGTGGATATTGAAGTGGTCAGCGGCCCGGACCGTGAGCCGGAACTGCGCCTGCACGGCGCAGCGCTGGCCCGGGCCCAAGCTCTGGGCTGGCGTGAATGGGCCGTCAGCTTGAGTCACACGCACGAGCACGCCATCGCCCTGGTGGTCGCCACCTGACTGGGGGACCGGGCTGCGGCGCCGGACGGGGTACTCGGAGGACACCATGCTCATCATCGCTGAGATCAAGACCGACGACGGCAAGCTGCTGGGGGTGATGACGCTCCCGGCCAAAGACTTCAAGACGGGCTCCAAAGGCTACTACGCCAACAGCAAGATCGAGATCGACGGCAAGCGCTACCAGGCGCAGATCCAGTTGGTCGAGATCGGCAGCAAGAAGACCGACGGCGGCGAATAGCGGCCCAGCGCATGCCGACGATTGACCAAGCGCGCGCCTGGTACGCGGACGCGGACCCGGTGCACGACTTCAGCCACATCCTGCGCGTGCTGGCCCTGGCCGAGCGCCTGGCGCAAGCCGAAGGCGCCGATCTGGCCATCGTGCGCGCGGCGGCGCTGCTCCACGACGCCCACGGCGCCGCGCCGTCCGGCGGCCCCACCGCCGCCGCCGAGCGCCGCGCCAGCCATCACCTCGACTCGGCCGAGTTCGCGCAGCAGGTGCTGGCGGCCGAGGGCTGGCCGCCGGAGCGCATCGCCGCCGTCCAGCACTGCATCCGCGCCCATCGTTTTCGCGGCACGGAGCGCCCGGAGACGGTGGAGGCCAAAGTCCTGTTTGACAGCGACAAGCTCGACGTGCTGGGCGCCATCGGCGCCGCGCGCGCGGTCGCCTACGCGGCCCTGGCCGGCCAACCCCTCACCGGTGAGCCCTCCGCGCGCTTTCAGGCCACCGGCGAGAAAGAGCCCGGCGAGGCGCACACTCCTTACCACGAGTTCCTGTTCAAGCTCTCCAAGATCAAGGACCGGCTGCACACGCCGGCCGCGCGGGCGCTGGCCGAGGCCCGCCAGCGCTACCTGGGCGAGTTCTTCGACCGGCTGCGGGCTGAGACGCGAGGCGAGCTGTGACGACGTCGCTGGGCGCGGCGGCCCGCCGGATCAACTGGGGCAAGGTCGCCATTGTCCTGGCGGCGCTGTTGCTGTTTATCCTGGCGATCCAGCTGCTCAAGAGCGGGGCCAAAGCTCTGGTGCCGTACATCCAGGGCTGGGCTGTGTCCAACGCCGCCAACGCGCTCGGCTTCGGCTGGTTGTTCGCGTACGGGGTGCTGTCCGGCTCGCCGGTGGCGGCCACGGCGCTGACCTTTTTTGACGCCGGCGCCATCGACCAGTTGGGCGCCTTCGCCATGATCGCGGGCAGCCGTTTCGGGGCTTCGTTCATCGTGCTGGCGCTCGGCTTCGTCTACGCCCTGCGCGGGCATAACAAGCGCGACAGCCTGGCGATGGGCCTGCTCTCGCTGCTGGTCACGTTCGCCATCTACACGCCGGCGCTGCTGGTGGGCTACAGTCTGCTCGAGTCGCGCGTGCTGGACTGGCTGACGCCGCGCGAAGCCTGGCCGCTGCTCTCGCTCCTGGACGTGCTCTTCGACCCGGTGATCGGCCTGGCAGAGCGCACCCTGCCGCAGTTGGCCGTTTTCGCGCTCGGCTTTGGCGTGCTCTGGTTCAGCCTCAACCTGATCGACCGGGGCCTGCCGGAGTTCCACCTCCAAGAGCATCCCGGTCAGCGCTGGCTGGAGCGCCCGTGGTTCACGTTCCTGCTCGGCCTGGGGATCACCAGCCTGACGATGTCGGTCTCGGTGTCGCTGTCAATCCTGGTGCCGCTGGCCGTGCGCGGCTACGTCCGGCGCGGCAACGTCATCCCCTACATCATGGGCGCCAACATCACCACCTTCATCGACACGCTGGTGGCCGCGCTGCTGCTCAACAACCCGCCGGCGTTCGTGGTGGTGCTGGCGGAGATGCTGAGCGTGACGATTGTGTCCCTGATCATCCTGCTGGTGGGGTATCGTCCGTACGAGAGCGCCCTGCTCCATATCGCCGACGCGATCGGCCACTCGCGCCGCACGCTGGCGATCTTCCTGCTCGTGATCCTGGTGATCCCGCTGGCCCTGCTGCTGGTGCGCTGAGGCCGGCCTTACCCCTTCACGATCCCCAACTGCTTCGTCAGCCAATCCAGCAGCAGCGTTGCCAGGGCCGGGTCGGCGAAGAGCTCGGTCCCGTGGGCGGACCCGGTGAAGTAGTACGTCTCGCCGGCGGTCAGCTCGGGCGCCAGCTGGCGCACGCTGGCATAGGCGAAGGCGTCGTTCTGGCTGGCGATCAGGAAGACCGGCCGGGCGCCGAAGTTGGCCAACGCGCCTTCGGGCTGCACGCCCTGATAGTCCACGCCCGGCGAGAGCGCGATCACGGCGGCCACCTCCGGCGTGTTGGCGCCCGTGATCAGGGCCAGGTTGGCCCCAATGCTGGCGCCGATCAGGGCGGTCGCCGTCCGGTCCACCTCCGGGCGGGCGGCCAGCCAATCCCAGGCGGTGCGCACATCGCCGGGCGCCTTGGCCCAATCAGCCGGGCCGCCGCTCTCGCCGTGGCCGCGCAGGTCCAGGGCCAGGGCCGCCACGCCGTAGGCCTGCAGCTCGCGCGCGAAGGCGTCCCAGTCCGCGCGGGTGCGCCCAAACATGTGCAGCAGCAGGACGGCCGGGGCGCTGCCCGCCGCCAGCGGCGCGGCGCCGGCCGGGGCGTAGTAGGCGGCGGCCAGGGGTGTGCCGTCCGTGGCTGTCAGCGTGATCGGGTTGGGCGCGGGCGGGGTCGGCGCCTGGGCCGGCGTGGGCACGCTGGCCGTGGGGGCCGCGGCCGGCGTGGAGGTGGCGATGGAGGGCGGCGGCAGGGTCGCCGTCGGGGTGGCGGCCGGACGGCACGCGGCCGCCAGCACCAGCAGAGCCAGCCAGAACCTGCGCATAAGGACCTCCGCTTTGAAAGACGTCAAACGGCGGTGGCCAGGACGAGCATGCGTTCGGCCCCGTCCGCGAACGGCGCGCGGGCATAGTCACCGTACAGGTGCGCCAGCGCGAAACCGGTCTTCTCCAGGAGCAGGCGCATTTCGCCCGGGAACGTGTAGCGCAGGGTCAGCGGCACGGCGGCGCGCTCCAGCCTGCCCTCCGGCCCGAGCGAGTCGTACAGCCACGTGATCCGCGCCAGTTGAGCGGCGCGGTCCACGGCCAGCAGCGCGAACTGCTGCACCAGGCGGTCGCCGTCGGTGAAGGTGCGCTCCAGGGTCAGGCCGGCGCTCTCGGCCGCATAGGCCTCGCCCGGGTTGATCAGGTCCAGCGCCAGCAGCCCACCCAACACCAGGTGGCGGCGGATGTTCGCCAGCGCGGCCACCTGGGCCTCCAGCGTCAGCAGGTGCATGAAGGTGTTGAAGGGCATCAGCGCCAGCGGGAAGCGGGCCTCGGCCGTGAAGGTGGCGAAATCGGCCTCCAGCACCGTGGGCGGGGCCAGGCGGCCGCCGGCGCCGCGCAGACCCTGCGCCGCCGCCAGCTTCTGGGTCAAGCGCGCCAGCATCTCGGGCGCATTGTCCACGCCGGTGACGGCGTGGCCGCGCCGCGCCAGGGGCAGCAAGACGCGGCCGGTGCCGCAGCCCAACTCCAGCACCGGGCCGCCGTGCTCGTCGGCCAGCTCCAGCCAGAAGTCCAAATCCTCGGTGAAATCGGCATTTTCCAGGTCGTAATAGCGGGCCAGGGTGGTGTAGGGTTCAGGCATGCCCCGATTCTAATCGAGATCACGGCCGGCCCGGCCGACTTGCCCGAAAGCCTCCGCGCGTGTACTATTTGCTTTGTGCAACGCGCGACCTCATTTCTGAATATCCTGGCGCAGGCCCTGCGCCAGCTCGGCGTCGTCGTCGTGGTCGGCGCGGCGCTGGCGACCATCTTCACGCTGTGGTCGCCGGGTAATTTCTCGGCGTCCGCGCTGGCGGCCCAATTCGCGGACGCGCTCGAGTTTCAGCGCGTCGAGTCGGTCGCCACGGCCATCCCGCCGACGCCCAGCCCCATCCCGGAGCGGCCCGTGGTCGGGATCGTAGCCGGGCACAAGGGCAATGATTCCGGCGCGGTCTGCCCGGACGGCCTGACCGAGGCCGCCGTCAACTACGACATCGCCTTGCGCGTGAAAGCCGGGCTGGAGGCCAACGGCTTCGGCGTGGACGTGCTGGACGAGTTCGACACGCGCTTGGAGGCCTACCGGGCGCTGGCGTTGGTCTCCATCCACAATGACTCGTGTGAGTACATCAACGACCTGGCCACCGGCTACAAGGTGGCGCGCGGCCTCAAGAGTGCGGCTCCAGACAAGAGCGACCAGTTGGTCGCCTGTCTGATCGACCGCTACGCCCAGGCGACGGGGCTGGGCTTCCATGCCGGCAGCATCACACCGGACATGACCTTCTACCACGGCTTCGACGAACTGGACCCGGTCACGCCCGCCGCCATTATCGAGACCGGCTTCCTGAACCTGGATCGCCGTATCCTGACCGAAGAACCACACCGCGTGGCGCAAGGTATCATCGACGGCATCATCTGCTACGTTCGCGGTGAACCGGTCGGGGCGGGCAGCCCCTAGGCGTTTCGGCCATGGACCCCGCCCACCGCCCAGCCGCCGCGCCTCCCCCGGCCCCGCCCGCCGAGGTCGTCGACCGGGCCATGCTGGAGAACGCCGGCTGGGGCGTGTTCCAGTGCACGCCGGAAGGCCGGCTGCTGGCCGCCAATACCGCCTTCGCCCGGATGTGTGGTTACGCCGCCCCGGTGGAAGCGGTCGGCGCCCTCACCGACCTGCGCCACCAGCTCTTCGCCTCCCCCGAATATTACGATGATCTGACGCACCGGCTCGCCGAACAGGGCGAGCTGCACGGCCTGGAGCTTCAGTTGAACGGCCGCGCCGGTGATCGGCTGTGGATCGCCGGCCATATCCGGGCCGTCTATGACCCGGCCGGCCAGCCGCTCTACTTCGAGGGTCTGGTGGAGGACATCACGGCCCGGCGCCGCACGCAGGCCCAATTGGAGAAGAACGCGCGCCAGCTGGCGGCGCTCAGCCAGATGGGCCAGGCCGTCGCCTCCACGCTCGACCAGACGGTCGTGCTCAACCGCGTGCTGGAAGAGGTCAAGTACCTGCTCAACGCCGAAGCCGTGGCCGTGCTGTTGGTGGACGGCGGCCACCTGGTGATGGCGGCTGTGGGCGGTTCCGGCAACGTCGGCCTGATCGGCCGGCGCATGCCCGTCTCGGCCGGCATCGCCGGCGAAGTCCTGCACACCGGCCAATCGGTGTTGCCCGGCGATGCCAGCGCGCTCGGGCGCCTGTTCCGGCCGCTGGAGCAGTTCAGCCTGGACGAGGCCCGCTCGCTGCTGGCCGCGCCGCTCAAGCTGCAAGGCCACGTCATCGGCGTCATCGAGGCCCTGCATGATCTGCCGCAGGCCTTCCGCCAGGATGATCTCCAGATGCTGGAGGCGGCCGCCAGCTGGGCCGCCATCGCCATCGGCAACGCCCGCCAGCACGCCCGCATCCAGCGCCGCCTGCAGGAGAGCGAGGCGATGGGCGTCATCAGCCAGGCGCTCAACGAGACCCACAACCTCGACCAGATCCTGCAGATGATCGTGAATGCGGCGCGCCAGATCATCCCGCAGGTGGAGCGCGCCATCATCCACCTGCTGGACGAGAACGCCCAGGCTTTGCGCTCGGCCGCTTACGCCAGCCCGGACCCGTTGGCCCGTTCGGAGCTGTCCATGCGTCCCGGCGAAGGCATTGCCGGCCGCGTGATGGCCGAGGGCCTGCCCATCAACGTCGGCGACATTCTCAGCGATCCGCGCTACCTGCCCTCCAGCCGTATCCCGAACCTGCGCTCGCTGCTGGTGGCGCCGGTGCAGAGCGGCGATCGCCGCCTGGGCACCATCAGCGTGCAGAGCGCCGAACCATTCGCCTTCAACAGCGACGACGAGCAGCTGCTCAAGACGCTCGGTCTGCAGGCCGCCCTGGCCATCGAGAATGCGCGCCTGCTGGCGGCCGAAAGCGCGGCCCGCCAGGACGCCGAGATCCTGGGCGAGATCGGCAAGATCCTGAGCTCGACGCTGGTCTTCGAGCAGGTGTTGGACCGTCTGCTCGAGCAGATCGGGCGCCTGGTGCCGTACGACGCCGCCATTTTGCTGCTGGTGGACCCCAAGTCTGGCCGCGCCCGCACCGCGCGTATGCGCGGCTACGAGATGCTGAGCGAGCTGACCGCGCGGGCCGTGCATGACCTGTCGCTCGACGTCGGCGCGACGCCGCGCCTGCGCCACATGGCCCAGACCGGCCAGCCGGTGGCCGTGCCAGACGTGCGCGCCGACCCGGCCTGGCTGCCGCGCCAGGCGGCCGCGCATGCCCGCTCCTGGCTGGGCGCGCCCATCCTCATCAAGGGCGAAGGCGCTGTCGCTTTTTTCTCCCTGGATAAGTTCGAGGCGGGCTTCTACCGCGCCGAGCACGCCCAGAAGCTGGGCGGCTTCATCGGCCAGGCCTCCCTGGCGATTCAGAACGCGCGCCTGTACGCGGACCTAGAGAAGGCGCTGCGTTACGAGCAGACCATGCGCACGCGCCTCGTGCAGACCGAGAAGCTGGCGGCGATGGGCCGCCTGGTGGCTTCGGTGGCGCACGAACTCAACAACCCGCTGCAGGCGATCCAGAACTCACTCTACCTGGTGCAGCAGGAGAGCGAGCTCAGCCCGCAGTCACGAGAGGACTTGCAGGTGGCGCTGACCGAGGCCGACCGCATGGCCGAGTTGATCAGCCGCCTGCGCGAGACGTATCGGCCGGCGTCGGCCGAGCAGTTCCGGCCGGAGTCGCTCAACTTCCTGATCGAAGAAGTCCAGCGTCTGATCGCCACCCACCTGCGCCACGCCAAGGTCACATTCCAGTTCGAGCCGGCCGCCAGCCTGCCGCCGGTGCCCGGTATCCGCGATCAGCTCAAGCAGGTGCTGCTGAACCTCAGCCTGAACGCGGTCGAGGCCATGCCGACCGGGGGCCGGCTCACTATTCAGACGCGCTTCTGGCCGGACCAGAATGAGGTCATGGTCGCGGTGTCAGACACCGGCGGCGGCATTGATCCGGCCGATCTCCCGAGTATCTTTGAGCCGTTCTTCACGAAGAAGGAGGGCGGCACCGGTTTGGGGCTGTTCATCACCCACGAGATCGTCCAGCGGCACCAGGGCCGAGTCGAGGCCGAGAGCCGGCCTGGTCAGGGCAGCACCTTTCGGGTCTGGCTGCCCTTGGTGCGCACGGAGGTCGGCCCGCGGGAGGCCGGCGCACCTTAAGGGCTGGCAAAGCAGTTCTGCGGGAGCAGGCCGTCGGGCGGCGCCGCCGGGGGGGCTCTGCCCCCGAGGGCATTGTTGGCGCTCGTATATTGCGATTTCCGTATGGGTTGGCGTCACCCCGGCGCAAGCCGGAATGACATGGGCGCGAATTAAATCGGAAATAGCCATAGTCGCCCACCCGCGTGATCGGGAGGCTTGTTCCAGCTGGGCCAGGCTCTCCTCCTGGATCATGGGGCGGGGTGCCAGGGCGTTCGGGTTGGCGAGTGAGGAGGGATGTCATGACCACGCTGTCGGGACGGGTATTGATCATCGAGGACGAGGCCAGCCTGCGCCAGACGCTGACGCGGATATTGCGCCAGGCCGGCTGCGACGTGACGGCTGCCGGCACCGGCCCGGAGGGCCTGCAGCGCCTGGCGGCGGCGCCGTATGACCTGACCTACCTGGACATCCATCTGCCGGAGATGGACGGCCTGCAGGTGCTGCGCGAGGTCCACAAGCTGTACCCGCAGATGCCGGTGGTCATGTTCACGGCCTTTGCCTCGCTGGAGACCGCCATCGAGGCCATGCGCTTGGGCGCCACCGACTATCTGCTCAAGCCCCTGAACCCGGAGTTCCTGCTGACGCGCACCGAGAACATCCTCAAGAAGCAGACCGTGGAGCGCCGGCGGCGTGATCTGCAAACTCAGATCACGGGCCTCCAAGACGAACTGCGCAAGCTGGAGGAGACGCTCTCGCCGACCGGCGCCCCCGCGGTGGCCACCAGCGACCGCTTCCTTAAGCGCGGCGTCCTCACCGTCGATCTGCAGGCGCGCCGGGCCTTGTTCGGGGATCGCGACCTGATCCTGCCGCCCTCGGCCTTTGATTATCTGGTCGTCCTGACGCGGCACGCGCCGGATGTCGTCGATTACCAGACCCTGGTGACCGAAGCGCAGGGCTACCAGGCTGACCGGCGCGAGGCCCAGGAGTTGGCCAAGTGGCATATCCACGAGCTGCGTGACTCGCTTGAGCCGGACCCCAGCAACCCGCGTCACATCCTCAACGTGCGCGGCGTCGGCTATCGTCTAGTCGTCGACTGAACGCCCGTCGGCCCAAGTTATGCCGGCCGCCCCTGCAGGCGGCCGGTTTTTTGCCGTGGTTTTAGCCCGGCTTAACGCCCGGCGTAACGAGTCGTTAACCCTGCCCAACTAACCCTCCACAAAGCTAACGTCGATTCAAGATGAGTCAACTACATAATTGGACTCATGACCTCGACAATGCCGTCTCCGTCTGCGCCTGCTCGGATTCTGATCGTCGACGATCATCCGAACACGGCTTCCATGCTGGCCCGCGCTCTGAAGCAATTTACCCGGCCGGTCGAAGTGCTCACGGCGCGCAGCGGCCCGGAGGCCCTGGACATGATCGGCCAGGGGCGCATCGAAGTCCTCATTACCGACTTCATGATGCCGGGCATGAACGGCCTGGAGCTGATTGAGCGGCTGCAGAATGGGCGCGAGCCCGGTCAGATCATCCTGGTAACGGCCTATGACAGCCCGGGCCTGGCCGCCACCGCCCGCCGCCTCAAGGTCAATCACTATCTCATCAAGCCCGTCCAGCCGGACAAGATCCGCCAGATCATCAGCCAGGCGCTCGAGCGGGTAGAACAGCCGCGGCCGGGCACCACCCCAGACCTGCCGGCGCCGTCGAACTTCAAGATCCTGATCGCCGACGACCAGCCTGACAACATCCAGCTGCTGGCGACGCGCTTGCAGAGTGAGGGCTACACCTTTGTCACCGCCATGGACGGCCAGGAGACGCTGGACAAGCTGCGCGCCGAGATGCCGGACCTGGTCCTGCTCGACGTCAACATGCCCAAGAAGAGCGGCTTCGAAGTGCTGGCTGAGGTGCGCGCTGACCCGCAAGTGGCCCACATCCCCATCATCGTGCTGACGGCCGCGCGCACGTCCGTGCGCGATGTGCGCGAAGGGCTCGGGCTGGGCGCCGACGACTACGTGACCAAGCCGTTCGATTGGCGCGAGCTGGCCGCCCGCGTGCGCTCCAAGCTGCGCGTCAAGCACGCCGAGGATGGGCTGCGCCGGCGCAACCGCGAGCTCAGTCTGCTGCCCGAGATCGGCCAGGATTTGAGTGCGCGCATGGACGTGGACGAGCTGTCCGGCGTCATCCTGCGCCGCGCGGTGGAGGCCCTGGCCGCGGCCAACGGCAACCTGGTCATCTTTAACATCAACGAGCAGCTCTTTCACAGCGTCTACGCGCCGCGCACCATCCCCGGCTGGGATTGGGACAAGGCCCAGAATTGGCTGGTGGTCAAAGGCCTGATCGCCGAGGCCGTCAACGCCCGGCAGGCCCTGCTCGTCCCGGACACCGACGGTGACGGCCGTTGGTACAAGCCCGGCGGTCCGGTCCGCTCGGCGCTGTGCGTGCCGCTGCTCGGCCGGCGCGGTGTCATCGGCGCGCTGACGCTGGTACACGAGCAGCCGAACCGTTTCACCAGCGACCACCTGGGCCTGCTGCAGGCCATCGCCAGCCAGGCCGCGATCGCCTTGGAGAATGCCCAGCTCTACGCGGCCGAGCATAAGCGCGTCAACGAGCTGGTGGCCCTCAACCAGCTGACCCACGACATCGGTACGTTCACGCGCTTCAGCGATTTATTTGAACGTCTGCCGCAGTTGATCTGCTCCACGCTTGGCTACCCGGCGGTCAGCCTGTGGTGGCTGGCCGACGGCCAACTGGAACTGCGCGGCCAGGCCGGCGCCGAGAACGCGCCGCGGCAATCCATCATGGCCCTGGCGCCGCAGCAGGTGGCCGCCACTGGCCAGCCGGCTTATCTCTCCGGCGGCGTGGAAGAGCGCACCGGCGCGCGGGCCGGCACCGGGCCGTTGCCCACCCACTCGGCGATTGCCGTGCCGCTGCGCTGCGAGATGCGCGTCTGCGGGGTGCTGGCCATCCATAGTCGCCAGCCAAGCGTGTTTCAGGAGAGCGACCGCGTCTTGTTGGAGACGCTCGGCACCCAGGTTATGGCGGCCCTGGACCGCCTGAACCTGTTCGAGAGCGTCGAGCAGGAGCGCAACCGCCTGACGGCCGTGCTGCGCTCGGCCGCCGACGCCATCCTGGTGCTGGATGCCGAGGGGCGGCTGCAGATCATCAATCCGGCCGGCGCGCGCCTGTTCACCGACGTGGAGACCAAGCTGGGCCAGCCTCTGCCGCAAGGGCACGGCTATGACGATCTGGCGGAAGTGCTGGCTCAGGGCTCCGCCGGCTTGGCCTCCCCGCAAATCCTTTGGCCGGATCAGCGTGTTTTCAATGTGGGGTTGTCGCCCGTGGAGAGCGGCGGGCAGGTCGCTATCCTGCACGATGTTACGCAGTTCAAGGACCTGGAGCGCGTCAAGAACGAGTTCTTGGCCTCGGCCACGCACGATCTCAAGAATCCGCTGACCGCCATCATTGGCTATGGCGATCTGCTGGAGAAGGTGGGGCCGTTGACACCGCAGCAGGCGAATTTCCTGGGCCGGATCAAGGGCGCCTCCCGGCAGATGCTCGAGCTGGTCCAAGACTTGCTCGATCTGGCCCGGATCGACATGGGCGCCGAGCTTAAGCGCGAGTTGGTGGACCTGCGCACGCTGCTGGCCGGCGTGACGGACGAGTTCCGCAGCCTGGCGGCCGCCAAGGGCCAAACGCTGCAGGTGGAGTTGGGGCCGGCCGAGTCCTGGGTGAGTGCCGATGCTAATCGGCTGAAGCAGGTCCTGCGCAACCTGGTCGGCAACGCCGTCAAGTACACGCCTGTGGGCGGCCGCATCGCCGTGGTTGCTGATCAGGCCGAGACGATGGCGCGTTTTTATGTGCGCGACACCGGCTTGGGGATTCCGCCGGCGGACTTGCCCTACATCTTCGACAAGTTCTATCGCGTGCAGTCAGACGACCGGCAGGATATCGAAGGCAGCGGTTTGGGGCTGGCGATCGTCAAGGCGATTGTGGAGCAACATAACGGCCAGATCGCGGTGGAAAGCGTGATCGGGCGGGGCACGAGCTTTGCAGTCAGCCTGCCGCGGGCTATGGTGCCGGCTGACGCCGCCGTCGAAGTGGCTTAACCTTCGGCCGGACTAGCTTCATCCAAGCAGGCGTTCTCTCAGTATGATTACAGGCACCATCGTCCCTCATCAGTTGCTGCTTCGTCGCTCTAACGAGCGTGCGAAAAAGTTTGTGGCCGGTTTGGCGCAGCGGCTGGCCTCCTCGGGAGTCTATCAATGATGGAGCCGCAGGAAAACAAGACGACCCTGGCGCGTCTCTGGCCTGCTTGGTTAAGCGGGGCCTGGGGCGCCGCCGCAGTCGGCGGCACGCTGTATGCGGCTGTCTTCGTGGCGTGGGTGGGGTTTCATTGGGGACCGCCGGAATATCGAGCGCTCGGCAGCAACCTGGCGATGTTGCCCATCGGTCTGCTGATGAGCCTGGCCGCTTTCCGCGCTGCTTCCGCTCCCCAGCAGACGGTCCCTGTGCGGCGGGCGTGGCTGCTTATCGCCCTGGGTTTTCTGGCGACTTTCCTGGGTGACAGCCTGTGGGCGTATTTCGAGAGCGGCTTGGGCGTGGAGCCCTTTCCGTCTCTGGCCGACGCAGGCTATCTGCTCTTCTACCCCCTTGTCTTTGCCGGTCTTCTGGCCTTGCCCGGAAAGCCCGTCCGCTCCGGGGAGCGTTGGGCGGCGTGGCTGGAGGTGGTCATCCTGGGTGTGGTCGCGGCCCTGGTCGTCGTGATCGGGCTGGTATTGCCGAGCTGGCGTGCGAACGAGACCGGTCTGCTCGCGCAGGTGATCGCCAGCGCTTATCCGATCGGCTCCCTGATGCTGGTCATTGGCCTGGCCCTCGGCCTCTACCGGCGGCCTGATCCGGACACGCGCGACGCCCTGGTAATTCTGGTGGCTGGAACGGTCTTGTTTGTGCTGGCCGATTTTGCCTTCACCTATACCAGCCTGCAGCAGACGTATCAGAGCGGCAACTGGGTGGATGCCGGTTACGTGGCGGCCCAAGGGCTGTTTCTCTTGGCGGGTGTGCGGCAAGCGCATCGCGCGCCGGGACCGACCGCGGAGCCTGGCTGGCTGCGCCTGATCGATCGCGTGCGGCAGCTATCCGTTGTCTTGGCGCTGGGTGTCAGCTATGGGCTCGTGTTATTCCTGATCGTCAGCCACGCGGAGCCTTGGCTGGGTTTCTGGGCTATCGGCGGCGCGGCCGTTGTGACACTCCTGGCGATGGTCCGGTTGTGGGCTCTCCTGCGGTCTGGCCAGACTCAGGCCGTAGTTCAGCAGCCTGCCCCGCTGCCCGGCGCCGAAACGGCCCGGCGCATCCAAGGCGCCCGGCGGGTGATGCTGGTAATCATGGCGGCTGCGTCTTTGCTGGCGGTCTATGGCCTCGTCTTTGGGCTGCAGACTGGTGCTTGGCAGCGCTACGTGCTGGCCGGCCTGGCTGCGGGCGCTGCCTTGGCTGGCCTGGTCGGCTTCGCGCTCAGCCGGCGTGGCCGCCTGGGGCTGGCGTTGACGGTTGCCTTGAGCGCGGTAGCGGTGGCCCTGTTCGGCGTGGTGCTCGTCCAGTCCGGGCTGGGCATCGCCCTGAGCCTGATCTTCTTCGTGCTGGTTATTGCCTCGGCCGGCCTGGTGCTCACTGGCCGGCCGGCTGTTGTCCTGATGCTGGCGGGCGGCACCGCGGGTGCGCTCATTCTGATCCTGGACGTCGTCGGGTCGGCCGAGCGCCTGCCGGCGGCGCGGCCAGCGGTCACCATTAGCGTGGCCGGGCTCGCCGGCTTAGTGTTGTTGCTGAATGCCGCCACGCGCTTCCACACTTTCACCCTGCGCACGAAGGTGATGGTCAGCTTCCTCGCCGTCGTTTCACTGGCCGTGATCGCCCTGACGCTGGTGGTCAGCCAGGTCGTCAGCGCGCGCCTGACCGATGAGACCGGCCAGCGGCTGGCGGCCTTGGCAGCCAGCAAGGAAAACGAGATCAGCCAGCTGCTCCAGAGCGAATTCAGCGCTTTGCGGGTCCTGAGCCTCAATCGCTTTGTGCAGGACAGCTTGCTCGCCTGGAACCAGACCGCCACCGGGGATGTGGCGGTCCTGCAAGGCCGCGAGACGCGTTGGCGGGCCGGCGGGGATGAGGCCGCCCGGCTGATCGACTCGGCCTTCGACAACGACCTGGCCACCGAGCTGCGTGAGTTCCAGCGCGCGCTCCCGGATCACGTCAACGTCACGGTCACTGACCTGCACGGCTCCTTGGTGGCGACGACGAACCCCACGGCCAATTACTACCAGGCCGATGAACCCTGGTGGCAGGCGGCCTACGACCACGGCGTCTTCCTCAGCCAGCCGCAGTACGACGACGTCCGCCAGGCTTACATTCTGGGAGTGGCCTTGCCCATTTACGGCCACGACTCGGCCGATATCGTCGGGATTGTGCGGGCTGACCTCAGCCTCGATGTCTTCTACGAGACCCTGGCGGGCGGCCAGTTTGGTCAAAGCGGCCGGACGGAGCTCTACCTGGCCGATGGCCAGACTATTGAACTGGAGACGGGTGATGAGGCGGGCACGCTCGTCCTGGAGCCGGGCGAACTGAGCTTGGACGAACTGGCCCGCTTCTCTCAGCTCTATCGGACCGTGTTCGAGAAGGACGTGGCCGTCCTGTTCGGCCAGGCGCGGCTCGGGGCGGAGACTGCTGCTGAGGGCCCGGATGGCGCCGCCATCCACGATCTGGGCTGGTATGTGGTCACGCAGCAGAGCCAGACGGAGGCATTGCAGACCGTCGCTGACACCACCCGGGTCACCGTGCTGGTCATGCTGGGTGTGCTGATCGCGGCCGGCGTGGCCGCCTTGCTCGTCGCGCAAATCCTCACTGGCCCAATCGTCCGCCTGACGGCCGTGGCCGCGCAAGTGGCAGGCGGCGACCTCAAGGCCCTGGCCCCGATCGAGGCCGACGACGAGATCGGCGCGCTGGCGACGACGTTCAACGTGATGACGACGCAGCTGCGCGAGACCCTCGATGGCTTGGAAGAGCGGGTCCGCCTGCGCACCCAGGCGCTGGCGGCGAGCGCCGAAGTCAGCCGGCGCCTGGCCGCTATCGCCGACGAGGCGACGCTGGTGCGCGCCGTGGTCGATGAGATCCAGGCGGCCTTCGGGTATTATCACGCGCACGTCTACGTCTGGGAGGCCGACCGCGAGCACCTGCGGATGGTCGGCGGCACCGGCTCGGCCGGGCAGGCCCTGCTGGAACGCGGGCACCGCCTTCCCAAGGGCCGGGGGTTGGTCGGCCGCGCGGCTGAGCACAACACGACCGTTCTGGTGCCGGACACCACCCAGAACCCGGACTGGCTGCCGAATCCGCTGCTGCCGGACACCAAGGCCGAGGTCGCGGTGCCGATCGCCATTGGCGAACGCGTGCTGGGTGTGCTGGACGTCCAGCACAACGTCGTCAACGGTCTGCGGGCGGAGGATGCGGAGTTGCTCCAGGCTCTGGCTCACCAGGTAGCCATCGCCCTGCAGAATGCACGCGCTTACCGGGATGCTCAAGCCGCTGCCGAGCGCGAAGCCCAACTCAACCTTATCGGGCAACGGATCCAGAGCGCGGCCACCGTTGAGGCGGCGCTGCAGATTGCCGCCCGCGAACTCGGACGCGCCACCGGCGCCCCCGCGCGCGTCCGTTTGGGCAGCGGCCCGGCCGGCAACGGCCACGCCAGCCGAGGAGGGTGAGGCCATGCGCCAGGACAGCACCATGACGACCGCCACCCTGCCGGCTGACGGGCCGGCCCGCCGCCAGGCGCGCAACACGCGGAACATCGGCCTGGCCACCTTCGGGGTCATGGGCCTGGTCAGCAGTTACATCATCTGGACCGCGTTGAAGGGCAGCAGCGCGCAGGCGGTGTGGGTGACCGGCGCGATTGCGCTGGTCGGTCTGGCGGCCGCGCTCTTGGCGCAGGCTGGCCGGCCGCGCTGGGGGGCGTGGTTGCTGATCGGCGCGGTGCTGGCGCTGACCGTGGTCGGGCCGTTGACGTCCACCAATCAGGGCGCCATATATGCGGTGGCGTCGCTGGTGATCGTGACGAGCATCGCGGCAGCGACGCTGCCGGCCGGCTGGGTCGGCCGGCTCATTCTGCCGAGCCTGATCGCGGCCCTGCTCGCCGTGATCGTGGACACCTTCGGCCCGGCCGGGCGCCCGGCCTCGGGGGATCCCGCCGGGACCGTGGTGTTGACGGGTCTGATCCTGCTGGTCTACGCCTTCATCCTGGCGACTCAGTTTGCCCAATTCCCATTGTCGGTCAAGCTGGTGATGACGTTTGTGCTCGTCAGCGTGGTGGCCGCCAGCGCGGTGGCCTTCTTCGCCAATCGCAGCATCCGTGCCGAGCTGGTGCAGAATTCGGTATCCAGCCTGCGCAACGTCACCAGCTTGCGGGCCACCGCCATCGGCGACCTGCTGGTCCGCCAGGTGGACCTGCTGCGCGGCGGTCTGAGCCTGAACCGGTCCGTGCAGACCGAAGTCCAGATCGCCAATTTGAGCTATTTGGGCCGGGCCGCGGCCGATGTCCAGGCGGAGCTGCTGGCGCGGGACGAGCAATGGCGCCAGGCCGCCGACCGAGACACCCTGATCCAGAGCCGACTGGCCGACGAATTGTCCGATGAGCTGCGCAAGCTGCAGGCCAGTTTTTCGGATCACATCGAGCTGTTTGTGACTGACGAGCACGGCGCGCTGATCGCCAGCACGGTGCGCACCTCCGATTACTACCAGGCCGACGAGGCTTGGTGGCAGAGCGCCTGGAACCAGGGTGCGGGCGCGATTTACATCGGGCAGCCTGAATTCGACGACAACATGCGCGCCGACGCGCTGGCCATCGCCGTGCCGATCTACGACCCCGCCAGCTCCCGGGCGATCGGGGTGCTGCGCTCCACCTACCGGCTGACGGCGCTCAACCGCATCCTGTTCCTGGGTGAGGCCGCCAACAGCCAGGTCGATATCTTTTTCCCCAACGCTCAGCATATCTCCGAGGTGGGCTGGCTGGAGGACACCGACCCGGAGGTGGCGGCGCAGTTGGCCGCCACCTCCGGGTTGCCCTACGCCGAATGGGTTTATGAAGGCGACGCCAGCTTCGTCGTGCAGACGCCCGTGCTGGCCAGCGCGCGCGAGGCGTATGTGACAAACTTGGGCTGGTCCGCCATCGGGCACGTGCATGCGGAGGCCGCGTTGGCGCCGGCCGAGGCGCAGACGCGCGGCCTGGTGCTGGTGACGGCCTTGGTGACGACCCTGGCCGCCATCGGCGCGGCCGTGCTGGCGCAGTTCCTGACGGCCCCGATCGCGCGCCTGACGGCAGCCGCCGAGAAGCTGGCGGCCGGCGACCTGACCGTCCAGGCGCCCGTCACCGCCAACGACGAGATCGGCGTGCTCGCCCGCGCCTTCAACCAGATGGTGGCGCAGCTGCGCGACCTGGTGGGCACGCTCGAGCGGCGGGTGGAGGCGCGCACGCGCGCCTTGGCCACCAGCACGGAGGTCAGCCGGCGCCTGTCGGCGGTGCTGGATCCCCAGCAGCTGGTCAAAGAAGTGGTCGAGCAGGTCCGGGATGCTTTCAACTACTACCACGCCCACATCTATCTGTTTGACGACGCCCGGGCCAATCTGGTGATGGTGGGCGGCACGGGCGAGGCCGGCCGGGTGATGCTGGCGCGCGGTCACCAGCTGCCGGCCGGGCGCGGCCTGGTGGGCCGCGCAGCCGCGACCGGCGACGTGGTGCTGGTCTCGGACACAGCCGCGGACCCGGGCTGGCTGCCGAATCGACTGCTGCCGGATACCCGTTCCGAAGTGGCCGTGCCTATCGTGGTGGCGGGCGAGGTCATCGGCGTGCTCGACGTGCAGCAAACGACAGCTGGCGCGCTCACCCGGGCGGATGCCGACCTGCTGCAATCGATCGCCACCCAGGTCGGTGTCGCCTTGCGCAATGCCCAGGCCTATGAGCGGGCCGAACGCCAGATCCAGCGAGAAGCCGTCCTCAATACCGTCAACCAGAAGCTCCAGGCGGCGACGACCGTCGAGCAGGTGCTGAAAGTCACGGTGGATGAACTCGGACAGGCGCTCAACGCCCAGCGGGCCCGTGCTCAGGTACGCGTTCGCGCCCGGTCGGCCAACAACGGCCACCATCAGTGAGGTGAGCCAATGCTCGTCACGCTGCCCTTTCTAGGTCAAACCTATTCGCTGGCGTGGCTTGGCGGCGCGCTGGCCCTGGCCATCGTGACCCTGTCGGCCGCGCTCGATATGGCGGCGCGGGTGGCGGCGGCGCGCGGCGCGGCCCGCGTTCTTTGGGCGATCAGCGCCGTCAGCGTGCTCGCGATCGGCCTGTGGACCACCAGCTTCACGCTGCTGATCGGACGTCGGTTTGACTTTCCGATTTTGTACAACGCGGCGCTGACGGTTGCGGGTCTGGGGGTGACGATCGGCGGCGTGATCCTGCTGCTCGGGCTGGCGACGCGCCGGGCGTTGCCGCGGCCGCTGTGGCTGGGCGGCGCCGCCCTGGTGGCGGCCGTCTTGTTAGGCGGCGGCGGGCTGACTTTGTCCAGCATGCGGGCGGTGGCGGCGGTGACCATCGCGCCAATCCCGGCCGCTTTGGGAGCCGGGTTGACCTATTTGTGGACGGCCGGCCTGCTGCGGGCGCAGTATCGGCGCCAGGTGGGGGCCACACCCAAAGGCGCCGCGCGGCAATGGGTCACGGCGGCCGGGTTCGGCGTGCTGCTGACCGTCGCGCTCTGGGCGTGTGTGGCGGCTGTCACGGTCTCGCCGTTGGCTTCGGTCGACGAGGTCGCGCCAGGGGCGATCTCCCTCGGGGGACGCTGGCAGAACACCGGCGTTGCTGCCGGACTGATGCAGGTGCTCTGGCTGCTGGTCACGGCCGTGACGTGGCATTTTGGCCGGCTGTCGTATTCGCAAAAATTCCTGATCGTCGGCGCCCTGTTTCTGGTGCCGCTGGTCGTCCTGCTCGCCCTAACCGTGAACGAGATCGCGGACCGCCGCGACAAGTACGGTTTGCGCGAGCTTCAGGGGGTCTACTACCTGCGACCGGCGCAGGAGCTGCTGCAAGCGGTCCAGACCCAGCAGCAGTTGTGGCTCCGCGCTGGGCGCGGCGAGGTTGTCGCCGCCGAACTCGAGCAGGGCGCCGACCGCGTGGCGGACGCTCTGGATCGCTTGGTGGCCATGGATCGCGAGACCGGCATTAGCCTGCAGACCACGGAGCGCGTGCGGGCGGTGCAAGCCGCCTGGCAGGACCTGCAGACCAATGCGCCTACGATGGGCCAGCAGCAACGCGATACCGACTTCTTCCTGCTGTCGGCCCAGATTCGCAGCCTGATCGCCTGGGTCGGCGACACCTCGTACCTGATCCTGGACCCGACGCTCGACACCTATTACATGATGGATGCGGTGGTGCTCAAGCTGCCGGAAAGCCAGGACCTGTTGTCCCGTTTGTATCAAGCGTCTGAGCGGGTGCTCAGCGACGAGGTCACGACGCTCAGCCCGGCTGAAACGGCCGAGTTGTTGGTGCTCTCCGGGCGGGTGCGGGCGCTCATGGCCGAGCTGCCGCGCACGGCGGCCATCGGCCTGACGAACGACTCCTCCCGGACGATGCGCACCCTGGTGGAGCAGCCTTTGGCGACGGCGACCACGGCCGCGACTGCGTTCACCGACCTGGTGGAGCGGCACATTATTGCCGCGGACACGCCGGATCTATCTCGGGAACTGCTGGCAGAATCGGCTGAGCGGGCGCTGACCGCCAACAGCGCGTTGTACTATGCGATGTCGCAGGCGCTCGAGTTTGGCATCGCTCGGCGCGTCAGTTCCAACACCACCTCCCTGATCCTGTACCTGGTCCTCTCCGGGTTCTTCTCCTTGACGGGCGCGAGCGTGGGCCTGGGCGTAATGCGCGCCATCAGCCGGCCGTTGCGCCAGTTGACGAGCGCCACCCAGCAGCTGGCCTCCGGCGATATGTCGGCGCGTGTGCCGGTCACGGGCGAGGACGAGGTGGCTCAGGTGGCGGCCGCCTTCAATGGCATGGTGGCGCAACTGGAGGCAAGCACCGGCTTGCTGGCGTCACGCACCCGCGACCTGTCACTGGCGGCCGAGGTCGCCCAGGTGGTCTCGCAGGCCCGCACGCTGGACCAACTGCTGCCGCAGGCGGTGGACCTGATCCGGCTGCGCTTCGGCCTCTACCATGTGCAGGTCTACCTGGCCGAAGCCGATCGCCGCCAACTGGTGCTCGCCGCCAGCACCGGCGAGGCCGGACGCGAATTGCTCCGCCGGCGCCACCGCCTGCCGCTGGATCAGCAGTCTTTGAACGGCACGGCCGCCGTCACTGGCCAGCCCGTGTTGATCACCGACACCCGCAGTACGCCCAGCTTCCGGCCGAATGCCCTTCTGCCGGAGACGCGGGCGGAGTTGGCGGTGCCGCTGCAAGTCGGCGATCGTCTGCTGGGTGTGCTGGACCTGCAGAGCGCCCACCTCGCCGGCCTCAACGCGGCCAATGAGGACATCTTTACGGTCGTGGCCGGCCAGCTGGCCATCGCGATCCAAAACGGCCAGCTCTTCGGCGAGCTGCGCCAGACGCTCGAATCGATCGAGGCCCAGTCGCGCCGCCTGACGCGTTCCGGCTGGGAGGCCTTCCTGGACGGGATCAACCGCGGCGAACGCCTCGAGGCCGAAGCGACGCGGGCCGCCAGCGTCGACGCGGAGCCGGCCGTCCTGGCGGCGCCGCTGGCCGTGGCCGGCGAGACGATCGGCTTGCTGAGTATCGAGGCCGAACAGCAGCGCCATTGGACGCCCGAGGAACGCGAGCTGGTGGCGGCCGTCGCGCGCCAGGCCGCCCAGCAAGTGGAAAACCTGCGGCTGTTGGCGCAGGCGGAGCAGTATCGACACGAGGCCGAGCAAGCGGTCCGCCGTCTGACGCGCGAAGGGTGGGAGACGTACCGCGCGGCTGCCGATCGGCCGGAGGCTTACGTCTTTGACGGCGACCAGGTGCGCGCGGCCGAGACCCTGGACGCGGACGCGCCAGTGGTGACCCAGCCGCTGGCCCTGCACGGCGAAACCATCGGCGAGATCGCGCTTGAGGCGGACGCCTTGTCGCCGGAAGCCGCCGAAGTGCTGGCCGCCATCTCGGCCCGGCTGAGCGCCCACATTGACAACCTGCGGCTGACCGAGGTGACCCAGCAGGCGCTGGCCCAGACGGAGGAACTGTACGCCGTCACCGCCAGCCTCACCGAAGCCCGCGACCTGGCCGAGGTGACCGGCGTGGTGGCGTCGGTGCGCGGCGCGACCAGCGCCGGGCTGTTCTTGCTGGAGTTGGATCAAGCCGGTCAGCCCGAGACGGCTATCTACAGTGCGGGCTGGCCGCAGCCGAATCCGCGCCTGGGCGCGCTGGGCGCCCGGCTGGCGCTCCGGGAGTTCCCGGAGGCCGCTGAGCTGTGGGCCAACCCCCAGGAGCCCGTCTTGGTGGGTGAGGCCGACCGAGATGAGCGCGTGCAGCCGGCGACGCGGGCTCTCAACCAGCAGCTGGGCGTGCGGGCCTCGGCCTATCTGCCCCTGCGGCTGGGTGAACGGTGGGTCGGCCTGATCGTAGCCTTCTGGCCGGAGGCGCAGACCTTCAGCGACCACGACGCGCAGCTCTATCGGGCGGTGCTGGCGCAGGCCGCCGTCGTGGTCAATAACCGCGTGCTCTTTGAGGCCACGCGCAAGCGCGCCGACCGCGAGGCCGTCATCAACGCCATCAACCAGCAGATCCAGCGGGCTACGACGGTGGAAGGCGCCTTGGAGACCGCGGCGCGCGAGATCGGTCAGCGCCTCCGGGCCCGCCGCATGCTGGTGGAAATCGGCACACCTGCCAACAGCCCCGTCCTGTCCACCGACGACAGCCTGGCGGTCTGAGCCCGGTACCTAGAGCGGAGATGCCCCATGACGGTAGCCCGGAAACTCCTCATCCCTGCCCTCGGCTTCTTTGCGCTGGTGATGCTGGGCCTGATCTCGGTTAACCTGGTCGCGACGACCTACCGTCAGGACCAGCAAGAAGCCGATGACCTCCGCCGCCTGGAGCAAGTGTTGTCCGCCCGCCTGAAGTCGCTGGAAAACCTCGCC
Source organism: uncultured Anaerolineales bacterium (assembly GCA_937952305.1). GTDB lineage: Bacteria > Chloroflexota > Anaerolineae > Anaerolineales > UBA6663 > SpSt-583. The sequence goes on along the minus strand of CALFZO010000006.1, from coordinate 114,643 downwards.
CTGGCCCTGGCCACCCAGGTGGCCAACGATCCCGAAGTGCAGGCCGCCTTCGCCGCCGGCGACCGCGACCGGTTGGTGGCGCTGACCCAATCCGCTTATGCTCAGCTTGACGCCGAGTTTTCCGTGCCGCAGTTCCAGTTCCATGTGCCGCCGGCGACCTCGTTCCTGCGTCTCCACCAGCTTGATCGCTATGGGGACGATCTGTCCAGCTTCCGTTTCACCGTGGTGGCCGCTAATGCTGAACAACGGCCGGTGAGCGGCCTGGAGATCGGCCGCGGCGGCCTGGGGATGCGCGGCGTGGTGCCGGTGCGTTATGCCGGTCAGCACCTCGGCACGGTCGAATTCGGCCTGGACGTGGATCAAGCCCTCTTGCAGGCGCTCAAGGAGCAGTTCGGCGTCGACTGGCAAATCCTGCTCAGCCGCGGTCCAGCCGAGATCGCCACGTTCGAGGCTGCGGCGAGCGGGTCCGCTGGACCTACGCCGGACCTATTGCTTCAGGCGACGACCCTGCCCGCGCCGGTGTATGCCTCGCCGGCGATTTATGCCCAGGCGCTTGGCGGCGCGACGCCGATCACGCGGCTCAGCGCCCAGACGCGCGAATTCGCCACGTTGGCGGTCCCGCTGCGCGATTACTCCGGCGCCCCTATCGGTGTGGCGGAGATCATCGTGGATCGCACAGCCCGCCTGCAAGTCCGCAACAGCCAGTGGCTGCTGTCGACGCTGGTCATGCTGGGCGTGCTGGCGATCGGCGGCCTGGGGGTAACCGTGATTGCCACCCGCACGCTGCGCCCGCTCAGTGCCCTGACTGAAGCGGCCACGGCCGCAGCAGGCGGCGATCTGAGCCGCACCGTCATTGTTCCCGGCCGTGACGAGGTGGCGCGGCTGGCCCAGGCCTTCAACAGCATGACTGCCCAGATTGGCGCGGATATCGGTGCTCTGGAAGCGCGCGTGGCCGAACGCACGCACGCCTTGGAGACCGCGCAGGCCCACACGCAGGATTTGGTGCTCCAGTTGCGGGAAGCCTCCCGCCTGGCCGGCCTGACTAGTTTCGAGTTGGATTTGGCGACGCAGACGGTGGTCTTGGACGAGGTGTTCTATGAACTGCTCGGCCAGCCGGTGCCCGTTCTGGAGGCTGTGCCGATTACGACTGCGGTCGCGCGCTATGTCCATCCTGACGACGGTGCCCGTCTGTTGGCTGAGATCCAGAGCCGCATCGAGGCCGGCAGCGCCGACGAGTTTGGGCTGGAAGCGCGCTTCCTGCATGCCTCCGGCGATGTGCGCCAGTGCCTGCTGTCCTTGGAGGTGTTCCGGGATGCCGCGGGCCAGGCGGCGCGGATCACGGGCGCCATCCAAGACGTGACCACGGCCCGGCAATCGGCCGAGATCCTGACCCGGCGCGCCGTTGAGTTGGAGACAGTCGCCCATTTGGCGACCTCGATTGCCACTATTGCGGAACCGGCTGAGATGCTTCGGGCCGTCGTCGACCTGATCAAACCGAGCTTCGGCCTCTACCATGCCCATATCTATCTCCTGAACGACGCCGGCGACACTCTGGTGCTGGCCGCCGGCGCCGGCGAGGCCGGTCACCAGATGGTGGCCCAGAAGCGCAGCATCCCGCTTAATCGCGAGCAGTCGTTGGTGGCCCGCGCGGCGCGCACCCGGCAGGGTGTCATCGCTAACGACGTCCGGCAAGAGCCGGATTTCCTGCCGCATCCGCTGCTGCCGGAGACCCGCTCGGAGTTGGCCGTGCCGCTGCTGTCGGGCGAGGCCGTCCTGGGCGTGCTGGACGTCCAGTCGGACCGGGTGGGCCACTTCACGCCGGAAGACGTGCGCATCCAGACCATCCTGGCGGCTCAAATCGGCGTCGCGCTCAGCAATGCTCGCCAGCGGCAGGTTGAGCAGGTCAACAACCAGCAGTTGGCGGCGCTGATCCAGACCACGGCCGAGATGGCGGACCCGCAGGCCGACCTGGCTGGCCATTTGAACGTCATCGTTCAGAATGCGGTGCGTCTGTTAGGCGTGGACGACGCCGGCTTGTGGTTGCCGGTGGGGTCAGGCGAACTGGAGCTGAAAGCTAACGTCCAGACGCCGGCCCTGGTCGGCAACCGGTTGAAACTGGGCGAGGGTCTGTCGGGCCGGGTCTTTGCGGACAGCCAGCCGTTGCGCGTGAATGACTACCAGGCCTGGTCGGGCCGCCGCTTGCCCAATGTGCCCTTCCATGCCGCCCTGGCTGTGCCTTTGATGTGGCGCCGTCAGCCCATCGGCGTGCTGGCAATCACTTACTCGCACCCGGGCCGCCGCTTCACCGACGGCGACGAGCGCGTTGCGCTGCTTTTTGCCGCGCAGGTTGCGGCCAACCTGGAGAGCGCGCGCGCCCTGGAGCGCTCGGAACGGGCCCTCAAGGAGTTGGACACGCTCACCCGCCGGCTGACCCGCGAGGGCTGGCAGGGCTACGTCGATCAGCAGGCGGGCGAACGGCTGGTGTCGGTCTATGCCGAAGCCGCACCCGCGGCCGAGGCGGCTGGGCCGGCGATCGTCCAGCCCCTGGTCATGCATGGCGAGGTCATCGGACAGCTGGTGGCCAACGCTGCGGAGACCGGCGAACAGGCCGAGGTGGCCGCCATTCTGGAAGCCGTGGCGCAGGGTCTGAGCGCGCACGTCGAGAACTTGCGGCTGGCCGAGCAGACCCAGTTGGCCCTGGCTCAGACCGAAGCGCTGTATGCGATCAGCGCCCAGGTGTCGAATGCCACCGACCTGGACACCGTGCTGCAGGCCGTCGCCCGGCCGGCGCGCGAGAGCGGCGCCCACAGCGCGCAGTTGTGGCTGGTGGAAGATAGGCTCGCCGGGACACCGACGACGCTCACTCTGGCCGCGGAATGGGGCCAGGGGACAGCGGGCGGCGTCGGTACGCGGCGCTCTGTGGTTGATCTGCCGGTGGCCCGCGGCGACCGGCATTCAGCCGGGCAGGTGCTGTTGATCGGCGAAGTCAGTTCGGCCCCTTACCTGGACGGCGCCAGCCGCCGCTTCTGCGCCGACCTGGGCGCGCAGGCGGTGGCCGTGCTGCCGCTGGTGATCGATCAGCGCTGGATTGGCAACCTGATCATCAGCTGGCCGGCTGCCCGCACGTTCACCGAAGGCGATCGCCGCCTGTATGAAGCTCTCACCGACCAGGCGGCCGTGGTCGTCAATAACCGGCTGCTCTTCGACCAGACCCAGCAGCGTGCCGATCGTGAGGCCGTCATCAACGCCATCAGCCAGAAGATCCAGGGCACCGTGACGGTCCAAGGCGCGCTGCAAGCCGCCGTGCAGGAGCTGGGCGTGGCCCTCAAGGCGCGCCGGGCCAGCGTTGCCTTGACCCTGGAGGGCGCGCTGGTCAGCGCGAGCCAGCCGGCGCCGGGCAATGGCCACCCCGGCCGCGAGACGGCCTGAGCGCTCTGGAGCAAGCTGATGCCGTACGTCATCGCCCTGTGGCACCAAAAAGGCGGCGTCGCCAAGACCACCACGGCCCTGTCCCTGGCGGCCAGCCTGGCTGAGCGCGGGCAGGCGACGCTGTTGATCGACCTGGACCCGCAGGGCAACCTCACCAGCGGGCTAGGCTGTGATCCGGCCCGCATGCGCGGCTCCGTCGCCGACGTGCTGCTCGGCAACGACCGCCTTGTCACCGTCAGCCGCCCCACCGATGTGTCCGGCCTGGACCTGGTGCCGTCGAACGCCGACATGCTGACGCTCCCGCGCTGGCTGCACCTGCGCGAGAAGTATGAGCCGTTGCTGCGCGACAGCCTGGCCCGGCCTGAACTGCAGCGCTACGCGTTTGTGCTGTTGGATTGCCCGCCGCTGGTGGGGCCGCTGACGATCACGGCGCTGACGGCCGCCGACCTGGCACTCATCCCCACCCAGTGCGAGTATTTCTCCGTCCAGGTGTTGAATAACAGCCTGGAGCTGATCCGCCTGGTCCGCGGACGGACCAACCCAGAACTGGCCTATCGCATCCTGGTCACCCTGTTTGACGGCCGCGGCCTTCTGCACGGCCGTGTGCTGGCGCACTTGCAGCAGCATTTTGCGCCCGCGCTGTTCCAAACCGTGATCGGCGTCGACTCCAAGCTGCGCGAGAGCCAGCTGGCGGGCCGCCCCATCACCGTGCACGCGCACAGCAGCCGGGCCGCCCAGCAATACCGGCAACTGGCCGAGGAGTTGCTCACGTATGCCCAAAGACCTGTACTCGAAGCGGCTTGAGTCGCTCTTCTCGGAAGCCGCGCCGGTCAAGCCGGATCCGGCTCCCGCGCCGCCGGCGCCTGCTCCGTCTGAGCCCGCTCCGCGGTCGGTGGAGGTTGCCGCGGCCAATGGCGCGGCGCCGGCCGCCGTCAACGGCAGCGCCCGGGAGGCTGGTGCCGGTCAGCCGCCGCTGGCGCGCAAAGTCACTGGCCTGCTGGGCGGTGGACCGTCGGAGGTGGATCGCTTCTTTGAGTTGTCTCAGGACCTGCTCGGGATCGTGTCCGCGCCGGGCCTGTTCGCGCGGGTGAACCCGGCCTTCGAACGGGTCTTGGGCTGGAGCGTCAAGGAGCTGCTGCGGACGCCGTTCCTGGATCTCGTGCATGCGGGTGACCGCCCGACCACCACCGCCGAGTTGGATAAGCTGCGGCAGGGCGCGACGGCGGTCCGCATCGCCAACCGCTTCCGCTGTCAGAACGGCAGTGACCGTTGGATCTCCTGGATCGTCCAAGCGGCGGCGGATGGCTCGCTGTACATCAGCGGCCATGACATCACCGACCGCCGCCAGGCGGAGGAGGCCCTGCGTGACAGCGAGGCCCGCTACCGGTCGCTGGTCGAGTCAAGCCATGACGCCGTGATCAGCGTTGGCGCAGACGGCCGGTTCTTGTTCTATAACACGGTCTGGCTGGAAACTCTCGGCTACACCGCCGAGGCCATGGCGCGCAAGACGATGTTTGAGGTGATGCACCCGGATTCGGTCACACACTGCCAGGCGCTTTTTGCCCGGCTCCTGGCTGGCGAGGCGTTGAGCGGCGTAGAGGTCGTGTTCATCACCGCTGCCGGCCAGCCCGTGATCATGGAGGGCAACTCCACGCCGCGCTGGCAATCCGGCCAGGTGATCGCCACGCAGTCGATCTTCCGCAATATCACGGCCCGCAAGCAGGTGGAGAACGACCTGCTGAAGTTCCGCTATGCGCTGGAGCATTCCACGGATGCGGCCTTCATGACCGACGTCCAGGGGGTCATCCAGTACGTCAACCCGGCCTTCGAGAAGGTGTATGGCTACCGCCGCGACGAAGCTGTGGGGCAGACGCCGCGCCTCCTGAAGTCGGGCGTGATCCCGCCCGAGCAGTACGTGCATTTCTGGCACGCCCTGCTAAACAAGCAGGTGGTGGCGGGCGAAATCATCAACAAAGCCAAGGATGGGCGCTTGGTCCCGATTGAGGGCAGCAACACGCCCATCATCGATGGGGACGGCCGGATCGTTGGCTTCATGGCGATCCATCGCGACATCACGGCGCGCAAAGCAGCCGAGGCCGCCCTGCACGCCAGCCAGGCGCGCTTGGCGGAGGCGCTGCGGATCGCGCAGCTGGCGAACTGGGAGTACGATGTCCCGCAGGACCAATTCACTTTTAACGACCAGTTCTACGCGCTGCTGCGGACGACGGCCGAACGCGAGGGCGGCTACACGATGTCGTCGGCCCAATACGTGGAGCGCTTCGTCCACCCGGACGATGCTCCGCTCGTGGGGCGCGAGATCGAAAAGGCGCTGACGACGACTGACCCGAACTTCCGCAGTCAGGTGGAGCATCGCATCCGCCGCGCCGATGACACCCCGGGCTACATCGCCGTCCGCTTCCGCATTGAGAAAGACGCCCAGGGCCGCACCGTCCGCACTATCGGCGCCAACCAGGACATCACCGAGCGCCAGGAGGTCCAGGAGCGGCTCAAGCTGCAGACGGTCGCCCTGGAAGCCGCCCCGGACGGTATCGTCATCACCGATAACACGGGCTTCATCCAGTGGGTCAACCCGGCTTTCACCGCGATGACCGGCTACACGCTGGCCGAGGCCGTCAACCAGCACACCAGCCTCCTTAAGTCCGGCCGGCATGACGCCGCCTTCTATAAGACGATGTGGGAGACAGTCCTGGCCGGCGAGGTTTGGCGCGGCGAGGTGGTCAACCGGCGCAAGGATGGCAGCCTGTTCGTGGAGGCGCAGACGATCACGCCGCTGCGCAACGAGCGCGGCGAAATCGCCTGGTTCGTGGCCACCAAGCAGGATATCACCGCCCGCAAGGAGGCCGAACAGCACGCCGCCGAGCATACCGCCGAACTGGAGTTGCTGAATGACCTGGGCCGGTTGTTGGCGTCTCAGGCCGATCTGCAGACAGTGCTCACCCAGGTCGGTCATCGGGTCTGTGAGGTCTTCGAGGTCGATACGGGCTTCATTACACTGTACGACCCGCAGACCAACATCCTGCAATTCCCGTTCAGCTTGGAGCGCGGCCAGCCTCAGCCGGTCCCGGCCATGACTCTGGCCGGCGGCCTCACCGAGCGGATCCTGCGCTCGCGCCAGCCGTTGCTGCTGGCGGATTTCGATGCGGCCCAGGCGCAGGCTCTGGGCGCGAAGCTGGTGGGCGACGGAGATCTGGCCAAATCCTGGCTGGGCGTCCCCATCAACGTCGGCGCGGACGTCATCGGTGTGATCAACGTCCAATCGCAGCAAGCCGGGCGCTTTACGCCTGAAGATGTCCGTCTGCTGACGACCATCGCCGCCAACATTGGCACCGAGATCGAGAACGCGCGCCTGCTGGAGCAGTCACGCCGGCGCGCCGCCGAGCTCGCCACGGTGGCGCAAGTGGGCGTCGCGGTGGCGACGCTGCGCGAGCAGGCCGTGATGCTTCAGACCGTGGTGGACCTGGCCAAGGAGCGTTTTGGCCTCTACCATGCCCACCTGTACCTTTTCAATGCCGAGGGTGACACGCTGGTGTTGCAGGCCGGCGCCGGCGAGATCGGCCGCCAGATGGTGGCCGAAGGCCGCCGCCTCCCGCTCAGCCGCCAGCAGTCGCTGGTGGCCCAGGCCGCTCGCGAGCGCCGGGTGGTGGTCGTCAACGACGTCAGCCAGGACCCGCACTTCCTGCCGCACCCGCTCCTGCCCCTGACCCGCTCTGAGCTGGCGGCGCCGCTGCTGGTGGCCGACCAGGTGCTGGGTGTGCTGGACGTGCAATCTGACGCCATCGGCCGCTTCAGTGGTGAAGACGCCAACATTCAGATGACCCTGGCCGTCCAGATCGCCGTCGCCCTGCAGAACGCTCGTTCCTTTGAGCGCTCCGAGCAGGCCCTGACTGAGCTGAACGCCCTGACGCGGCGCCTGACACAGGACGGCTGGCGCGACTATTTGCTGGCGCGCCCCAGCCAGGACTACGCCTATCAGTTCGACCTGGCCGAGGTGGTGCCGCTCCAGCCGGTGGCCGCGCCAGCCACGGTCGCCGAGGCCGGCCTGGCGGAGCGGCTGCTGGTGCAGGGCGAGCCGGTCGGGCAGCTCAGCGTGGCCGAGCCCGCGCTGGCCGAAGCCGAGGCTCAGGCGATTGTGGCCGCCGTGGCCGAGCGCCTGAGCGCGCACTTGGAGAACCTGCGCCTGAACGAACAGACGCTGCAGAGCCTGTCCAAGCAGGAGCACCTGGCCGCCCAGCTTGAGACCGTGGTGCAGGTGACCACGGTGGCGTCTACGCTCCTGGAAGGCCGGCAGCTGCTGCAGGAAGTGGCGGACCTGACCCGCCAGCGGTTCGGCCTGTACCATGCCCAGATCTTCCTGTACGACGACATCAGTGAGACGCTGCAGCTGGCGGCCGGCTCCGGCGACGTGGGCCGGCAGCTGGTGGCCGAGGAGCGGCTCTTGCCGGTGTTGTTGGAGCAATCCGTGGTGGCCCGCGCCGCGCGCACGCGCCAGCCGATGTTGGTCGCCGACCTGGCGGCCCTCGAGCGCTGGCAGTCGCACCCGTTGTTGCCGCAGGCCCGGTCGGAGATGGCTCTGCCGATGCTGGTGGGCGAACGGCTGCTGGGCGTCTTCGACGTGCAGTCCGATCAGCCCGGGCGTTTCAGTGAAGAGGACGCGCGCATCCAGGGCACGCTGGCCGCTCAGGTGGCCATCGCCCTGCAGAACGCCAACCTGTATGCCGAGCAGGCGGCCACCGTCGCGCGGCTGCAGGAGCTGGACCAGCTCAAGTCGTCGTTCCTGGCCAACATGAGCCATGAGTTGCGCACGCCGCTCAACTCGATCCTGGGCTTCACCGACGTCATCCTGGAAGGCCTGGACGGCCCGCTGACGGACCGCATGGACAACGACCTGAAGGTGGTCCAGAAGAACGGCCAGCACCTGCTCAATCTGATCAACGACATCCTGGATATGGCCAAGATTGAAGCCGGCCGCATGTCTATCAGCCCGGAGCGCCTGGACCTGGCCGATGTGGTGGCCGAGGTGATCGACATTACCGGTTCGCTGGCCCGCGAGAAGCGGCTGGCGCTGCGCACGCAGCTGCCGCCGGACGAGGCCCTGTACCTGGAGGCCGACCATATCCGCCTGCGCCAGGTGCTGATCAATCTGGTGGGCAACGCCGTCAAGTTCACCGAGACGGGCGGCGTCACCATCGCCGCCGAGCGCCACCAGGACCGGCTGCTGATCACGGTCAGCGACACGGGCATGGGCATCCCGGCCGAGAAACTGGAGACCATCTTCGAGGCTTTCAGCCAGGTGGACACTTCCACCACGCGCAAGGTGGGTGGCACCGGCCTGGGTCTGCCCATCAGCCGGCGCCTGATTGAGCTGCATGGCGGCCGTTTGTGGGCCGAGAGCCGCGGCCTGCCGGGCGAGGGCGCGCGCCTGTGCGTGGAACTGCCGGTCGAGTTCAAGCACAGCAGCCTGGAAGTCGAGGCCTATTAGCGCGGCCGGCTGGCCGGGCGGCGAGTATGGCGAAACCGCTTTTCCTGGAATGTGTGGCCTGCGGGGGGCAGCAGCCCTATGAGCCGTTTGTGCCGCCGGTCTGTGCGGCCTGCGGCGCCGAGTGGCTGGAGCCGCACTACGACTACGCCGCGTTCAAGCGGGAAGTGTTGCGCGGCCTGCCGGGCCGGCCGGCCAACTTGTGGCGTTACCACGATGTGCTGCCGGTGGACGACCCGCTGCGGTTCGACTTGAACAGCGCGGGCGGCACGCCGCTGCAACTCTCGCGCCGCTACGCCGAACGCCTGGGCCACAACCGCCTGTTCATCAAGGACGAGCGGCATGGCCCGACCAGCTCGTTCAAGGATCGGCAGGCGGCGGTATCGGTGGCCGCCATGCTGGAGGCCGATATCCACGAGTGTGTGATCGCGTCCACCGGCAATGCCGCTGTAGCTTATGCTTCAGCCTGCGCGCGCGCCGGCATCAAGCTGTGGGTCTTCATGACCAGCCTGGTGCCGAACGAAAAACTGCGCGAGACGGCCCTGTTCGGGGCCGACGTGATCCGGGTCAGTGGCAACTACGACCAGACCAAGCAGATCGCCGCTGATTTTGCGCGCCGGCGCGGCTTGTTGTTGGACCGCGGCGCCCGGAGCGTGCCGGCCGTCGAGGCGATGAAGACCATCGCTTACGAGATTGTCGAGCAACTGGGCTGGCGGGCGCCCGATTGGTACCTGCAGGCCGTCAGCGGCGGGCTGGGGCCGTTGGGCGTGTACCACGGCTTCCGGGAGTTGCACGCGCTGGGCCTGATCGACCGGATCCCCAAGCTCGGCGTGCTGCAGGCCGAGGGCTGCGCGCCGATGGTGCGGGCCTTTAAGGCTGGGCAGGCGGTGGCGGCGCCGGTGACGCCGGAGACGCGGATCGCCGTGCTGTCCACCGGCGACCCGGGCAAGCCCTATACGCACCTGTATCGGCTGGCGCACTGGCACGGCGGTGCCATGGAAAGCGTCACCGACCGCGAAGCCTGGGACGCGATGCTGGCGCTGGCCAAGACCGAGGGCATGGCCGTCGAGCCGGCTACCGCCGTGGCTTTCGCCGGGGTGGAGAAACTGATCGCGCAGGGCGTGATCAGCCGGGACGAGTTAGTGGTCGTCAACGGGAGTGGTCACACCTTCCCAGTCGAAAAGCACGTGCTGGGCGAACAGTGGCACGTGGATGTGCACCTGAGCGACGACATGCGCCCGGCGCCGCGCGAGGGGCTGCTGTCGGCGCTGGAGCAGCTGGACGAGCGCGTCACCACGGTCTTGATCGTGGACGACAACTCGGACGACGCGCTGCTGATCCGGCGCCTGCTGGAAGCCAAGAAATCATATCGCGTGTATCATGCGTCGGCGGCGGCCGAGGGCCTGGAGCTGGCGCGCCAGCGGCTGCCGGACCTCATTATCAGCGACCTGACGATGCCGGAGATGGATGGCTTTGCGTTGATCGAGGCGCTGCGCCTCGACCGTCGCACCCGCACGATCCCGGTCGTAGTGGTGAGCGCCCGCGACATCACGGTTGAGGAGCGGACGCGTTTGAACGGTACAATTGAAGCGCTTTATCAGAAAGGATCGCTTTCGCCGCGCGCTTTTGTGGAGCAGGTGGTGCAGGTGATCGGTGAAAAGGCGTCTCGCAACGGAGAGGCATAGATGTCCTCAACGATCTTATACATTGAAGACAACCCAGACAACATGCTGCTGGTGCAGCGCGCGCTGGAGGCACGCGGCTACAAGTTTCTGTGGGCGGCCAACGGCTTGAGCGGACTGGCCGAGGCCGAAGCCAAGCAGCCGGATCTGATCCTGCTGGACATCAATTTGCCCGATATCGACGGCTATGAGGTGGCCCGGCGGATTCGCGCGAGTGAACGGCTGCGCACGCTGCCCGTCATCGCCATTACGGCTAATGCCCTGCGCGGTGACGCCGAGAAGGCCCTGAACGCCGGCTGCGACGTCTACATGTCCAAGCCCATCAACATCCGCGAACTGTGGGCCAAGGTCACGTCCTTTCTGCCGGCCTGAGACGCACTGCCAGTTGCGGGCTGGGCACTGAACTGGACCCAGCTGCTCTTCCCCGATCCCTGTCCTCCGCCAACCATTCGGTTGGCGGATTGCGTGCCCGGTCATACCCCCTCAAATAAACCCGACCCCGGAAGTCCGATCCCCAACCTGTCCCAACTCAACCGCCGCGTTCACTGGGACAATCCGGCGGGCAGGCCGTCTTTCATATAGAGGGCGGCCCGCCCCGCCAAGCGGGCATGCGATGCGGCACCTGCTCGCGTGGCCGTCGACCGGAACCGACGACCACACTCACCCTGTTGGCCACATTTGCCAAGCGAAATCAGATGGTCCACCCGCGGGATATCGGGTTGGGTGTTGTGCCCAGGGCGATTGCTCCTGCGGCCGGGCCAGCCGCTGCCAACCTTTCCCACCCAAGCTGGCGTCCATTTGGGATTTCCTTCCTATGGGTTCTCTAGGTATAAGTAACTAGAGTATCACTGGCTGCACTGATCGACGCAGCACCCAACTGAATACCGCACTGCAGAAAATGGCAAACCCGTCGAAAGGCGGGGGCGCAAAGTTACGGGTCTAACCCTGAGGTGGCCGCCGGCTACCCCAGGCATGATCGCCGGACTGCCTGAGAGAGTGTTTTGATCCCTCGGTAGTCCGTAACCGAGGGATTTCCATTTTCACAAGGAGACCAGTCATGCGTAAGTTCCTCAACCTCAAATACCGCTTCGCTCTGTTGCTGTTCTTGGTCGCTCTTGCTGCGCCCGCCGGCGCGGCCCAGGCCGCCTGGCCGCCCGTTGGCGGCGATGGGGGTGTTCAGCCGCAGGTGAACTGGAACTCGGGCGTCGGGTACTAGGGCGCGCCTCATGCAGTGGGGTTATGACGATCCGGCTCGGTTGGTGCGCCAGGGAATAACGGCTGTGCGCGCCAACGCCGCCGCCGACCCGAGCAAATGTGTCCGGGAGCGCTGGCAACAGCGCCTCCTCCGGGAGGTCAAAATGCTCACCGCCCACCTCGCGAAGATGCCGCGCCTGTTCCTGGCCCTGGCCCTGCTGTTGGGCGGGCTGGGGACGACGTCGGCCCCGGAGACGTTGGTTTCGCTGCAGCCGGTCCTGGCGGCGTTAGTTCAGGAGAGCCCGGACGCATGGGTGTCGGTGATTGTGCAGAAGGCGACCACGGATTTGGGGCCTGAGCACGCTGTTGCCCGGCTGGGGGGGCGCCTGACGGCTGACCTGCGGATCATCAACGGTTTTGCGGCGGAACTGCCGGCTCGTCATCTCCCCGCCTTGGCCCGCACCGCGGGCGTGCGCTCGCTTTCTTACGACGCCCCGGTCGCCCGCACGGCCTGCGCGCAGTGCGTGGACGTCAGCCAGCTGCAAAGTGCTTACATCCGCGCGATCCGGGCGGATCAGGTCTGGAACAGCGCTCCGTATCTGCAGGGCCAGGGCATCGCCGTCGCCGTGGTTGATAGCGGCGTGAACTATCAGACCGACCTCTACTCGGTGATGGGCGCCAACCGCGTGGTCGCCAGCGTCGCCTACAACGACGGCTACAACACGTCGACTTTCGATGGGTACGGTCACGGCTCGCATGTCGCCGGTATCATCGGCGGCAACGGCCGTATGGCTGCCGGGCGCTACCTCGGCGTGGCGCCGCAGGTCAATATCGTCAACGTCAAAGTCAGCGACGATCTCAACATGGGGGCGGGGACGGCTCGCAGCGTCGTCCAGGGGCTGCAGTGGATCCTGGATAATCGCGCCGCGTACAACATCCGGGTCGTCAATATCTCCATCAACAGCGCGGTCGCCGAGTCCTATCACACTAACCCGATTAACGCCGCCGTTGAGGTCTTGTGGTTCAACGGTATCGTCGTCGTGGTCTCGGCCGGCAACAGCGGTAATGGCGCGCTCTATCCGCCGGCCAACGACCCCTTCGTGATCACGGTCGGGGCGGTGGACGACAAGGGCACGGCCAGCCTGGCCGACGACTCCGTGGCCTCGTTTTCGGCTTACGGACGCACCAGCGATGGCATCGTCAAGCCGGACCTGGTGGCGCCTGGCCGGAATATCGTCAGCCTGCTCGGGAATATGGGCATGGGGCTGCCGGCGGCCTATCCGGGTAACCTGGTGCGCGCCGGGGACGCCACCTACTTCCGCATGTCCGGGACGTCGATGGCGGCGCCGATGGTTGCGGGCGCGGCGGCGCTGCTGCTGCAAGACGAGCCCAACCTCACGCCAGACCAGGTGAAATACCGCCTGACGGCCACCGCCAATAAGAGCTGGAAGGGCTACAGCGCCGCCAAGGCTGGGGCCGGCTATCTGGACGTGTATGCGGCTGTCACCGGAACTACGACGCAAAGCGCCAACACCGGTCTGGCGGCGAGCAAGCTGCTGTGGAGCGGTGCCGAGCCGGTCACCTGGAGCAGCGTCAACTGGAATAGTGTGAACTGGAATAGCGTCAATTGGAATTCGGTGAATTGGAACTCGGTCAATTGGAACAGTGTCAACTGGAACAGTGACTACTGGGGCCAGTGACTGGTGTTTCAAGGAAAACATATGATGGCTAAGCTATTACGTCTGGGAGTCATCGGCCTGGCCGCGCTCGCGCTGCTGGCGGCCCCGGCCGCCCAGCCGGCGGCGGCGGCCCGGCCGCGGGTGGGGACGACGATCGTTGCGGCCGTGAATTGGAACGGCATCCAGAAAGGCGCCGTGCGATGATTGCGGGAGGTCTGCGCCGCTGGCGCGCCGCCGCCTGGCGAGTGGTGTCGGTGATGGTGGTGGGCGCGTTGGCGTCTGCGCCGGCGGCCGTCCCCGCTGCGGTCGTCGCGCAAAGCGCCGCGCCGCGCCTGTCGCCGCTGGTCGCCGCCCTGGCGGCTGAACAGCCGGAGGCCATGCTGGACGTCATCGTGCGCAAAGCGGCACCGGGTGACGCGGTTGAGGCCTGGGTGACACAGCACGGCGGCGCAGTGACGGCCGATCTGCACCTCCTCAACGCCTTCGCGGCCCGGCTGCCGGCCGCCCTGGCTGCGTCTCTGGCCGATCAGCCCACCGTGCAACAGGTGGCGCTCGACGCGCCGGTCCGCGCGGTCGACGCCGATCCGCTGGTTGGGTTGCTGCGCGAAGACTTCACCATCGGCGTCATCGCCGAGACCGGGAGCGGCGTTTGGTCGAGCGGCTGGGACTGGGCTGGCACGGCGTGGCTGGAGCTGGGCGAACAAGACGGCCCGATCGCCGGCGCCATCGCCGTCACCAGCTTCATGAGCGGTGACGCCCAGGGTCTGCGCTTGCAGGCGGCCGAGCGCGGGCTCCAGGGGAGCGCGGACTTGAGCGGCGCCACGGCCGCGCAGTTGAGCCTGACCTATCGGCGCAAAGACCTGGCCAGCGAGACCGACTTTGTGCGGGTGGAGGTTTCGGCGGACGGCGGGCAGACTTGGGCCGAGCTCGGCCGCCTGGGCGGTCCGGCGACGGATGCGCAACTGCAACAGGCCGCCTACGACCTGGCCGGCTTTCTCACACCGGGCTTTGCCCTGCGTCTGGTGACCTCGGGGACTTGGAGCCCGGACGCCCGCGTCTACATCGACACAATCGTGATCGATTATGCTCCGCGCCTGGAAGCGGCGGCGGGCGAGCATGTGGAAACCCTGAATAACACGCTCTGGCTGCCGCTGGTCCGCGCCTCCGGCGAGGCCGCGACGGCAACCGACTCGCTGGACAGCGCCGCCGCCATGGTGCTGCCCAACACGCTCAGCGACAACTTCTGGTGGGTGAGCTACGGCAACAATGCCGGCACCCATCCATGGAAATCGAACTGGATCGAGTCAGACGTGGCCGGCGCCGGTCCCCTGGCCGGCAACGTCGACCTCTTCGCCGGCGAGCTCTGGCTGACTGATAACCCGGACACGGGCACGCAACCCAGCATTCGCCGCGCGGCCAACCTGAGCGGGGCGGTGGAGGCGGTCTTTAGCTTCAACTTTCGCACCACGTCGGGCGTCGACGCCGACGACGTGGTGGTGGTGGAAATCTCGGCTGACGGCGGGCAGACCTACCAGGTCCTGGAAGTGTTCCAGGGGCTCAAAGGCGCTCGCCGCGGCAAGCGCACCTTCCCGATCACGGCGTATGCCACGGCCAACACCTCCATCCGTTTCCGCGTCGCCGCAAACTACGGCCAGGCGGCCGAGTCCTTTGTTGTCGACGATGTCACGCTCGATTACTGGCTCACCTGCCGGAAATGCGTCGACAAGAGCCGCCTGACGAACGCCTATGTCTACGCCGTCGGCGCGGACCGGGTTTGGAATGAGCCGCCTTATCGGCAAGGCGAGGCGGTGACCGTGGCGGTGCTGGACAGCGGCGTCGCCGAGCATCTGGATCTGCAAGGCGACTCGTGGTCTGGGCGCGTCCTGGAACATGTCGATTTCACCGGGGCCTGGTTCCCGGACGACCTGAACGGTCATGGCAGCCATGTGGCCGGGATCATGGCCGGCGATGGCTATGCCTCCGACGGCGCCTTTATCGGCCTGGCCCCGCGCCTGCAACTGGTGGATGTCCGGGTCACCGACGACTTTGGCCGGGGCAGCACATCGGGTGTTGTGGCCGGCCTGCAGTGGGTCTATGACCACAAAGACGTCTACAACATCCGCGTCGTCAATCTGTCTCTCAACAGCGCGGCGGCAGGCTCGTACCATGATAACCCGCTGAACGCCGCCGCCGAGATCCTGTGGTTCAACGGTATCGTGGTTGTGGCCTCGGCCGGCAACAACGGCGGCGGAAACCAGATCTACGCGCCCGCCAACGATCCGTTCCTCATCACGGTCGGTGCTGCCGACGATCGCGGGACGGCCACGTTGACCGATGACAGGGTGGCCTCCTTCTCGGCCTACGGCACAACCAGCGACGGCTTCGCCAAGCCCGACCTGGTGGCGCCCGGCAAGGACATCGTCAGTCTGCTTTCCAGCGACGACAGCAACCTGGCGCGTGAACACCCGGCCAACAAACTGCTGACCTGGGCAGGCAATGCTTACTTCCGGATGTCCGGGACTTCGGTGGCTGCCCCGATGGTGGCGGCTGCGGCGGCGCTGATCCTGGAGACCGAGCCGTACCTGACGCCGGATCAAGTGAAGTATCGTCTGCTGGCGACCGCCAACCAGACCTGGCCCAACTACGACCCGACCGAGGCCGGCGCCGGCTACCTGGATATCTATGCCGCCGTCCACGGGTCCACGACGGCCAGCGCCAACACCGGCCTCCAGGCCAGCCGTCTGCTGTGGACGGGTTCTGACCCGGTGCTGTGGGGCAGCGTCAATTGGAACTCCGTTAACTGGAACTCGGTCAACTGGAACTCGGTCAATTGGAACAGCGTCAACTGGAACTCAGTCAACTGGAATAACGACTACTGGGAACCGTAAGGCTCGCCCAGCTTGGATCGCAGTGACGCTGGCCCGAGGCCAGCGCGGAGGCAATCCGGTGCTCCGCGCTGGCCTCGGCTGTGCTGTGCCAACCCGTGCCAACCATCCCCACCTCTGCGGGCGGTGTTTTGCCACCCTTTTCCTATGGGGGGCGCTGTTGTTCAAGCGTAAAGTAGCGTCAGTAATTCGTACTATCGATCTCATCGGTTAGCGGGGTGACCTGTTAACCGGCTCTACGCCAGCATGGGAAAACTCTCCGCCAAAACGCAAGCCTACATCGCCAGCACGGTCCTGATTGGGACGGCCCTGCTGATCTGGCAGTTCAGCCGACTGTCCGGTGATCAGTGGCAATTCCTGCTGGGGGTCGGGGCATTAGCGGCCCTGGCGCAGATCTTTAAGGTGGAAGGCCCCACTGAGCGTTCCAGCTACAACGTCAGCTGGGTGCTGTCTGGTTTCGCGTTCCTGCTGGGTGGTGCCCCGACGGCCTTGTTCGTCATCGTCGTGGCGCACCTGGTGGAATGGGTCTGGCACCGCTACCCCTGGTACATCCAGTCCTTCAACATTGGCTCGTACGCCCTGGTGGTGACGCTGGCTGAGTTGGCCTATCAAGCGATCAACGGGGCGCAGCCGCCGACCGGCCTGGAGGGGCTCGTGGCCGTCCTGGCGGCGAGTGCCGTGTTCACAC
Source organism: uncultured Anaerolineales bacterium (assembly GCA_937952305.1). Classification (GTDB taxonomy): domain Bacteria; phylum Chloroflexota; class Anaerolineae; order Anaerolineales; family UBA6663; genus SpSt-583. The sequence goes on along the minus strand of CALFZO010000006.1, from coordinate 97,589 downwards.
TGGCCAACCACGCCATGATCGGTCTGGTGCTCAAGCTGGCCCGGGGTCAGAGCCTGGCCGAGTCGGGCGTCTTCGAGCGGCTGACACTGGTCATCGACTTCACGATGTTCGGGATGGGCGCGGCCGGCGGCTTTATCTGGCTCTTTAATCCGTACGCCGTGGTCCTGGCCGCCATCCCGCTCTACCTGATCTATACGACGCTGAAGGTGCCGGCCCTGCAGCGCCAGACGCAGCTTGACCCCAAGACCGGCCTGTTCAACGCCCCTTACTTTTCCGAGGCGCTGGAGAAGGAGTTGGCCCGCGCGGATCGTTACGATCGCCCGCTGACCGTAGTGATGGCCGATCTAGACCTGCTGCGTAACATCAACAACACCTACGGCCACCTGGCCGGTGATACAGCGCTGATCGGCGTGGCCTCGCTGCTCAAGACCCTGGTGCGCGATTACGACATCGTCGCCCGCTTTGGCGGCGAGGAGTTCGCCATCCTGATGCCGGAAACGACAATGGAGCAGGCCTCGCCGCGCATCGAGGAGATCCGGGCGGCGATCGAGACGGCGCGTTTCGATATCGCCACCAGCGTGCTGCCGCTGCGCGTGACGATGAGCTTCGGGATCTCCGGCCGGGAGCGGTTCGGCCTGACCCCGAATGACATCATCCACAGCGCCGACCTGGCGGTCTATCAGGCCAAACTGGCCGGCCGTAACCGCATCTGCCGGTACTCCAACCAGGGTGTCGAGAATATCACCGGTATCGCGCCGCAGGCTGGTGATCCGCCAGCCGCGGTGTCTCCCGGACGTGCCCTGGCACCCGAACCGGAGCCGAGCCCGATGGCGCCGGCCGCCGCACTGCCGCCGGCCGCCGCGCAGCCGGCCAAGCGCACCGTCCACTCCTGGCCAGCCTGGGCCGTGAACGTCTATGTCGCCGGGTTGAGTCTGCTGGCGCTCAGCCTGTTCGGCCTGCTGTGGCGACCGGCGTCGCTGGCTGGTCAGGATTGGTACGGCCTGGCCGTGTTCGCGGTGCTGGCCTTTCTGACCGAATGGCTGGCCATCGACATTTACGTGCGCGATACGTCCGTCTCGACTGCCACCGCCGCCCTGGTGGCCGGCACATTGTTGTTCGGGCCGCTCGGCGCGCTGGGACTGAGCGTGGCCGTGGCCTGGGCGGCCATGCTCAAGCACCACAGCCCGCCCAGCCGCTTCATCTTCAACCTGAGCAACCACTTCATCGCCAGCATGTTGGGGTGGGTCCTGGCGCTCTGGCTGGAATCCGCCGGTCATGGCGCGGCCATCCCGGCGCAGGTGCTGCTGGCCATTGCCGCGGGCGGGTTGAGTTATTTGAGCAGCACCTGGCTGCTGGCCGGTGTCATCGACTTGAGCAGCGGTCAGCCGTTCCACCAGGTGTGGAGCGAGCGCTTCCGCTGGCTGTGGCCGCACTACCTGGCGCTGGGGGCCGTGGCTTTCGCCCTCATCTTCAGCTACCGCTACGGCGGGCTGCCGGGCGTCGCCGCCAGCCTGGTGCCGCTGCTGGTCGTGCGCCTGGGCCAGAGCCAATACCTCAACCACACGAAGGGCCTGGTCAGCCAGCTGCGCGAGACCAACGCCGAACTGCAGAAGAAGACCGACGAGATTTCGACGCTCAATGAAGAGCTGCTGCTGTCGCTCTCGCGCGCCATCGATCTGCGCGATCCCGATGTGCGCGACCATTCACAGCACGTGGCGCGCTATGCCACGCTCATCGCGCAGGCCATGAACCTGCCACCCGAGCGCGTCGAGCTGGTGCGCAAGGCCGGCCTGCTGCACGACATCGGCAAGCTCGGCATCCCCGAGGCGATCCTGTTCAAGCCCGGCCGCCTGACGCGCGAGGAGTATGAGGACGTCAAACAGCACTCGGTGATGGGCGCCGAGATCGTGGGGTACTGCCACTCCTTGCATGGCCTGGTGCCGTTCATCCGGCACCATCACGAGCGCTACGACGGCCGTGGGTATCCGGACGGCCTCAAGGAACATGCCATCCCGCTCGAAGCCCGCATCCTGAGCGTGGCGGACACGGTCGAGGCCATGGCCGCCGACCGCCCCTACCGCCGCGGGCTGCCGGCCGAGGCCATTCTGGCCGAGGTGCGCGCCAATGCCGGCACTCAGTTTGATCCGCTGGTGGTGACCGCGTTCTGCGCGATGGTCCAGGGCCAGGGCCCGTCCGTCATCATCAACTCCGCGCATGAGAACGGCCGAGTGCTGCTGAGCGGGCAAGGCCCGGAGGCGGCGCCCGGCACCGCGCCGGATGGCGTGGCCGGTGCCTTCAACGACATCATCGGGCGCCTGCATGACCGGCAGGCCCGCCGTTACCGGTCGATTGTGGAGGACCAGACCGACCTGATCTGCCGCTACCTGCCGGATGGGACGCTGACCTTCGTCAACGACGCCTACTGCCGGTATTTCGGGAAGTCCAGCCTGGACCTGATCGGCCGGTCGTTCATGCCCTTGATCCCGGAAGAGGATCAGGCGTTGGTTCAGCAGCAGGCCGCCCAGTTGAGCCCCGACCAGCCGACCACGACCTACGAACACCGGGTCTACCAACCGGAGGGGGCGCTGCGCTGGCAGCAGTGGACCGATCGCGCGATCTTCAATCCGCAAGGCCAGGTCGTCGAGTTTCAGTCCGTCGGGCGCGACATCACCGAGCGCAAGCTGGCGGAAGAAGCGTTGCAGGAGGCCAACCGCAAGCTGGAACGCCGCAACCAGCAGTTGGCCCAGATCCTGGAGACCGGCAATTCGCTGCGCCTGGGCGTAGAGGTGGAGCAGGCCTTGCGGCAGATCGTTGAGGGCGTGCGGCGCGCGCTGGGGTTCCGCGTGGTGGCCATCCACCTGGTGGACCGCGAGACCCGGCAGGTGCGGGTGGCCGCCCACACCGGCCTGGGCCAGGTGGCCCAGCAACTTCACGACAACGGCTTGGTCTGCGCCGAATGGGAACACTATGAAGACCGGCTGCTGCAGGATAGGTACCGGCGCGGGCGCTGCTACTTTGTGCCGGCGGCCGCAGCCAACCCCGGCGACAACACCTGGAACCTCCAGGACGTCCTGGTGGTGCCAATCGAGCTGCGCACCGGCGAGGTGGTCGGCCTGATTTCGGTGGACCAGCCGGCGGATGGCCTCCAGCCCACGCCCGAAGCGCTGCAAGGCCTGGAGATCTTTGCCAATCTGGCAGTGGCCGCCCTCGAGAACGCCTGGACGTACGCGCGTCTGCAGGAGGAGTTGACCGAGAGCCATGCGATGGAGACGGCGCTGCGCCAGGGCGAGCACCGCCTGGAGCAGGCTCTGGAGGCGATGAGCGCCGGCGTGTGGGAGTGGAATCTGCGCACGGGTCAGGCGGTTTGGTCGGCGCAGAGCGCCCGGCTGCTGGGGCTGGCCGAGGCAGAGTGTCCGGCGACTTGTGCGGACTGGCCGCGCGTGGTGTTTGCCGACGACCGCGGGTTGGCGCGCGAACACATGGCGGCTGCCTTGGCGGGCTCCCAGGTGCTGGATTTCGAGCACCGGGTCATCCGGCCCGCCGGCGAGGTCCGCTGGCTGCGCCATGTCGGCCAGGTGCAGCGCGGCGCCGATGGGCAGCCGGAGCGCCTGATCGGACTGCAGATCGACATCACCCGGCGCAAGCTGGCCGAGCAGGCGCTGCGCGAAAGCGAGCACCGCTACCGCCTGCTGGCCGATAACGTCAGCGACGTGATCTGGGTGCGCGACTTCGATTTGCGCCTGACCTACATCAGCCCGTCGGCCGAAAAGCTGTGCGGCTATCCAGCCGAGACGGCCCTGACCCAATCGCTCGAGGACGCGCTGACGCCGGAATCCGCCGAGCGCGCCCGGCGCCACTTTGCGGCCTTGCTGGCTGGCGCCGCCGCGTGGTCACGGGAGCAGCGGCGCGCGGCCGCGGACACGCTCGAACTGAAGGTGAAATGCGCGGACGGCACGGCCCGCTGGACGGAGACCCGCCTCTCGCTGCTGCTGGATGAGGCGGACCGGCCGATCGGCCTGCTCGGCGTCACGCGCGATATCGGCCGCCGCCGGCCCGCCGAAACGGCTGCGTAAGGCGGCGGCGCTTCACTTCCAGACGACCTCGGCCCCGGCCGAGGTCGTTGCGTTTCCCGGACGCTATAATCGGCGCATGCCGCTTTACCTCGGTTGCCCGCAATGGGGGCTGAAGACCTGGGCCGGACGTTTCTTCCCGGCCGGCGCCAAGCCGCGTGACTATCTACGCCTCTACAGCCGGCGCCTCAACGCCGTCGAAGGCAACACCACTTTCTATGCCGTGCCCGAAGCCGCCACGGTGGAGCGCTGGCGCGCTGAGACGCCGCCGGGTTTTCGCTTCTGTCTCAAATTCCCGCAGACCATCAGCCACCAGCGTCGGTTGAAGAACGCCGAGTCTGAAACGGCCGCCTTCCTCGATCGGCTGGAGCGGCTGGGCGAGTGCTGCGGCCCCGCTTTTCTGCAATTGCCGCCCACCTTCACGGGCCAACACCTGGAGACGCTGGCCGCCTACCTGGCGCGCCTGCCAGACGCCTTTCGCTATGCCGTCGAGCCGCGCCACGCCGATTTCTTCGGCGGTCCGGCCGAGGCCGCCTTCGACGAGCTCCTGCGCCAGCACCGGGCCGCGCGCGTGATCTTCGACACAACGGCGTTGTTCAGCCTCCCGCCCGGCCAGGCGGGCGCGGTCGCGACTGCGCAGAGCCGCAAGCCGAAGTTCCCGCTGCGCCAGACGCGCACCACGGACATTGCCTTTGTGCGCTTTGTGGGCGTGCCGGCGGCGGAAGCCAACCGGCCTTGGCTGGCGGACTGGGCCAAGACTGTGGCTGGCTGGCTCACGGCGCCGGGCGAGGACGTCTTCTTCTTTCTGCACAACCCCGACGACACCGACGCGCCGGAGATGGCCCGGCTGCTGCACGACCTGATCGCCAGCCGCCACCCGCTGCCGGCGCTGCCGGATTGGGAGACACCGCCGGCCGCGCCCCAGCAGCCGACGTTGTGGTGAAGCCGCCCTAAACAAAAACAGGCCCCGCTGATGGGGGCCTGTTTATCGATGGTGCCGCTCAATTGGTCGGCGCCGGCGTCGCCTCGAGGGGGGCGCCGTGCGGGCAGTCGCCGGGTTGACCGCGATTGCGCATCCAGTCGGCCTGTTCCTGAGTCAACACGCCGTCCGCCACGGCCTGATCCAGCGCGGTGTCGCGCGCGGTCTGCATCAAGGTGACGAAATCGGCCTGGTTCAGACCCTGCGCCACGGCGATGTCGTAGAGCGTCTCGCCGGCGGCCACGCGCTCATCCAGCGTGGCGCGCGGCAGATCGAGCGCCGCCGCGAAGGCGTCCAGCATGTAGTCGTGCAGCACGCCGGCGCCGCGCCCCAGGCCGCCCATCATGCCATAGCCGGACCGCGGACCGCCGCCCATCATCCCCCCGCCCAGCATCCCGCCGCGGCCATAGCCCGGCCGCCCGCCGGCCAGCATCCCGCCGCGATTGCGCATCCAGTCGGCCTGTTCCTGAGTCAACACGCCGTCCGCCACGGCCTGATCCAGCGCGGTGTCGCGCGCGGTCTGCATCAAGGTGACGAAATCGGCCTGGTTCAGACCCTGCGCCACGGCGATGTCGTAGAGCGTCTCGCCGGCGGCCACGCGCTCATCCAGCGTGGCGCGCGGCAGGTCGAGCGCCGCCGCGAAGGCGTCCAGCAGGTAGTCTTGCAGTAACCCGGTCCCGGCCGTCACGCGGCCTTGCATCCAGCCGCCCATCATCCCGCCGCGGCCGTAGCCCGGCCCCATCGGCAGGGTGTCGGTGTACGTCCGGCCGTGGCCCATCCCGCCGCCAAAGCCGCGCATCATCCCCCAGCCAGGAACTGCCGTCGCACCGTCGGCCGGCGGGGTGGGCGTCTGCGCGAACGCCAGCCCGACAAAGACCAGCGCCGCCGCAGTCACGGTCACGCCAGCCACAAGGATCAGTTTCTTAGCCATGCTGCCTCCTGAGTCGGTCGATCTGACCGAGCGTTACTGCAGCCAGTATCGCCGCCACTTATGAAGTGGGGATGAACGTGGCCGGCAGAAGTGACGAACGGCTGGCGGGCCGGTGACATCCACACGCCGGCGCGGCCAGCTTCTGTCAAGTACAACCAGGACCAGCCCAGATTCCCTCCCCAGTGGGGTGCCAAACCCCTCTGCCGAGGCCTCCGCCCAGGCGCGCGTGCGCTTATCCTGAACGCGTTCACAAGGAGCCTGGTATGGAACTCGTCATCAATCATCTCGACAAACAGTACACGCGCACGGCCTGGGGGCTGCGCGATTTCACCCTGACGCTGCGCCCCGGCGTGGTCGGTCTGCTCGGCCCGAACGGCGCCGGCAAGTCCACGCTGATGCGCATCCTGGCCACCATCAGCCGGCCGACGCGCGGCACGGTGACCTGGGGCGGCGTCGACATCGTCCGGCGCCCGAACGGGCTGCGCCGGGTCCTTGGCTATCTGCCCCAGGATTTCGGCCTCTACCCGAACCTGACGGCGCGGGAGTTCCTGGAGTACCTGGCCGCCGTCAAGGGCCTGGAGGCGCAGAGCGCGCGCCGGCGCATCGACGAACTGCTCCAGACGCTCAACCTGGCCGAGGCCGCCCACCGGCCGCTGAGCGCCTTCTCCGGCGGCATGCGCCAGCGGGTGGGCATCGCCCAGGCTTTGCTCAACGACCCGCAGCTGTTGATCGTGGACGAGCCGACCGTGGGCCTGGATCCGGAAGAGCGCGTGCGCTTTCGCAACCTGCTGGCCGACCTGGCCGGCGAGCGCATCGTCTTGCTCTCGACGCACATCGTGTCTGACGTGGAAGCGGCCGCCACCGACCTGGCGGTGATGAACCGGGGCCGGCTGCTGGCGCACGCCGCGCCCGAGGCGCTGCTGAGCGGCGTGGCCGGCCGGGTGTGGGAGTGGACCATCCCCAGCGCCGACCTGCCGGCCGCCCGCCAGCGCCACCTGATCAGCGGCACGCTGCGCCGCGCCGACGGCGTGCAGCTCCGGGCCGTGGCCGAGGCCGCGCCGGCCGCCAACGCGCGTCCGGTGGAGCCGACGCTCGAAGATGCCTACCTGCGTCTCATTGCCGCCGACCGCGAGGCCGATACCGCGCCGGCCGCGGCCGCCAGCCTGCAGCCTGTGGCCACGGTGGCCTGACACTGCCAGAAGGAAACCCTGACCATGTCCTCTCTGTATCACCTGGCGCGCGCCGACTTTCTCGAGCGCACGCGCCGCTATAGTTTCCTGATCACGCTGGGACTGGTAGTCTTCCTGGGCTACCTGGTCTACAACGGCACCATTGACCTGCGCCTGGACGACTATCGCGGCGTGTACAACTCCGCCTGGCTCGGCGCGTTGATGGCGCTGGTGGTCAACACTTTTTTGGGCCTGTTCGGCTTCTACCTGGTGAAGGGCGCGGTCGAGCGCGACCGCCAGACCGGGGTGGGCCAGATCATGGCCGCCACGCCGCTGCGCCGGGTGGTCTACCTGATCGGCAAATGGCTGAGCAACCTGGCCGTGCTTGGGCTGCTGATCGTGGTCCTGGCTCTCGCCGCGCTCGGCATGCAGTTGATCCAACGCGAGGACCCGCGCCTGGACCTGGGGGCGCTCTTCGCGCCGTTCCTGTTTGTCTCGCTGCCGATGATGGCGCTGATCGCGGCGACCGCTGTGCTGTTCGAGACGATCGCGTGGCTGCGCGGCGGCCTGGGTAATGTCGTCTACTTCATCGTTTGGAATATGGCGCTGGTCTTCTCGATCACGACCCTGGCCGAAACCGCGCCAGGCCTGGACCCGTCTGGCATCGGCCTGTATCAGAACGCCATGGGCGCGGCTGTGCGCGCCTTTGATCCCGCCTACCAGAATGGATTCTCGCTGGGCTCCGGCGAGACGACGGCCACACGCGTCTTCGTCTGGCCCGGCCTGGAGTGGACGCCGGACCTGATCCTGAGCCGCCTGGCCTTGGTGGGGGTGGCGCTGGGGATCGTGCTGCTGGCGGCCGTGTTCTTCGACCGCTTCGAGACGACGGGCCGGCCGGCGCGCTCCCGCCCCAGCCCGACGTCGGCCGCCGGCCCGGCGCGGCGGCCGCGCTGGGCTCTCAGCCCCAGCCTGGCCGAGGCCTGGGCAGCCCTGGCGCCGCGATCGACCTTCCTGCGCGTGCTGGCGGCTGAACTGCGCCTGCTGCTGCAGGGCCGGCGCTGGTGGTGGTACGCGGTCGGCGTGGTCCTGACGTTCATCCCGCTCGGCGTCGCCGCGGACGGCCTCACGATCGCGGCCGGCCTGGCCTGGATCTGGCCGCTGACGTTGTGGTCGGCGCTGGGCGCGCGCGAGGCCCGTTATCAGACGACGGGGTTGTTGTTCTCGGCCGCGCATCCCGTCCGGCGCCAACTGCCGGCCGCCTGGCTGGCCGGCGTCCTGGTGACGGCGGCGGCGGGGCTGGGTGTGGCCGGCCGCCTGGCGCAGCTGGGCGATCTGGGCGGCTTGTTCACGTGGACGATGGGGGTGTTGTTCGTGCCCGCTCTGGCGCTGGCGTTGGGAGTCTGGAGCGGCGGCAGCAAACTGTTCGAGGTGGTCTACGTCGTGTTGTGGTACCTCGGCCCCATGAACGGCGTGGCGGCGCTGAACTACATCTCCGGCCCGGCCAGCACCGGCCTGGTCATTCTGGCGGCGACGGCGCTCCTGCTGGCGGTCGCCGCGCTGGGCCGGCAGCGCCAGTTGCGCGCTGCCTGAGGCCCGGCCGCCGGTCCGGGATCAGTTGTACAATCCGGCGATGCGCGGGATTTCGCCCTTCAAGCGTCTGGGCTGGCGGCTGACCCTGGCCTACACGGTCGTGACCGCCATCGCCAGCGCTGTGCTGCTGGCGGCCTTCCTGGTCTTCATCGCCGCCGTGATCTTCCGGTCGGACGATCTGCCGCGGGCGCTGGCCCAGGCGCTGGCCGCCAAGACCGAGGAGATCCGGCCGGCGGTGCTGGCCCGTGACCGGGCCGAGGTGGCGCGCTGGTTTCGGGAGTTGGCCCGGCGCGGCCCGTGGTACATCATCAACACCGGCTGGCTGCAGTACAGCCTGGATCTGGACGCGAGCGGCGAAGCCGTGGTGTGGGTCTTTGACGCTGACGGCGGCCTGCTGGGCGTGAACCAGGCCGACACGGACGCTGCCCCGGCCGGGCTGGCGGGACAACTGCTGGCGGCGGCTTCAGCCGGCCAGGCCGATCCGGACCAGCTCTTCGGGCGGGAGGCCAGCTTCTTCTATGCCGCCGCCCCGATCTTTAACGAGGCCGGCGGCGTGGCCGGGGTCCTGTTGGTACGCGCTGACTCGACCGACGAGGAGGCCAATTTTCTGCCGGCCATCGCCCTGGTGTCCTTGCTCCCGACCTTGTGCGTCATGACACCGATCGCGGGCGTGATCGGCCTGTTCTTCGGCTTCATCATCGCGCAGGGGCTGACGCGCCGCCTGGGGAAGATGGCGCAGGCGGCCGAGGCCTGGAGCCTTGGCGATTTCTCCGCCTTGGTGCGCGACCAATCCCAGGACGAACTAGGGCACCTGGCCCGCCGCCTGAACGGGATGGCGCAGCAATTGCAGACCTTGTTGGCGACCCGCCAGGAGTTGGCCGTGGCCGAGGAGCGTAACCGTTTGGCGCTGGACCTGCACGATAGCGTCAAGCAGCAGGCTTTTGCCGCCTCGGCGCAGTTGGGGGCGGCGCGGGCGCTGCTGCGCCAGGACCCGGCCGCGGCCGAGGCGCGCCTGAGGCAGGCCGAAGAGCTAATGGATGGGCTGCGCCAGGAACTGGCGCATCTCATCCTGGAGCTGCGCCCGCCTGCGTTGGAGGGACGCGGCCTGGCGGCGGCGCTGCGCGATTACGCTGCCGACTGGTCACGCCAGACCGGCCTGCCTGCGGACTGCCGCCTGTCAAGCGAGGGCCGCCTGACGCCCGAGCAGGAGCAGGCCCTGTACCGGATCGCGCAGGAGGCGCTGGCCAACGTCGCCCGGCACAGCGGCGCCCGGCGCGTGGAGATCGTCTTGGACTATCGCCCAGACGGCGCTGTCCTGACGCTGGCCGACGACGGCGCCGGCTTTGACCTGGCCGAGGCGCCCAGCGGCGTGGGGCTGCGGTCTATGCAGGAGCGGGCCGCGGCCCTGGGCGGGACGCTGCAGGTGGAGAGCGCGCCCGAGCGCGGCACGCGCGTCAGCGTCTGGGTGCCGGGGCCCGGCGCCACGGAGCAGAAGCCATGAATCCGATCACGATCCTGATCACCGACGACCACGCTATCGTCCGGCAGGGTGTGCGCGCTTTTCTGGACGCGCAGCCGGATCTGCGGGTGGTGGCCGAAGCCGAGTCCGGTGAGCAGGCGGTGACGCTGGCCGCCGAGCATGTGCCGGATGTGGCGTTGATGGACCTGTTGATGACGGGGATGGACGGCGTGGAAGCCACGCGCCGGGTCAGGCAGGCCAGCCCGCGCACCCAGGTGGTGGTGCTCACCAGCTATCACGACGACGAGCACATCTTCCCGGCGCTGCGCGCGGGCGCGATCTCATACCTGTTGAAGAGCGTGCGGATGGAGGAGCTGGCCGAGGCCGTGCGCCGGGCCGCGCGCGGCGAGGCCAGCCTGCACCCGCGCGTCGCCACCCGGGTGCTGCAAGAGCTGCACGGCGCGCGCCGCGCGGCCTCCCCCGGCCTGGCCGAGTTGACTGAGCGCGAGTTGGAGATCCTCAAGTTGATCGCCACCGGCCTGAACAACGCCGACATCGCCGCGCAGTTGGTGATCAGCGAGAACACGGTCAAGGGCTACGTCAGCAACATCCTGAGCAAGCTGCATCTGGCCGACCGGACGCAGGCGGCCGTTTTGGCCTGGCGCGAAGGCGTGGTGCGGCGCGAGTGAGACGGCCCGGCCGGCGCTGGAAGGACGACTCGGCCTATGCCAGCGCCGCCTTGAAGGCGCGGGCGAAGTCGGCGGCCGTCCGCACCGGGTCCGCGCTCTCGCCGATGGCGCGCACGCAGGCCGAGCCGACGATGACGCCGTCGGCGAGCGCGCCCACGGCCTGCGCCTGCTCGGGCGTGCCGATGCCGAAACCCACACAGACGGGCAGCGCGGTGTGGGCGCGCACCCGCCCCACGAACTCGGCCAACCCCTCCGCCAGCGCCGTGCGCGCGCCTGTGACCCCGGTCAGCGAAACCATGTAGACGAAGCCGCGCGCCTCGCTCAGGACGGCCGCCAGCCGTTCATCCGGCGTGGTCGGCGCCACCATGCGGATCTGCGGCAGCGGCGCGATGGCGGCCTCGAACTCGGCCGCCTCTTCCGGCGGCAGGTCCGGCACGATGAAGCCGTCCGCGCCGGCCTCGGCCGCCTTGCGGGCCAGCCGTTCCAGGCCGTACGCCAGCAGCGGGTTGAAGTAGCCCATCAGGACGAGCGGGGTGGTGACGCCGCGCGCCCGCAACTCCGCCACGGCCTGCAGGGCTTTGGCGACCGTCAGCCCTTGCTGCAGCGCGATCTGGGTGGCGCGTTGAATCACCGGCCCGTCGGCGAGCGGGTCCGAGAACGGCAATCCCACCTCGATCAGATCGGCGCCGTTCCGGGCCAGCGCCTCGATCACGTCCACGGACAGCGCCGGTGTTGGAAAGCCGAGCGGGTAATAGGGCATGAAGGTGGGCCGGCGGTCAAAAGCGTTGGCTAAGCGGGTCATGGGCGCCTCCTGGCGAAGACCACGGACGATGGGCGAAAACAAGCCGGGCGTTCGTCATCGGTCATCCGTTATTCGTCCTTCGTCTTCCTCAAGCCTTCTCCCCCAACTCTCCGATGATCGTGTTCAGGTCCTTGTCGCCGCGGCCGGAGACGTTGATGACGATCACCTGGTCCGGGCGCAGCTGCGGCGCGCGCTTGACGGCTTCGGCTACGGCGTGGGCCGACTCGAGCGCCGGGATGATGCCCTCGGTGCGGCAGAGCAGTTGCAGGGCCGCCAGCGCCTCCTGGTCGGTGGCCGAGGTGTAGTAGGCGCGCTCTAGGTCGCGCAGCTGGGCATGCTCCGGGCCGACGGCGGCGTAATCCAGGCCGGCCGAGACCGAGTGCGTGTCCGCGATCTGGCCGTCGTCGGTCTGCAGGACAAAGGTGCGCGTGCCGTGGATGACGCCCAGCCGGCCGCGGCCGGGGTCGCCGAAGCGGGCCGCGTGCCGGCCGGTTTCCACCCCCGCGCCGCCGGCCTCCACGCCGATCAGTTCGACGCCGTCATCGTCCAGGAATGGATGGAACAGGCCGATGGCGTTGGAGCCGCCGCCCACGCACGCGATGCACAGGTCCGGCAATTGCCCGGCCTGCGCCTGCACCTGGGCGCGCGCCTCGCGCCCGATCACGCTCTGGAAATCGCGCACCATGGTCGGGTAGGGGTGCGGGCCGAGCGCCGAGCCCAGCAGGTAGTGCGTGGTCTGGACGTTGGTGACCCAGTCGCGGATGGCCTCGTTGATGGCGTCTTTGAGGGTCTGCGAGCCCGAGTCCACCGGGCGCACTTCGGCGCCAAGCAGGCGCATGCGGAAGACGTTGGGCTGCTGGCGGGCGATATCGACCGTGCCCATGTAGACCACGCACTCCAGGCCGAGCAGCGCGGCGACGGTGGCCGAGGCCACGCCGTGCTGGCCGGCCCCGGTCTCGGCCACGATGCGGCGCTTGCCCATGCGCTTGACCAGCAGGCCCTGGCCGAGGGCGTTGTTGATCTTGTGCGCGCCGGTGTGGGCCAGGTCCTCGCGCTTGAGGTAGATCTGGGCACCGCCGAGGTGTTCGCTCAGCCGCCGGGCGTGCGTCAACGGCGTCGGCCGGCCGACGTAGGTCCGCAGGAGGCCCTCCAACTCGGCCTGGAAGGCCGGGTCCTGGCGGGCGGCGACGTAGGCGGCCTCCAGCTCGTCGAGCGCCGGCATCAGGGTCTCGGGCACGAACTGGCCGCCGTAGGGGCCAAACTTGTGGGGCAGACGGGTGGTCATAGTCGGGCTACCTCTTGTTTAGCTGCTCAGCTGCGCGCCGGCTCGGCGGGCGCTTTCAATGAAGGCACTTACTTTCGCGTGATCCTTCCGGCCGGGCGCGCTCTCCACGCCGCTGGCCACGTCGACGCCCCACGGCCGCGCCTGGGCGATGGCGTCCGCGACGTTGTCCGGGGTGAGGCCGCCGGCCAGGAAAAGCGGATAGTGCGCGGCCAGCGCCCGCGCCCCGGGCCAGTCGGCGGTGCGGCCGGTGCCGCCGTAGAGCACGGCCGAGTAGGCATCGACGAGGAAGGCCGGCGCGCCAGGGCCGGCGTCCGCGAACTCAGCGTGCTGTTCACCCAGGCCACGGAAGGCCTTGAAGGCGCGGCCCGCCAACGCGGGCAGATCTTCCGGGGTCTCAGCGCCGTGCAGCTGCGCCAGGTCCAACCCAGCCTGGGCCAGGAGCGCGGCGACGCGCGCGGGCGGTTCGTTGACGAAGATGCCGACCAGGCGCACCGTGGACGAACGACGCCGGACCTCGGCCGTGATCGCCGCGCAGGCGTCCGGCGTCAGGTAGCGCGGGCTCTTGGGATAGAAGTTGAAGCCCAGGTAATCCGCGCCGGCGTCCAGCGCGGCCAGAGCGTCGGCGAGCGTGGTCAGACCGCAAATCTTGATCTGCATCGTTGTCCTGCCACAGAGGTTAAGAGTCTCTGGGTCTCGGTGTCTCTGTGGCCGACTGCACTCCCGCTAATTCCCGGACTTTGGCCGCGATGTCCGGCGCGGTCACCAGGGCCTCGCCCACCAGGATGGCGTCGGCGCCGAGGGCCGCCGCCCGGCGCGCGTCCGCGGCCGTGAAGAGGCCGGATTCAGACACGACCGTGAGCGCGGCTGGAATGAGCGGCCGCAGACGCGCCGTCGTCTCCAGGCTGACCTCGAACGTGGTCAGGTCGCGGTTGTTGACGCCCACCAGGCGCAGACCCGGAACGCGCAGGGCGCGCTCCACCTCGGCCGCTGAGTGCACCTCCACCAGCACGGTCAGGCCCAGGCCCGTGGCCAGGGCGTGCAGGCCGGCCAGCGCGGCGTCGTCCAGGGCGGCGACGATGAGCAGGATGGCATCCGCGCCGGCGGCCCGGCTCTGGTAGATCTGGACCTCCGCCAGGATGAAGTCTTTGCGCAGCAGCGGCGGCAGCGCCGGCTCCGCGCGCGCCAGCGTCCGCAGCGTGTCTAGGTGCCCGAGGAAGAACTTCTCATCGGTGAGCACAGACAGGGCGGCCGCGCCGTTGGCGGCATAGAGCCGGGCCAGCGCGGGCAGATCCAGGTGCGGGGCCAGCAGCCCGCGCGACGGCGAAGCGCGCTTGAGCTCGGCGATCAGGCGCGGGGCGCTGCCGGCCTGCTCCGCCCGCGCGAGGCGGGCCGGGGTGAGCGCTGCCAGGAAGTCCCGGGCCGGCGGCGCCTCCGCGACGCGCGCTTTTTCTTCGGCCAGGTTCAGGCGCTCGATCTCGGTCCGTTTGTGTGCCAGGATTTCGAGCAGTCGATTGTTCACAGTCTTTGCCCCAGAGCCGCCGCCATGTTGTCGGACCCGTCCGCCCAGCGACCCACTCACTCAACCGGCGTCGGCGCGTGCGCGCGGCTGAACGCCACCAGGGCGTCGAGTTTCCGCAAGGCCGCGCCGGAAGCGAGCGTGTCACGCGCTTCGGCCAGGGCGGCCCGGAAATCCCCGGTCTCGGCGGCCAGCGCCGCGGCCGCATTCAGCAGGATGGCGTCTTGCCGCGCACCCGGCAGTTGGCCGCCGAGCAGGGCGCGCAGCATGACCGCGCTCTCGTCGGGCGTCCCGCCGCGCAAATCCGCCACGGTGGCCCGGGCCAGGCCCAGTTCGGCGGGGTCCAGGTCAAACGTCGTCACCGCGCCGTCGCGCAGATGGCTGACCCGGTTGGGGCCGGCCGCGTTGAGCTCATCGGTCCCGCCGGCGCCGTGGATCACCAGGGCGGCCCGGGAGCCGAGTTCGCCCAGGACGCGGGCCAGCGGCTCGGTGAGCGCCGGACTGTAGACGCCGATCAGCTGCACGTCGGCGCCGGCCGGGTTGGTGAGCGGTCCGAGGACGTTGAAGATGGTGCGCTGGCCCAGTTCCTTGCGCGGGCCGACCGCGTGACGCATGGCTGGGTGGAACTTGGGCGCGAACAGGAAGCCGATGCCCAGTTCGGCGATGGCGCGCCCGACCTGGTCCGGCGTCAGGTCCAGGCTGATGCCCAGCGCGGCCAGGACGTCGGCGCTGCCGCACTGCGACGAGGCCGCCCGGTTGCCGTGCTTGGCCACGACTCGTCCGGCGCCGGCGATGACGAAGGCGGCCGCCGTCGAGATGTTGAACGTGTGCGCGCCGTCGCCGCCGGTCCCGGCCGTATCGTAGACCGGGGCCTCGCGCCGGGCCAGAGGCACCGGCACGGCGTTGGCGCGCATGGCGCGGGCCGAACCCGTGATCTCGTCCACGGTCTCGCCCTTCATGCGCAGGGCGGTCAGGTAGGCGCCGATCTGGGCCGGGGTGGCCTGGCCAGTCATGATGACGTTCATGGCCGCTTCGGCTTCGGCGGCGCTCAGGTCCTGGCGGTTGATGGCTTTGGCGATAAAGGGTTTGAGCATAGCGTTGCTCCTGGGTGGCTGGAGAACGGAGGCCGGGCGCGGCCCCGCCGTTACCGTCCAGCCTCCCCGCAATCAAAGTCGAGGAAGTTCTTGAGCAGCAGCTTCCCGTGCTGGGTCAGGATGGACTCGGGATGGAACTGCACGCCGAAGGTCGGGTGCTGGCGGTGCTGCAGCCCCATGACCTCGCCCTCGGCGGTGAAGGCGGTCACCTCTAGTTCGGCCGGGACCGGCTCGAAGACGATGAGCGAGTGGTAGCGGGTGGCTTCGAAGGGCGAGGGCACGCCCGCGAAGAGGCCGGTGCCGTGATGGAAGACGCGCGAGGTCTTGCCGTGCATCAGCCGCGGCGCGCGGTCCACCCGGCCGCCGTACACGGCCCCCAGGCACTGGTGGCCCAGGCAGACGCCCAGCACCGGCACGCGGCCGGTGAAGTGGCGGATGGCGTCGTTAGAGACGCCGCCGTCGTTCGGGTCGCCGGGGCCGGGCGAGATGACCAGGTGGCTCGGCGCCAGGTCGATCAGCGCGGCCAGCGTCACCTGATCGTTGCGAAAGACGCGCACGTCGGCGCCGAGTTCGCCGAAGTACTGGACGAGGTTGTAGGTGAACGAGTCGTAGTTGTCGATCAAGGCCAGCATGTGAGTGTCCTGGACGTGGGCCGGAGGACGAAGGCCGAGCGCGGCCCGCGCCCGGCCGGATGTTCGTCCGGCGTCTTTCGTCGAGTGTCAGTGCCCTTCGTATTCGCCGAACAAATCCACCTCGTCCGCGAACAGGTCGAGCGAGTAGGCCAGGCCGGTGGCCTCGCGCACCAGCCGCATGGTCGCCTGGGCCTCGGCCTGCATGCGCCGGATGCCGCTGGCGAGCGCGTCCTGGGCGATGTGCGGATGCGCCAGGTAGTAGGCGCGCTTCTCGCGGAACGGCTCCAGGAAGGCGTTCAAGGCCCGCGTCAGCCGGGCCTTGACCTCCACGTCGCCGACGCGCCCGGCCCGGTAGCGCTCCTTGAGGTCGTCGACCTCGGCCCGGTCTGGGTTGAAGGCGTCGTGATAGGTGAAGACCGGGTTGCCCTCCACCGTGCCGGGGTCGGTGGCGCGCAGGCGGTTGGGGTCGGTGTACATCAGCTTGACCTTGGCCTCCACCGTCGCGGCGTCGTCCGAGAGGAAGATGGCGTTGCCCACGGACTTGCTCATCTTGCTCTTGCCGTCGGTGCCCACCAGCGTGGGCACGGTGCCGATCAGGGCCTCGGGCTCCGGGAAGACCGGGCCGTAGAGCAGGTTGAAGCGCCGGGCCAGCTCGCGCGCCAGCTCGACATGGGCCTGGTTGTCCTTGCCCACCGGCACCACCGCCGCGCGCGGCAGCAGGATGTCGACGGCCTGCAGCACCGGGTAGCCCAGCAGGCCGAAGGGCATGGAGTCTAGGTTGGCGTCGCGGGCCATGTCTTTGAGGCTCGGCAGGCGTTCCAGGCGCGGCACGCTCACCAGCATCTCCAGCAGCAGGTTGAGCGCGTACGTCTCCGGGATGGCGGACTGCACGAAGATGGTGCTGACCGCCGGATCGAGGCCCACGGCCAGGTAATCCAGCACGATCTCGCGGATATAGAGCGGGATCTCGCGGATGAAATTGCGCTCCGGGCGCGTGGTCAGCGTGTGCAGGTCGGCGATGATGAAGAACGACTCATACTCGTGCTGGAGCTTGACCCGGTTGGCCAGGCTGCCGACGTAGTGGCCCAGGTGCAGGCGGCCAGTCGGCCGGTCGCCGGTGAGTAGACGGGGTTTGGACATACGAGCTTCCTTTCTGAGAGCAGGAATGGGCCACAGAGACATAGAGACACAGAGAATTCGTTATCCGTTGACCATGCGTTTGAGGCCGCTCTTGAGCACGGCGACGTTGAAGTTGATTAACAGCCCCACCCGGAGTCCTGTGAGCTTCAAGCAGGTCCGAAGTTGAGCCTGATGGACCGTAAGCAACGCGCTGACCGACTTGATTTCCACAATCACCTGCTCGGCAACGATAAGATCCGGACGATAGCTGTCTTCCAGAGTCAGACCTTTGTAGCGTACCGGGAGCGGCCGCTGCCGAATAACCTCCAAGCCCCGCAAGCCCAATTCATGCGCCAGACAGGTTTCGTAGGTCGATTCGAGTAATCCCGGTCCCAGTGCTTTGTGGACTTCTATAGCGGCACCAATGATGGTCTCGGTCAGCTGATCCTCACCCATAGCTTGTGCTCTGCGTCTCTGTGTCTCGGTGGCTAAACGGCCTGTTCCGCCAGTTCAACGGCCTTGAGCATGGCCTTGGCTTTATTGACGGTCTCCTCGTATTCGCGCGTCGGATCGGAGTCGGCCACGATGCCGGCGCCGGCCTGGACGCTGACGCGGGCGCCGTGCGCCACCAGCGTGCGGATGGCGATGCAGGTGTCGAGCGCGCCGTCGAACGAGAAATAGCCGATGGCGCCGCCGTACGGGCCGCGCGGGTCGGGCTCGAGCTCGGCGATGATCTCCAGGGCCCGGACCTTGGGCGCGCCGCTGAGCGTGCCGGCCGGGAAGGACGCCCGCACCAGATCGAAGGCGCTCAGGCCGGGGCGCAGCCGGCCGACGACGTGCGAGACGATGTGCATGACGTGCGAGTAGTGCTCGACGGTGAAGAAATCCGGCACGGATACGCTGCCGTACTCGCACACCCGGCCCAGGTCGTTGCGCCCGAGGTCCACCAGCATGACATGCTCGGCGCGCTCTTTGGGGTCGGCCAGCAGATCCACCTCCAGGGCCGCGTCCTCGGCCGGCGTCTGGCCGCGCGGCCGGGTGCCCGCGATCGGGCGCAGGCTGGCGCGCCGGTCGGTGGCCGCCGCTTCCAGCCGCACCATCATCTCCGGCGACGCCCCCACCAGGTAGAGCGGCTCGCCGGCCACGTCCCCGAACTCGAAGTAGAACATGTACGGCGACGGGTTGAGCCGGCGCACGGCGCGGTAGATGCTGAAGGGGTGCGCGCCGCTCTGGCGCGTGAAGCGCTGCGAGAGCACGACCTGGAAGATGTCGCCGGCCGCGATGTACTCCTTGGCGGCGCGCACGGCGGCCTCGTACTCGGCCTGGGTGAGGTTGGAGGCGAAAGCCCCGTCCGCGGCGGGCTGCTCCGGGCGGGGCAGGGCCGGGATCGGGCCGAGCAGGCTGGCTTCCAGTTCGTCCAGGCGCGCCGTGGCGGCGGCCGTGTCGCCGTCGAAGGCGTGTGTGATCAGCAGCAGGCTGCTGCGGGCATGGTCGAAGGCGACCAGCGTGTCGGTCAGCAGGAAGATGGCGTCCGGCAGCGGCGCCTCGGCCAAGCGGCCCTGCAGCGTCGGCTCGCAGAAGCGCACGGTCTCATAGCCCAGGTAGCCCACCAACCCGCCGAGGAAACGCGGCAGGCCGGCGCGCTCGACGGGCGGGAAGCTGGCCAGTTCCGCCTGCAGAGCCTGCAGAAAGTCTCCGCCGGGCGGGAGCGCCACCGCCTCCGGGCCGGCGGCCGAAGTCTTTTCCAGTTGACCGTGGCGGGCCACGTAGCGGGCGCGCGGGCGCACGCCGATGAACGAGTAGCGCGCCACGCGTTCGCCGCCTTCGACCGATTCCAGCAGGAAGGACGGGCCCTGGCCGCGCAGTTTGAGGTAAGCCGTGGTGGGGGTATCCAGGTCGGCGGGCAGCTCACGCACGAGCGGCCGCATCGGCGCGGACAGGATGGGGGCGGGCACAACATCAGCCAACATGGGCACCTCCAGCAAGACCGGACAGGTCCTGCCAACCAGACTCCTCCTGCCTGGGACGAGGGAAGAGGTCTCGTGGTGCCACCCAGTTGCTGAGGCCGGCCTGCCCCAAAGAAAAACCCTGTTGGTGATGACAACAGGGTTTGCAAAGCCAGCCTCACTCTTGTGGCGACGCTGCCGGCGCCCGGCGGGGCGGGCGGAGGCATTAATCGCCTGGCAGGGTAACGGTTGCTGTCCGGCCCAAGCTAGTGCGGCAGGGGGCTGCCGGTTCGCTCAGGCGACTCGGAGGTCCATTCGGCTTCGGCGCGCGGATCGGGCTTGCACCCTTGGATAGTTGTCCGGGCCCGACTCTCTGACCGCGGCTGGGAAGCCTACTCGTCCTCGTCGACGTCGTTGTGCGGTGTATGAAGTTGGTCAAGCTTATAGCACGAAAAGAAAACCGGTGTCAAGCACCAGTTTCCTCGGCGCCTTAGTAGCGCACCAGTTCCTTGATGACGTCGCGCGTCAGGCGGATCTCGAAGTGCTTGGGGCCGGCCGCATCGGCGGTGAGAAACGGCAGGGAGATAGTCACCACCGGCCGCGAGCGCAGATCCTTGAGCGCCAGCCGGGTCGCCTCCACGACGCGCCCATAGGCGACCTTGTCATCGGCCACCTTGACGCCGGTCTGTTCAAAGGCCTGGGTCAGCAGCCAATTTACCACCGCCTGCTCCTCGCGGTCGGTTTGGCTCACAAACAGGCGCGTGGGCGCGGCTGCCGGCCGCGCCGGCGTTGCGCCTTCGCGGCGGCGCAGCGCCGTGCCCAGAACGTAGGCAGCGGCGACCACGATAACGGCCAGGATGAGAAAGGTGGCCAGAGTCATGTTATCGATGAGAGGCTTAGCAAGCACACCTAGTTTAACAAAGATCGGCAAATGGTCAATCAATTCAACTGCCGGCGCCCAGACTGGCCGCCAACTCGGCGCGCACCTGCTCGTCCGGCTCGTGCTGCAGCGCCGCGCGCAGCGGTTGGGCGGCGGCTGCGCCCAGCAATCGGCCGAGCGCCCAGGCCGCATGTCCGCGGACCAGCGGGCTCGCGTCTTGCAGCCGCGCCTGCAGGGCCGGGGCCAGGCCCGGCCGGGCGCTGTTGCCGGCGGCCACGCAGGCATTGCGCACCAGGCGTTCCCGCCCGGCGCGGGCCACCGCCGAGCTCCCGAAGCGGCGCGTGAAGGCGGCCTCGTCCAGGGCCAGCAGATCGGCCAGGCGCGGCGCGGCCCGGTCGGCCTCGGCTGGATAGAACTCCGGCGTCAGCGCTCTCACCGCGAAGCGCTCCCATGGACAGACCTCCCGGCATACATCGCAGCCGAAGACCCAGTTGCCCAGGTGCGGGCGCAGCTCCCGCGGAAGCCACCCTTTGTATTCAATCGTCAGGTAGCTCAGACAGCGCCGCGCATCCAGGACGTAAGGCTGTGGAAAGGCGTCAGTGGGGCAGGCCGTCAGGCAGCGCGTGCAGCGCCCGCACTGCGTGTCGCGGCCGGGCTGATCATAGGTGTCGAACTCGGCCGTCGTCAGCAGTTCGCCAAGGAATAAGGCGCTTCCCCGGCGCGGCTGGATCAGCAGCGTGTTCTTGCCGATGAAACCCAGGCCGGCCTGCTGGGCATGGTCACGCTCCAGAATCGCGCCGGTGTCGACGTAGGCGCGCGTCGTCACGCCGGCGCCAGCCGACTGCGCCAGCCAGGCCGCCAGCGCCTCCAGCCGCGCCAACATCACGGCGTGATAGTCCTGGCCCCAGGCGTAGGCCGCGATCCGGCCGCGCTCGGGGTCGGATAGGACCGCGGCCGGAACCGCGCCGGTGTGGTAATCCAGGCCAACCAGGACCAGGGAGCGGACGCCGGGCAGGATCACGCCCAGATCCTGGCGCCGGGCGACCCGGTCCGGGCGGGCCAGGTAGCCCATCTCGCCATGCAGGCCGGCCGCGATCCAGCGCCGATAGGCCTCCAGATGCGGCGCCGGCCGGGCAGGGGTGACGCCGGCCAGATTGAAGCCTAACGCGGCGGCCTGGGCCTTGAGGGCCTGGCTGGAAATGGTCATAACGTAAGCATACCACCACCTCGCAGTGTGACCGGGCAAAAAGCCGGCCGGCTGACCATAAATCGGATAATTCTAGGATAGTTTTAAGATGAGAACCGGCTTAAGAGTTGGCGGAAATGCTTATATATGCTATAAGGGCTTCCTATACCCCCACAGCTTGATCAGGAGGAGCCCATGAACCGCAAAGCGTCTGGGTCGCTGTTGCTCGCGATCGCGTTGCTGGCGGCCGCCTGCGCGCCGGCAGGCACTCCCGCCGCCCCCGAAGCCGGCGGGCCGCTGCAAAGCCTCGGCCAAGTCGAGGGCGAAGTCGCCATTGTCGCCTGGCCGGGCTACATCGAGCGCGGCGAGACCGACCCGAACTACGACTGGGTGACCCAATTTGAAAAAGACTCGGGCTGCAAGGTGACCGTGAAGACCGCCAACACCTCAGACGAGATGGTGGCGCTGATGAACGAAGGGGGCTTCGACCTGGTGACGGCGTCCGGCGACGCCAGCAACCGCCTGATCGCGGGCGGCCGCGTGCAGGAGATCAACATCGGCCTGATCCCGTCCTGGAGCAGCGTGGACGAACGGCTGCAGAACGCGCCCTGGCACACGGTCGGCGGCAAACACTACGGCACGCCCTACCAGTGGGGCCCCAACGTGCTGATGTACAACACCAACGTCTTTGGCGCTCAGGCGCCGGATTCGTGGCAGGTGGTCTTCGAGGAGACCACGCTGCCGGACGGCCAGTCCAACAAGGGCCGCGTGCAGGCCTATGACGGCGCCATCTACATCGCCGACGCCGCGCTGTACCTGAAGGCCACCCAGCCCGCGCTCGGGATCAAGGACCCGTATGCCCTCACGCGCGACCAGTTCAACGCCGCGCTGGACCTGCTCCGGCAGCAGCGCGCGCTGGTGAGCCGCTACTGGCATGACGCCTTCATCCAGATCGACGACTTCAAGAACGAGGGCGTGGTGGCCTCCAGCAGCTGGCCGTTCCAGGTGAACCTGCTGGCCGCCGAGGGGCAGCCGGTAGCGAGCGTGTTCCCCAAGGAGGGCGCCACGGGCTGGGCCGATACGACGATGATGCACATCGACGCCCCGCACCCGAACTGCGCCTACAAGTGGCTGGAGTGGTCGCTCAACCCCAAACTGCAGGGCGACCTGGCGGCCTGGTTTGGCTCGGTGCCGGCGGTGCCGGCGGCCTGCACCGGCAACGCCCTGCTGGGTGACGGCGGCTGCGCCACCAACGGCTTCGACAACTTCGACAAGATCAGCTTCTGGAAGACGCCCACCAGCGACTGCGGCGACGGCCGCACCGACTGCGTGCCCTATTACGAATGGGTGACGCAGTACGTGGCCGTCATCGGCGGGCGCTAAGCGACGAACGACCCGAGCTGAAGGACGAAGGACGGGAACACCCGCCCTTCGTCCCCGCCTCGCCTCCTTGACCGGCATGAGTGCCAACACCCCCGCCCTGCGCTTCACCAGTGTCAGCCGCCACTTCGGCGAGGTCCGCGCCGTGGATGGCGTCGATCTGACCGTCCGCGACGGCGAGTTCTTCTCCATGCTCGGCCCGTCCGGCTCCGGCAAGACCACGTGCCTGCGCCTGATCGCGGGCTTTGATCAGCCCACCTCCGGCCGCCTCGAACTGTACGGCCAGGACGTCACCGGCCGGCCGCCCTACGAGCGCGACGTCAACACCGTGTTCCAGGACTATGCGCTCTTCCCGCACATGAGCGTGGGCGACAACATCGGCTACGGGCTGATGATCAAAAAGGTTCCGCGCGCCGAACGGGAACGCCGCGTCCAGGAGATGCTGGAACTGGTCCGTCTGCCGGGGTTGGCCGCGCGCCGGCCGGCGCAGCTCTCCGGCGGGCAGCGCCAGCGCGTGGCCCTGGCGCGCGCGCTCATCAACCATCCGCGGGTGCTGCTGCTGGACGAGCCGCTGGGCGCGCTCGACCTCAAGCTGCGCCAGGAGATGCAGGTGGAGCTCAAGGCCCTGCAGCAGCGCGTCGGCATCACCTTCATCTTCGTCACGCATGACCAGGAAGAGGCCCTGACCATGAGCGACCGCATCGCCGTGTTCAGCCGCGGGCGGATCGAACAGGTGGGTACGCCGGCCGAGATCTACGAGAGCCCGGCCACGGCGTTTGTGGCGGGTTTTGTGGGCATCTCGAACCTGGTCAGCGGCGCCGCGGCGCACGCGCTCACCGGCCGCCCGGACACGTTCACGGTCCGCCCGGAGAAGATTCACCTGCGCGAGCCGGGCGCGCCCGTGGCCGGCGACGAGATCGGCGCGGACGGCCGTATCCGCGACGTCCTGTATCTGGGTATGCACACGCGCTACCTGGTGGCCTTGGAGTGCGGCGTTGACCTGACCGTGGTCGAGCAGAATCTGCGCACCACGTCGATGGACGTGCTCTCGGCGCGCGGCCGGCCGGTGCGGTTGGTGTGGGACCGCGCCCACAGCCGCCCGCTGGCCTGACGCCTGGCATCGCACATGGCGACGTCACCTCACCGCGATCCGCTTGGCCGGCTGGCGACCTACTTCTACAACCGCCCGCGCCTGCTGTTGCTGCTCCTGCTGCTGCCGCCCCTGGCCTGGCTGGGCGTGGTCTATCTCGGTTCGCTGCTCGCGCTGCTCGTCCAGAGCTTCTTCTACATCGACGAGTTCACCGGCCGGGTGGTGCGTGAGTTCACGCTGCGGACCTACCTCCAGCTCCTGGAGCCCGCCAACGTCGACATTTTCGTGCGGACCACGGCCATGGCCGCCAGTGTCACAGCGGCCGCGGCGCTGCTGGCTTTCCCGCTGGCCTACTACCTGGCGCGCTACGCCTCCGGCCGTCTCAAGGCGCTGTTGTATCTGGCCGTCGTCCTGCCGCTCTGGTCCAGCTACATCGTGCGCGTCTACGCCTGGAAATCCATCCTGGCGCGCGAAGGCATCATCAGTTGGTTCCTGGCTCAAGTGGGTCTGAGCGGCCTGCTGGAGGCCGTGCTGGCGCTGCCGGGCCTGGGCGGCTCGTCGCTGTCCACGTCGGCGCTGGGGATGTTCCTGGTCTTCCTGTATATCTGGCTGCCGTACATGATCCTGCCGATCCAGGCCGCGCTGGAGCGGGTGCCGGCCTCGCTGTTGGAGGCCTCCGGCGACCTGGGCGCGCGGCCGGCCCAGACGTTCTGGACCGTGATCCTGCCGCTGGCTTTCCCGGGCGTGGTGGCCGGCTCGATCTTCACCTTCTCGCTGACGCTGGGCGATTTCATCATCCCCAGCATCATCGGCAACTCGAGCTTCTTCATCGGCATGGCCGTCCTGCGCCATCAGGGCACGGCCGGCAACATTCCGCTGGCCGCGGCCATGACCGTGGTGCCGATGGCGATTATGGGCGTGTATCTGCTGGTCGCCCGCCGGCTGGGAGCCTTCGATGCGCTGTAACGCCGGGGCCGCCGACACCGGAAGACACCAAGGCGCGGGTGTGACACGGCTGAGTGTCCCTGCGGCACTGGGGCAAACCTAAGATGGGCTCAACTGACCGCGCCCCGCTGGCGCTGAAACTTGCCGCCGGCGGCGTGCTGCTCTTCCTGCACGGCCCGATGGCCATCATCGTGCTGTACGCGTTCACCACCGAGGAGGCCGCCTTCACGTTCCCGCCGCCCGGCCTCACGCTGCAATGGTTCCCGGCCGCCTGGGCACGCGCCGACCTGTGGGCGGCCCTGTGGCTCTCGGTGCAGGTGGCGGCGGTGGCGATGGCTCTGGCGCTCTTGCTGGGATTGTTGACGGCGCTGGCCGTCAACCGGCGCTTCTTCGGCCGGGAGGCGCTCACCTTCCTGGTGATCCTGCCGATCGCGCTGCCCGGCATCGTCACCGGCATCGCCCTGCGCTCAGCCCTCAACCTGATGGACCTGGACTTCAGTTTCTGGACGATCGTCATCGGCCACGCCACTTTCTGCATCGTGACGGTCTACAACAACGTGATCGCACGGCTGCGCCGCACCGGCGCCTCGCAGATCGAGGCCTCCATGGACCTGGGCGCCAACGGCCTGCAGACCTTTCGCTATGTGCTGCTGCCGGCTATCGCCACGGCGCTGCTGGCCGGCGGCATGCTGGCGTTCGCGCTGTCCTTCGACGAAGTCATCGTCACCACCTTCACCGCCGGTCAGCAAGGGACGCTGCCCATCTGGATCCTGGAGCAGCTCTCGCGCCCGCGTGACCGGCCGGTGACCAACGTCACGGCCCTGTTTGTCATCGCCGTGACGACGCTGCCGATCCTGCTGGCCCATCGGTTGACGCAGGCACGCGCCGACGACAAATAGACCGAGCCAGGCGGCCACCCCGGCCGCCTTTTTGTTTGTTGGCGCGCCAGGATTCACATCCGCTTTAGGCCGCCTTCAGCCGGGCTTTACTGCGCCTTTGTATCCCGCTTCCTAGGATTCACCTGGATCACAGCCGCCGGCCAGGCCCGTTCGTCCAGAGGCCGGCCCGGATGGGCCAGGGGGAAGCGCCTGCCCATTGACACAGTGGGCGCGATCTCAACAACAGGGAGCGGACACATGAGCGGCGACTATGCGTGGTTTGCGGGCGCGCTTGTCTTGGGGGTCACGGCGGTCATGGCCGCGGCGGTGGCTTACTATCGGCGCGGCCTGGCCATCCGGCTGGCCGCGGTCTCGGTCGGCTGTAACGCCGTGGTCGGGTCGCTGGCGTTCTTTCTCGGCAAGCAGGGTTTCACGCCCGTTAACATCGGCCTGGCCCTGCTGATCGGCGGGCCGGTCGTCTTAGTCCTGGTCGTCGTCGTCATTCGGCAAGTGATCAACCCCGTGCGCCGCCTCACCGAGCAGGCCCAGCATTTGTCGCTCGGCGGCCTGGCGGTGGCCGATGACCTCCGCGCCAAGGATGAGATGGGCCAGATGGCCGCGGCCTTCCAGGAACTGGCCCACTACCTGAGCGGGCTGGCGGCGGCGGCGGGCCGGCTGGCCCAGGGTGATCTGACCCAGACGGTGACGCCGCGCTCTGAGCACGACGAGCTGGGCCGCGCCTTCCAGAATATGACGGTGGATCTGCGCGCCCTGGTGCGCCAGGTGGCCGAGAGCGCCGACAACATGAGCCAGGCGGCCGGCCAGATCACGGCCGTGGCCGACCAGGCCGGGCGCTCCGCCGGGCAGATCGGTGTGGTCGTGCGGCAGGTGGCCGACGGCGCCGACTGCCAGGCCGACAGCGCCGCGCAGACGGCGCAGGCGGTGGCCCAGGTGTCGCAGTCGATTGCGGCGGTGGCGCAGGGCACGCGCGACCAGGCCGGCGCCGTGGCGCGCGCCGCCGCTGTCGCCGGCCAACTGACGGGCGGCATGGCCGACGTGGCTGGGACCGCGCAGGCCAGCGCCCGCGGCGCGGCGGCGGCGGCCCAGACCGCGCGCAGCGGCGTCACCACCATCGACGCCAGCCTGCAGAGCCTGCGCCGCCTCCAGACGTCCACGGCCCGCGCCAAGGACAAGGTGTCGATGATGGGCGCGCGCTCGTCGCAGATCGGCGCCATCGTGGAGACCATCGACGATATCGCCTCGCAGACGAGTCTGCTGGCGCTGAACGCCGCTATCGAGGCGGCTCGCGCCGGCGCGCACGGCCAGGGTTTCGCGGTGGTGGCGGCTGAAGTCCGCAAACTGGCCGAGAAGTCGGCGCGCGCCACGGGCGAGATCAGCGAACTGGTGAAGGACATCCAGCAGACCGTGGCCGAAGCGGTGGCGGCCATGGACGAGGGCGCCGCCGAAGTAGCCGCCGGCGCGGCCAGCGCCGACGAGGGCGGGCGCGCGCTGGGCGCGATTGTCACCGCCGTGGAAGCCGTCAACCGCCAGGTGGAAGCGATCGCGGCCGCGTCCCAGACGATGGACCGCTCCACCGGAGAGCTGTCCGCGGCCATGCAGACCGTCTCCACCATCGTGACGGCCAACGCCAGCGCGGCCGAGCAGATGGCGGGCGGCGCGCGCCGGGTCAGCGAGCACGTCGGCCAGATCACGACAGTCAGCGAGTCCAACCGGGTTTCGGCGGAGGCGATGAGCGCGGCCGCGTCTCAATTGACCGCTCAGATGCAGGCCATGACCGCCAGCACCCAGCGGCTCAATGAGCTGGCCGGCACGATCCAGCAGCGCGTCTTCAAGTTCAGTCTGGCCAAGATTTCCGGCAAGGTCTCGCGCGGCGCGGCGCTCAACGGCCGGCTGAAGTTCGTGCAGGAGCGCTACGGGCCGGCCGGGCTGGAGCGCGTGTTGCGCGCCCTGGACCCAGACGCTCAGCGGCTGCTGCGCGGCCGGATCGAGGACGCCGGCGAGTACCCGCCCGAGCTGCTCGGCGCGCTGACCAACGCCATCCGCTCGCAGCTGGCGGGCGGCAGCGACGACATCCTGCGCGAGATGACGCGCTTCCGGGCGCGTTTCGACGTGCTGCCGGGCGGCGCCCTGGCCCAGCATTTCCGGGCCGGCGATCCCGGTTACATCGTCCAGCGCATGGACCTGTGCCTGCGGCATAACTGGGGCGAAGGCGTGGTCGTCCGCAACTTCGAGCTCGGCGCCACGCACGTTCGCCAGGAAGTGGACATGGGCCGCAAGCAGCCGCGCGAGCGCTGCACGTACAACCACGTCGGCTGGATGGAGGGCGTGATCGAGGCCGCCGGCGGCGTGCCGACCATCCGCAAGACGCGCTGTATGCACGCCGGCGACCCGGTCTGCGAGTACGACATCCGCTGGGAGATGGCGGCAGCGCCGGCCAGCGCGCCGGCTGCGGCCAGCGCGCCCCGCTCCACCGCGCGCGTCCGGCCTTGAGCCTAAAGCGGCTCCCGCTATGACTTGCGCTCGGTCATTCCGGCGCACCCTGGCCCCCGCAGCGGAGCGCAGTGGGAGGCCGGGGCTGGGGTGACGTCAGCGCCAGCGGAAAATGCTTTAAGGCCCCACCCAGCGCGCCGACAGGCGCGGGAACCCGATCAGGTTGGCGACTTCGGCCCAGGTGGGCCACAGCCGGCCGCTCTGGGAGACCTGGGTCAACAGGTCGAGCAGGCGCGGCTCGCTCTCGAACTCCAGCAGGCGCGGCTCGCCCTCGATCCCGCCCAACTCGGCGGCCTTGGCAATGGCCTCTTCGCTGTACCCGAGCTGATCCACCAGGCCCTTCTCCAGCGCCTGGCGCCCCGTGTAAACGCTGCCGTCCGCCAGCGCGCGGACCTCGTCTTCGCCCAGGCCGCGCCCGGCGGCCACAATCTGGACGAAACTCTCGTAGGTCTCATCCACAATCGCCTGCCAGTAGGCGCGCTCGGCATCCGTCATCTCGCGGTAGGGCGAGCCGAAGTCTTTGCGCCCGCCGCTGGTGATGACGACGAAGTCGACGCCGGCTTTCTCCAGCAGACCGGAAGCGTTCGGAAACTCGCTGATCACGCCGATGGAGCCCGTCAGCGTGTTCGGGTTGGCCACGATCCAGTCCGCGGCCATGCTCAGGTAATAGCCGCCGCTGGCCGCCAGGTCGCCCATCATCACGACAATCGGCTTGTCGATCTGCTCCAGCTTGTGGTAGATCAGGTCCGAGGCGTTGACGCCGCCGCCGGGGCTGTTCACCACCAGCAGGATGGCGCGCACCTCCGGGTCCGCGGCGGCGGCCTCCAGGTTGCGGATCACGGCTTCGGCGCTGGCGGCGCCCACGCCGGCTGTGCCCGCGCCATCGGACGTGATCAGGCCCTCCACCCGGACAACGCCGATGGCCGGGCCAAAGCGCGGGCCGCGCGCGGTGGGCAGGTCGGCGCGTGGAGCGCCGGACGCCGCGAGCTGCAGCGCCAGCGCACCGGCCAGGAGCAGGCCGGCGCAGGCCAGCACCGGCAGGCTGAAGCCGGCAATGAGCGCGGCCAGCAGCTGCCAGAACGGCGCCGGGCTGGCCGGCGGCCGGCGTGGGGCGGGTCCGGCCGTGGCTGGCGGTGGGGTTTCGATGGTCATAGGGTTGTCCTCCAGGCGGGACGCGGCCAGGGCACCGCGTCGGCGGCATTTGTACCACGGCGGCCGTTCCGCCACCACACCGGGAAAACAACCGGCGGCGGCTGAGCCAACAGGCCCGCCGCCGCCGGAGCGTCGTTGGGTGAGGGAAGACCGGCGCCTCAGTTGTGGGTCACGGTGTGCAGGGCGCGTTCAAACATCCCGAGGGCGTCCTTCACCTGGGCTTCGGTGACCACCAGCGGCGGGATCCAGCGCAGGATGTTGTCGTAGGAGCCGCAGGTCAAGAGCAGCAAGCCCTCGTTCAGGGCCGCTTTGGCCGCGGCCTTGGCGCGCTCGGTCCATGGCTCGCGCCCGGAGGTCGTGAACTCGGTCGCGATCATCAGACCCAGGCCGCGCACGTCGCCGATCTCGGGATACTCCTCCTGCAGCTGGCGCAGCCCGGCCTGCAGCACCCGCCCCTGGCGCTCGGCGTTCTCCACGAGCTTCTCTTCGCGCATGGCCTGGAGGGTGGCCACGCCGGCCGCGCACGCCACGGCGTTGCCGCCGAAGGTGCCGCCGTGCGAGCCGGGCGTCCACTTGGCCATCAGCTCCGGGCTGGCGGCCAGGCCGGAGAGCGGCAGGCCGGAGGCGATGCCCTTGGCCATCGTGATGATGTCCGGCGTCACGCCGAAGTGCTCGATGCCGAACCAGCGCCCGGTCCGGCCAAAGCCGGACTGGACCTCGTCGGCGATCAGCAGGATGCCGTAGTGGTCGCACAGCTCCCGCAGTTCGTGCAGGAAGGCGGCCGGCGGCACCACGTAGCCGCCCTCGCCCAGCACCGGCTCGATGATGATGGCGGCCGTCTCCTGCGGCGCCGTCTGCGCTTTGAGCAGCTGCTTGAGTTCCTTCAAGCAGTGCGCGACCGTCGCGGCCTCGTCCCAGCCGTAGCGGTACGCGTACGGATAGGGCGCCACGAAGATGCCGGGCACCAGCGGCTGATAGCCGGCCCGATAGACGGTCTTGGACGTCGTCATGCTCATCGTCAGGTGGGTGCGGCCGTGGAAGGAGCCGCTGAAGACGATGATGTTCGGCCGGCCGGTGGCCTGCTTGGCGAGCTTGACGGCGCCTTCGGTGATCTCGGCGCCGGAGTTGGAGAAGTAGAACGACGTCAGCGGCGGCGGCACGACGCCAAGCAGTTCGTCGGTCAGCTGCAGCAGGGGCAGGCTGTAGGCGATGTTGGCCTGGCTGTGGATGATCTTGGCGGCCTGTTCCTGGATGGCCTTGACCACGCGCGGGTGGGCGTGGCCGGTGTTGGTCACGCCGATGCCGCAAGTGAAGTCCAGGAAGCGCCGGCCGTCGACCGTGTAGAGATAAGCGCCCTCGCCGCGTTCGGCGATCAGCGTGTCTGGGACGGCGCGGCCCCAGACCGGAGCGAGGTGCGAGAGATCATGCGAGCGATCGGGCGAGGCGATGGCCATGGATAATCCTTGTGGTGTGGACGGACGCCGCTCAGAGGCTGATACCGCGCCGGCCGGTTTTGGAGCAGGGCGTCAGCGCCAGCCTTCCAGCGTGGCCTTCACCGTTTGCATGAAGCGGTCGGCGGTGGCGCCGTCCAAGACGCGATGGTCGAAGGTCAGCGCCAGGTAGACCATCGGCCGGATGACGATCGCATCCTGGCCGTCGCGCGAGACGACCAGCACGCGCTTCTGCACCACGCCGGCGCCGAGGATGCCGGTCTGGGGCTGGTTGATGACCGGGGTGGCGAAGAGCGATCCGCTCACGCCGTGGTTGGTGAGCGTGAAGGTGCCGCCCTGGACCTCGTCCGGTTTGAGGGCCTTGGCCCGGGCGCGGCGCGCCAGGTCGTTGATCTCGCGCGCCAGGCCCAGCAGCGACTTTTCGTCGGCGCGCTTGAGGACCGGCACGATCAGCCCGGCGCCGGCCTCGCCGCCGTCCAGGGCCACGGCCATCCCGACGTTGATCTCGCGCTTCAGGATGATGCGCGCGCCGGCGGCGTCCTCGCTCCACTGGCTGTTGACGATCGGCATGGCCTTCAGCCCGGCCACGATGGCGCTGACGAAATAAGCCGTCAGCGTCAGCTTGACGCCGTCGCGCGCGAAGTCGGCCTGGTGCCGGTCCAGGTGGGCGAGCACGCTGCCCATGTCGGCCTCGAAGACGGTGGTGACGTGCGGGGCCGTGTGCTTGCTGCGCACCATGTGCTCGGCGATGAGCTTGCGCATGCCCTCGACGCGCACGACCGTGTCCTCGCCGGCCGGCCCAGGCGCGGGCGCCGCCGGGGCAACCGGTGCGACGGGCGCGGGCGCCGCGGGGGCGCTCACGGGTTCGGCGCGCGGCGCGGCCGTGGGCGGAGCGACGACGCCGCCCTTGCGGGCCTCCAGGAAGTTCAGCACGTCTTTCTTGGTGATGCGTCCGCCCAGGCCGGTGCCCGGCACCTGGTGCAGGTCCACGCCGTGCTCGTCCGCGAGCTTGGCGACGACGGGCGAAATAAAGCCCAGCTCGCGGCGCGCCGCCGGGGTGCCAGAGTCCACCGTCGCTAGCGGGCCGTGGCCCTTGCCGTTGGTCGGCGCCGCCGGCGCTTCCTCCGGCAGGCCGATCACGGCGATTGGGGTGCCGGCTTTGACCGTGACGCCCGGCGCCACCAGCAGCTTAATCACGATGCCGGCCGCCGGCGCCGGGACCTCCGTGTCGACCTTGTCGGTGTTGACCTCCAGCAGCGGTTCGAACTCCTGGATCGTCTCGCCTTCCTGCTTAAGCCATTTGCTGATCGTGCCCTCGTCGACGGACTCGCCGAGTTGAGGCATCAGGACTTGCGTGGTGGGCATTGTGCGGTGGGTCTCCAGTGATCAGGCGCGAGTCTCCAGTCTTCGGTCTCCAGGATTCATCCAGAGATCAGGGATTGGAGAGTTGGAAACGCGCCTCAGCGATAAAACATCGGGTACTGCGCGGGGTCGGCCTCGTGCATGAGGTCGTAAGCGGCCTCGAAAATCTGTTCGGCGTTCGGCTTGGACCAGTAGTCGCCGTCGGAGCCGTAGGCCGGGCGATGCGGCTGGGCGGCCAACGTGCGCGGCTCGGAGTCCAGCCAGCGGAAGGCGCCCTGGCGTTCCAGCACCTCCTGGAACAGGTAGGCCGTGGTCCCGCCGGGCATATCCTCGTCCAAGAATAACACGCGGTTGGTCTTCTGGAGCGAGGCCCCGATCAGGCCGTTGCGGTCGAAGGGCAGCAGCGAGCGCACGTCGATGACCTCGGCGTCCACGCCCACCGCCGCCAGTTGGTCGGCGGCTTCCAGCGCCAGGCGGCAGCAGGCGCCGTAGGTCACCACCGTCAGGTCGCGGCCGGGTCGGATCACCTCCGGCACGCCCAGCGGCAGCGTGAACTCGGCCAGGTTGTCCGGCCGGCGCTCTTTCAGCCGGTAGCCGTTGAGCACTTCCACCACCAGGCCGGGCTCGTCGGAGCGGAGCAGAGTGTTGTAGAAGCCGGCGGCCTGGGTCATGTTGCGCGGCACCAGGACGTGCAGGCCGCGCAGGACGTTGACGGCGGCCGCCATCGGCGAGCCGGCGTGCCAGATGCCCTCCAGCCGGTGGCCGCGGGTGCGGATGATCACGGGCGCCTTCTGGCCGCCGGCGGTGCGCCAGCGCAGGCAGGCCAGGTCGTCTGACAGGATCTGCAGCGCGTAGAGCAGGTAATCCAGGTACTGGATCTCGGCGATCGGGCGCAGGCCGCGCAGCGCCAGGCCGATAGCCTGCCCGACGATGGTGGCTTCGCGGATGCCGGTGTCGGTGACGCGCAGTTGGCCATACTTGGTCTGCAAGCCCGCAAAGCCCTGGTTGACGTCGCCCAGGTGGCCGACGTCTTCGCCAAAGGCCAGCACGCGCGGGTCGCGCGCCAGCATGGCGTCGAAGCAGGCGTTGAGGATCTCGAAACCGTGCACCTCGGGCGAGCGGTCGGAGAAGCGCGGCTTGACCTCCGGCACCTCCAGTGCGGACTCATCTGAGTGGCTGTGCAGGTGCATGCCGTAGCGCTCGCGTTGGGCGCGGTGATGGCGCTCCCGCCACTGGATTAGGGGCTGGCGCACCGGCGCCGGGTCGGCGCGCAGAGCCGCCAGCGCCTCGCGCGCAGCCACCTGGGCGTCGCGGCGGTGCGGCACCGGCCCGGTCAGCAGCCGGCGTTTGATCTGGCGCAGGGCCTCCGGCGCGCTGGCCAGCCCGGCCACCTGGTCTAACAGCTCGGCCAGGGCTTTGTGCTCAGCCAGGATCGGCTGGGTGAAGGCCTCCCACGCGCGCTGGCGGGCGCGCTCGGCGGTCTGGCGCGCGTCGCGGTCGATCAGGTCCAACTCGGCCGGCGTCGCCACGCCGTGGTCGCTGAGCCACTGGCGGAAGCGGCGCAGGCCGTCGTGCTCGCTCTCCCAGGCCAGGCGCTCGCGCGATTTGTAGCGCTCGTGGCTGCCGGAGGTGGAGTGGCCCTGCGGCTGGGTCAGCTCGATCACGTGCACGATGGCCGGGATATGCTCGCGCCGGACAGTGGCGGCGGCCCGCGCGTAGGTCTCCAGCAGCTGCGGATAATCCCAGCCGCGCACGGTGTACAGGTCGAAGCCGTCGCGCCCGCCGGCGCTGCGCTGGAAGCCGCGCAGCAGCGTGCCGATGTCCTCTTTCACCATCTGGAATTCGTTGGGGACCGAGATGCCGTAGCCGTCGTCCCAGATGGACAGGAGCACGGGCGCGCGCAGCACGCCGATGGCGTTGATCGACTCCCAGAACAGGCCCTCGGCGGTGCTGGCGTTGCCAATGGTGCCGAAGGCAATCTCGTCGCCGTTGCGCGAGAACTGCGTCAGGCCGCGCAGGTCGGCCAGCTCACGGTACAGGCGCGAGGCGTACCCCAGCCCCACCAGGCGCGGCATCTGCGCGGCGGTGGGCGAGACATCGGCCGAGAAGTTCACCTGGGCGGCCAGGTTCCGCCAGGAGCCGTCCGCGTTGAGGCTGCGCGTGCCGAAGTGCCCGTTCATCGAGCGGCCGCCCGTCATCGGGTCGGCTTCGATGTCGGCGTGGGCGTACAGCTGGGCGAAGAACTGCTCGTAGGTGGTCACCCCCAGGGCGAAGGCCAGCGTCTGATCGCGATAGTAGCCGGCACGAAAATCGCCCGGCTGGATCACTTTCGCCAGGGCGATTTGCGCCACTTCCTTGCCGTCGCCGAAGATGCCGAACTTGGCCTTGCCGCTCATCACTTCCCGCCGGCCCACCAAGCTCACCTGACGGCTCTCGGCCGCCAGCCGGTAATCGTTCAAAAGGGTCTCCGCGTCCAGCCTCAATTGGGTATCGGGGGATGCGACCACGCGTCTATCCTTTTGTCAATTCTGTTCAAGTTTGTGCACAAAGTCCAATATCGCCGCCGCCGCTATCGTAGAACATGACCAAGGCCGAGTCAAGGCTATTAGGACATATCGACTAATGCGAATGGGGTGGCCCGCCGCCTACGGGCAGGCGGCCGGCAGCCTGTGGCTGAAAGACAGGGTCGGGCCGTCAGCGATCCAGACTTCCACGAGCACAAAGGAGTCGGGGCTTTTGGTGAAATCGTAGCTCACCGGGTGCGGCAGGCGCGCCCGGTTCTGCCAATGGACGGCCTCGGTGCGCATCCGGCAGGCGTTGAAGACGGCGGCGTGGACGAGGTCCAGGCGCTGCGCGGTGAGGGCGAGCGTCAACCCCAGCGAGGCGGCCAGGCAGGCGCCGAGGACGACGAGGGCGACAGCGGTGGGCCAGACGAAGGACGATGGACGACGGCCCCGCGCTGGGACGGTGTCAGTCGCCCGCGCCGAGCCCGGCGGCCGTCCGCCGTCCATCGTCTGCGCTCCGTCGTCAGTTCTGGGCCAGGCTTTCGGCCACGACCTCGGCCACGTCCTTGATCTTGAGGTCGGTCTTTTCGCCGCTGGCCGCGTCCGTGAGCATGATCATGCAGAACGGGCAGGCCACGGCCAGCGTGTCGCGGCCGGAGGCGATGGCCTCGCGCAGGCGGCTCTGGCTGACGCGCTCGGCGCCGTGCTCTTCTTCCTTCCACATTTGCGCGCCGCCGGCCCCGCAGCAGAAGGACTGCGTCCGGGTGCGCGGCAGTTCCGCCACGGCCGCGCCGGCGCCGACCAGGGCCTCGCGCGGCGCGTCGAAAACGCCGTTGTGCCGGCCCAGGTAGCACGGGTCGTGGAAGACCACCTGGCTGGTCCGCGCCGGGTCGGTCTTGAGCCGGCCGGCCGCTTGCAGTTCGGCGATCAGCTGCGTGTGGTGGATGACTTCGCAGTGCACGCCGAAATCCGGGTATTCGTTCTTGAGGGTGTGCAGGCAGTGCGGGCAGGTGGCCACGATCCGGCGCGGCTTGTCGCCCATCACCTCTTTGAGGACTTCGCTGTTCTGCGTGGCCAACTGGAAGAAGAGCGCCTCATTGCCGGCGCGCCGGGCCGAGTCACCGGTGCAGCTCTCCATCTGGCCGAGCACGGCGAAGTTGACGCCGGCGGCGTTGAGCACGTCCACAAAGGCGCGCGCCGTCTGGCGGGCGCGCGGGTCGGTGGCCGGCGCGCAGCCCACCCAGTACAGCAGTTCGAAATCGGGGTTCTCGTCCACGGTCGGGACGGTCAGGCCCTTGGCCCACTCCAGGCGCGTGGACGCGCTGACGTTCCAGGGGTTGCCCTGGCGCTCCATGCCGCGGAAGGCCGTCTGGAGCTGATCCGGGAACTGGTTGTCCATCAACACCAGCGAACGGCGGATGTCCAGGATGTCGCGCATCGGCTCGTTGCCCACCGGGCAGATCTGGACGCAGGCGCCGCAGCTGGTGCAGGCCCAGACGGCCTCGGGCGAGATGGCGAACTCCAGCAGGCCCGGCTCGGTCTCTTTCCCCGCGGCGACGGCCGCGCCCTGGTCGTTGAGGAAATAGCGCTTGTTGATCTCCAGGGCCGAGGGCGAGAGCGCCTTGCCGGTGGTGTGGGCGGGGCAGGCATCCTGGCAGCGGTTGCACATGATGCAGGCGTAGGCGTCCAGGAGCGCCGGCCATTCCAGGTGCTCGAGCTTGCTGGCGCCGAATTGGGTGATGGTCTCGTCGTCGAAGTCGATCTTGGCCAGCTGCCCCATCGACTTGCGCTCCGGCTTGAGCAGGAAGTTCAACGGCGCCATGAAGATGTGGATGTGTTTGGAGTACAGGAAGTACGGGATAAAGAGCAGGATCGTGCCGATGGCGCCCCAGAAGGCGACGTGCTGCATAACGGCCAGCCCACCCACTGGGAGGCCGTCCCACAGGAAGCTCACGGCGCTGGCGAACGGCTGCCAGATGTCCACGCCCTTCTCGGCCAGGTGGAAGGTCTCGCCCAGAAAGCGCGACCCCACGTGCAGGAGGATGAAGCTGCCGACGATGGCCGAGTCGCGCCGGATGCCGGCCTTGGCGCGCGGGTGGACGAGCGTGTTCGCCAGGAACGCGAAGTCCCGGCTGTTGAGGCCGAAGCGCCGCACGAGCAGGGCCGCCATGCCGGCGAGCACGCCGACGCTGAGCACATCGGCCAGCAGGTTGTAGACGCCATCGACCAGTGGCACGGCGCCGCTGGTGATGAACTGGTAGCCGGGCAGGAACCCCTCCAGCACGTCGCCCAGGTTGACGAGCAGGTAGAACATGAAGCCCCAGACCACGAAGGCGTGGAACAGGCTCGGCCAGAAGCGCGTCTGCCAGGTGGGTGTGAGCACGACCGCTTTGGTGAGCGCGGACTGGGCGCGGCGGACGGCGTCCGGCAGGGAGATGGCCTGCCCGCCCCGGCCGCGCTGGAGGATGCGCCGGATGCGGTCGCCCGAGCGATAGGCGAAGTAGGCCGAAGTCAACGCCAGCAGCACGAAAACGATCTGCTCAACCAGGGTCAGCATGGGGCTCTCCGCAGCAGCGCCCGGCCGTGGCGGCCAGCCGGCGCCGGAAATAAAAACGCTTCTCCACCAGCACCGGCCGGTGTAGAAGCGTCAAGGTGCTCAAGCGGATGCGCGCGGCACACGCAGGCGAATCACGTTTGTCAGCATACCACAGGCGCGGAGCAAACTCCAAGCCAGCGCCGCCGCGCGCGCCGGCTTATCAGGCTGATAAGCCGGCCCTATGCGGGCACGCTGCCAGCCGCCTTGGCCGCGCGTTTGCCCACCGGCGGGAGGCCGTGCTCGGCCAGGTGTGTCTGGACGTCTTTGAGCGCCGCCTTGTAGAGTTTGAGCAGCTCGCGTTCGTTGGCGCGGTAGCGGCGCAGGTTCTGCAGGGCGCAGGCCAGGCACCCGCGCATCGCCCGGAACGAATCGGTCTCACATTCCAGGCAGCCGTCCAGGCGGATGATGAGCAACGTGAAAGCCAGGCTCTCCGGGTTGGCCTCGTCGAGGCTCCCCACGCGGTCCACCAGCTTGCGAAATTCCGGGCCGGCGGCGTCGCGCAGCTGCGGGATCAGCCGGGGCGGGAACAGGATCTCGGTTTGGACATACATCGCGGTCACCTTTGGCAGCGCGGTCATAGGCCGCGCCGGTTTTCAGCGCGTGTAGGTAGGATTATAAGAATCCAGGACTCGCGAAGCAAGAGGCAGTCTGCGCCCGAACCGACCCGTTTCCTAACGGGTGCCTGGCCGCCCGGTGAGCGGCGGTTGACCGGCGCCGGCGGCTCTGGTTACACTCGGGGCAGCCCGGGCCGGCGTTGGCTCGGCGAAAGGTGTCTATGCTGAAACTGGTGCGCGTCTGCCTGCGTCATCATCGCCAGCTGCTGGTGCTGGCCGCCCTGCTGTTGGCCACCGGCCTGTGCGCGGCCATGCTGATCCTGCGCGTCGCCTACACGCGCAGCCTGGATCACTGGACCCTGGCCTGGAACCTGGGGTTGGCCTGGCTGCCGATGGGCCTGGCGCTGGCGGCTTACAACGTTTTCAAACGCGACTCATGGCTGGCGTGGCTGGGGGTGGCCGCCTGCGCCGCGATCTGGCTGCTCTTCTTCCCCAACGCGCCGTACATGGTGACCGACCTCATCCATCTGTGGCGCGGTGAAGGCGTGCCGTACTGGTACGACCTGATTCTGCTGGTGGCGTTCGCGTGGACGAGCTTACTGCTGGGTTTGATCTCGCTGCTGGTGATGCAGGCGCTGGTGCGCCGGGCGGCCGGCCCGGCTGCCAGTTGGCTGTTTGCTTTCGGCGTGCTGGGCCTGAGCGGCTTCGGCGTCTACCTGGGCCGTTTCCAGCGCTGGAACAGCTGGGACCTGTTCTTCAATCCGCGCAGCCTGCTGCTGGAGATCTGGAATCTGGTGCGCCATCCGCTGGCCAACCGCGAGGCCCTGGTCTTCTCGGTGCTGTTCTCGGTGTTCGTAGTCTCCACCTACCTGATCCTGGTGGCCGTGGCCAACTGGCAGCCGGCGCTGCGCGAGCGGCGTCCTTGAGCGCGGCGCCCCTGGGGCGCTGGCCCTTTTCCCGAAGCCGCCGCTTGCGCGCCGGGCGCTTTCGGTGTTTCATGCGGCCTGCTCACCGTTTGGCTCCGCTGACCAGCCTCCGGCTGGTGGGCGGGGGGAGGCCCACCGCATGACCCAGCGCCCGCGCGTCCGCGATTTTGGACTCACTCTCGGCACGCTGCCCACCGGCCCGTTCAACGCCCTCACCGACGTGCCCGGCGTGCGCGTCGGCCACGTGACGCTCGTCGAAGGCGAAGGGCCGCTGGTGCCCGGTGTCGGCCCGGTGCGGACCGGCGTCACCGCCATCCACCCCCACCCCGGCGACGTGTTCCGGGACAAGGTGGCCGCCTGCGTCCACCGCATCAACGGTTTCGGCGAGGTGACCAACGCCGAGATGGTGCGCGAGACCGGCGTGCTGGAGTCGCC
This sequence comes from uncultured Anaerolineales bacterium, assembly GCA_937952305.1. Taxonomy (GTDB): domain Bacteria; phylum Chloroflexota; class Anaerolineae; order Anaerolineales; family UBA6663; genus SpSt-583. The sequence goes on along the minus strand of CALFZO010000006.1, from coordinate 58,458 downwards.
GATTCTGCTGACCGGGACGACCAACGTGCCGCGCGTCGCCGATGGCGTGCTGGATTGGTTCTTCGCGCGCGATGCGGAGCTGGGGGTGACGACGTGGACGCCGGCCCCGGTGGTGGCTGAGTGCTCGGAGCAGTATCTGAGCGACATGCGCGGCCGGGCGCTGCGCAGCGAGCACGTCCGCGCGGCGCTGGACGGCGCGGCCGGCGGCCCGGTGGCCGAGGGCGGCGTGGGCGGCGGCACCGGCATGATGTGCTGCGGCTTTAAAGGCGGCATCGGCACCAGCTCCCGCCAGACGCCGGAGGGCTGGACGCTGGGCGCGCTGGTGATGAGCAATTTCGGGCGCCGCGAGCACCTGCGCGTCGACGGCGTCCCGGTCGGCCAGGCCCTGGCGGATTGGGCGCCCACGCCGCCGCCGCCGGCCGAACAACACGGCTCGTCCATCATCATCGTCCTGGGCACCGACGCCCCGCTGGATGCGCGCCAGCTGGAGCGCGTCAGCGTGCGCGCGGGCGGCGGCCTGGCGCGCGTCGGCGGCCTGTACTCCACTTCCAGCGGCGATTTCGCCATCGCCTTCTCCACGACCCAGCGCGTCCCGCATGCTCCGGACGGCCCGGTGCTGGCGCGGCACCAGGTGGCCGAGTCCTTGCAGGCCGGCCAGGCCTGGCCGGACGCGCCCGCCATCAATCACCTCTTTCAGGCGGCCCTGGAAGCGACCGAAGAGGCGATCCTCAACTCGCTCTTCGCGGCTGAGACGATGACCGGCCGGGACGGCCACCTCCTGCCGGCGCTGCCGCTGGCCGAGACGGCGGCCATCCTGCGCCAGCACGGCCGCGCCGTGCGCTGGCCATAAAGCCGGGCGGGAACAGGCGCCGCGGCGGCGCTGAACGCGCGAAAAAAAAACAGCCTGCGCCCTGAGCGGCGCAGGCTGTTTTGGGTCACAAGGCGCCGGCGATCAACGGATCGTCAACGTCACCGGGCCGGAGAGGTATTCCCAGGAGCCGGGGTTCTGTTCGCAGGCGTTCCGGTCCGCCAGCCAGCAGATGCCCAGCCGCACCTGGTACACGCCTGACGCCGTGACATTCAGGTGATCGTTCCAGGGGATGACATTGTTGGGGTCGTTGGGGTTGCCGCCGGGCTGATTGTCGAACCAGAAGTCGCCCCAGGAGGCCTGCGTGCACTGGCCGGGCTTGTTGGTGCACCAGATGGCGCCCAGCCCGCCCACGTACTGGTAGCTGCCGTTGTTGGTGGCCTTGAACTCGAACCAGACGTCCTCGCCGGGCAGGGCGCAGGTGGTCACGAGCTTGAAGGCGTTGCCAGCCACGCCGCGCGACGACGCGAACTGGGAAGTGGTCCCGGACGACGGCGCGCAGTCCAGCAGCGGCCGCTGCGTCGGCGTGATGGTCGGCGTCATGGTGGCCGTGGGGGTCCAGGTGGCCTGGCGGTACGCGACCGGGGCGTAGGTGTAGTAGGTTTGGCTGGCCCAGGCGAAAGCGACCAGGGCCAAGGCGATCAGACTCAGGCTAGCGAGTTGTCGACGGTTCATAGGCCGGCTCCATGGCCAGTGTAGCACAGGCCCGGCCGCTTATGGGCGGCCGAAGACGCTGCCTTTGTACTTTTCCCAGTCCTCGTCGCTCTCCAGCGTGACCACGCGGTAGGCCTCGGCGTACAGCATCTCCTTGCCCTTGGCCCGCACGGCGGCCCATTCCTTGAGGCGCGGCTCCGGGTCCCAGTCCCGCATCTGGCTCTGGTGGGCGCGCAGGGCCGCCACCTTCAGGTCGATGGTGTCGTCGATGGCGATGTAGGTTTCGGCGTGGTCCCAACTGGTGACGTAGACTTTGCGGACTTTGTGGGCGGTCAGCCCTTCCTCGGCCAGCTCCTCGAACAGGTTGGGCTGTCCGGAGGCCGGGAAGACGGCGTCGACGGCCACCAGGCCGGCGGCGCGGTGGTCTGGGTGGTTGATGTAGCTGTCGCCGGCCCAGACCACGGTCGGGTCGCCGCAGATGACGACCTCCGGTTTGTAGCGCCGGATCTCGCGCACCACCTTCTTGCGCAGCTCGAGCGTGGCCTGGAGCATGCCATCCGGCTCGCGCAGAAAGACCACCTCTTGCACCCCGCAGATGGCGGCGGCGGCGCGCTGCTCGGCTTCGCGGATCTCGCGCGCCTGCGCGCGCGTCATCCCGTCCTGGGCGATGCCGACGTCGCCGCTGGTCAACAGCAGGTAGATGGCCCGGCAGCCATGCTGCACCCAGCGCGCGATCGTGCCCGCGCAGGAGAACTCGATATCGTCAGGATGCGCCACGATCACCATGGCCGAGGCGGGGACGTAGTTTTTGCTCATAAGCTCCACAACGAGCGCGGCCGGCCGCGGACGGTCCGGCGGCGCGCCCTACTGGGCCAGCGTGGTCTCGCCGGCGATCAGGATCAGGACGTCGATGTCACGGCGGTAGAACAGGCCGTCGCGGGTCTGTTCGGGCGTGGGCACCTGGATGTTGACGAAACCGACGCCGCGGTGGGCGGCCCGGTTCAGCACCATGGGCTCATCGGTGCGCTTGAGGACCAGCGTCCAGGTCTTGTCGCTGACCTGCGGCCAGTGCCGGCGGGCGGCCTGGATCTGCTCGTCCGTGATCAGGCGGTATTTGCGGGGGGCATCGGGCATAGGCAACTCCGGGATGGCGTGAACGGGTCAGCGGACATTTTGCAGCAGATCGACGGCCGCGGCCAGGGCCGGGTCGCTGGCCTCGGAGAAGAGGTCCCAGCGGGACGGCGCGAACACATCCGGGATGATGCCGGTCTCCTCCCAGATGCCGTTGGTCTGGCCGCGCGGCTGGAAGGTCTCGCTGGCGATCCAGGCGCGCGAGCCGTCCTCAAAATCATAGCCCCACAACCGCTCGACGTTGCCGTAGGTGGTCTGGCCCACGATCTGGGCGCGGCCGGAGACGCGCAGCACGCCGCTGACGATTTCGCCGTAGCTGGCCGTGCCGTCGCCCACCAGCACCACCAGGGGCACGCTCTGCGAGCCGCCGACATCTTCGGGCTCCACCCGCAGCGGGACGCGGTCTTCGCGGCTGACAAACTGGCCCTGCAGCCCGCTGGTGAACAGGCCCATGATCGGGTCGGCCACCGTCTGTGAGCCGCCGCCGTTCTGGCGGTTGTCCAGGATCAGGCCATCGAGCGGCCCGGCGGCCGTCATCTGGCGCAGCGCGGCGCGCACCTGGTCCGGGATGGTCTCATCAAAGAAGCTCGGGAAGAAGACGTAGCCGATGCGCGTGCCAGGCACCAGGCAGTAGTCGATGGGCAGCGCGCCCGTGATGCGGCGGCGCGGCAGATCCAGGACCTGGGCCGTTTCGCCCGGCCGCTCGACCGTCAGCTGGACGCGCGTGCCCTCCGGGCCGCGGATGCGGCTGGATTGCAGGACGCCGTCCTCGTCCAGGATCGGCCCGCCGTCCACTTGCAGGATGATGTCGTGCGAGCGCAGCCCGGCCTCGGCCGCCGGGCTGTCCGGGAAGACGGCGATGATCACGGCGTAGTTGGCCTCCAGCACGGCGCTCACCAGGATGCCGACGCCGACGTAGTCGTTCTGGCCGGCCAGCTCGGCTTCCTCCTCGGCCACCTGCTCGGGACTCTGGAACGACGAGTGCTCGTCGCCCAGCTCGTTGAGCATGAGCTGCATCAGGAGGTAGAAGTCCTCGTCGGTCAGGCCGGCGCGGATGATCGCCTCGTATTGGTCGCCGATGGCGTTCCAATCCCGCCCGCGGTAGTCGGCGTAGACGTAGTAGTCGCGGACGGTCGTCCACAACTCTTCATAGACGCGCAGCTGGCGGCCGGTGGTCTCGTCGTCCACGACGGTGGGGGCCGGCGGCGTGGCGGTGGGATAGGGCGTGGGCGTGGCCGCCGCCAGCACCTCGGGCGGCATCACGGCCGGCACGGAGACGCCGGGGACGTAGCTGCACTGGCGGACGCCGTCCACAGTCACGTCCGGCGGCGCGCTCGGCGCGGGCGCCACCGTCAGCGCGATCTCGAGAGTAGGCTCGGCGGGCGCCTCGGTCGGCGCTGGGGTGCGGGACGGGCGCGGCGCTGTCGTGGCGACGGCCACCGGCGGCGGGGCCGGCGTCGGCGTCCAGACGCCCAGGACGGTCTGGCAGGCCAGGGAGGCGCCGGCGAGGGCGCTGATGAAGAGACCTAAGCGAAGACGCATCGCATCACCACTTTCTCCAGTCACACAAATGATCAACGGCTGGGCCGCGGCCTGGGGCGGCGGCGGGTTGAGGCGGGTTCAGGACATCACCATGCGGACGGCGGCGATATGGCCGGGCGTGGTGCCGCAGCAGCCGCCGATCAGGTTGGCGCCCAGCTTGAGCCAGGTCACCGCCAGCCGCGCGTATTCCAGCGGGGTCACCTCGGCCGTGCTCTCCCAGCCCTTGACGTCGTCGGTGTGGCCGATGTTGGCATACAGGCCGATGACCGGCGGGCGGTGCGAGGTCTGCCGGTTCAGGGCCGCGCGCAGCTCCTTGAACGGCTCGTGGATGGTGGTCGTCGGCGTGCAATTGATCAGCAGCCCCACGCCGCCGAGCGGCGCAATGGCGCGGACGGCGTCGGTGACGGTCTCGCCCGAGAACAGCCGGCCATCCGTGCGGCAGACGAAGCTGGTGAGCACGGGCAGGCCGGTGGTGCGGGCCGCGACGGTGGCGGCGGCCGCCTCGCGGATCGTGTTCATGGTCTCCACCAGGATCAGGTCCGCGCCGGCCTCGGCCAGGTGGGCGGCCATCTCGGCGTGCTCGCGCTCGCAGTCGGCCTGGCTCGGCACCAGGTGGGGCGAGTAGCAATCCTCCAGCGGCGCCAACGAGCCGGCCACAAAGCGCACGCCGCCGGCCGGGAAGGCGGCCACGGCGTCGCGGGCGAGCGACACCGCCCGCTGCGTCAATTCGCGGGCACGATCCCCCAGGCCGCCTTTGGCCAGCGAGCGGCGGTGGGTGCGGAAGGTGTTGGCGGTGACGATCTCGGCGCCGGCCTGCAGGTAGTCGGCGTGGATCTGGACGAGCACGTCCGGGGCGTCCAGCAAGGCGCGCGCGCTCCACAGCGGCAGCGTGACGTTCACGGAGCGGCGGTCCAGTTCGGTTCCCGTCGCGCCGTCCAACAGCAGGGGGCGGCGTTCGGTGAGGCGCTTAAGGAAGGTCATCGCAATTCAGGCCGCCGGTCCGCTGAGCCGGCCGGCCCACCGCCGGGTGGGTCTTGAACAACTTGAGGATTATATCAAACGGCTACTGGCCGGAATTGAACACAAAGACGGTGTCGCCGATCTGGGCGAAGTCGAACAGCCAGCGCGCGTCGCGCGGCGAAAGGTTGACGCAGCCATGCGACGACTTGATGCCGAAGTTGTCGTGCCAGTAGGCGCCGTGCAAGGCCCGGTCGCCGTCGTAGTACAAAATCCAGGGCACATCTTCCAGATAGTAGTAATCGCGCCGGTCGTCGAAGTAGGCGCCGGTCATGCGGCCGTAGCGGAACTTGGCCCAGACCTGGAAGGTGCCCGGCCGGGTGGGGAAGGCGCGCGAGCCGCTGGACACCAGGGTGGCGAAGATCAGGCGTCCGCCCCGGTAGACGCCCAGAGACTGCTCGTACGTGTCGACGGCGATCACGTCCGGCGGCGCGCCCGGCGGCGGACTCGGCTGGACGAGCGCCAGGTTGCGCTGTTCCACCCACTGGCCGGGCCCGATCTCGTACCAATCCCACTCGCCCACGCGCTGGACGCCGGCCACCTGAAAGGACTGATAGCGGCCCGCGTAAGGGGCGTCGGCGGCGGGCGCGGCGCCGGGGCTGGCGCTGACCTGGACCGTGTTGATCAGCCAGCCCACCGGGGCCGGCGGCGGGCCGGCGAAGAACAGCCCGGTGTAGCCGGACGGCCGCGCCTCGCCGACGTCCGCGGCGCGCATGTACTCGCCCGGGTTGACCTGGTAGAACTCGGTCCCGTCCACCACGGTCCGGCCCAGGACGCTCACAAACACGAAACCTTTTTCGAAGCGGCGCAGCGGCGGCAGGCCGATCAGGGCCTCCAGGGGATGCCGGTACAGGCCGGCGGTGTCCGTGAGCACGCGCCCGTAGGCGTGCGGCGTCAGGCCGCGGTAAGGCAGCGTCGGCGAGATCTCAAGAGCGGGCAGCGGGTACGGCAGGCCGGCGGCGGCGGCCTGCTGGAGATAGGCGCCCGGTCCGAGGTCCGGGCAGTCGGCCTCGAAGTGGAGTTGCGTGGACGGCGCGCACACGCCCGGCAGGTCGTCGATCAGGGCCGGCGTTTGGGCCGGCGTGTCGGCGCGCGCCGCCGAGGTCGTAACCAGGCTCAGCCACAGGGCAGCCCAGATGAGCGCTCCGGCCGCTGGGAGAGGGCGGGCGCGCCTCGCCGGGCGCCTCTCCGCAGCCGCCGGCGGCCATCTCCTGAGGTCCGGTGAGAAGGGGGCGAGGCACCCGCGCGGCAGCATGCTCTCAGGGGATCCGCTGGGCTCGGCGCGCGAAGTACTCGCCGGCGACCAGGGTGTGGAGCGGGAAGGCCAGGGGCTGGGGCGCCCGCAACACTACCAGCTCCAGCGTCTCGGCGTTGGGCGTGAACGGCGGCAGGTCGGCGGCGGCGCGCGGCCCGGCCAAGGCGAAGATCAATATGTTGTGGCTGGGCGGCGGCGTGCTGTGCACGGCCACCACCTGCAGCTCATCCGGCGTCAGGCGCAGGCCGGTCTCCTCTTCCACCTCGCGCGCGCCGGCGGCCTGCCAGGTCTCGCCGAGGTTGACGTAGCCGCCGGGCAGGGCCAGTTGGCCGCGGCCCGGCTCGATGTCGCGGCGCACGGTCAGGAGGCCGTCGTCGACGGGCACCAGCACGACGGCCACGGGTGTCGGATTGACGTAGCTGACGTTGCCGCACTGCGCGCACACGCGCGGCCAGGTGCTGTCCGGCGCGAACGCGGCGCCGCAGAAGGAGCAGTGGGAGTGGCGAGTGAAGCGCATCGTCAGGGCGGACACGGTCACGGCCCGATGGCCGCGCTTTCCGCTTTGACGTCCGCCGGCTGGGACGGATCGTACACCCAGACCGGCGTGCCCATGGCCGCCCAGCCGTACAGCCAGCGGGCGTCCAGCGGAGCCAGGTTGACGCAGCCATGCGAGCGCTTGAAGCCCAGGCGGTCGTGCCAGTATTGGCCGTGCAGGGCGCGGTCGCCGTCGAAGTAGAGCACGTACGGCACCGCCTCCAGGTAATAGTAGTCCGACTTGTCTGGCGCGTAGGCGCCGCGCATGCGGTCGTCGCGCAGGCGCGCGTAGACTTCAAACAGCCCCGGCTCGGTGGCCCACTTGTCCAGACCGGACGAGACCAGGGTGGCGTAGACCGGCTCGGCGCCCTCGTAGGCCACCAGCGTCTGTTCGTACAGGTCCACCTGGATCCAGGCGCCGGTGACGCCGTCCGGCGGCGGATGGAAGCTCACCACCGAGACGGCGCGCTGCTCCACCCACTGGCCCGGCCCGACCAGGTACCAGTTCCAGGCGCCGACGCGGACTGTGGCGAAGATCTGCACGACGCGGTAGCGCGCCAGACGCTTCACGTCTGGAGAGGCCGGGACGCCCGGGGCCGGGCTGGGGCGCGTGCTGGCGACCAACCAGCCGAAGGGGTAGGCCGGGCGCGCGGTGAGGCGCAGGCCCTGGAAGCCGCTCGGCTCCACGGCCTCCACGTCGGCGGCGCGGATGAACTCGCCGCTGCGGATCTTGTACAGCGCCAGGTCGCCGGCTTGCTCGGCGGCGACGGTCTGGACGAAGACGAAGCCGCGGCCGAGCGTGCGGGCGGCGGCGCCGGCGGCGGCCGCCTCCGGCGAGGCGAAGACCGGGGCATCCGGCGTGAGCACGCGGGCGTAAGCGGCGTCCAGGATCTTGGCCGGGCGAGTCAGTTTCTCGGTGGGCAGCGCCGGGATCTCAGCCGGAAGCTGAGCGGCGGCGTATTGGGCCTGCAGGGCGCCAGGCCCCCAGGCTGGGCAGCCGGCCAGTTCGCTGAGCTGGGCCGCCGGCGCGCACAGGGGCGGCTCCGTGTCCGTCGGGAGCGGCGCCGCGGCCGGCGCCGTAGACAAGGCCAGCGACAGGAGGAGGGCGGCGACTGACATGCGGAAATTATACTGTGCGCGACCGAGGGGGGCTTACGCACCGCTGTCCGGGCCGGCGTCCGGCGCGGACGCAGCCAAGTGGCGCAGAAAGCGCTCCGGGTAGTTGAGGAAGTCGCGCGTCAGGCGGACATGCTCGAGGTCGGCGTAGGGCACCGGCCGGGGCGGGTTATCGTCGAAATTCAGGAGGACGGCGCCGGGCAGCGCCATCAGGATCGGCGAGTGCGTGGCGATGATGAACTGCGCGTCCTGCGCCACCAGGTTCTGCAGCAAGGCCAGAAAGCCGATCTGGCGCAGCGGTGAGAGCGGCGCCTCCGGCTCGTCCAGCAGATACAGGCCGCCCGGCACAAAGCGGCTGCGGAAGAAGGTGACGAAGCTCTCGCCGTGCGAGCGCGCGTCCAGGTCGCCCTGGTAACGCCGCTCCAGGGCCCGCAGTTCACCGCGCAGCGGCCCGGTGGCCAGGCCGCGCGCATAGTCGGAGCGGCCGCGGAACTCGGTCTCCGTCTCGCGCAGGTCGGCTTCCAGCCGGGCGCGCGTCCGGGCCAGGCGCTGCACATAGCCGAAGAAATCCTCGGCCCGCAAGAAGAAGCCTTTGCGCGTGCGCTTCTCCCAGCTCAGCTTCAGACGGTTTGCCAGCGGGCGGACCGGCGCCAGCGTCTGGTCGGCGCCGACGTCATCGCCGCCGGCCACAATCGACCCGATCGCGCAGGCCAGCGCCTCCAGGAAGGACGACTTGCCCGAGCCGTTCTCGCCGACGAGGAAGGTCACCGGGGCCGTGAACTCGAGTGCGGCCTGGCTCTGCACCCACGGCACGCTGAAGGGATAGACGGCCGGCGGGGCCGGGTCCGGCAGCTGGCAGCGGACGGAGTGGAGATGAAGGGACACCGCTTGACCTCGGCCCTCATTGTAGCCGAAGCGCGGCGGCGGCCGGGGAAAGCAAACGGCCCCGCCTGATCGCAGCGACCAGACGGGGCCGGAGGGGTTGAACCGCGGCGGCGCGGGGCCGCCTCAGGCTTCTTCCAGCGCTTTTTCAGCGCGCTTCTGCTCTTTGGCGCGCTGCTCGGTGTGCAGGATGCGCTTGCGGATGCGCAGGCTGTGCGGCGTGACCTCCAGGAGTTCATCGTCGCTCAGGTACTCGATGCACTCGTCCAGGCTCATCTTGCGGGGCGGCGTCAGCGCCTCCAGGATCTCGGCCCGGGCCGCGCGCACGTTGGTGAGCTGCTTCTTCTTGCAGATGTTGAAGAGCAGGTCCTCCGGGCGGACATGCTGGCCGACGACCATGCCCTCGTAGACTTCGACGCCGGGCTCGATGAAGAGCATGGCGCGGTCCTCGGCGTTGCGGATGGCGTAGGCCGTGGACGTGCCGGGCTCGATGGCCACCACGCTGCCGAGTTCCTTCTGCTCGATGCCGCCGCCGTAGGGCAGGTAATCATGGAAGAGCGAGTGCATCTGGCCGGTGCCCTGGGTGGCGGTCAGGAACTGGTAGCGGAAGCCGAGCAGGCCGCGCGTCGGCACCAGGTAGGTGAGGTAGACCGAGCCGTCGCCGCCCTGGTGCATGTTGGTCATCTGGCCGCGGCGCCGGCCGAGCATCTCGATGACCGTGCCCATGTGGCTCTCGGCGACCTCGATATGCACTTCTTCGTAGGGCTCCAGCACCTCGCCGGCTTCGCCCTTCAGCATAATGACCTCCGGCCGGGAGACTTCCAGCTCATAGCCCTCGCGGCGCATGGTCTCGATCAGGATGGCCAGGTGCAGTTCGCCGCGGCCGCTCACCAGGAACTTGTCGGCCTGGTCGGTATCCTCCACGCGCAGGGAGACGTTGTGTTCCAGCTCGCGCGCCAGCCGGTCACGGATGTGGCGCGAGGTGACGTACCGGCCTTCCCGCCCGCCGAACGGCGAGGTGTTGACGCCGAAGGTCATGCGCACGGTCGGCGGCTCCACGCGGATGCCAGGCAGGCTGACCGGGTTCTCGGGGTCGGCCACGGTGTCGCCGATGTGGGCCTCGTCCATGCCGGCCACGGCCACCAGGTCGCCGGCCGAGGCGGAGTCGACCTCGACCTTGGCCAGACCCAAAAACGCGAACAGGTAGGTCAGCTTGTAGGCGGCGACGTGGCCCTCGTGGTCGATGCGGGCGATGGTCTGGCCGCGGCGCAGCTGGCCGTTGAAGATGCGGCCGACCGCCATCAGGCCCTTGTAATCGTCGTAGCTCAGCGTGGTCACCAGCATCTGGGTGGGCGCGTCGGGGTCGACGCGCGGGGCTGGAATGTGGGCCAGGATGGCCTCGAACAGCGGCTGGTAATCCGGCGAGAGATCGGCCGTGAGGCCGGCCTGCTGGGTGAGGGCGTTGCAGTAGATAACCGGGAAGTCGGCCTGCTCGTCGCTGGCGCCGAGCTCGATGAACAGGTCGAAGGTTTTGTTCAGGGTGACATCCGGCTCAGCGTCTTTGCGGTCGACCTTGTTGATGACCACGATGACCTTGTGGCGCATCTCCAGGGCCTTGCGCAGCACGAAGCGCGTCTGCGGCATGGGGCCCTCGGCCGCGTCCACCAGCAGCAGGACGCCGTCGACCATGTTCATCACGCGCTCCACCTCGCCGCCGAAGTCGGCGTGGCCGGGCGTGTCGACGATGTTGACCTTGATGCCGCGATAGGTGAAGGCCGCGTTCTTGGCGAAGATGGTGATGCCGCGCTCGCGCTCCAGGTCGTTGGAGTCCATCACGCGCTCGATCACCTGCTGGTTCTCGCGGAAGGTGCGCGCCTGGCGCAGCAGGCCGTCCACCAGCGTGGTCTTGCCGTGGTCGACGTGGGCGATGATGGCGATATTGCGGAGGTCGGTGCGTTCGATCAGCATGAGGCTTACCACACAATACGATTTACGGGCGCAGGCCGGACGCCGGCAGCGGTCTGCGTAGTCAATTCCAAAAGAAAGCCCCGGCCAAGCGAGCGGCCGAGGCGTTTCGGCGGGCGGAAGCCGCCGAACTTCCCGACGGCTGCCCAATCATATCACGAAGCCCCCGCCGCCGGGAGGCCGCCGGCCGAGCGCAGACGTCGGCGCCCGGTTTGCGCAAAACCCCGCCGATAGTACGAAGGTACTGAGGCCCAGGACGTATTTTTCATTGATCCTAAGCGCTCTTTCATAGTAGCCTTAGTCCTAACAAGTGCAACCGGCCTCCACCCATGGGGGGCGTTGACTTGGTGTTGACGGTCCCGCCGATCTTCCAAGTCCTCTGGGTGGGTGGGCGGACCCTGACAGCGTCGCCCGGCGCCCAACGCCGGCGTTTCCTGTGTTCAGCCAACCAAAGACATAGTTCCCAGCACGCCATTCGGCTGTGGGGAGTCAGCCTGGTTATGAAGCGGATTCGGTTACCTAACGCCCTGTTGATTATCTGGTTGTTCCTGTTCTACAACATCGAGCGCCTGAGCGACAGCATTAACATCTCGCAGGTGGCGTATGTTTTCGTGCCGGCGGTGGCGCTGCTGATGCTGCTGTACGCGCCGCTGCACAAGACTAACGTCTGGCTGGTGGCGGGCGCCGCGGCGGCGGCCTTCCTGGCCCTGGAGGCGTGGCTGGGCAACGGCCTGGGCGTGCCGCTGCCGCTGGTCGTCACCCAGGTGACGGCGATCGTGGTGACGCTGTTCCTGGCCCGGCGGGTCAGCGGCGGGGTGACCGAGTTCGAGAACGCCGTGGTGAACATGACCCTGGGGCATGTCGCCGAGCGGCGCACGCGTCAGGGCGAGATCTACCGCGAGGTGCAGCGCGCGCGCGTCTACCACCGTCCGCTGATGCTGGTGGCGATCCGGGCCGACGACGCCTCCGTGCGCGTGGCCCTGGACCGGATGGTGCAGGAGGCCCAGCAGACGATGATGCGCCAGTATGTGCTGGCCGGTGTCTCCAAAGTGCTGAGCGACGAGCTCGACGATTACAACATCGTGGCCAAACGGCGCGACCACTTCCTGATTGTGCTGCCCGAGATGACGCCGGAGAAGGTGCCGCATCTGGTCGGCCGCCTGAAGAAGGTCGTGACGGACCGCCTGGGGGTGACCATCAAGGTCGGCACGGCCGCCCTATCCAGAGATGTGACGACGTTTGAGAGCCTGGTCCAGCGCGCGGTGAGCGCCATGGAAGAGCCGGAGGCGTCGGCCCGGCGGGCGCCGTCGGGCAGCGCCCTGGTGTTTGACGGGGTCGGTGTGCAGGAGAACGCCAATGGACATGGTGATCGTCAATCGACCTAGGTATTTCCAGGACGACCAAGACCTGGAACTGGAGGTCATTGGCCGGCCGATGGTGGTGCCGGAGCACCCGGAATACCGGCCGATCAAACGCGCCCTGGACCTGCTCATCTGCGTCCTGGCGCTGCCGGTCTTTCTGCCGCTTCTGGCGCTGTGTGCGGCGGCGATCAGGTTCGATTCGTCCGGCCCGATCTTCTTCATCCAGGAGCGGGTCGGCAAGGGCGGCCGCCGCTTCAAGATGATCAAGTTCCGCACGATGCACACCCAGGTGGACGACCAGCACCACCGTGACTATCTGAAGGCCTATGTCAAAGGCCAGGTGGCGGAGACCCAGGGCCAGGCCTATAAGCCTAAGGCGCGCGTCACGCGCGTCGGGCGCTTCCTGCGCAAGGCCAGCCTGGACGAACTGCCGCAGCTCTTCAACGTGCTCAAGGGCGAGATGAGCATCATCGGCCCGCGCCCGAACCTGGCCTGGGAAGTGGAGGAGTATCAGTTCTGGCACCACGAGCGCCTGGAAGTGCTGCCCGGCATCACCGGCCTGGCGCAGGTGCGCGGGCGCAGCAGCCTCTCCTTCGAGCAGATCGTGAATTTCGATGCCGAGTACGTGGCACAGATGAGCCTCGTTCTGGACCTCAAGATCCTGTGGTGGACGGCGATGGTGGTCTTGCGCGGCGCCGGCGCGCACTGACCGCCGTGCCTCGGCGCCGGCGCCTCCCTGGGCCGGCCCGGTCCAGTTGCCGCGCCCTGCGCGCACTGACCAGCGTTCAGCCGAATTTCCCATTTCTGAGCCGTTGGTTTGACCGTACGATGAACGGCGGTCGGACGCGCTGCCTCCCCGGCGCTGCGTAGTTGGGCCCGGCCACGCCAGGTCCCCGGCTGATTCTTTTCCAGGAAGGCCTATGCTGACTGAAGTTCAAGCGCGCCGCGCCGCCACCGGCGAGGCGCCGGTCCTGCGCATCGAACCGAGCCGCGGCTGGTCGGCGCTGCGCCTGCGCGAGTTGTGGGAATACCGCGAGCTGCTTTTCTTCTTCGTCTGGCGGGACGTCAAGGTCCGCTACAAGCAGACCGTGCTGGGGGCGGCCTGGGCCATCCTGCAGCCGTTCTTCACCATGGTGGTCTTCAGCCTGATCTTCGGCCGGTACGCCAAGATCGACTCGGACGGACTGCCCTATCCGATCTTCTCGTACGCGGCGCTGGTGCCGTGGACGTTCTTCGCCACGGGCCTGCAGCAGGCGACCGCGGGCATGGTCACCCACGCCAACATGCTCAAGAAAGTGTACTTCCCGCGCATGGCGCTGCCCATCGCCAAGGTGCTGGCGGGCGTGGTGGACTTCTCGCTGGCCTTCGTCGTGCTGATCGGCATGATGCTGTACTACGGCATCGTCCCGACGATCAACACCGTCTGGGTGCCGGTGCTCCTGCTGCTGGCCCTGGTGACGTCGTTGGGGGTGAGTCTGTGGATGGCGGCCATCAACGTCCGCTACCGCGACGTGGGCTACTTGGTGCCGTTCATCGTCCAGTTCTGGATGTACGCCACGCCCGTCGTCTACCCAGCCAGCATCTTCCCGGAGCCGTGGCGCAGCCTGTACGGCCTCAACCCGATGGCGGGCGTGATCGAGGGCTTCCGCTGGGCTTTGCTGGGCACAGACACGGCGCCCGGCCCGCTGATCGGCCTGTCGGCCGGGGTGGCCGTGGTCTTGCTGGTGAGCGGCGCCTTCTATTTCCGGCGCATGGAGCGCACTTTCGCGGACGTCGCCTGAGCCGCGTCCGAGCACAGAGATTTATGAGCCACTACTCCATCGAGGCCGTCGGTCTGGGCAAACGCTACCAGATCGTCCATGAACGCAATCGTTATGAGACCATGCGGGACCGCCTGGCCGCGACTTTCACGGCGCCGTTCCGCCAGGCCGGCCGGCTGCTGCGCGGCCAGCCGGCGCCCGGCGCCGCCGAAGAATTCTGGGCGCTGCGCGAGGCCTCCTTCCAGGTGCGGCCGGGCGAAGTGGTCGGCATCATCGGCCGCAACGGCGCCGGCAAGAGCACGCTGCTCAAAATCCTGACCCGCATCACCGAGCCGAGCGAAGGCCACGCCGATATCCGCGGCCGCGTCGGCTCGCTGCTGGAGGTCGGGACCGGCTTTCACCCCGAGTTGACCGGCCGCGAGAACGTCTTCCTGAACGGCTCAATCCTGGGGATGCGCCGGTTTGAGATCGCCCGGCGTTTCGACGAGATCGTGGCCTTCGCCGAGGTCGAGAAGTTCCTGGACACCCCGGTCAAGCACTATTCCAGCGGCATGTATATGCGCCTGGCCTTCGCCGTGGCCGCCCACCTGGAGCCCGAGGTCCTGCTGGTGGACGAGGTGCTGGCCGTGGGCGACAGCGCCTTTCAGAAGAAGTGCCTGGACAAAATGGAGGCGGTCGGCCGCGACGGGCGCACCATCCTGTTCGTGTCCCACAACATGCCCGCCATCACGCGGCTGTGTCCGCGCACGCTGCTGCTCAGCGGCGGCCGCATCATCCAGGACGGGCCGTCACAGCAGGTGGTCGGCACCTATCTCAGTTCCGGCCTGGGCACCACCGCGGCGCGAGTGTGGAACGACCCGGCCCAGGCTCCGGGCGACGAAGTCGTGCGTCTGCGGGCCGTGCGCGTGCGGGCCGCCTCGGGCGAGGCCACGGATGCCTTGGACATCCGCCAGCCGGTGGGGATCGAGCTGGAGTACGAAGTGCTGCGCGCCGGCCTGACGCTGCACCCGCACTTCACGCTGCACAACGACGAGGGCGTCTTCGTGTTCTCGTCGTTCGACCAGGACCCGGCCTGGCGCGGGCAGACCCGGCCGGCCGGGCGCTACACCAGCACCGCCTGGATCCCGGGCAATTTCCTGTCGGAAGGCACCTGCATCATCGGAGCCGGCCTGCTCACGGCGCCGCCGCAGGTGCTGCGTTTCTACGAGCGGGATGTGGTCGCGTTCCAGGTGATCGACAGCCAGGACGAGGACACGGCCCGCGGCGGCCTGGCCGGCCGCATTCCGGGCGTCGTGCGCCCGCGGTTGAACTGGCAAACGCAATTCTTTGGCGCCAATGGGCACGCCGTGGCCCTTCCGGCCGCGGCGGGCCAGCCATCACGGGAGGCCTCGCTATGAAAGTCGCCATCCTGGCGGGCGGCGCGGGCACGCGCCTGGCCGAAGAGACGGAGATCAAGCCCAAGCCGATGGTCGAGGTCGGCGGGCGGCCGATCCTCTGGCACATCATGATGCACTACTACCACTACGGCTTCAAGGACTTCGTCATCGCGCTCGGCTACAAAGGCGAGGTCATCAAGAAGTACATGGTGGACTACTGCTCGCTCAACAGCGATCTGACCGTGCGCTTCCGCAGCGGCGAGGTCCAGGTGCGCAACGGCCCGGTGCCGGATTGGACGGTGGAGCTGGTGGACACCGGCCTGCAGACGCTCACCGGCGGCCGCATCAAGCGCCTGCAGCCGGTCATCGGCAACGAGACCTTCATGCTCACCTGGGGCGACGGCGTCTCCAACGTCAACCTGCCGGAGCTGCTGGCCTTCCACAAACGCCACGGCAAGCTGGCCACGCTCACGGCCGTCCGCCCGCCGGCGCGCTACGGCCACATGGTCTTCGACGGCGACCAGGTCACGGATTTCCTGGAGAAGCCGCAGACGATGGAGGGCTGGATCAACGGCGCCTTCTTCGTGCTGGAGCCCCAGGTCTTTGATTACATCGCCGGCGACCAGACCCAGTGGGAGCACGAGCCGCTGGAGAACCTGGCCCGCGACGGCCAGCTCATGGCCTACAAGCACGAGTCCTTCTGGCAGTGCATGGACACCCTGCGCGACAAGTACGTGCTGGAAAAAATGTGGCAGGCCGGCAGCCCGCCCTGGAAACTGTGGGAGTAAAACAATGCGCGTCATCGTCACCGGACACAAAGGTTACGTCGGCACGGTCTTGGTGCGCCTGCTTACCCAGGCCGGCCACAGCGTCATCGGCCTGGACAGCGACCTGTACGAGGCGTCGACTTTCGGCGACCCGGCCCAGCTCATCCCGGTCCCGGAGATCCGCAAAGACATCCGCGATGTCACGGCCGCCGACCTGCGGGCGGTCGAGGCCGAGGCCATGCTGCACCTGGCCGGCCTGTCTAACGACCCGCTCGGCGACCTCAACCCCAGCCTGACCTACGAGATCAACCACCTGGCCTCGGTGCGCCTGGCGCAGTTGGCCAAGCAGGTCGGCCTCCGGCGCTTCGTGTTTTCCTCGTCGTGCAGTAACTACGGCGCCGCCGGCGACGACTGGATCGACGAGACCTCGACGTTTAACCCGGTGACACCGTACGGCGAATCCAAGGTGCGGGTGGAGCGGGACGTGGCCCCGCTGGCCGACGACATGTTCACGCCGGTCTTCCTGCGCTCGTCCACGGCCTACGGTGTCTCGCCGCGCCTGCGCTTTGACCTGGTGCTCAACAACCTGGTGGCCTGGGCCTATACCACCGGGCGCGTCTTCCTCAAGAGCGACGGCAGCCCGTGGCGCCCGATCGTCCATGTCGAGGATATGGCCCGCGCCTTTGTGGCCGTGCTGACGGCGCCGCGCGAGGTGGTCCACAACCAGGGCTTCAACGTCGGCCGGACCGCCGACAACTACCGCATCCGCGAGCTGGCCGAGATCGTCAAGGCGACCGTGCCCGGCAGCGTGGTGGAATACGCCTCGGACGCCTCGCCAGACAAGCGCAACTACCGCGTCAACTGTGATCGGCTGCCCCGGCTGGTGCCCGCCTTCCAGCCGCAGTGGGACGCGCGCAAGGGCGCGCAGGAGCTGTACGAGGCCTATCAGCGCGTGGGGTTGACCTTGGACGAGTTCGAAGGCGAGCGCTACAAGCGCGTGGCCCACATCAAGCAGCTGCTGGCCTCCGGCCGGCTGGAGCAAGACCTGCGCTGGCGGGCCGAGTCGCCGGCGCTGACAGCCTGAAGTGGAGGCACGTATGGATATCGCCACCTTGCCCTGCCGGGCCTGCGGCCAGACCGGTCTGGAGCCGGTGCTTTCGCTCGGCGTCACGCCCCTGGCCGACGCCCTCCTCACCCCGGAGCAGCTCCAGCAGCCCGAGATCACGGCGCCGTTAGACCTGGCCTTCTGCCCGCACTGCGCGCTGGTCCAGATCACGGTGTCGGTGGATCCCGAGATCCTGTTCGGCCGGGACTACCCGTACTTCTCGTCGGTGTCCAAAGCGCTGCTGGCCCACTTCCGCGCGAGCGCCCAGCACCTGCTGGAGACGCGCCCGCTCGGCCCGAACAGCCTGGTGGTGGAAGCGGCCAGCAACGACGGCTACATGCTGCGCAACTTCATGGAGCGCGGCATCCCGGTGCTGGGCATCGACCCGGCCAAGCCGCCGGCCCAGGCCGCGCAGAAGGCCGGCATCCCGACGCTGATCACGTTCTTCACGCGCGAGCTGGCGCAGCGCCTGCGCGCTGAGGGCCGGCTGGCCGATGTCTTCCTGGCCAACAACGTCCTGGCGCATGTGCCGGACCTGAACGGCTTCGTGGCCGGCCTCGGCACCGTCCTCAAGGACGACGGCGCGGCCGTGATCGAGTGCCCGTACGTCGTGGACCTGGTGGAGCACTGCGAGTTCGACACCATCTATCACCAGCACCTGTGCTACTTCTCGGTGACGGCGCTGGACCGGCTCTTCCGCCGGCACGGCCTGTACCTCAACGACGTCCAGCGCACGCCCATCCACGGCGGCTCGCTGCGGCTGTTCGTGGAGCACCAGGCGGCGCCGCGCGAGGGCGTGACGACGCTGTTGGCCCACGAGCGCGCCGCCGGCGTGGACCGCGCCGACTATTACCGCGACTTCGCGCGCCGCGTTCAGGCCATCAAGCAGGAGCTGATCGGCCTGCTGCGCGAGCTTAAGGGCCAGGGCCGTCGGATCGCGGCCTATGGCGCCGCCGCCAAGGCGACGACGCTGCTGAGCTATTGCGGCATCGACGGCGGGCTGGTGGACTACGTGGTGGACCTGAACCCGTTCAAGCAGGGCCGCTATATGGGCGGCAACCACCTGCCCATCCTGCCGCCGGCCAAACTGTTGGACGACAAACCGGACTACGTCCTGCTCCTGGCCTGGAACTTTTCCAAGGAGATCATGCAGCAGCAGGATGAATACCGGCGCCAGGGCGGCCGCTTCATTGTGCCGGTCCCGCAGCCGGCCATCGTCTGAGGCGGCCGCCGGGCGGAGAAGCGCCGGATGAAGGTCGCGCTCGTTAACCAGCCGATCGGGCGCTTCACGCTGCCGCCGGACAGCTCGATCATGATCGGCCTGCACGAGGTCGGGCGGCGCCTGGCGCGCTCGGCGGAGGTGCTGGTCTACGCGCGGCGCGGGGGATCGCAACCGGCCGTCGAGCACGCGGATGGTCTGGAGATCCGCCGGCTGCCGGAAGTGCGTGAGGTGCCCGGTCTACGGCGGCTGGTGCGCCTGTTCGAGCGGCGGGCGGCGCAATCTTATGCGGCGCCGTGGCAGGCCCTGGATTACGCGCTGGCCGTGGCGCTGGACGCGCGCGCCCGCCGCTGCGACGTCATCCATGTGCCCAATTACTCGCAGTTCCTGCCGATCCTGCGCGCGTTCAATCCGGCGGCGCGGCTGGTGCTGCACATGCACTGTGAGTGGCTGACGCAGAGCCCGCGGGCCGTGATTGCGCCGCGGCTGCGCCAGGCCCACCGCATCGTCGGCGTCAGCGCCTACCTGACCGAGACGATCCGGGCGCGTTTCCCCGAGTACGCCGACCGGTGCCGGACGGTGCCGAACGGCGTCGATGTGCCGGCGTTCGCGGCCGGCGCGCGGCCGCCGGCCAACGGCTGCCGGCGCGTGCTGTTCGTGGGCCGCGTCTCGCCGGAAAAAGGCGTGCACGATCTGCTGGCGGCCTTCCGGGCGCTGGCGGCGGAGGATCCCGGCCTGCACCTGGACATCGTCGGAGCCCGGCGGCCGCTGTCGCTGGATTTCCTGCTGAGCCTGAGCGCGGACGCCGCCGTGGCCGACCTGGCGCGTTTCTACGATGGCCGGACGGCGACTGACTACGGTGCTTATCTCCAGCACTACCTGGCGGAGGCCGGCCTGGAGGGACGGGTGCGGTTCTGGGGCGTGCTGCCTTATCCGGGCATGGTGGCGGCCTATCAGCAGGCGGACGTGCTCGTCAACCCGTCGTACAGCGAGTCCTTCGGGATGAGCCTCATCGAGGCGATGGCCAGCGGCGTGCCCGTGATCGCGACGCGTATCGGCGGGATGCCTGAGATCGTCGAGGGCAGCGGGGCCGGGCGGCTGGTGGAGCGCGGCGATGTGGCGGCGCTGACGGAGGCGGTGCGCGGCGTGCTGGCCGACGAGGCCGGACGGCAACGGATGGGTCAGGCCGGGCGCGAGCATGCCCAGGCCCACTATAGCTGGGAGCGGGTGGCCGAAGACTGGCGGCGCTTGTACCAGGGCCTCGCTTGAGGTCGGCAGTCCGAATCGTAAAGGTAACGGGCAGAGACGTTATGCGTTGGATGCGCTTCAGCCTTTGGGGGTGTGCCCTGGTGTGGGCCAGCCTGGCTCTCGCCGCGCCGGCGTTTGCCGATGAGCCGGTCCCGGCCGAGCCGCCGCCCGCCGACCAGAGCTGCCAGCCGTTCGCCACGCGCAACTGCACGCCGGAGGATCTGGCTGCCCTGCCCGCGGCGCCCGCTGTCTCGGCCGCGGCCTCGCTGGCGGGCTGCGACGCGGGGACGCCCGACGCCTGCCCGGTGACCTCCGGCCCCGGCGGGCCGACGCTGACGTTCTTCTACGGCCTCAACCAGACCTTCGGCCAGCCCGGCACACCGCAGGGCTGGGTCAACGTCCTGGGCAACGCCGCCGACGCGGACGGCGTCGCGTCGCTGACGTACCGCCTCAACGGCGGGTCGGCCGTCGGCCTGTCGCTCGGCCCGGACAACCGGCGCCTGGCCCAGGCCGGCGATTTCAACATCGATCTGGCCACCGCCTCCCTGCTCAACGGCAGCAATCAAGTCGTCGTCACCGCCCAAGACACGCTCAGCAATCAGACCGTCCAGACGGTGACCGTCCAATACACGGCCGGCGCCAATTGGCCCACAACGTACACCCTCGACTGGGACAATGTCACCAACCTGCAGACGGCGCTGCAGGTGGTGGACGGCGAGTGGAGCCACAGCGCCGCCGGCATCCGGCCGCAGGTGCTGGATTACGACCGCACGCTGGCGCTGGGCGGGTTGAGCACCTGGACCGATTATGAGGCGACGGTGCTGATCACGGTCCACGCCATCGACACCGGCGGCTTCAACCCGATCAGCACCGGGCCCGGCGTCGGCCTGGTGGCGCGCTGGCGCGGCCACAGCGACGACCCCGTGGTTTGCGCTCAGCCCAAATGCGGCTGGGCGCCGCTGGGCGCCTCCGGCTGGTACGACTGGAGCGCCAACTACGGCACCTTTTTCATCAACGACGACAAATCGACGCTGGCCCGCGACGTCAGCGGGCGCAAGCTGGAACTCGGCGTGCCGTACTATTGGAAGCTGCGCGTCGAGACACTGTCCGGCGGACGCGCCGTCTACCGCTTTAAGGTCTGGGAGGCCGGGCAGCCCGAGCCGGCCGCCTGGCTCCTGCAGGGCCTGGATCAAACTGAGGTCGCCAGCGGCGGACTAGCGCTGGTGGCCCATCACGTGGACGCCACGTTCGGCGACCTGACGGTGACACCCGGACCGTTTGCGGATACGACGCCGCCCGTGATCGGCGATGTGCGCGTGGCGCGCCGCGCCAATAGCGTCACCGTCCTGTGGACCACGGACGAAGCCGCCACCGCCCGCGTGGACTACGGCCTCACGGCCGCGTACACAGGCAACGTCACCAGCAGCAGCTACGGGTTTCAGCGCGCCCTCGCCCTCACCGGCCTGACGCCGGACACCGAGTACCACTTCCAGATCACGGCCGTGGACGCCAGCAACCAGACCGCCACCACCAGCGATCTGACGTTCCGGACGCTGGCGTCCACGTCCGGCTTCGCGGCCGCGGACCTGACCTCCGACGACTTCAACCGTTGCGCCCTGGGTCCAGCGCCCTGGACGTACACTGATCCGCTGGCCGACACGCCGCTCAGCCTGACCGGCGGTTACAGCGGGGCGGCGCGCGCCGTGCTGGCGGTGCCGGCCGGCACGCCGCATCCCGTCAGCGCCGGAGCCATCTGGGTGCCGCGCCTGATGCAGCCGGTGCCGGATAAGCACCTGGCCCTGACCGCGCGCTTTGACTCGGCCTTGACCACGCCGGGCCAGGCCCAGGGTTTCCTGTTCGAGCAGGACGGCGGCAACCTGGTGCGGGTGGAGTTCCGGTCGGTGGTCACCGGCACGCTCGTCTACGGCGCCCGCGTGCTGGATAACGGCGCCGAGGAGCCGCGTCTGAGCGTGGCCGTGCCAGCCCTGCAGAACGCGGCGCCGTTGTATCTGTGGGTCGAGCGCGAATTCGGCAACCAGTGGACGGTCTATTATTCCACCGACGGCCAAGACTGGACCCAGGTCGGCCCGTTCTACACCACGATCGCGGTGTCGCGCGCGGGCGTGTTCGCGGCCAATCTGGCCAGCCGGCAGGCTGGCTCGGACGCCCCGGCCCACACCGCGCTCGTGGACTACGCCTTCAACAGCGTCGCGCCCGTCAATCTCGAAGACGCTCCGGGCGGCGGCCCCGCGCTCAACGCGGGCGTGGTCGGCAGCGGCAGCGTCACCCGCGACCCGGACGAGGCCACGTACACCTGCGGCCAGGCCGTGACCGTGACGGCCGTCCCGGCGCCGGGTTGGTCCTTCGTGAATTGGAGCGGCGCCCTGGGCGGCGCAGTCAACCCGGCCCAGGTGGTCATGACCGCGACGCAGACCGTGACCGCCACCTTCGCCCAGAACTATTACCCGCTGACGACGGCCGTCGTCGGCGCTGGCGCCGTGACGCGCTCGCCGGACCAGGCCAGCTACGCCCAGGGCAGCACTGTGACCGTGACGGCCGTGCCCGCGGACGGCTGGGCTTTTGCCGGCTGGAGCGGCGACCTGACCGGGACGACCAACCCGGCCAACGTGACCATGGCGGCGGCGCGCAGCGTCACCGCAACCTTTACCCAGACGACCCGGACGGTCTATCTGCCGGTGGTGCGCAACGGGGCGGGCGGCGCCGCCGCCGGGCGGCTGGTCCGCGCCGCCATGGCCGTGCGGCGCGATTAACGCGTGGTTGCCGCGGCGCCGGCATCCCCCGAGCGGGGGGTGTTATCGCGCTGGAAATCGGAGTAGTGTGAAGGCGGACGCCCGGACCGACCGGTGGGGAGACCGGGGGCGTGACCGCATCTAGATTGGTACAACCACAGGAGACTTCACAATGAGAAAGCGTTGGCTGCGCACAATCTTGATCGGCGCGCTGATCGTGGGCCTGGCCGGGGGCGCCTTCCTGTCCGGCGGCCTGCCGGCGCGGGCCGCGCCCGGCGACTGGGGTACGGTGAGCGCGGGCAAGGACGGCAACGGCAACTATTACGCCACCTTGGAGAACAGCCAGATTCGCGTGCGCTACGGCTATTTCTCGGAGAACTACGGCCAGACCGCCATCCTGGACTTCATCATTAAGAGCGCGAACGAAGATCAGGCTGGCTTCTATCTGGACGCTGCTTCCGGCATGCGGGCCGCGACGAATGCGTATGTGAAGTATGACGGCGACGACCGCAAGACCGTGCGCCTCGAGTGGAAGGACCCGAACAACAACAACGGCAGCCAGAAGGTCCAGGAGGTAACGATCTTCGCGGACCAGCCGTATATCCAGATCGACTACTTCGATTACTACGTGAACATCGTCGAGCAGGGCTCGCCGGGCGGCCAGAGCTCCGGCACTTACAAGTTCAGCGGCTCGGAAGGCTGGATCCGCGGGTACGACCTGTATCCGAAGAGCTACTACAACCGCTGTGACACGGGCTACGACGACCCGACAAATGGCGGCAGCCTGAACTACAAGGGCTATTTCATCGGCGGCATCTACGGCAGCAACGGGCGCGGCTTTGGGCGCGTCATCCCGGTGGTGACCAACGACATCGTCAAGCTGCTGTTCAGCAAGGGCTTTGAGTGGTATCCGCGCTTCTGCAGCGGCAGCCGAACCGCTTATCGCTCCTGGCTGTACGCGGTGACCGGCGGCGCGGACGGCGTCGTCTCGCGCGGCCGCGCCATCGTGGATGCGGCCGGCGGCTCTACCCCGCCCACATCCACGCCGCAGCCGACGGCCACGCGCACACGCACGCCCACGGCGACGGCCACGCGCACCGCGACGAGCACGACCGTCGCCAACCCGACGGCCACGTTCACACGCACGCCGACCGCGACCGCCACGCGCACGGCCACGGCCACGACGGCCGCGCCGGGCGGCCCAGTCTTGAACTTGTCGGTCAGCGGCGGTGGTTCGGTGACCCGCAATCCGGACAAGACCAGCTACGCGCCGGGCGAGTCGGTGACGCTCACCGCCGCCGCGGCGCCGGGCTGGCAATTTACTGGTTGGAGCGGCGACCTGACCGGGACGCAGAACCCGGTCTCGGTCGTCATGAACGCCAACAAGACGATCACGGCGACTTTTGGGCTAGTGCCGCAGACGGGCGGGGTGGTGCTGTACCTGCCCGTCGCCGGGCGGTGAGCCGGAGATAGCGCCGCGCTCGTAAGGGGTTAGGTTGATGAAACGGCTTGTCGAGATTCTGAGGCGCGGTCTGTGCGTGGCGGCGCTGGCCCTGTTGGCCTGGCCGGCCCCCGGCGCGCAGGCCGCGCCCGCCTGGGGCAGTGTCCAGGTGGGACGCGACCGGGACGGCCAGCTCTACGCGGTTCTGGAGAACAGCCTGATCCGGGTGCGCTACGGCTACGACGATACGGCCCGGGTCCACTCGCCGCTGACCAGCTTCGTGATCAAAGGCAGCAACGAGGAACAGGCTGGCAGCTACCTGGATGGCAGCTCCACGCGCGGCGCGCTGACGCGGGCGACGGTGAAGATCGACGCCCTGGACCGTAAGACGGTGCGCCTGGAATGGGACAACGGCGACAAGATCCAGGAGGTGACGATCTTCCCGGATCAGCCCTACCTGCAGATCGATTACCTCAAGTATGGCATCGACGTGCTGGACCAGGGCTCGCCGGGCGGCGGCGGCAGCGGCTACTACCGGTTCTACGGCGGTGATGACTGGGCGCGCGGTTACGTCCTGCGCCCGGACAGCTACTACAACCGGTATCCCGGCGACCGGATCAACGACCCGGCCGACGGCGGCGCCCTGAGCTACCGCGGCTACTTCATCGGCGGCGTCTATGGGGCCGCCAACGACCGCGGCTACGCCCGCGTGATGCCGGTGGCCGCCATCGACATCCAGAAGCTGTTGGGGGGCCGCGGTTTGCAGGCCTTCCCGTACCACGCCCGCGAGCACGTCGCCTTTACCGGCTTCCTGTTCGCGGTGACGGGCGGCGCCGCGCAGATCGATCAGCTCGGCCGCCAGCTGGTGGACCTGATCTCGCCGCCGTTGCGCACGCTGAGCGCAGCCGTCGTCGGCCAGGGCCAGGTGAGCTGGACGCCGGCGCAGGCGCAGTACGAGAACGGCGCCACGGTCAGTGTGACGGCGGCCCCGGCGACCGGCTGGTCTTTTACGGGCTGGAGCGGCGGCCTGAGCGGTTCGGCCAACCCGGCCGCGTTGACGCTGGCCGCCGACACGGTGGTGACGGCGACCTTCACGCTCAACACCTATGCGTTGGCCGTGGACGTCGTCGGCCAAGGGACCGTGACCCGCGCCCCGGACCAGGCCGTATACGCGCACGGCAGCCTGGTGACGCTGACGGCCGTGCCGGCGGCCGGCTGGGTCTTCACCGGCTGGAGCGGCGACGCGAACGGCAGCGCCGGCTCGCTGCTGGTGACGATGCTGGGGCCGCGCAGCCTCACGGCGAATTTCGTGCTGGTGCCGGTGACGGCCAACCAGCGGGTGTATCTCCCGCTGGCCGTGCGCTGAACGCGCCGGCCCCGAAAGACCAGGACCATGCGCGCGGGCCGGACGGCGCCGCGCTGAGGAGAGGTAGTTTCCAATGTTAAGGAGGGGAACTATGCGGATGTGGCAACGGGTGGGGGTGATGGGGTTGCTCTTGCTGGCGGTGAGCGTCTGGGCTGCGCCGGCGGGTCCGGCGGCTCAGGCGCAGCCCGGGCCGCAAGCAGCCGGGGGGGTGGCCGAGGCGGTGGGGCCGCAGGCGCCCAGCGCCTGGGGCTCGGTCAGCGTCGGCAGCGACGCCGACGGGTATCTCTACGCCTTGTTCGAGAACGTGGATATCCAGGTGAAATACGGCCACTTCTTTGAGAACCGCGACCAGTCGGCGATCGTCTTGTTCAAGCTCAAGGACGGTGGGTACCAGGATCAGTCCGGGCGCTACATCGACGCCACCTCCAATCGCGGCGTGCTCACCAAGGCCGTCATCACCTATGACGGCGACGACCGCAAGTCGGTCTGGCTGGAATGGGACGACGGCACCAAGATCCAGGAAGTCTCCATCTTCCCGACCGGCGCCTACCTCCGCATCGACTACTTCCGCTACGGCACCAACCTGGTGGACCAGGGCTCACCCGGCGGCAGCTCCAGCGGCGGCAGCTACGAGTTCTACGGCAACAGCTGCTGGCTGGACTGCGTCACGCCGCGCGGCTACGTGCTCTATCCGCAGAGCTACTACAACCGCTACGACGCCGGCTACACCGATCCGGCCAACGGCGGCAGCCTGAACTACAACGGCAGCTTCATCGGCGGCATCTACCAGGCTGCGAGCGGCAACGGCTACGCGCGGGCCCTGCCGGTGCCGACGATCAACATCATCAAGCTGCTGTCCAGCCGCGGCTTTGAGTGGTATCCGTACTTCGGCAGCAGTTCCAAGCCGGCCTACCGCTCCTGGCTTTATGGCGTCACCGACGGCGCCAGCGAGGTCCTGGCGACCGGCCAGAACCTGGTGAACCTGGGCGGCACGCCTCCCTCCACGTATGCCCTGAACCTTAACGTCACACCGCCAGGCGCGGGCACCATCGCGCGCAGCCTGGATCAGACCATCTACCGGTCAGGCCAGGTCGTCGCGCTTACAGCCAGCCCCAGCCCCGGCTACGTCTTCTCCGGCTGGAGCGGTGACATCAACACCGGCGCCAACCCCGCCAACATCACCCTGAGCTCCACCCGCGTCGTGACCGCGACGTTTACACACGTCGGCTATACCGTGGCCGCCAACGTGGCGGGCGGCGGCACTGTGACGCGTGAGCCGGATCAGGCCGCGTACTCAGCCGGCACCGTCGTCACCCTGACGGCGGCCCCCGATCCCGGCTGGAGCTTCATCGGCTGGACCGGCGATTGGGCCGGCAGCGCCAACCCGGCGGTCTTCGACGTCCGCAGCCACCGCGTCGTGACGGCGGTCTTTGCCCAGTCCACGAGCGGCGGCTGGTGGAACAACGGCTGGTCCTACCGGGTGCCGGTCCAGGTGAACGCCAACGGCTTCCCGCGCCTGTCACGCCCGGCCGAGGTCAACCTCAACTTCGCCAGCCTGCTCAGCGGCCTGGGCGCGGCCGGCACGTTCGATCCGGCCTCGCTGCGGGTGGTGGAGGTGAGCGCGCAGGGTGTGGTGCTGGACGAGACCGTGGACTTCCAGTTCGACGACCCCGACAGCAACGCCAATGGCACGCTGATCTTCATGCTGGACGGCCTGACGCCCGGCGACGTCACGCGTTACTTCCATGTGTACTTCGACGTGGCCAGCCACGGCCCGTTCACGCCGCCGGCGGTGACGCCGCGCATCACGGTCAACAGCGGCGCCCGTGACGAGAGCCAGGACGCCTTCCGTGTCCAGACGCTCACCGCCACTTACTATTACCAGAAGCAGGGCGCGTCCTTCTCAAGCATCGACGACGTGGACGGCCTGGACTGGCTCGGCTACCATCCGACGGGCGGCTCGGCCGGCAACTTCCGCGGCCTGCCCAACATGAACGACTACGTGCACCCCGGCGCCACCGCCGGCACCAGCAGCCTGGTCTCCCAGGGGCCGCTCAAGGCGACCGTGTACTCAGACGTGATCACGGGCACCCAGCGCTATAAGCTGACCTGGGAGTTCTTCCCCGACTTCGCCCGGATGACGCTCCTGGAGAACCAGAACAGCACGCCGTACTGGTTCCTGTACGAGGGCACGCCCTACGGCCAGTTGAACAAGGTCCGTGACTTCGCCGTGTTATCCGACGGCATCACGCGCCCAGTGGACAACGCCTCGGTCCTCACCTGGAACGGCGATATCCCGGCCCCGGAGTGGGCGTTCTTCGGCGACAACAACGTCAACCGGGTCTTGTTCGTGGCCCATCATGGGGACGACGCCCAGACCGATACCTTCTATCAATACCAGGATAACATGACGGTCTTCGGCTTCGGCCGGGATGGCGCCGCCGGCTGCTCGCCGGCGTGCAGCCCCAAACTTACGTTGGCTCCCAACACCTTCACCATCGGCCTGGCGGAGGGCCTGCCCATGGCGGCCGACTCCGTCAACTCGGCCTACCGCGACCTGACGACCCAGGTGGGCGCGGCCTCCGAGCGGCCCAATAACCACGCGCCGGTTCTGGGCGCGGTGGGAGACCAGAACGTCTTCAACGGCGCGCTGCTCGCCTTCACGCTGACCGCCACCGACGTCGACACCGACACCCTGACCTACGGCCACCAGGGGCTCCCGGCCGGCGCCACGCTGGACCCGGCCACCGGCGCGTTCAGCTGGACGCCCACGGTCGCGCAGACGGGCGACCACGCCGTGACACTGACCGTCTCCGACGGCCTGGCGACCGACAGCGAGACCATCACGCTCACGGTCGGCAACCGCGCGCCGACGCTGACGGCCGTCGGCGATAAGACGATCGGGGCCGGCCAGACGCTCAGCTTCACGCTGAGCGCCAGCGACCCGGACGGCAATGCGATGACGTACTCGGCCACCGGCCTGCCGGCCGGCGCCACGCTCAATCTCACGACCGGCGCGTTCAGCTGGACACCGTCGGTCGCGCAGGTGGGCGACCACGTCGTCACCTTCACGGCTTCGGATAGCTTGCTCGCCGACGGCGAGACCATCACGCTCACGGTGGCCGATGTGCCCGTGACCGGCGGCTACAGCGTCTACTTGCCCGCGATTCAACGCAGCCCGTAAGCTCCACGTTCGGCTCCACCGGCCCGACCCCGCGTCGGGCTGGCCGCCCCAAGGTTGTGCCCATGCCCTTCCACAATAGCTGTCCCGCCTGCGGCGCGCCGGGCGCCGAGGTCTTCTATCGCCAGGCCCAGGCGCCCGTCCACAGCGTGCTGCTGCTGGAGACGCGCGCCGCCGCTCTGGCCTACCCGCAGGGCGAGATTGCCCTGTGCTTCTGCGCCGCCTGCGGCTTCATCTGGAACGCCGCCTTCGACCCGGCCCTGCACGAGTACTCGGCCAAGTATGAGGCCACCCAGGCCTTCTCGGCCACCTTCAACGCCTTCCAGCGCCGCCTGGCCGAGCGCCTGATCGAGCGCTATGACCTGCACGGCCGGGACCTGATCGAGATCGGCTGCGGCCAGGGCGAGTTTCTGAGCCTGTTGTGCGCGCTGGGCGGCAACCGCGGCGAGGGGTTCGACCCGGCCTATGACCCGGCCCGCGGCGAGCCGGCCCGTGATGAGCTGCGCTTCGTCGCCGACTTCTATTCCGAGAAGTACGTGGACCACCACGCCGACTTCGTCGCCTGCAAGATGACGCTCGAGCACATCCAGCCGGTGGCCGACTTCGTCCGCACGGTGCGGCGCTCCATCGGCGACCGGCCTGGTACCGTGGTCTTCTTCCAGATTCCCAACGTCCGCCGTATCCTCCAGGATGTGGCCTTCTGGGACGTGTACTACGAGCACTGCTCTTACTTCAGCCCGGGTTCGCTGGCGCGGCTCTTCCGGCGCTGCGGCTTTGACGTGCTGGACCTGTGGACGGACTACGATGACCAGTACCTGATGATCGAGGCCCGGCCCGGCGACGGGCGCGGCGCGCCGCTGCCGCAGGAGGAGACGCCCGCCGACCTGGCCGCCGAGGTGGCCCGCTTCGCCGCGCGCGCCACGGCCACGCTGGCCGACTGGCGCACCCGCCTGGACGCGCTGCGCGCCCAGGGCCAGCGCGCCGTGATCTGGGGCGGCGGCTCCAAGGGCGTCGCCTTCCTCACCCAGTTGGGCCTGCGGGACGGCCTGGAGTACGCCGTGGACATCAACCCGCGCAAGCACGGCACCTTTATGGCCGGCACCGGCCAGGCCATTGTCGGCCCGGAGACGCTGACCGGCTACCGCCCGGAAGTCGTGATCGTCATGAACCCCGTGTACTGCGCCGAGATCCGCCAGGAGCTGGACCGGCTGGGCCTCACGGCGGAACTGTGGCCGGTGGGCTGAGACCATGAACACGCCTCTGTCCGCCTGCCCGGTGTGCGCTGCCGCCGAC
Source organism: uncultured Anaerolineales bacterium (assembly GCA_937952305.1). Classification (GTDB taxonomy): domain Bacteria; phylum Chloroflexota; class Anaerolineae; order Anaerolineales; family UBA6663; genus SpSt-583. The sequence goes on along the minus strand of CALFZO010000006.1, from coordinate 28,627 downwards.
CTGGCGCCGCTGGCCCGCCTCCCGGCCGTGCCGGTGCATTGCAACGTGCTCTGGCCGACCCAGGCCGAGGCGCTGCAGGCGCCGCGCGGCGACCTGGACCTGGCCGTCTGCGCCAATTGCGGTCACGTCTTCAACCGCGCCTTCGACCCGGCCCGGATGGAGTACACCCAGGCCTACGAGAACTCGCTGCACTTCTCGCCGCGCTTTCAGATCTACGCTGAGACGCTGGCCGCCGACCTGGTGACCCGCCACGGCCTGCGCGGCAAGACCGTCATCGAGATCGGCTGCGGCAAGGGTGAATTTCTGGGGCTGCTGTGCGCGTTGGGCGAGAACCGCGGCCTCGGCTTCGACCCGAGCTATGTGCCGGACCCGGACGCCGAAGCCGGCCGCTTCACGGTGCTGCCGGAGTTCTACTCTGAGCGGCACGCCCACTACCAGGCGGATCTGGTGGCCGGCCGGCATGTGCTCGAGCACATCCCGGAGCCGCGCCCCTTCCTGGCCAGCCTGCGGCGCTCGGTCGGCGACCGGCCGGCCACCGTCGTGTTCTTCGAAGTGCCCAACGTCCTCTACACGCTGCGCGACCTCGGGATCTGGGACCTGATCTACGAGCACTGCGGCTACTACAGCGCCAGCTCGCTGGCCCTGTTGTTCGCGCAGAGCGGCTTTGCCGTGCGCGCCGTGGCCGAGCAGTACGGCGGGCAGTTCCTGACGCTGGAGGCGGCGCCGGACCTGAGCGGCGCGGCGCCCGCCCCGGACCTGACCGAGGCGCACCGGGCGGTGCTGGCCGGCGCCGCGGCTTTCACGGACGCCTACCGCACCAAGGTAACGGAGTGGCGGGAGCGATTGGAGCAGTGGCGCCGGGCCGGGCGCCGGGCCGTCGTCTGGGGCGCCGGCTCCAAGGGTGTCACGTTTCTGAACACGCTGGCGGCCGCGGACGTCATCGCGCGCGTGGTGGACCTCAACCCGCGCAAGCAGGGCCGCTACGTGGCCGGCACCGGCCAGCCGATCGTGGCGCCGGCCGCGCTGGTGGACGACCGGCCGGAGGCCGTGATCGTCATGAACCCGCTCTATCAGGCCGAGATCGAGCAACAGCTCGGGCAGCTCGGCGTGGCGGCCGAAGTGGTCTGCGCCTGAGGCGGAGACGGCAAGGAGAACGGGATGGCTGGCTCAGTGCCCCTGGTAAGTATCGGTCTGCCGGTCTACAACGGCGAGCGCTATCTGGAAGCCGCGGTCGATTCCCTCCTGGCCCAGACCTTCACCGACTTCGAGTTGATCATCTCGGATAACGCCTCCACCGACCGGACCGAGGCCATCGGCCGGGCCTACGCCGCCCGCGATCCGCGCGTCCGTTACTTTCGGAATGAGCACAACATCGGCGCCGGCCCGAACTACAACCGCGTCTTCGCGCTGGCGGCCGGGCGCTACTTCAAGTGGGCGGCCCACGACGACGTCTGCGCTCCGGACTTCCTGGCGCGCTGCGTGGCGGCCCTGGACGCCGACCCGGCGGTGGTGCTGGCGTATCCCCGGACCACGCACATCGACGAACAGGGCCAGGTCACCGGCACTTACGCTGTCGCCTTCGCGACCGACTCGGACCGTCCGGCGGTACGCTTCCATGACCTGATCCTGATCAACCACTGGTGCTTCCAGATCTTCGGCGTGATCCGCGCCGACGTGCTGCGCCGGACGCCCCTGATCGGCAGCTTCGCGGCCTCCGACCGGACGCTGCTGGCGCGCCTCGGCCTGCTGGGGCGTTTCCACGAGGTGCCCGAGCACCTGTTCCTGCGCCGGCGTCATCCCGAGCAGCTCACGGCCTTGCCGTCGCGCCGCCTGCATGCGCGCTGGTATGATCCGCGCCAGCGTCGGCAGATCACTTTCCCGCAATGGCGCATCCTGGGGGAGTACCTCAAGGCCGTCCGCGCCGTGCCGCTGGCGGGAGCAGAGCGCCTGGCCTGCGGCCGGCACCTGCTGGCGTGGATCCGGCGGTATCGTGGCAAGCTGGGCGACGATCTGGTTTGGGCCGCCCGGCAGGCGTTGGCGCTGCCGGCTCGCGGTCGCCGTCACGAAGATGGCCTGCCAAAGTCCGTCTAACCGCCGCGCGCCGCGGTGGTCGGCGCGGGCCTGGGCCGTGAGCGGACGAGGCTGGTAATGCGCGTCACGTTGTTTGCCAATGTCCTGCCGAGCTTCAATCCCTATATCGCGCTCCTGCAGCGTTCGATCCAGCCCTACTGTGACGCGCCCGTTGACCTGCGCCCGCGCTTTGAGTTGGATTGGGTGTGGCGGCAGGCTCGGCCCGGCGATATCGCCCATCTGCACTGGATCGAGAGCCACCTGCGCCCGGTGCCCTGGTTTGGAAAAGAAGCGGTCAGTTGGCGCCGGCTGGTTAACCGCCTGGGCGAGAACCGTCTGACCTATCCGGCTCGCGCCACCGGGTTATTGGGGCAGTTGGCGTGGGCGCTCAGCCAAGCGCGCCGCGCCGGTGTCCGGCTGGTGTACACGGTCCACAACCTGGCGCCCCACGACGCGCGGCCGAATTACCTCGGCCGGCTGGCCGAACGCGCCAACCGGTTGATCCTGGCGCAGGCGGACGCCGTCCATGTCCACAGCCGCGCGGCCGCGCTGGCCCTGCAGCGTGCCTACGGGCGGACCCACAACGTCTTCGTCGTGCCGCATGGCAACTACCTCGGTTGGTACGCTAACACCCTCAGCCGGGCGGAGGCGCGGCGCAGTCTGGCCCTGCCAGAAGCCGCCTTTGTCTATCTGTTCCTGGGCCAGATCGCGCCCTATAAGGGCCTGGAAGAGTTGCTGGCGGCGTTCAGCCAATTGGCCGATCCGGCCACGTATCTGGTGATCGCGGGCAAGGTTGTCCGGCCCGAATATCTGGACCATCTAGGCGCGCGCGTTACCCAGCCGCGGGTCGTCTTTCGGCCGGGCTTCGTCCCCGACGAGGCGCTGCAGCTGTATCTGAACGCCGCCGACATCGTCGTCAATCCCTATCAGCAGATCACCACGTCCGGTTCCGTGATGCTGGCTTTGTCGTTCGGGCGGCCGGTGCTGGCGCCGGCCTTTGAGACTCTGGCGGAGGTGATCGCGCCCGCCGCCGGCCTGCTCTATCCCGTGGGCGAGCCGGGTGCGTTGGCCGGGGCGCTGCGGGAGGCGCGGACGCGCAACTGGTCGTCGGCCGCCGTCCTGGCTGAGGCGCACCGCTTCGACTGGCCCGAGCTCGGCCAGCGGCTGGTTCAGGTTTACCGCGCCGCGTTGGGCGAAACGGCCGCCGGCGGGGAGGCGCCGCCGTGAAGACCCCGGTCCTGCCTTTGGCCGGCGCCCACATCGTCTGTTGCGCGCCGAACCCCTGGGACGATATCTGGCGCAACCGCCAGCACATCTTCTCGCGGCTGGCGCGCGCGAACACCGTGCTGTACGTGGAGCCGCGCCTCTATAGCCTGGCCGATGTGCGCCGGGGTGAAGTGCCGGCCGAAGCCTGGCGCGCGCCCCGGCTGCGGCACTGGCGTGACGGCTTGTGGCTCTACCGGCACCCGGTCTGGGCGCCGCGAACAAACTGGCCGGGATTGCGGACGCTGTTGCGCGGATTGCGCGGCCGGGCGGTGCGGGCGGCCATGGCGCAGCTGCGGTTCCGCGACCCGATCGCCTGGTTCTTCCAGCCTAAGGACACCGAGCTGTTGGGGCGCCTGGGTGAGCGCCTGGTCGTTTTTCACATCGTCGACGAGTACGCGGCGTTCCGGTACCACTCCCCGGCAGCCCAGGCCGCCCTGCGGGAGCAAGAACAACAGCTCCTGCCGCGCGCCGACCTGGTGATCACGACCTCGCGCGCGCTGTGGGATACCAAGCGCCAGCTGAATCCTCAGACCGTTTTGGTGCCGAACGGGGTTGATTTCGCCGCGTATGAGCAAGTGCGTCAGGCGGGTCTGCCGCCGCCGGACGATCTGGCCAGCCTGCCCCGGCCGGTGATCGGCTACGCCGGCCACATCAGCGTGCGCCTGGACCTGACCCTGTTGGTGGAGCTTGCCCGCCGACGGCCGGACTGGTCTGTGGCCCTGGTGGGGTCGCTCTGGGACAAAGGCTGCGAAGCGGAGTTGGCCTGCCTGCGCGCCCTGCCCAACGTCCACTTTCTGGGCGCCAAGCCGGCTGAGGCAATGCCCGCCTACATCGCCGGCTTCGATGCTGCCCTGATCCCTTATCGGCCGGGCGAGGAAACCCAGCACATCAGCCCGATCAAGCTGTATGAGTACCTGGCCGCCGGCAAGCCCATCGTGACCGTGGATATGCCGGCGCTGGACGGCTTTCGGCACCTGGTGAGGCTCGCCGACTCGCCGGCTGGGTTCCTGGCCGGCGTCGAAGCGGCCTTGAGTGACACGGCCCCGCCGGCCGTGGCCGAACGCCTGAGTGTGGCGGCCCAACATACCTGGGACCGCCGCGTTGAGCAGATCGCGGCGTTCGTTCGCGCCCGGCTGGACGGCCAGTCGGTGCGCGGCGACGAATAGCGCCCGGCCCTCCTGACGCCGCCGCCTTGGGGTCCCACAACCGGTTACCATCGTACTAGCGTTAACCAACCCCACCTGTGCTAGATTCAGTCTGTTCAAACCTAGGAAATAACGAAAAATGAACCTACAGGAATTGGTTAGCTATTGGCTAGTCATAAAGAAGCGGCTATGGCTTATCGCCATCCTGGCCGGCGCCACAATCGGCAGTATCTTGCTGGTGGCTTACCTGTCCAAACCGCAATACCAGGCTGACTCCTCCTTCCAGGTGACCTCACCGCTGCCGAGCGACGTCACCCTGGTGAGCGAGTTCCGCTCGGTGACCAGCCGCGACGAGCTGCCATACACGCGCAACAACTTCCTCGCCGTCCTGCAGAGCGAGTGGGTGGTGGGCCAGGTGATCGACCGGCTGGCCCTGGACACCACCGTGGAAGACCTGCTGGCCAAGGCCGTGATTGAGGCCGATGCCTCCAGCGACTTCATTCACTTGAGCATTACCGCCGATGACCCGCGCCTGGCGGCCGCCATCGCGAACACCTGGGTGGAACTGGCGGCCCAGTACTTCGGCGAATTGAGCGCCGGCTCGCTGACGGCCAACAAAGCCTTCATCCAGCAGGAGCTGGCCCAGAACGATAAGGATCTGGATGCCGCCCGCCAGTCGCTGGTGACGTTCCAGATGGAGAACAGCATCGGCCTGGTCGAGCGCTTCCTGAGCTCGCAGCAGGACCTGATCACCAGCGCCAAGGCCAGCCGCGACTCTGCGCTGGCGCGCGGCGAAACCGCCCTGGCGGCCGGCTACGACAGGATCATCGCCGACCGTGAGCGTGAGCTGCAGGGACGCATCCAGCTCAGCGCCGAGTATGGTGTGCTGAAGGACAACTTCGAGCGGGTGTCGAATATCCACGCCGTCTTGCTGGACAAGGAGACGGAGGCCGACCTCAAGATCAACGAGATCCAGAGCGCGCGCTACATCCGCGTGATCCCGGCCCGCGAGCCGTCTCGCCCGCTGACCAACCTGGACCCGCGCATCCTGCTGGTGGGCATCCTGGCCAGCATCGTCGTGGGCGTCGTCCTGGCCTTCGTGCTGGAGTTCTTCGAGCATCGGGCGGCGCCCACGCGCCCGACCACGCCGAGCGTGTCTGAGGGCGGACGCCGGGACGAGCGCAGCGAAGCCCTGGCCTGAAAGGGGAGCGGCCGCGGTGAGCGGGATCGGACATGAACCAACGCCGGATCCGAGTGCTCTACGTGGCCCGCACGGCGCGGGGTGGGTCGGCCTTCAGCCTCTTCCACCTGATCCAGGGTCTTGATCGGCGCCGCTTCGAGCCGGCCGTCCTGTTCTACGCCCAAGATGCGGCGCATATCCCGGGCCGCTTAATCGAAATAGGTGTTCCCCTGGCGGCGTTGGCGAAAGCCACGCCGCCAGTTGCGTCCGCGCCGGCTGCGGCGCCGCGGCCGGCGCGCGATATCGCCGGCTGGCTGGGCGCCCGCCTCGGCGGCTGGGCGGCGGCCGCCTACCGCTCCCTCAAGAGCGCCTACGAGTTCGGGCGCGAAGACCTTCCCCGGGTGCGCGCGATCTACCAGGCCATTCGCCGGGCCGGGGCGGACCTCGTCCACGTCAACACGTCGCTGCGCAATGGCAAAGCCGCCATTGTCGCCGCCCGCTGGGCGGGCGTGCCGTGCGTGTGTCATGTGCGCATGTTCGACGAACTGAACGCCTTCGACCGGCTCTTTGCGCCTGGGGTGCGGGCGTTTCTGTGCATCTCCGGGGCCGTGCGCGCGCACCTGACGGCCCAGGGCGTGGCGCCCGAGCGCAGCCAGGTGGTGCACAACGCCGTGGATCTGGCCGATTACGTCCGGCCGCCCGACCCGGCCGCGGTGCGCGGCGAGTTCGGCTGGCCGGCGGCGACGCCGTTGGTGGGCATCGTCGGGCGCCTGGATTGGTGGAAGGGCCACGAGTACTTCCTGCAAGCTCTGGCTGAGGTGGTGCGACAGGTGCCGACGGCGCGCGGCCTGGTGATCGGGGAGGCGGAGACCGGGCCGCTCAACCAGGTCTATTCCGCCCGGCTGCAAACGCTTACCCGCGAGCTGGGCCTCAGCGACAAAGTGGTGTTCACGGGCTTTCGCGCCGACGTGCCGCGCCTGATGGGGGCGTTGGACGTGGTCGTGCTGAGCTCGGCGGAGCCGGAGCCGTTCGGGCGGGTGGTGATTGAGGGCATGGCGGCCGGACGGCCGGTGGTGGCCACGGCCGCCGGCGGCGTGCTGGACGTGATCGAGGATGGCGTCAACGGCGTGCTGGTCCCGCCGCGCGACGCGCCGGCCCTGGCCGCCGCCCTGCGGGCGCTCCTGACAGAGCCGGCCCGCGCCCGGCAGATCGGGCAGGCGGCCCGGCAGCGCGTGCTGACCCACTTCTCGTTGGCCCAGCACGTCACCAGGATGGAAGGGCTATATGCGGCCGTGCTGAAGGCCGCCTAGAATCGCCTTACTGGCTGGCGCCCGGCGGACTGAATCCGGCCGCGGCCCGGGGTCAGGCTGAAACGGAAAATCGCAACGTGACTCGTCTTGCCGCGCTCCGGGCCGGGTTGTGGCCGCGGCCGCGCAGCGCCTACAATGCGCTCCTCTCCCAGTGGCGGCCGGTGCCGGTCCAGCGGGCCACGGTGGAGGCGGTGCTCGCCCGCTTCGGCCTGGGCGCCCCGGCCGCCGGTCTGCGCCGGCCGCTGACGCCGGTGGGGCGCTCGCGCAACGTGCTGCTGGAGAGCGCCGGCCGGCGGCTGGTGCTCAAGCAGTACAAGGCGACGATGCGGCCGGAGGGCATCCAGTACGAGCACGCCGTCCTGCGGCGGCTGGCGGCTGTGGGGTTTCCGGCGCCGCAGCTGGTGGCCGACCGGGCTGGGCGCACGCTGGTGACCCACGAGGAGCGCCATTACGCGCTCTTTGAGTGTCTGACGGGTTACAACGCCGGAGATTATTGGCTGAGCGGCCGGCGCGAACGGCAACTGGTGGAGCAGGCTGGTGCGGCCCTGGCGCACTATCACCAGGCGGTGGCGGGCTTCCAACCGGATGGCCACAAGGCGGACGGCCTGACGCCGGCGGGCCTGTGGTGGTGGCAGGATGGCGCGTGGTTTCGTGAGCGCTGGGACCACGGCGCCGCCGCCCTGGCGGCCGGCCGGTTCACGGCCGCGGAGGCGCACTTCTGGCGGGCCGCGCTCCCGCGCCTGCGTGAGTTGAGCGCGACCTTGGTGGCGCGGTTGGCTGGCCAGGCCGAGGCGCTGCGGTTGGCCGTGATCCATGGCGACTACGGGCCGTACAATCTCCTGATCGACGGAGACGGCCTGGTGGCGGTCCTTGATTTTGAGTGCGTGCACTGGAACCTGCGCGTCACGGACCTGATCATGGCCCTGACGCGTTTTGCCGGCACGGCCACGGGCCTGGCGGTGGACAAGGCGGCGGCCTTTCTGCGGGCTTACGCCGGCGCCAACCCGCTGGAACCCGGCGAGCGGGCGTTGTTTGCCGACTTGTTCGCGCTCTGGCAGCTGCGCCGCCTGGCGCACTATCTGACTGAGACAGCGGCGGACGCGCTGCCGACAGCGCGCCGCACCCTGGCCTGGCTGGAAGCACTGCCGCCGCACCCGGAGCTTGTACACGCGTTGACCTGACCGGCCGGGCGCCGGGTTGCAGCGCGCAGGAGAATGTGGTTCGTGAAGACCGAAAGCCGTCTGACTCGCTCTCTCTGGTCCTGGCCGGCGCCGGTGCGCTACGGCTTGATCGCCCTGGTGACGGCGCTGTTGGGCGTCGGCCTGGGCCTGAGCCTGATGACGCCCGCCCAGGAGACGCTGGCCTCGCTGATCCTGGTGGGCTTCTGCGTGCTGATCGCGCTGCTCCATCCGCTGGAGGGGGTGCTGCTGGCGCTGGCGCTGCTGCCCTTTGAGAATTTCTTTTACCTCAACATCAAGCTCGGCGAGAGCGTGCCGGATATCAACCTGTCGCGCCTGGTGGTCGGCCTGGTCTTCGTGCTTCTCCTGGCCCGGGCCGCCACGGGCCGTGTCAAGCTGCAAGCGCTCACCCTCACCGACGTCGTCATGGCCCTGACCGTGCTCGGGCTGGGCGTCTCCGCCGTGCGCGGCCTGGAGGTGGTGCCGGCCTTCCAGGTGTTGATCGACCGCTATCTGGTCCCGTATGTGCTCTACTTCGTGGCCAAGAACGAGGTGCGTGACCGGGCCGACCTGAAGAAGGTGCTGTGGGCGGTGGCCGTGATCGGTCTGTACAACGCCGCCTACGGCATCTACACTCAGACCACCGGCCAGGTGCTGTTTGTGGAGGGCGGCCGGCTGCAGGGCATTACCGAGTACACCAACAGCCTGCGCATCATGCGCGGCCTGCTGGATGCGCCGCATATCTTCGGCCTGGTCTTCTCGCTGGCCATCCCGATCGATTTCTTCCTGCTGCTCAAGGCCGAGCGCCTCAACCGCCAGCTTCTGGCGCTGCTGCTGCTGACCATGACCACGGCGGCGCTTTTCCTGACCTACAAGCGCACGGCCTGGATCGCGACGATGGCCAGCTTCTTCGTGATCCAGTTCTTCTTCCCGCGCTTCCGGCGCCTGTTCCTGGTGCTGAGCGTGGCCGTGATCGGGGTCATGTGGCTCTACGGCGACGAGATCAACGACAGCACCGTGGTCACCGAACGCGTCGGCGCCAAGGTGGACAGCCTGAACGGCCGCACCGAACTCTGGGACGAGGCCATCGCCGCCTGGACCGAGGCGCCCTTCCTGGGCTACGGCCGCGGCCGGTACCTGGCCCAGTCCAGCTCCGGCATCATCGAGAGCCATTACCTGGACATCCTGGTCGATGCCGGGCTGGTGGGCTTTGTGCCCTTCCTGTTGGTCTTTGGGCTGCTCCTGGTGAACGGGCTGCGGCTGTATCGGGCGCGCGGCGCCGCGATCTTCGTCGATCCCGAAATCGCGGCCATCTTCCTGGGCGTCGTGGTGGCCTACCTGGTCAGCCTGTATACGGTGGTGATGAACCACCCCTTCCCGCACCAGCTGTTCTTCCTGCTAGCCGGCGCCGTAGTCGGCTCGCAGGAGGCCGCCCTGGACCAACCCCGCCGGGCGGAGGTCAACGCGCCGGCGCCTGCGCCCGCGCCCTGACCGCGCCCCGTCCGCCGTCACCGGAGACCTACGCCTTGTCCCTTACCGTGTCCTCGAGCCCGCCGGCTGCCTCGCGAGCGCAGGCGCCTGCCCGGCGCCTGCGCCTGGCGATCCTGGGCGATTACCCGCTCGACCCGGGCAAGATCGGCGGCGGCGTTGAAGCCGTCATCGTCTACCTGCTCCAGGGCCTGCGCCAATTCGACGACCTGGACCTGCACGTGGTCACGCTGCGGGAGGACGTCGACCAGCTCACGGTGCGCCAGCACGCCGGCGTCACCGCGCACTACGTCCCGGCGGCGTATCAACTCGGCAACCTGACCTTCTTCCTGCGCAACAAGCTGCGGCTGCGCCGGGTGCTGCGCGAACTGCGCCCGGACCTGATCCACGCGCACATCGCCGGCACCTACTCGGAGGTGGCGTTCAGCCTGGGGCTGCCGGCCGTCCTAACCCCGCATGGCATCCGCTATCGCGAGGCCGCCCTTAAACGCGGCTTCATGAACCGCTGGGTGCGCTATCCGCTCAGCCGCCGCGAGGAACTGGTGGGGCTGCGGGTGGCCAACCACATCATCTCCATCAGTCCGTACATCCTGGATGAGTTCGCGGGCAGCCTGCGCGCCCAGATCCACCCGATCGAGAACCCGATCAACGACGCCTTCTACCAGATCGCCGACGACGCCCAGCCCGGCCGGCTGCTCTTCGCCGGACACGTCAGCGCGCGCAAGGGCGTCCTGGGGCTGATCCGGGCGCTGCCGCAGGTGCGCGCGCGCTGCCCGCACGTGCAGCTGCACCTGGCCGGCGAAGTGGTCCACGACTACGATCCCGATTACTTCCCCCAGATCCAGGCCGTGATCCGCGAGCACCAGCTCGAGCCGCACGTGCGCTTCCTCGGCCATCTGGGCGAAACCGACCTGCTGCGCGAGTACGCCCAGTGTTCGGTTTTCGTCCTGCCCTCCCGCCAGGAGACGGCGCCGATGGTGATCGAGCAGGCCATGGCGGCCGGCAAGCCCGTGGTGGCCACGCGCGTCGGCGGCGTGCCGCACCTGGTGGCCGACGGCGAGACCGGCCTGCTGGTGGACGTCGGCGATGAGGCCGGGCTGGCCGAGGCCCTGGCCCGGCTGCTGGCCGACGACGCCCTGCGCGCCCGGATGGCGGCGCGCGCCCGCCAGGCGGCCGAGCAGCGCTTCCGGGCCGACGCCGTCGCCCGCCAGACCTACGCGGTCTACCAGCAGATCCTGCGCGAACACACTCGAGGCTGAACGATGGCAGGTATTTTCGGGGTCTATGACCCCGCGCTGAACTCTGAGCAGCTGAGCGCCCTGGCGGACCGGATGCGCCTGGCGCTGATGCACGAGCCGTGGTATCGGCCGTCGGTGACCACGACGCCGCCGCTGGCGGCCGGCCGCGTCAGCCTGGGCGTCTTCAACCATGAGGCCCAGCCGGGCGCCAACGAGGATGGCTCGGTGCAGGTCTGGTTCGACGGCGAGATCACGGCCTTCCAGCGCCGGGCCTGGCTGGACCGCCTGCGCCAGTCCGGCCACCAGTTGCGCGCCGAGAGCGACGCCGATCTCCTGGCGCATCTGTATGAGGAGCTGGGCGATGACTGCGTGACCGACCTGGACGCCACCTTCGCCGTGGCGCTCTGGGATCGCCGCCACGCCAAGGTGCTGCTGGCCGTGGACCGGGACGCCGGCCGGCCGCTGTACTTCAGCGTCCGTGATCAGACGCTCTGGTTCGCGTCCGAGGTCAAGGCCCTGCTCCAGGATCGGCGCGTGCCGCGCGCGGTGGACGCGCAGGGCGTGATCGAGTTCTTCACGTATCGGCACGTCTTGGCCGACCGGACCCTGTTCAAGGCGATCCGGTTCCTGCCGGCCGGCCACCGGGCGGTGTTCCATGCCGGCCAGGTGGAAGTGCGCCCGTACTGGACACCGGCCGTGTTTGAAGACCGGCCGGCGCGCCGCGCGGATGAGTATCTGGCCGAGATCGACGCCGCGCTGCGCCAGGCGACCGAACGCCACACGCACGGCGCGGAACCGCTGGGCGAGTTCTTGAGCGGCGGGCTGGATTCGCGCCTGTTGGCCGCCGCCCTGCCCACCGCCCAGCTCAATGGCCGTTTCCACACGTTCAGCCGCGGCCCGCTGGAGTGCTGGGACGTCAAGTACGGCACCCAGGTCGGTCAGCGCCTGGGCGGCCAGCATCACGTGCTGGAGCTCAAACCCGATTTCCTGCCGGCCATGGCGCGCCAGGGCGTCTGGCTGACCGACGGCCTGATGACGGTCGTGGACATCTACGTCCTGAGCACCATCAAGCAGCTCAAGCCGCTGATCGACATCGTCTTCTTCGGGTTCGGGCGCACCGACGGCCTGCTCGGCGGGATCGAGATCGACCAGCGCCTGCTGCAGGCCCGCTCGCTGGCGGAGGCGGCGCGCCTGTTCTACGGCCGCCAGGGCATCTACATCACCGACGCCCTGCAGGATCAGCTGCTGACGCCGGAGCTGCGCGGACCGTGGCGCGGCGCGGCCTTCGAGACGCTGGTCCAGATGCTCGGCACCTTCCAGGCCAACAGCTACGCCGGCCTGATCGAGGCTTTCTGCCTGCAATGCCGCTGGCCGCGCTCGTCCAGCTATGGCCCGGTGCTGGCGCGCACGCAGGTGGAGACGCGCTTCCCGTTCAGCGACAACGAGCTGACGGACCTGGTCATGCGCGTGCCGGCCCGCCTGCGCCTGGACCGCCAATTCCAGCTGGCCCTGATCAAACGCCTGCGCCCGGACCTGGCGCGCGTGCCGTGGGAGTACAGCGGGCTGCCGGCCGATATCAGCTCGCCCACCCTGGTCTTCCTCCAGCGCGCCCTGTACTACGCCCAACGCCAGGCCAGCAAGTGGACCAGCGGCCTGATCCCGCCCGGCACCGAACGCGAGCGCGCCAACTACCCGGTCTGGTTCCGCACCGTGCTCCGCCCCTGGCTGGAAGACGTCTTGCTGGACCGGCGCACGCTGGAGCGCGGCTATTATCAACCGGTCTTCCTGCGCCAGATGCTCGCCGACCACCTGGCCGGGCGCCAGAACTACGCCACCGAATTCGGCCTGCTGCTGACCTTCGAGCTCTGGAACCGGTTGTTTGTGGACGACGAGCCGGTGGGAGCCTGAAGCCCGCCGCCGCGCCGGTTATGCCCCTGCTTGACTCCGTCCGCTATCGCGCCCGGCGGGCCTGGCTGTTCCTGGACAAAGGCCCGGCCTTCGTCGGCGCTTTCCTGGGCTGGTATGCGCGGCGGTGGGCGCGCGCGCGCGGCTGGCTCCCGCGCCCCTGGCGTCAGCCCGCCTCGGCTTTCTGGGGCCAATTCGACCCTCGCTCGCCGGCCCTGGCCCAGGCCGCGGCTGAAACTTCCGAGCCGCTGCTGCTGGAGCACTTCCGCCGCCGCACCCGGCCCCGCTTCTGCGTCACCTGGGCTGAGCGCGCCAGCCTGAGCGCGGCTGTCGGCGCCGAGGCCGTGGCCGCGACCGTGGCCGCCGCCGATCAGGTGGTCCGGCGCACCTTCGCCTTTCGCGGCCAGCCCCCGGTAACCTTTGCCGGCGCCGTCGATTGGACGCACCAGCCCGACGGCAACACCGACTGGCGCTGGGACCTCAACCGCCACTTTTACTTCGTCACGCTCGGCCAGGCGCTGTGGTACACCGGCGAGGCGCGTTACGCCGCCGCCTGTGCCGAGCTGCTGGCGGACTGGCTGTCCGCCAACCCGGCCGACGAGGCCCACCCGAACTGGTCTGATCCCTTTGAAGTGGCCTGCCGCATCACCACCTGGCTGTGGGCCTATCACCTGCTGCTGGCCGCCGATGCCCTGACCCCGGCGGCGCATGCGCTTTTTCTGCGCGGCCTGTGGATGCACGGCGCCTACCTGGACGCCTGCCTGGAGCTGCACGTCCCCAACAACCACCTCCTGCTGGAGGTCAAGGCGCTGGCCATGCTCGGCCTGCTGCTGCCGGAGTTCGCGGCTTCCGAGCGCTGGCGCGCGCGCGGGCTGGCCCTGTTGGAGCGCGAGGTCAGGCGCCAGACCTGCGCGGACGGCGCCCACGCCGAGCGTGTGCCGCATTACCATCGGCTGGTGGCCGGCGAACTCCTGGAACTGGCGCGCCTGCTGGACATGAACGCGGCGCCCGTGCCCGCGGCCCTGGCCGAGCGTCTGCCGCAGCTGGCGGCCTTCGAGCTGCATCTGCAGCGCCCGGATGGACGCCTGCCGCTGTTCGGCGATTCGGCCCACGGCGATCCGCACATCCGCTTCCAGGTGGCCGAGGCCGCGGCCGCCTGGCTGGGCCGGGCCGAGTTGAAGCGGCCGGGCGCGCGGCTGGAGGCCATGACGGTGTGGCTGGTGGGGACGGAGGGCGCGCGCCGCTGGGAGGCGTTGCCGGCCGCGGCCCCGGCGCCGTCGCGGCTTTTCCGCGAAGGCGGCTATGCCGTGCTGCGCACGGGCTGGCAGGCCGCCGGCCGTTACCTGGCGCTGGACTGCGGGCCGTTCGGCTACCCGCTGGCGGCCGGCCACGGCCACGCCGATGCCTTGAGCGTGGAAGTGTTCGCGGACGGCCAGCCGCGCCTGGTGGACTCCGGCGTCTACAGCTATCACCTCGGCCGGCGCTGGCGGCAGTGGTTCCGCGGCACGCGCGCCCACAACACCGTGGTCGTGGACGGTCAGGATCAATCGGAGTTGTTGGACGAAGGCCGCGTTTGGCGGCCGGCCCGCGTCACAGTGCGCGCCTGGGCCAGCGGCGAGCGCCTGGATTGGATCGACGCCGAGCACGACGGCTACCAGCGGCTGCCCGGCCGCGTCCGCCATCGCCGCCGGGTCGTGTTCGTCAAGCCCGATTACTGGCTCATCGTCGACGATCTGGCAGGCGCCGGCCGCCACGCCTTCGAAGCGCTGTTTCATCTGCCGCCGGAGACGGCCGTGACAGTGGCCGCTGACACCGGCGCTGCCCACGCCGGCGGCCTGGCCATCCTCCCGCTGGCTCAGCCCGGCCTGCGCGTGCGGGTGGACGAAGGCTGGGTGTCTTTCCGTTCCGGCGAGAAGCAGGCGGCCCCGGTGCTCACCCACAGCCTGACGACGGAGGCGCCGGCCCGCCTGGTGACGATCCTGGCGCCGCTCGCCGCCGGCCAGCCGCCGCCCGCGCTCACGGCCTTGTCCGTGGACCAGGCCGGCGTGTGCGCGCTGGCCGTGGACGGCGGGGCCTGGCGCGATGAGCTTATCCTGGACGCGCGCCCTGGCCGCCACGTCAAGCAAGCCGGCCGCTGCCAGACGGACGCCGCGCTGAGCTGGGCGCGCTGGAACCTGGCCGCCGCCGAGCCGGCCGCCGGCGCCGTCTGGGCGGGCACGCACCTGTCCGCCGGCCGGAGCCGGCTAGACGCCGCCGAGCCGGCCGCCCTGGTGGAGCGTGCTTTCGCGGCCGAAGGAAAACCTGTATGAGCACCAGCCCTGCCGCTTCGCCGGCCGGAGCGAAAGTTATCGCCTATGTGATCGGCACCTATCCGCTGCTGACCACCACCTTCATCGATCGCGAGATCCGCGCGCTGCAGCGCGGCGGGCTGGCCCTGCGCGTACTCTCCATCCGTCAGCCGGACGCGCACGAGTGGCCGGCCGGCCGGCCGTCTGTGGGCGGTGTTCAATATCTTCTGCCAGCCGGCCCGGCCCGCCTGGCGGCGGCGCTGCTGCGCTGGCTGTGGCGGCGGCCCGGCCAGTTGCTGGGTACGCTGCTGTCGCTGTTTCTGAGCCCGCACCCGGCGCTGGCGGCGCGCTTCAAGACGCTGGCCCATGGCCTCGTCGGCGTGCTGGCCGCCGACCAGTTGGCCGGGGCCGAGGTCGGCCTGGTGCACGCCCACTTCGCCGACCGGGCCGCGACCGTGGCGCTGGTGGCCGCGCGCCTGCTCGGTGTGCCCTACAGCCTGTTCGCGCACGCCAACGACATCTACGTGGCTCCCGTGTTGCTGCCCGAGAAGATCGCGGCGGCCGCCTTCGTGGCCACCTGCACCGGCTTCAATCAGACCCACCTCACCGCCGTCGCGGCCGGCCGCGAGCGCCAGCCGGTGGCCCTGATCTACCACGGCCTGGAGCTCGAGCGGTTTCAGCCGGCCAGGCGCAGCGCTGGCGGGGCCGGGCCGCGCCGCATCCTGTCGGTGGGGCAGCTGCGCGAGAAGAAGGGCCATGCCTATTTGCTGCGAGCCTGCCGGCTGCTGCGCGAGCGCGGCTACGCGCTGGTCTGCGACATCGTCGGCGAAGGCCCGCAGCGCGCGGCGCTGGAGGCATTGATCGCGGAACTGGATCTGGGCGACGTCGTGCATCTATCCGGCGCGCAGCCGCATGACCAGGTGCTGGCGCGCTACGCCCAGGCCGACGTGTTCGCGCTCGCCAGCGTGGAGGCCGGGAACGCCGACCGCGACGGCATCCCCAACGTGCTGCTGGAAGCCATGGCCATGCGCGTGCCCGTGGTGGGCACGCGGCTCTCCGGCATCCCGGAGCTGGTGCGGGACGGCGACAACGGCCTGCTGGTGCCGCCCGGCGACGCGGCCGCGCTGGCGGCCGCGCTCGCGCGCCTGTGGGATGACCCGGCCCTGGCCGAGCGCCTGACGGACGCGGGCCGCGCCACGGTCGAGCGTGAGTTCGACATCGAGCGCAATATCCAGCGCCTGCGCGATCTGTTGGTCGCGGCGCTGCCGCCGGTGGCTGGAGCCCCGCGTTGATCCGGCCGGCGGCGGCAGGGCTGCTGGCGCTGGCGCTGGCGGGCTGCGCGGCCGGGGGCAGTCTGCGCACGGCAACGCCGCTGGCGCCTGCCGGATCGTCGGCCTGGACGCGCCTGACCCTCGAGGGCGGCGGCGGCCAGACCGGGATCGCGCTCCACCCCACCAACAGCCTCATCGCCTACGCCGCCACCGACAACGGCGGCCTGGTGAAGACCACCGACGGCGGCCTGACCTGGGCGGCCAGCAACCACAACCTCGGCAACCGCAAACTGGCCACCGTCGTCTTGGACCCGCTCGACCCGGAGACCGTCTACGTGGCGGCGGAGGTCTACACGCAGCGCCCGAGCTGGAGCGACGACCCGGCCACCGGCGAGCTGTACCGCAGCCGTGCTGGCGGCGCCCACTGGGAGATTGTGTACGCGGAGGGCCTGGGCGCCGGCCGCAGCTTCAGCCTCAGCCAATGGCCCAGCACACGCAATCTGCTGATCCCGTACGATCCGGCCGACCCCGGCCGTTTCGACGCGGACGGCGACCGGCTCAGCGACGTGCTCTACGTGGGCGGCTGGGATGAGGACGCCGGCACAGCTGATCCGCGCGGCGGTGTGTGGCGCAGCCAGGACGAGGGCCGCACCTTTACGCAGTTGGGCCTGGCCGACCAGAACATCTGGGTGCTGCGCCAGCATCCGACTTCGCCCGAGATACTCTACGCCGGCACCTACGGCGGCGGCCTCTGGTTCAGCGGCGATGGCGGCCGCACCTGGGAAAGCTGGCGGGCGCGCCTCCCCTTGCCGACCATCAGCGATATCGCCGTCGCCCCGGACGGCACGCTCTACGTCGCCACGAACACTTTCTACAGCCAATGGGCCGGCGGCGACCCGGCGGATAAGGGCCTCTTCCGCAGCACGGATGGCGGCGCCACCTTTGTCGCCATCAACCGCGGCCTGGAAGCCACCAGCCTGGATTTCACGGTGCTGCTGCTTGATCCGGCCGACCCGAGCGCGCGGACGTTGTACGCCGGGCCGTGGCGTGGTTCGGTGACCGGCGTTTTCGTCTCGCGGGACGGCGGCGACACCTGGGCACGGATGGCCCACGAACAGGCGGCGACGCCGTTCTGGTTTGAGGACTTCTCCAACCTGTGGGCGCTGGCCGCGGCCCCGGACGGCACGCTCCTGGCTGGCACCTGGCGCGGTCTGTACCGGTACGACCGGGCCGGCGAGCGCTGGCAGATCCGCTCACGCGGCCTGGGCAACATTGAGATCCAGGCGGTGGCGTTGGCGCCCGACGACGCGGACGTGATCTACCTCGGCCTGCTGGATTCGCCGCCGTGGAAAAGTGAGGACGGCGGCCGCACCTGGCGCCTGATCGACGCGGGCTTCACCACCGCCGATGGCACGCGCCCGGTCGGGGCCGCCGACTTCGCCATCGCGCCGCGCGCGCCGCAGACCATCTACGCGGCCGGCGTTGGCTCCAGCGGGCAGACCCAGAGCGCCGTCAACAAGACTGAGGACGGCGGCCAGACCTGGCGTCCGATCGTGACTGGCCTGCCGCCCTCCAGCACGGACGCGCCGCAGTGGCAGGCGACCGCGGTGGCGGTGAGCGCCCTCAATCCGGCGGTGGCCTACCTGGCCCTGGACCTGGAGGCCGGCGGCGGCGCGCTGTATAAGACCGATGACGGCGGCGCGCACTGGGCCGAACTGCTGACGCTGACCGAGCGCCCGATCGATCTGGCCGTCTCGTGGACCAGCCCGGAGGTCGTGGTGGCGGCCACGCAGGAAGGCGGCGTCTTCATCGGCGAGGCGGGGGGGACGCGCTGGCGCTCGACCCGGCCGACGGAAAGCCGCTTGTATGCCGTGGACGTCTTCCCCAGCGACCCGCGCCGCATCCTGGTCGGCGCCAACACCGTCGGCGCCTTGCTCACCGTCGATGGCGGCGGGACGTGGCAGCCCGTCTTCACCCGCGCGCAGCTGCGGACCTGGCTCCCGGAACTGGCCCTGAGCGGCTTCGCACGCGAGCGCTATCAGGCCACGCTGCGCGCTGTGAAATTCGACCCGCTGGATCCGGATGGTCTCTATCTCGGGCACAGCGCCAGCCCCTGGATGGGCGTCGGCGTGCTGGTCTCGCGGGATGGCGGCGCCAGCTGGCGGGCGCTGAGCGACGATGTTTTTCAGATGCGCTCGGTCAATGATATTGACCTGGACCCGGTCAGTAAAAATCTCGTGGTCGGGAGTTGGGAACTGTACTACTATCGGCCCGACTTCGATAAGCCGAAGGGAGGCGAGTAGTATGTCCCCCCAAGTCCGTCCTCAGCGGCGTTGGCAACCCGGGTTCCTGTCGCAGCGTGGGCTGATCATGGCCGTTGGCGTCCTGGCGCTCGCCGTGATCAACGGCCTCACCGCCGCCGCGCAGTCCGGTGAAACGGCCACCCAGCAGCTCTTCTTGCCCGTGATCCGCACGCGCCCGCAGACGTGGCGGCCGTTCGCGGACACCAGCCCCTGGAACGTCCGGATCGCGTCCAACGCCAGTGTCGATCCGCGCTCGAGCGTGATGATCAACCAGCTGCTGGCGGTGACCCCGATCAGCGGTTTCTGGATCAACCTGTACGACGTGACGGTGCCGATCTGGCGCGCGGACGCCAGCACGCCGTATGTCAGCGTCTCGTGCGCGCCGAACAGCTGCAAAGACCTGGCCAGCGTACCGATCCCGGCCAATGCCGTCCCAGACCCGGCCAGCCAGGGCCACATGATGGTCATCGACGCGGGCCGGACGCGCGCCTGGGATTTCTGGCGCGCCAAGAAGAACAACGACGGCTCGTGGTCGGCTGGCTACGGCGCCAGCTTCGACCTGTTCGGCGAAGGCGTGCGCCCGCGCGGCAAAGGCAGCGCCCGCGCCTCCGGCCTGCCGCTGGCCGGCGGCCTGGTGTACCTGGACGAGGTCAAGGCCGGCCGGATTGAGCACGCGCTGGTGTTTAACTACGATGCGCCGATGTCGTGCCTGGTCTACCCGGCCAGCACCAACGGCAACAACAGCGACGATCCAGACTCCATCCCCTTCGGGGCGCGCCTGCAGCTCGACCCAACGCTGGACCTGGACACGCTCGGGCTGACGCCGGCCGCCAAGGTCATCGCCCGCGCCATGCAGGAGTATGGCCTGATCCTGGGCGACGGCGGCGCGTCCTACATCACCCTCTACGCCGAGTCGTTCTACGGCAAGTCGGGCGGCGATCCGTGGGCCAGCGTGCTCAAGGAGACCGACCTGCTCAAGATTCCGCTCAACCGGCTGCGGGTGCTGACGCTCGGCCCCGTGGACTGCGTCCCCGATTGAGGCCGGCTTCGGCCGCGGGGGAATAGCCTCTATTTCCTTCTGGCGATCGGCCCCGGCTCCGCGTAGACTCGCAAGTGGTCGTCTGCGCGGCAGGCCGGGTACTTAAGTCCGGGTGACGCCGCCGACCGTGCTTTTGTCGGAGGAGGTCCCCCTGTGATGGATCAATTGGCGGCAGCCGCGGCCTCACGCCCGGCACCCTGGCACCCGGAACTCCGGGCGCTGTTTTTGGCCTGGGCCAAGCCCAGCCACTCCCGGCGCAGCCAGCTGATGGCGCAGCGCCTGGGCATCCCGCTGCGGCGCATCCACGTCCTCAAGATGAAGCCTTACCTGGCGCCGCTGCGCTACGCGGCCCAGGCGGTGCTGACCCTGGTGACGCTCTTCCGCGAGCGGCCGCGCCTGGTCATCGTCCAGAACCCGCCCATCTTTGCGCCCCTGTTCGCCTGGCTGTACTGCGCGCTCACCGGCGCCGGCCTGGTCATCGACTCACACACCGACGCCGTCCAGGGCCCGCTCTGGCAGTGGTCGTGGGGCCTGCACGGCTGGCTGGCGCGGCGCGCCCTGACCACGCTGGTGACCAACGCCCACCTGCAGAGCGTCGTCCAGAGTTGGGGCGCGCCCAGCCACGTCATCACCGACGTGCCCAGCGATCTGCCGGTCGGCCCGCCGTACCCGTTCGAGCACGCCTTCAACGTCGTCCTGGTCAGCTCGTTCGCGCCGGATGAGCCGCTGGACGCCGTGATCGCGGCGGCGCGGGCCCTGCCCGAGGTCGGTTTCTACGTCACCGGCGACCCGGTCCAGGGCTTCAAACGCCTGCCCAAGGACCTGCCCGCCAACCTGCACCTGACCGGCTTCCTGCCGGACGACCGCTACTACGGGCTGCTGCGCTCGGCCCAGGCCGTGATGGCCTTGACCACCGAGGACCATACCAACCAGCGCGGCGCCTGCGAGGCGGTCTGGGTGGATCAGCCCGTCATCACTTCGGATTGGCCCTTCCTGCGCGAGACCTTCCATCGCGGCACCGTGCATGTGGACAACAGCGCCGAGGGCATCCGTGCCGGCGTGCTGCGCATGCAGGCTGAGCACGCCCAGCTCTCAGCCGAGATCCGGCTGCTGCAGGAAGAACGCCGGCGCCAGTGGGAGACGGCCGTGGCGACGCTGGCCGAACTGGCGGCGCGCGTCGAGCGGCGGTGAGGCCCATGCCCAAGCGCGCCGCGCTCGTGCGCCTGCTCTACTATCCGGACGATATGCTGGTCCGGCGCGAAGCCGAAGCCCTGCGGGACCTGGGTTTTGACGTGGACGTGTACTGTCTGCGCAACGCCGGCGAGGCGGCGGAGGCCGTCGTCGAGGGCGTCACCGTCCACCGCCTGCCGCTCAAGCGCGAAAAGCGCGGCGCGGCCCGCAACCTGTTCGAGTACCTGGCCTTCTTCTGCCTGGCGGCCGGAGCGCTGACCGCGGCCCACCTGCGCCGGCCCTTCGCCGTGATCCAGGTGAACACCATGCCGGACTTCCTGGTGTTCGCCACCTTGCTGCCGCGCCTGCTCGGCGCGCGCGTCACCCTGCAGATGTACGAGCCGATGCCGGAGCTGTGGGCGACCAAGTTCACGTCGCCCTGGCCGAGCCGGATTCTGCGCGTCATCGCCGGCTGGGCCGTGCGCTACGCCGACGCCGTGATCACGGTCACCGAGTCGCTCAAAGAGACGCTGGTGGCCCACGGCGCAGACCCGGCCAAGATCACGGTGGTGCTCAACACGCCGGACCCGCGGCTATTCGGCGCGCCCCCGGCCACGTCCGCCGCGTCGAACGGGGACGGCTTCCGCCTGATCTGCCACGGCGCCATTGAGGAGCGCTACGGTCACGACACGATGGTCCAGGCCGTGCACGCTCTGCGGGATCAGCTGCCTGGCCTGCAGCTCATCATCACCGGTGACGGCGCGTATCGCGAGGAGTTCCTGGCGCTGGTGGAACGGCTGGGCTTGCAGGAGCGCGTGCGGTACCTGGGCTACCTGTCGTTAGCCGGGCTGGTGCAGGAGCTGGCGCGCGCGGACGCCGGTATCGTGGCCCAGAAGGCCTCGCCCTATTCCCACCTGGTGCACACTGGCAAGATGTACGATTTCCTGGCCTTCGGCAAGCCGGTGCTGGCCTCGCGGCTGCGCGCCGTCCAGGCTTATTTCGATGAGACCAGCCTGGCCTACTTCGAGCCCGGCGATCCGGCCGACCTGGCCCGCGTCATCCTGGCCGTGGCCGGCGACCCGGCCCGCCGGCGCGAGCTGGTGGCTAACTCGCAAGAGCGCTATACGCGCTACCGCTGGGAATGCCAGAAAGAGGCCTACGCCTCCGTGTACCGGCGCTGGCTGTGAGCACTTGTAACCCCGCATGAATCCATTGAGCATCGCCTTCAAAGGCAAAGGCGTCCTCACCCTGGCCCGGCGCGGCGCCAGCCTGGTGGAACGCTACGGCCTGACGTCCGCGCGTCTGGACCGGGAGTTGGGCCGGCTGGCCGACCTGACCGAACAGTACAGCTGCCGGGCCACCCTGCCGATCACGACCGTGGTTCTGCGCCGCCACGCCGCCCTGATCCGCGCCTACCAGGCGCGCGGCGTGGAGTTCGCCATGCACGGCTACCAACATGTCGATCACTCGCAGTTGAGCGAGGCCGCGCAGACTGCTCAACTGAGCGCGGCCCGGCAGGTCTTCGAGCAGGCCGGCCTGCAGCTGCGCGGCTTTCGCGGCCCGTATCTGCGCTACAACGCCGAGACGCTGACGGTTCTGCGCCAGCTGGGGCTGAGCTACGACGCCAGCCCGGCCTATGCCTGGGACGTCCTGGACATCCCCGAAACGGCGGCCTACCGCCACGTCAAAGAGTTCTTCCACGCGCGGCCGGCCGAGCTTTATCCGGTTGTCCCCGAGCTGGATGGCGCGCTGGTGCGTCTGCCCTACAGCCTGCCGGACGACGAATCGCTGGTGGAGCGCCTGGCCCTGAGCGAGGCCGCGCCGATGCGGCGGTTGTGGCTGGCCAGCCTGCGGCGCTCGCACGAGCGCGGCGAGCTGTTCACGGTCGGCCTGCACCCGGAGCGCACGACGCTGTGCCTGGAGGCGCTGCAGGCGGTGCTGGCCGAAGCGCGCGGCCGGCAGCCGGGCGTCTGGATCGCGCGCCTGGACGAGATCGCGGATTGGTGGCGCAGCCGAGCGGCGGCGACGCTGACAGTCACGCCGGCCGGCGACGGCGCTTTTCAGGTGGCCGTAGCCGGGCCGGCGGACGCCACCGTGCTGGCCCGGGCCGTCGAGGTCCAGGCTGACACCCACGCCTGGGCCGACGGTTATCAGCGCATCGCCGCGCCAGCCTTCACCGTGCGCGCCGCCCGCCGCCCATGCCTGGGCGCGTCGCCGCGGACCGCGGACGCGCTGGTCAGCTTTCTGCGCCAGCAGGGGTACGGCGTGGAGGTAACGGACGAGCGCGAACGCTATGACCTCTATCTGGACCGGCCGGCCTTCGTGGGTGAAGACAAGCGCCCGCTGCTGGACGAGATCGAGGCGGCGGGGACGCCGCTGGTGCGGCTGGGCCGCTGGCCGGCCGGGGCGCGCAGCGCGCTGGCCGTCACCGGCGACATCGACGCGCTGACGTTGTGGGACTACGGGCTGCGGCTGGTGGAGCGCTGAACCCGGCGCCGCCGCCCCAGAAAGCAGACAGCATGAGCTTGGCCATCGTCAACACGCTTCCCGAGGCGGCCTGGCGCCGCTTCATCGAGGCGCATCCCGAGAGCAACGTCTACCACACACCGGAGATGTTTCAGGCCCTGGCCCGCGTCCGGCGCCACCGGCCGACGCTGTGGGCGGCCGTGGACGGCGCCGAGCCGCTGGCGCTGCTGCTGCCGGTGGAGGTGACGCTGCTCAACAACCTGGCGCGGCCCTTCACCACGCGCGCCATCGTCTACGGCGGCGCGCTGGCGGCGCCCGGCCCGGCCGGGGCGGCGGCGCTGGCCGAGCTGCTGGCCGCCTATCGGCGGCGCGCGGGCGGGGGCGTGCTGTTCACTGAGCTGCGCAACGTCTGCGTCCAGCCGGAGGCGCAGGCGGTGCTCCAGGCCCACGGCTTCCGCTACGAGAACCACCTCAACTTTCTGGTGGACCTGACCCAGAGCGAGGACGCCCTGTGGCGCCGGGTGAGCAAGAGCGGGCAACAGAGCATCCGCACCTCGCGCAACAAAGGCACGGTCATCACCGAGGTCACCGAGCGCGCGCAGCTGGGCGAGGCGTACGCGCTGCTGGAGGCCGTGTACGCGCGCGCGCAAGTGCCGCTGGCCCATCCCTCCCTGTTTGAGGCCGCCTTCGACGTGCTCGGGCCGGCCGGCCAGCTCAAGGTCTTCCTGGCGCGGGCCGACGGGCGCGCCGTCGGCGCCTGCCTGGCGCTGGCCTGGCGTGACCGCGTCATCGACTGGTACGCCGGCACGGATCGCCAGTTCGCGGCGTACGCGCCCATGGAGGCCCTGATCTGGCATGTGATCACCTGGGCGCGCGCCAACGGTTACACGGTTTTCGACTTCGGCGGGGCCGGGCGGCCAGAGGAAGATTACGGCCCGCGCAAGTTCAAGGCCAAGTTCGGCGGCGAACTGGTGGAGCTGGGCCGCAACGTGCAGGTGCCCGCGCCCTGGCGGCTGCGCGCCAGCGAGTTCGGCTATCGCCTGCTGCGCCGCTATCTGTAGCCGCCCGCCAGAAATCCGGCGAAAGGCTGATCTTTAGACCCATCTCTTTGTGGTAGACTGCCGCTACAGTCGGGTTTTGCCCTTTCTGGAAAGACAGGATCGCAACAGCGTGTTCAAGCTCACCCTGGTTGAGGCCTATGACATGGGACGCGGTGCCGGCCGGTTGGCCGGCGCTTGGCCGCCCTTCTCTGCTTGCCGCCTGTGACAGGACCGAGCTCAAGAGCGATCTGAGCCGCGGGCGCGCCAGCGCCCGCTTTTTATTTCCGGAAACTGGCTGATCGGTTATAAAACATTTGTGCTATAGTCTTCGAACCAGCTCGGAGGAGGCAAGTATGTCTGACCCACAGGCGATCCGCGTCGAAAACCTTGGCCGTGTCTACAAGATCCGGGCGGTGAAGAAGGGCGAGGCCCGTGAGCGCGTGGCGCTGACGGACGTCAACCTGGACGTGCCGCGCGGCGAGCTGTTCGGCCTGCTTGGCCCGAACGGCGCCGGCAAAACGACGTTGATCAAGATCCTGACCACCCTCCTGGCGCCCACCACCGGCCGCGCGCTGGTGGCCGGCTACGACGTCGCCCGGCAGGCGCCGGAGGTCCGGCCGCGCATCAACATGGTCAGCGGCGGCGAGTCATCCGGCTACGGCCTGCTGACCGTGCGCGAAAACTTGTGGATGTTCGGCCAGTTCTATGGGCTGGATACCCAGACCACGCACGCCCGCATCGACGCGCTGCTGGAGATCGTGGGCCTGGCCGACCGCGCCCATACCAAGACTTCTGATCTCTCGACCGGGCTGCGCCAGAAGATGAACATCGTGCGCGGTTTCCTGACCGACCCGGAGGTGGTCTTCCTGGACGAGCCGACGCTCGGCCTGGATGTCGGCGCCAGCCGCGACATCCGGCGTTTCGTGCGCCAGTGGATGGCCGAGCGGGCCGGCCGCACCGTCCTGCTGACCACGCACTACATGGCCGAGGCCGACGAGCTGTGCGACCGGGTGGCCATCATCAATGCCGGGCGCGTCCTGGCCTGTGACACGCCCGCCAACCTGAAGCGGCGCCTGCAGCGGGAAGCGCTCTTTAAGCTGGAGACCAGCCCGCTGGTCAACGGCGCCCTGACCACGTTCCAGACGCTGCCGGGTGTGCGCAAGGTGCTGCACGCGCCGCACGACGGCTTCTCGGCCCTGGATCTGAGCCTGGAAGCCGACAGCGCGCTCAGCGGCGTGATCGGCGCGCTGACCGCCCACAACGCCAGCATCATCAGCCTGCAGAAGCGCGAACCCACCCTGGAAGACGTGTTCGTGGACGTGGTCGGCATGAGCATGACCGAGGCCGAGAAGCATGGCGACTGAGCGCCGGAGGACGCGATGACGACCCTGGTGAATACGAGACCCCCCGACCGCGGCTGGCGGCTCTTCCTGCGGACTATCGTGGCGCGGGCTTATCCGCGCGTGGTGGGCCAGCAGCGCGAGAAGGCCTGGATCTTCTTTGAGACCTTTCTGCCCTTCCTGGCGACGGTCGGCTACATCTATGTCTACCGCGCCATGCAGGCGCCGGAGGACTACATCGGCTTCGTGGTCATGGGCGGGGCCATGACGGCCTTCTGGCTGAACGTGATGTGGTCGATGGCGTCGCAGCTGTACTGGGAAAAAGAGAGCGGCAACCTGGCGTTGTACGTGATGGCGCCGAACTCGCTCATGGCCATCCTGCTCGGCATGGCCCTGGGCGGCATGTTCGCCACCACGCTGCGCGCCGTCATCATCACCGTGCTCGGCAGCCTGCTGTTCGGCATCCAGTTCCAGGTGTCCAGCTACCTGCAGCTGCTGGTGGTGTTCGTCCTGACCATGACGGCCCTGTACGGGCTGGGGATGCTGCTGGCGTCGCTGTTCTTGCTGTGGGGGCGCGAGGCCTGGCAGATCTCGGTGGCGCTGCAGGAGCCGATCTACTTCCTGTCCGGGTTCTACTTCCCCATCCGCAGCTTCGGCTTCGCCATCGCCATGTCGGCGTCGATCGTGCCGCTGACGCTGGGGATGGATGCCATGCGCCAGTTGGTCTTCGCCACCGGTCCCGCGCTGGGGTTCCTGCCGGTGCAAGTGGAAGTGGCGGTGTTGTTGGTGCTGGCCGTGGGCTTTGTGGCGGCGGCCAGATTCTGGCTGAGCTACATGGAGCGCCGCGCCATCGAAGAAGGCACGTTGACGGATCGGCGGCGGTAGTGCCGCGTCCACCTGGACAAGCTGGACGGGCATCGCTGCGCCCAACCGGCACCAGCCGACGCCTGTCCATCGCCAGCCGCTGGGCGGAGCACTAGCCCGCCCCGGGAGACTTCTATGCTAAACACCTTGCGCCGCTCGTTTGTGCCGGCCGCCTGGCTGGGCTGGCAGATCGAGTCCAACTGGACCGACCCGTTCCTGTTCCTGGTCTTCTCAGTGGTGAAGCCGGTGGCCAGTGTGCTGATCCTGGTGTTCATGTACCAGGCCGTCTCGCGCGCGGGCGCCGACGCGCCGATCTACGCTTACATCTACCTCGGCAACGCCTTCTATATCTATGTTGGCGCCGTGATGGCCGGCGCGTCTTACTCCATCCTGGACGACCGCGAGCGCTACCGCTCCTTGAAGTACATCTACATCGCGCCGGTCAGCATCCCGATCTACCTGTTCGGGCGCGCGGTGGCGCGCTTCATCACCGGCACCATCGCCGTGGTCATCACCCTCGGGGCCGGCGCGCTCTTCTTCCGGGTGCCGTTCAACCCGCTCACGGTGGACTGGCCGCTCTTCCTGGGGGCGCTGGCGCTGGGCATCGTCTGCCTGACGTTTATGGGCGTCCTGATCGGCACCTGGACGATGACCCTGCGGACCGAGCCCTGGTTTGTGGGCGACGCGGTGGCGGCGGCCCTGTACCTGTTCAGCGGCGCGATCTTCCCGCTGACCGTGCTGCCGAGCTTCTTGCAGCCGATTGGGTTCGCGCTGCCGCTGACTTACTGGCTGGAGTTGCTGCGCCGGGCGGTGCTGGGCCCCGGGGCGGCCGCCTTCCCCACGCTGGCCGCCTTCTCGAACGGGCAGCTGTTCGGCATCCTGGGCGGCATCACCGTGGTCTTTGGCCTGGTGGCGTTCTTGGGCTATCGCTACTTCGATCAGGTGGCGCGGGATAACGGCATGATCGACGCGCAGAGTAACTTCTGAGCGGCGGCGGTCACATCAACCGCGTGTGACCAAACTGGTTGCGATTTCCGTATGGGTTGGCGTCACCCCGGCCCCGGTCCCCCACTTCGCTTCGCTGCGGGGGCCATGGTTCGCCGGGGTAAACTCCAGCCGGGGCCCAGTTCGTGGCGAAATCGCCTGGACTCCGGCTCCCCACTTCGCTCCGCTGCGGGGGCCATGGTTCACCGGAATGACCGAGGGGCCAACGGGCGTCGTTGGCCGGGCCGGCCGGTTCGCTTGGTGGCCAGGGCCGGGCGCCTCAACCAGATATGGTCACACCCCGCTCAATATGATCTCGAGCCAGGCGCCTCGCTTACCGAGGCGCCTTTTCTTTGGGCGGGGCCGGTGGGCGGCGACTAATCTGTCGGCGTCGGCGTGCGGGTCGGGGTCGCGGTCGGGGCGGGCGCCACGGCTAACTGCACCTGGTCGAGATAATAAACATCGCCCGCCCGGGCGTGATCACCCAGGAACACCATCAGGCGCCCATCGGCGACGGCGCTGGAGAAGTTGGCGGTCGTGAACTCCAGCGTGTACAGCTGCCATTGGCTGGTGAGATCCAGCGAGGTTTTGCTCAAGCCATAGTTGGTGTAGGGGGCGCCATGTTTGAGCAATTGCACCCACAGATCATGCCCGGTGGTGGACATGGCAGCCAGGCTCAGGCGATAGCGGGTGTTGGGGAGCAGCGTTACGCCGGCCTGGTAAAGCTGCATATTCCGGTCTGTGGGCACGCGCCCGATGGTCAGCATCCCGCTGGCGTTGCCGGCCCAGGCCGGCGCCGCCGCGCTCAGGCTGCCTTGGCCACCGCCGCCGGGGTTGATCCAGAAGACCCAGGGCGCGGTGCCGGCCTCAAAACCGCCGTTCGCCAGGCTGTTCGCCGCTGCCGCAGTCGCTGTGACGGTGGGCGTAGCGGTGCCGGTGGGTGTAGCCGTGGCAGTCGGTGTGGCGCTCGGCGTCAGGGTAGGCGTAGCCGTGTCGGTAGTGGTGGCGGTGAATGTGGCGCTGGGCGTCGCGGTCGCCGTCGCGGTGGGCGTCGGTGTGGGCGTGGCGGTGCTGGTGGGTGT
>CALFZO010000005.1 GCA_937952305.1 uncultured Anaerolineales bacterium | reverse complement strand
TCCGCGAAGGCGGCCTGACCGTCGGCGCCGGCGTCATTACCAAGGTGCTGGAATAAGATGGCGAAGAAGGATGTTCGACCGGTAATCACGTTCGCTTGCACCGAGTGCAAGGAGCGGAACTATACGTCGCAGAAGAACCGCCGGAACGACCCTAACCGGCTGGAGCTCAAGAAGTTCTGCGCGCGCTGCCGCAAGCACACGCTGCACCGCGAGGCGAAGTAACGGGGCCGATGGCTTAGCCGTCGGCCTGGGGTGAGGCGTTCGCCGCTTCACCCACTCAGGCCAGTAGCTCAATTTGGCAGAGCACCGCTCTCCAAAAGCGGGGGTTGGGGGTTCGAGTCCCTCCTGGCCTGCCTCAGCCGTAAGGCGCCCTGAAGAAACACCGCAGCAATTGGGCGGTGTTTCGATTGTCTGAAGAGAAGAGGCGGTATGTCTAAAGCTCAGCCTGTCGTGAAAGAGCCCAACGCCCTGGTGCGCTTCTACCGGGAGACGGTGGGAGAACTGCGCAAGGTCGTTTGGCCCACCTGGCCGGAGGCCCGCAACCTGACCGTGGTGGTTCTGAGCGTGATTACGGTCTGCGCTATCTTCCTCGGTTTCTTTGACTGGCTGTTCTCTGAGTTGTTCCGGCTGCTCATCAGCCTCCGCGGTTAAGGAACGCAGGATGAGTGATCAAGTCGTAGAACCGAGCGACGAGCGCGACGACGAGGACGCCGTGGAGCAACCAACCCGCGCCACCGATCCGACCTGGCCGATCGCTCTGCCGGAGGCCGCCGAGGCCGCGCCCGAAGCGGAGGCGCCGGCCGACGCTGCCGGGGAAGCGCCAGGGCCGTCTGGCGAAGACGGGCCGCAGTGGTACGTCATCCACTGCTATTCCGGCTACGAGAACAAAGTCCGCCACAATCTGGAGCAGCGCATCGCGTCGATGGGCATGAAGGGCCGCATCTTCGACGTGATCGTCCCGACCGAAGAGGAAATCGAAGTCAAGGACGGCAAGCGCCGGACGGTGGAGCGCCGGGTCTTCCCGGGGTATCTGCTGGTGCAGATGATCCTGAGCGAAGAGTCCTGGTACGTGGTCCGCAACACGCCCGGTGTCACCGGCTTCGTCGGCATGGGCAATACGCCCACGCCGCTGCGCCCGGAGGAGGTGTCCCAGATCCTCAAGCGCATGGAGGCCGAGGCGCCCAAGGTCAAGGTCACCTTCAAGCCGGGCCAGAAGGTGCGCATCGTCGACGGGCCGTTCAACGACTTCATCGGCACTGTATCCGAGATCGACATGGACCGCACAAAGGTGCGCGTCATGGTCTCGTTCTTCGGGCGCGAGACGCCGGTGGAGCTGGACTTCCTGCAGGTCGAGAAGGTGTAACCCGTCCGGGGGCCTGGCCGCCCGGACGTTCAGTGTGGGAGGGCGTTGCTCGCACCGCGAGCGGAGACGCCCGCCAGCACCACAAGGAGAAATGGCATGGCAAAGAAAGTTAAGGGCGTCGTTAAACTCACCCTGGAGGCGGGGAAGGCCAATCCGGCCCCGCCGGTCGGCCCGGCCCTGGCCGGCTACGGCATCAACATCATGGGCTTCTGCAAGGAGTACAACGCCCGCACCAACAATCGGATGGGAGAGCAGATCCCGGCCGAGATCACGGTGTATTCGGACGGCTCGTTCACCTTCATCCTCAAGACCCCGCCGACGGCCTTCCTGTTGCGCAAAGCGGCCAAGGTCGACAAGGGCTCCGGCCAGCCGAACCGCGTCAAGGTCGGCAAGGTCACGCGCGCCCAGATCCGCGAGATCGCCGAAACCAAGATGAAGGACCTGAACGCCATCGATCTGGAAGGCGCGATGCTCCAGGTGGAAGGCACCGCCCGTAACATGGGGATCGTCGTCGAAGGCTGATCAGATCGTGGGAGGGCGTTGCTCACCCCCTGAGCTTACGCGCCCGCTAGCACCACCAGGAGACACACATGCGCAAACACGGCAAGAAATACCGCGAGCAGGCGGCCAAGATCGATGCGGCCCTGAGCTATGCCCCGCAAGAGGCCGTCAAGCTGGCCAAGGCCACCTCGTATACCAAATTCAATGGCACGCTCGAGGCGCACATCCGCCTGGGCGTCGACCCCAAGTATGCCGATCAGAACGTCCGTGATGTGGTCGTTCTGCCGCACGGCCTGGGCAAGACCGTGCGGGTCCTGGTCTTCGCCGAAGGCGAAGGCGGGCGGCTGGCGCGCGAAAATGGCGCGGACTATGTCGCCGATGACGAGCTGATCAAGAAGATCCAGGAAGGCTGGGCCGAGTTCGACGTGGCCGTGGCGACGCCGGAATTGATGGGCAAGGTCGGCCGGCTGGGCCGCATCCTCGGCCCGCGCGGGTTGATGCCCAACCCCAAGACGGGCACAGTCGTGCCGGCCGCCGACCTGCCGCGCGTTATCAAAGAGTCCAAGGCCGGCCGCGTGGAGTTCCGCGTCGACAAGACGGGCAACCTGCATGTGCCGATCGGCAAGGTCGCGTTCAGCGAGCAGCAGCTGTATGAGAACTTCGCCGCCTTGATGCAGGCCGTGGTCAAGGCCAAGCCGGCCTCGGCCAAGGGCATCTATCTGCGCAAGATCGTGCTGACCGCGACCATGGGGCCGGGCGTCAAGGTGGACCCCGTGGCCGCCGCCGGAGCCACTACCGCAGTCGCCTAAAGCGCGGTATACTGCGCGTCTCATCCGCCTTCGCCGAAGACAGCAGGCGCGGCCGCCCCGGCGGCCCGGTAAGACCTGCCGAGGTAGAGGCCTTGTCTGAAAACGCCAGCGCATCGCTGCGGATTGACAGGTCTTTGCTTCGCTTCGGCGGGGTGAAGACCTTTTTCTTTTGTCGGCAACCATCCCTGTTAGGGAGGAGGTGAACCCAACTTGGCAATCACACGCGAACGCAAGGACGAGCTCGTCAAGACGTACGCCGAGCTTATCCAGAAGAGCCAGGGCATGATCCTGATCGAGTACCGCGGCCTGGGCATGAAAGGCATGGACCCGCTGCGCCGCAAGGTGCGCGAGGCCTCGGGCGAGCTGCACGTGGTCAAAAACACGCTGGCCCGCCTGGCCCTGCAGCAGGCCGGCTACTCGGCCCCGGAGACGCTGCTCACCCAGACGACGGCGGTCGCTTTCGCCTTCCAGGACGCACCGGCTGTGGCTAAGGTGCTGACCGGCATCGCGAAGGACTCCGAGTTCGTCAAGGTCAAGGGCGCGCTGCTCGGCAATAACGTGCTCGGGCCCAAGGACGTCGAAGCCTTGGCCGAACTGCCGCCGCTGCCCGTGGTGCGCGGCCAGCTGCTCGGCATGCTGTCCACTCCGGCCTCGCGGCTGGTGGGCGTGGTGGCGAGCGGTGTGCGGCAGGTCGTCAACGTCGTCAAGGCGTATGCCGACAAAGACAGCGCCGGCGCGGAAGCCCCGGCGGCCGCTTGAACGTAGTTTCGAACATTCACTCTGAACCTGAGGAGATTTACGACAATGGCTGATCTGAATAAATTGGCTGAGGACCTGAGCGGCCTGTCCGTCCTGGAAGCCTCGCAACTGGTCAAGATCCTGGAAGAGAAGTGGGGCGTCTCCGCGGCGGCCCCGGTGGCGATGGCGGCGATGCCGGCGGCGGTTGCTGCGGCGGCCGCCCCGGTCGAGGAGAAGACCGAGTTCACGGTGGTCCTGAAGAGCGTCGGCGACAAGAAGATCGACGTCATCAAGATCATCCGCCAGCTCACCAACCTGGGCCTCAAGGAGGCCAAGGACATGGCCGAGACCGCCAACGCCAAGGTCCTGGAGAGCGTGAGCAAGGAATCGGCCGAGGACGCCAAGAAGAAGCTGAGCGAAGTCGGCGCCACGGTCGAACTGGTCTAAACGCCTGGCTTGATCTGCGCGGGTGCCCGCTCCACCAACTGTGGACGGGCGCTGGAACAGGCCGCCGCACCCCGGCGGCCTGTTTGCTTTCTTCGGCCGGAACGCCCCAACGCCCGGGCCAGGCAGGCTGTTCACAATTCCATAAAGCTTGGGGTATGATACAGCCATGACCACCACACGCATACTTGTAATCGAAGATGAGGAACGGATCCGGCAGTTCCTGCAGCGGGGTCTCACCTACGAGAATTACCGCGTCGACGTGGCCGCCGACGGCCCGACCGGCCTGACGCTGGCCCGCGAGAACCCGCCGGATCTGGTGATCTTGGATTGGATGCTGCCCGGCCTGGATGGGTTGGAAGTCTGCCGCCGGCTGCGCGCCGCCGGCCCGATGCCGATCTTGATGCTGACAGCCAAAGATTCGGTCAGCGACCGGGTGCAGGGCCTGGATGCCGGCGCCGACGACTACCTGGTGAAGCCGTTCTCGTTCGACGAGCTGCTGGCGCGCCTGCGCGCCCTGCTGCGCCGTGCGGCGCCCGCCCAGCCGGAGGCGCTGCGCTTTGCCGACTTGGCCCTGGACACCGGCACCCGCCAAGCCTTCCGCAATGAGCGCCCGATCGAGCTGACGGCCAAGGAATACGAACTCCTGGAGCTGTTCATGCGCCACCCGCGCCAGGTGCTGACGCGCGAGGTGATCTACGACCGCGTCTGGGGTTACGACTTCGGCGGCGAGAGTAACATCATCGAAGTCTATGTGCGCTACCTGCGCCAGAAGACCGAGGCCAACGGCGAACCGCGCCTGCTGCATACCGTCCGCGGCGTGGGCTATGTCCTGCGGGAAGAATAGGCGCCTGGCCCGCGGCTCTCATGGCGCGCTTACGCCCGGCTCATCCGGACTTCAATTGCGCCGGCTAACCTGGCACCATGCCCGTCCGTGCCTGGTCGGCCGCGCCGCGCGCTGACGCCACCATGACCCTGCGCTTGCGCCTGACTCTGTGGTACTCGGCCGTGCTGACCGGCGTGCTGGCCTTGTTCGGTCTGTCCGTCTTCGGCCTGCAATCCTACAGCCTGCTGCGGCTCACCGATCAGAGCCTGAAGGCGGCCGCCCAGGAAATCGCTACGGCCAGCAGCATCAGCCCCGTCCTGGGCATCCGCTTCGTCAATCTGCCCGACCTCAAGAAAGAGGACCGCTTTGGCGGTTCTAACATCTACGCCCAGGTCTGGCGCCTGGACGGGACACTGGCCACCCAGACCGACAACCTCCCGACCGACGCCGGCCCTCTGGACCAGGCCGGGCTGGAGGCCGCCTCCCCGAGCTACCGCAACGTCTGGTTGGAGAACGCCCACCTGCGGGTCTACACCGTCCGCCTGGAAGTGGAAGGGGACCGCGAGCCGATCGGCTATGTGCAGACGGCCGTTTCACTGCGCCCGGTGGACGCCGCCCAGAGCGCGCTGGTCCTGATCCTGGTGGGCGGCGGCGTCTTCTCCGTGGCCCTGGCCGCGCTGATCGGCTATCTCTCGGCCAGCCGCGCCTTGAAACCGCTCAACGTCATCACGCAGACGGCCCTCCAGATTACGCGCGCCGACGACCTCTCGCGCCGGATCCCGGTCTCCACCACCGCGGATGAGGTCGGCCGGCTGAGCGCGGCTTTCAACGAGTCGTTGGAGCGGCTGGAGCGGCTGTTCAACGCCCAGCGGCGTTTTCTGGCGGACGTCTCGCACGAGCTGCGCACGCCCCTCACCGCCATCCGCGGCAACGTGGACTTGCTGGAGCGGATGGGCGGCGCGGACCGCGAGTCCTTGCGCGCTATCCGCTCCGAGGTCGAGCGCATGACCCGGCTGGTGGGCGATCTGCTGGTGCTGGCTCAGGCCGATTCCGGCAACCTGCCGCTGGCGCGCGGGCCGGTGGAGCTGGACACGCTCATGCTGGAAGTGGCCCGCGAGGTGCAGATCATCGCCGGCAGCGTCCACGTGCTTGTCGGCGATATCGACCAGTTGACCGTGATCGGCGACCGCGACCGGCTGAAGCAAGTGGTGCTCAACCTGGTGACCAACTCGATCAAGTTCACGCCGGAGGGCGGCCGGGTGACGCTGGGCCTGGCGCGGGTGAGCCAGTGGGCGCGCCTGACCGTCTCGGACACCGGCATCGGCTTGCCGGCGGATGAACTGCCGAAGATCTTCGACCGCTTCTATCGGGTCGACAAAGCCCGGTCGCGGGCGCAGGGCGGGGCGGGTCTGGGCTTGTCGATCGCCCAGCGCATCACCCAGATGCACGGCGGCCGGATCGAGGCGGCCTCAGAGGGCGAAAACAAAGGGACGACGTTCTCGGTGTGGCTGCCGCTGGCAGTGCTCCCGCCAGGACCGGCCGCCAAGGCGCTGTCGGCCGCCAAGGAGACCGAGGCCGCCAAGACCGCGCCGATGCGGCCCGTTTCCCGCTGAGCAGGCCGCTCGTCTAATAAAGAACGCCCCCGGCGCGCGCCGGGGGCGTTTGGCTTTTACTGTGGGCCGGCAGTCTGGGCAGCCTGCGCACACAAGCTGGCGCCGCCGGCTTGCAGCCACTCCTGCAGCCGCGGGCTGGTGGCCTGGCCGCTGATGGCATCCGCATAGATGCCCGTGCCCCAATACCAGTAGCGCTGCGTTTGCGTTGGCCACAGCGCCGGGTCCTTGCCGATCTGGCTGTGGCCGCCGTTGTAGCCCGCCAGGGCCCGCCCAACGTCGCCGCCGGCCCGTTCCAGGCCAAGCGCCAGGTAGGCCAGTCCGCGTTGGGCGTTGGTGGCCGGGTCCTGCATGTCTTCACCCGTCGCGAAGTGGAAGGGCATCACCTGGAACAACCCCTGCGCGCCGGAGCGTGACACGGCGCCGCGCCAACCGCACGACTCTATCTGCATCACGGTGGCGGCCAGATTGGGGTCCAGCCCGACAGTGCCGGCCCAGGCCGTGAGCTCGGCCGCCCAGCGCTGGACCTCCGGGGTGAAGACCGCCGAGAGCGCCGCCGGGCTGCTGGCCGAGGCGGCCGGCACGCTGGCTTCGGCGGCCAGGCCCGGCGCGGCCGCGTCCAGATGCAAGGCGCTCACCGGATCGAGCTGAAAGATGGTCCACCCCAGGATGACGGACCCGACGAACAGAACTTCCAGCGGCAGCAGACGGATCACCAGCCGTTGCACCAACACAGCAGCCTCCTTGCCAGACGATGGTCGATGACGGTCGCGGCTCAGCGCGGTTCAGAGTTGTTGTGGCCGTTGGTCTCAAAGCCCGGCTCGCCCACGCTGGGCATCGGCTTCGGCATGGGCTTGGGCGCTGGGCGCAGTGGTTGCGCCGGCACCGGCCGGACGGCCACACGCTGCGGGGGCGGCGCCCGGCGCGGCTCGGCTGAGCGCGTGTCCAGGTCCGTGCTCCAATCGAAATCATCCGGGGGCGGCGGGGTCGGGCGGGCGACTGGACGCGGTGCGGCCGGCCCGGCGGCGACAGCTTTGGCAGCCGGCGGGCGCGCCTCCGCCTGTGAGAACAGGCGGTCGCCGGCCATGGTGAACGAGCCGATGATCAGGATGCGGATGAGCATGACCAGCACGGCCACGAACACCGGCACGACGTCCAGCAGGGCTTCGCGGCTGAGAATCTCGTTGCCGAGATGGCCGTGGTTAAGCAGCGCCAGCGACACGCCCCACCAGGTCAGCAGCGAGTTCATGGCGGCCGCCAGCAGCCAAGCGCCCAGCAGATACCAGACTTCAATCTTGCTGGTCACGTTGCGCTCCGGCGTGAACAACCGGGCGATGCCGGCGAAGTCCATGCCGCAGAAGGCCACGGCCAGGATCATGGCCCAGCGCACGCCCGCGAAGCGCACATCGCCGAGCAGGTCCGTCAGCGCGAAATCCGTGGTCGTGAAGTTGAACAGTTCAAAGGCCAGGAGCGCCAGGACCAGGATGACGCCGAAGACCAGGCTGCGCTGCGCCTGCAGCGTCCGCCAGAGATGGGTAAGCCGCCACAGCAAAGAGTTGTGGCCCGAGTGATTCGCGTACATTGTGCACCTCCAACGCAAAGTGTCTCTTGGAGTGGAGACGTCGGGGAATCAAAATATAGTACAAATGTTCTAATTCGTCAATGACGCCAACCTTAAATTCGGGAGGTTTACGGCGGCGCTGCGTTGGAGGCGGGCCGGCCTACAGCCGTGGCCAGTCGAGGAGCAGCACTTCCAAGGTAAGCCGAGCGTTGATGTTGCGGCCGAGCAGTTCATGGGCGCGGCGCAGCCCGGTCAGGACGCTGTGCGCGCTGGCGGGGGTGAGGGCGCGGGCCAGGCGTTGGACGTCGTCGGCGCAGTCTGGGTTGGTGAGCGGCGCGGCTGCCTGGGCTGTGCTCAAGAGCACATCCCGCCAGAAGCTCATCCACAACTCGAGTATCTCCTGGAGGCGGTCAGAGCTGGAATCGCGCACCAGGCGGTCGGCGTAGGCGAAGCGCTCGACGCGCGTGGCGGTCAGCAGGCGCCGCAGATCATCCAAGCGCTGGCGGCGGGCCTCCAGGAGGTCGGGGTTGGCGTGGGCGCGCACGGCCCAGCCGAGCCGTCCGCCCGAGAGGTGCGCCAGGTGGTCGGCCTGCTCGGCGGACACCAGCCAGCGCGTGATGAGGGCCTCGCGGACCTCGGCCAGGGCCAGCGGGCGCAGGGCGAGCACTTCGCAGCGGGAGACGATGGTGGGCAGGAGGGCGTCGGCGCTTTCGGCGGTGAGCACGATGACGACGTTGGCCGGCGGCTCCTCGAGTGTCTTGAGGAAGGCGTTCATGGCTTCGACGTTGGCGGCGTCGAAGCGCAGCAGGCGCGCCACGCGCCGGCGGGCCTCCACCGGCTTGAGGGTCAAGTCATAGATCAGCTGGCGCACCGGGTCGATCTTGATCTTCTCGGAGCGCACCTTCTTGCCGCTGACCTCCGGGGTCACCAGGAGCAGGTCCGGGTGGCCGCCGCGGGCCGCCAGTTGGCAGGGCCGGCACTGGCCGCAGGGTGCCGCGGCGCCGCCGGCGGTGCAGACCAGGGCGCGGGCGAACTCCGCGGCCAGGGTGCGCTTGCCGATGCCGTCCGGGCCGGTGATCAGGTAGGCGTGGCGCGGGCGGTCATGGGCCAGGTCGCGTTGCAGCAGTTCGACGGCCCACGTGTGGCCGATCACATCCCAGGGCATGGCTCGTCTCAACTCGCGGAGTGGTCAGGGTTGGCCTGGCCGAGGTTAGTGGCTCCCGGCCCCGGCCGCGCGAAGCGATTGTAGCACGCCGTTGGCGCGGGACATAATTTACGAGAATTTCCGTCCCCGGCCCTGACCTTCCCCCTACAATTCTGAGAAGCCACGCACATCATGGGGGGCGGTCGAACCTGGCCGCCGCCGCCAAGGAGCAGACCTGCATGCCTTCGAAACCGACGATCAAGCTCGGCCACCTGAAAATCACCGATCATCTGATTCTCGGCGTCACCCTGGACAAACTCGAGAGCGGCCGGGAAACGCTGACGGCGCTCACTCTGGAAACGCAGGCCTACCGCGGCTGGAATCCGCTGGCCGAGGACCTGCGCAGCGGCGCCCTGGACGGGGCTTTCATCCTGGCGCCCCTGGCGATGGAGCTGTATCACGCCGGCGTCCCGATCAAGCTCATCCTGCAAGGCCACAAATCCGGCAGCACGCTGATCAAGAACAAGCGCGCCAACATCCAGACGTTGCAGGATTTCCGCGGCAAGGGCGTCCTGATCCCGCATTACCTGTCCGCCCATCATCTGCTGTTCGACAAGCTGTTGCGCGAGAACGGGCTGGAGATCGGCGCCGGCAAAGACATCGTCTTCGACGTGGTGGCGCCGTCCGACATCCCCGAGATTATCGAGTGGGATGAGAAGGGCTCGGTGGGCGGATTTATCGTGGCTGAGCCGTTCGGCTCGCAGGTGGTGAAAGCCGGCTACGGCGAGGAATTTGCGCTCTCCAAGGACATCTGGCCGCGCCACCCGTGCTGCGTGCTGGTGGTCAAGCAGAGCCTGATCGACGCCCATCCGGAGGCGGTGCAGGAGCTGACCAGCAGCCTGGTTGACTCCGGCCATTTCTGCGAAGAGCACCGCCACAACGGCGCGGCCGCCATCGGCGCC
Organism: uncultured Anaerolineales bacterium; assembly: GCA_937952305.1. Taxonomy (GTDB): domain Bacteria; phylum Chloroflexota; class Anaerolineae; order Anaerolineales; family UBA6663; genus SpSt-583. The sequence goes on along the minus strand of CALFZO010000005.1, from coordinate 7,638 downwards.
AAGTTCCTGGGCCAGGACGAGGCTGTGGTCAAGCGGGTGCTGACCGAACCGGTGGACCGGGTGACGATGGGCGAGCTGTTCCCGGTGATCGAAGACCTGGACTTCATGCAGACCTACATGACCACCAAGATCCAGGCCATGTCGGCGCGCATCGACCTGCACAAATTCGTGGACACCCGCTTCGCCGAGAAGGCCGGCGCGCACTAGCCCCCGGACTGGCGGGTCCAGCGGGCGACCGGGGCGCAGGGGCCGGCCGAACTCAAGGATAACGACGATGGACGCTTACACGATCGAAGCTGACGAACTGCACGCTTTGAACGAGCGCGGCGAAGTGTTCATCGTCGACACGCGCGACCCGCAGACGTATGCGGCCGGCCACCTCCCGAATGCCGTCAACGTGCACGACATCTTCACTTACCTGTGCACGCGCGGCAACGGCGGCCCGCCGGCCATGGTGCAGCACTTCGCGCGGGTCTTTGGCGCGGCCGGTCTGCATCGGTCGGATAAGGTCGTCGTTTATGAAGACGCCATGGACAACGGCTACGGCCAGTCGTGCCGCGGCTGGTTTATCCTGAAGTACCTGGGCCATCCGCAGGTCGCCGTTTTGCATGGCGGCCTGCGGGCCTGGGAAGCCAAGCACCTGCCCGTCACCGCTGAGGCGCCGGTTAACGAACGGACCCGCTATGAGCCGCAGGTGGACCCGGCCTGGCTGGTGACAGCCGAGGAGATGGTGCAGGCCATCGGCAACCCCGGGATCGCGATCGTGGATGTGCGCGACTACGCCGAGTGGCTGGGCGCGAACTCGTCGCCGTACGGTTACGACTACTGCCCGCGCAAAGGCCGCATCCCGGGCGGGCGCTGGCTGGAGTGGTACAAAGTGATGCGCCGCCGGGGCGGCATCCCGTGGTTCCGGTCCCCAGACGAGATCCGGTCCCTGGCCGCGCAGGTCGGCCTGACGCCGGCCGACACCATCTACGTCTACTGCTTCAAGGGCGCGCGGACCTCCAATGTCATGCTGGCGCTTAAGCGGGCGGGCTTCACGTCGGTGCGCAACTACTTCAACTCGTGGAACGAGTGGTCGCGCGATTACTCGCTCCCCATTGAAGAGGGCTACCCGGAAGAAGAGCCGGTCTGAAAATTCCTTGCCAGAATCGGACGCTCTGGCTATAATCTGGGTCTGCGGGCGGTTAGCCCAGTTGGTTAGAGCGCCGCGTTGACATCGCGGAGGTCATAGGTTCAAGTCCTATACCGCCCACTTGACAAGCGACCAGCCGGTCGCTTTATAGTCTGATCGCGACGACCGGGACGAGTACGCGCGCCGACGCTGCAGGGAGGCCAGGGCCATCGACTGCAAGCCGGGCCAGCTCAAGCGCGCTGAATACCACCCGTGAGCGTAAGCCTGAAGGGCGGCCCGGCCGCCTCTAGGGTGAACGGGGCCGGCCCGTTACAGCCGCCAGAGTGCGCGCCAAGAGGTTCGGGTGACTGAGTGGCCTGGGCTGCTGCGCGAAATTGGGTGGAACCGCGGAGATATCAACTCCCGCCCCAGGCTTGGGCGGGAGTTTGTCTTTAAACATGGCTGAGATCTACGTGAGCACGGACGTGGAGGTGGATGGCCCGATCCCGGGGCCGCATTCGCTGTTGAGCCTGGCCTCGGCCGCGTATCGGGCGGATAAGACGCTGATCGCCACCTTCACGGCCAACCTGACGACCCTGCCGGGGGCGGCCGGCCACCCGGAGACGATGGCCTGGTGGCAGACGCAGCCGGCCGCCTGGGCGGCCTGCCGCGAGAACCCGGAAGCGCCGGAGGCGGCCCTGCCGCGTTACCTGGCCTGGCTCAAAGCGCTGCCCGGCCGCCCGGTCTTTGTGGCTTATCCGGCCGCGTTTGACTTCATGTTCGTCTACTGGTACTTGCTGCGCTTCGCCGGCGAGAGCCCGTTCTCGTTCTCGGCGCTGGACATCAAGACGTATGCTATGGCACTGCTGAAGACCGAATATCGCGAAAGCGTCAAAGGCAACATGCCGGCCAGCTGGTTCGATCCGCTGCCGCACACGCACACGGCGCTGGACGACGCCCTGGAGCAGGGCGCGCTGTTCTGCAATATGCTGCGCGCGAACCAAGGAGGTGGCGCATGACCGCAAGCGACACTCCGCCGCGGCCCGGCCGGCGTGTCCGCCGCCGCTGGCCGGCAGCCGTTTGACGTCTCAGCGCGGCTAAAACCAGGCTGTTACCGCCGCCGGGCATCCGGCGGACGGTTAAAGGAGAGAATGACCATGTCGAACCCAGCTGAACGCTACGAAGACTCGGAGCTGTACAAGATCCGGCACTCGGCCGCACACATCATGGCCCAGGCCGTGCTGGAGATGTTCCCGGGCGAGGCCCGCATCGCCATCGGCCCGCCGATCGAGGACGGCTTCTACTACGACTTCGAACTGCCGCGCCAGCTCTCGCCCGAGGACTTCGAGGCGATCGAGAAGCGCATGCGCCAGATCATGAGCGCCCGGCACCCGTTCGTGCGCCAGGAGGTCAGCGCCGAGGCGGCCCGCGCGCAGTTCTCGGACCAGCCCTACAAGCTCGAGCTGATCGACGGGCTGGACAAGGGCGGCCAGGACGAGTACGGGAACCCGATCGGCGAGAAGCCCGTGATCTCGTTCTATCGCCACGACACGTTCACGGACCTGTGCCGCGGCCCGCACGTGGAGCACACGGGCAAGGTCAACCCGTCGGCCTTCAAGCTGATGAGCGTGGCCGGCGCCTACTGGCGCGGCGACGCCAACCGCCCGATGCTGCAGCGCGTCTACGGCACGGCCTGGAAGAACAAGGAGGAGCTCGAACAGTACCTGTGGAAGCTGGAGGAGGCCAAGAAGCGCGACCACCGCAAGCTGGGCAAAGAGCTGGGCTTGTTTCACTTCTCCGATGACGTCGGGCCGGGTCTGCCGCTCTTTACGCCCAAAGGCGAGATGCTGCGCTACGTGATGGAGTCCTACGTGCGCGAAACGCAGACGCGCTACGGCTACCAGCACGTGTGGACGGGCCACCTGGTGAAGGAAGACTTGTACCGCAAGTCCGGGCACTACGACAACTACCGCGACTCCATGTTCCCGCCGATGGAGGACGAGGGCGTCACGTTCCGGCTGAAGCCCATGAACTGCCCGAGCCACATGACGCTCTACAACGAGATGGGCGTCCACTCCTACAAGGAGCTGCCGCTGCGCTACGCCGAGTTCGCCACGCTCTACCGCTACGAGAAGACGGGCGAGCTGCACGGCCTGACGCGGGTGCGCGCCCTGACGCAGGACGACTGCCACATCTTCTGCCGGCCGGACCAGATCCAGGCCGAGTTTGGCTTGTGCCTGACGCTGATCCGCGAAGTCCTGGCGCGCTATCAGTTCACGGACTACAAAGTGCGCTTGTCCTTGCGCGGCGAGGGCGGCAAGTACGTGCAGGACGATGAGAAGTGGACGGCGGCCACGGCCGCGCTCAAGGCAGCCCTGGAGCAGAACGGCGTAGAGTACTACGCCGCCGAAGGCGAGGCCGCCTTCTACGGCCCCAAGGCCGACTTCATCGCCCGCGACGTGCTCGGCCGCGAGTGGCAGCTCTCCACGATCCAGGTGGACTTTATCCAGCCGGCGCGCCTGGGCTGCACGTACATCGGCGAGGACGGCAAGGAGCACACACCCGTGCTGCTGCACCGCGCCGTGACGGGCACGACGGAGCGCTTCCTGGGCGTGATCATCGAGCACTTCGCCGGCGCTTTCCCGCTCTGGCTGGCCCCGGTGCAAGTGATGCTGATCCCGGTGGCCGACCGGCACAATGAGTACGCGAACGGAGTCGCGCAGCAACTGCGTGCGCGCGGCTTCCGCGTGGACGTGGACGAGCGCGGCGAGCGCATGCAGGCCAAGATCCGCGACGCCCAGCTGCAGAAGATCCCGTTCATGCTGGTGGTGGGCGACAAAGACCAGGCCGCCGGCATGGTCTCCGTGCGCCGGCGCACGGGCGAGGACCTGAAGGCCAAGAGCCTGGACGAGTTCGTGGCGCTGGCGCAAGCGGAACTGTAGGTCGCTGAGGATGCGACGGGCGCGGCTGGCGGCCTGGCTGGCGGACGAGTTGGCGCGCGACCGGCTGGCGCGCAGCCTGGTCGCGGGCAGCCTGATCTTCCTGCTCGAGCTGGTCGTCGTCGTCTCGTTCACGGCCCTGATCCTGGGCGGGCCGCTCGCGGCGTACCTGCCGGCCGCCCTCGGGCTGACGCTGGTGGGCGACGCGGTGCTCTGCGCCGTCGTCGCCCTGACCAGCTCCTACGGCGGCAGCGTGGCTTTGCAGCAGGACGCGCCGGCCGCCATCCTGGCGGTGATGGTCACCGCGGTCCTGAGCGCGCTGCCCGCCGCCGTCAGCGCGGAGACGCGCTTTGCGACCGCGCTGGCCCTGGTCCTCGTGACCACGCTGGCCAGCGGCGTGTGCCTGGTTCTGCTGGGCTGGTTCCGGCTCGGCGGGCTGGTGCGCTTCCTGCCGCACCCGGTGGTGGCCGGCTTTCTGGCCGGAACGGGCTGGCTGCTCATCACGGGCGCGCTGGGCATGGCAACCGATCAAGCCCTGACCTGGGAGGTATGGCAGCCGGCCCAGTTGCAGCGCTGGCTGCCGGCCCTGGCCTTCGGGCTGATAGTGCTGGGGGCCTCCGGCCGCTGGAAACACCCGCTCACCCTGCCGATCTGTCTGCTGGCCGGGGTGGGCGTGTTCTACGGCGTCAGCGCGCTGTCCGGTGCGTCCGTGGAGTCGCTCCGCGCCCAGGGCTGGCTGCTGGGCGAGTTTCCAGCTCGGAGCCTGTGGCAGTTCCCGTTTACGAGTGCGTTCTTGGCCCAAGTGGATTGGGCGGCCCTGCTGGGCCAGTTGACCGGCCTTGGCCCGATCCTGCTCATCAGCGTGGTGGCGCTGCTGCTGAATGGCAGCGGCCTGGAACTGGTGACCCAGCGCGACCTCGACCTGAATCGTGAATTGGTGGCCGCCGGCCTGGGCAACCTGGCGGCCGGATTAACCGGCGGCTTGCCCGGCTACCACACGGTCAGCCTCTCCGCCCTCAACCACAGAGTGGCGGCTGGCCGCCGCCTGCCGGCGCTTTTGGCGGCCGGCCTGCTGCTGCTGGTGGTGGCCGCCGGCGCGGGCTTCATGGCTTACCTGCCGCGCCCGCTGCTGGCCGGCGTCGTCTTCTACGTTGGTCTGGCGCTGCTCTACGAGTGGACGCTACTGGCCCGGCGCCGCCTCCCACTCGTCGACTTTCTCATCATCCTGGTGATCTTGGCCGTCATCGCCCTGCGCGGCTTCCTGGAGGGCGTGGGCGTGGGCCTGGCGCTGGCGGTGGCCCTCTTTGTCGTCAATTACAGCCGCACCCGCGTCGTCCAACACACCCTGTCCGGCGCGACGTTCCACAGCCGCTTCAGCCGCGAGCCGGCCCAGCGTGCGGCCCTGCAGCGCCGCGGCGAAGAACTGTACATCCTGCAGTTGCAGGGCTTCATATTCTTCGGCACCGCCCACAGTCTCTACGAGCAGGTGCGGCAGCGCGCCAGCGCCAAGGCGCCGCCGGCCCGGTTCGTGATACTAGACTTCGCGCGCGTCACCGGGTTGGACTCCACCGGCCTGCTGAGCTTCGAAAAGCTGCTGGCCCTGGCTGACCAGCAGGCGCTGACGTTGGTCCTGACCGGCCTGGGCGTGGGCTTGCAGCGCATGTCTTTACGCGAGCAGTTGGCGCGCGGCGGCATCGTGGAAAAGCCCGGCCGCCTGCGCTTCTTCGACGACCTGGACCGGGGGGTGGGGTGGTGCGAGGACCAGTTACTGGCCGAGGCCGCGCTGCCCCCCGGCGAAGCCGGCCTGGCCGAGCACTTCGCTCGCTGGCTGCCATCAGAACAACTGGCGCGGTTGCTGAGCCACATGGAGCCGCGCCTGTTCGCGGCCGGCGACTACCTGATGCGTCAGGGCGACCCGGCCGATGATATCTTCCTGATCGAGATCGGCCAGGTGACCAGCCAGTTGGAAAAGCCGGGCGAACAGCCGGTGCGCCTGGAGACGATGCGCGGCGGGCGGATCGTGGGCGAGATCGGCTTCTACCTGGGCACGCCGCGCTCGGCCGCCGTAAAGGCCGACGAGCCGACGCGCGCCTTTCGCCTGACCCGGCAGGCCCTGGCGGCCATGGAGCAAACCGACCCCGAATCCGCCAGCGCCTTTCACCGCCTCATCGCGCAGTTGCTCAGCGCGCGCGCCCTGCATCTGATCCAGTCGGTGGAGGCCCTGCAGCGCTGAGGCAGCTGACCGGCCCACTGAGTGCACAGACGAAGCAGCGTCGTTGGCGCGGCTTGTGTGCGCGCCGGGCCAGGAATCAAGCCCTTTCAAACAAGATCGACAGAGGGCGCGGCCGGCAGGCAGTCCTTTCCCCGGTCCATCCGGAAAAGATGGGCCAAGGTCATCCTGCGCCACAGTAGACCGGTCGGTCAGGGTCCCTCCCAACCCGCGCGATCGAGCAGCCGAGTGCGCCGTGATTGAACCGCTGAATTGGTGCTAGGGGGTTGCCGCCACCCTAGCAGGCCGGCGTGTCCTGAGCGTGTATTGAGGCTGCGGTCGAGGTTTTTGGCTGGCGGCCGGCCGGTGTACACTGCCCGGCAGGAGGCCTTCCGCATGTCCGCAATCGACCTGTACGCCGCCGCCGACTTGTATGACCGCGTGCACCTCGGACCGTGGAAGGGCGAGCTGGAGTTCTACCAGCGCCAGGCTGCCCGCTGCGGGCCGCGGGTGTTGGAACTGGCCTGCGGCACGGGCCGGCTGACGGTGCCGCTCGCCGCTGGCGGCCTGACCCTGACCGGGTTGGACCTCTCGGCCGCGATGCTGGCGCGCGCCCAGTCCAAGGCCGCCGCGGCCGGCGTGCTGGTCCGCTTCGTCCAGGCTGACATGCGCGCCTTCGACCTGGGCGAGACTTTCGACCTGGTCTTCGTCCCGGTCAACTCGTTGTGCCACCTGCTCACGCGGCCGGACCTGGAGGCGTTTCTGCGCTGCGTGCGCGCCCACCTAGCGCCAGCCGGTCGCTTTGTGATCGACGTCTTCAACCCATCGCTGACGATCCTGAGCCGGGACCCGTCCCGCTGGTACACGATCGGCGAGTACCCGGACGACCAGGATGGGCACCTGCGCCTGACCGAGCAGAACCGTTACGACGCCGCCGCGCAGGTGAACCACATCGTCTGGCGCTTCGATTGGGAGGACGGCGGCCGCGCCCAGCACCGCCTGACCATGCGCCAGTTTTTCCCCCAGGAGCTGGACGCGCTGCTGATCTACAATGGCTTTGCGATTGAGGCCAAATACGGCCAGTATGGTGAGAGAGACTTCCACGCCGAGTCGCGGCAACAGCTCGTGGTGGCGCGGGCGGCTTAGGCCACGGTCCGGCCGCATTCTCGGCGGCCGCTCCGTAACTTTGCCGCGTGGGTTCTGGGCTATACTCCGGCTGCGAGTGGGACTGCGCGCAGCGCAGTCAGATCAGCGATGTTCGACCCTCACCCCTTCAACCCCACCGATCACCGGCTGGCGGCCCGGCCATGATCGGCACCACGTTATTGGAACGCTATCGGCTGGAGGCCGAGATCGGCCGCGGCGGCATGGGCGTG
>CALFZO010000004.1 GCA_937952305.1 uncultured Anaerolineales bacterium | reverse complement strand
CGTCGCCGGATGCTGCTCGCCGCGGCTGATGGACACTTCGTCGATGGCCAGCGCCGAGACTGAGTGGATGTCCACCTTGCCCAGATCGAAGGCCTTGCGCCCGCGCCCCTTGGTCACGTCGGTGCCGTCAGCCACCGCCACCACGCCCGCCTCGAACGTCAGCGGCGGCGGGTCGAAGTCGTGCGAGAGGATGGCGTGCAGGATGAAGGCGCGCAGCTGCACGCGGTTCTGCACATCGGGGTAGATGGCCGGCATCAGCCGATCCAGGATCGGCAGCGCCAGGCCGATGCCCAGCATCTCGTGATGCTTGCGGTGCACCTGGTTGCCGATGTCGTGCAGCAGCGTGGCCGCCGCCACCACCAGGCAGGCGTCGTCCACGTCGCCGGCGCCGGACGAGACCACATCCGGCTGGACGCCGGCCTGGACCAGCAGGTCGAATATCCGCACGGCGTTGGCCGCCGCGATGAGGGCGTGCGTCATGCCGTGGTCGTTATAGTTGAGCTTGTTGGTCGTCAGGTAGTCGGCCATGTCCCAATTGGCGATGGCCTCCGGGTCGGCGCTGAGCAGGTCCCACAGCTGGTGCGCCTTGGGGTATTGGGCCCACAGCGGCTCGACCGCGGCCAAGCTCTGATGCCGCAACTCTTCATACATCGGGGCCAGGGTGATGACGACGCCGCGGTTGCGGTAGATGCGGGTGGGGTGTTGGGCGATGGGCATGGTTGCTCTTGGGAGTGGAAGGAGGCCGGCCCAATCAGGGCCGTACCTCCACAGTCGCCAGGGTCACTGTGGGGCCAAGTTGGGCCAGGCGTGGGTCCAGGATCGGCAGGTCCTGCTGAGTGAAGCCATCATACCAGCCCAGCACCACCTGGACCGGCCCGGCCGGCGCCTCGGCCGGGAGGGTCAGCTCATAGCGGTCATGGATCACGCTGCCCGTGACCCACTTGAGCGTGGGCAGCGCGCCGCCCACCGGCACGGCGTCCGCCTGGACGCGCCAGCCCGCCCCTACCAGATCGACCTTCACCACCAGGTCGCGCGTGATTGGGCGCGCGGCCAGATAAGTGACTTCGACGATCACGCGCCCCCGGTCACGCGTCACGGCCGCCTGCGCCAGCACCAGGTCCCGGCCGAAGGGCACGTAGCGCGCGTCCGGCCGCGCTGGCGCCAGGGCGGACGCCAGCCCGGTCAGCACCTGCTCCGGCGGCAGGTCGAGGGCCGTGGACAGGTAGCCGGGGCCGGCCGGCAGCGCGAAGGTCGTCCCTTGCCAGATCACGTCGGCGGGCTGGACCGCCAGCTGCCAGTGCAGCCACAGGCGCTGGCTGTCCGGCAAGGTGCGGTCCACGTCCCAGCCCACCAAGGTGGCGGCGCCGAAGGCGCGGCGCAACGGGTGGGCCGTCGGCGGCGGTGTGGCGCGCGGCGTCAGGGTCACCGTGCCCAACTGCGCCTCAGCCAGGCGCGTGCCGTCCGGTTGGTAAGCCCCGGCCACCAGGACATACTCGCCCGGCCCGGCCTCCGGCAGCGGCGCCAGCGTGAACCGGTCGAGCAGCACCTCGCCTTCCACGTAGCGGCCGGCCGAGTAACTCACGTCCTGCTGGCCGTACAGGCGGCCATCCGGCCCGATCAGGTGCACGAAGAAGCTTAGGTCGCGCGGCGGGCCGGCCACGCGCCAGGCGACGCGCCCGGCGATTTCACCGTCGGCCGGCTGGCTGGACGCCGTCTCAAACTGAAAGCCGAGCAGCGCCACGGCATCGAAGCTCTGGCCGCCGCTCAGTCCGTCCGGCGCGGTCAAGCGCGGCGCAGCCTGTGCCTCCCAGGCCAAACCCAGCGGCGAAAAGCGATAACCGGCCGCCGCATATTCCGGCTTGAAGAAGCTGGTCACGATCACGGGGCGCTCCGGCAGGGCGGCCGCGATCTCGGCGACCCAGTTCTGGGCGTAAGAGGCGCCGCGCGGCACCACATAGCGCACCTCGACATCGGGGCGCTGGCCCTCGACTTCGCGCAGATACCAGAGCGGCGTGATCCAATGCCAGTTGGCCAAGACGAGCGCATTCGGCGGCGCGTCCCGCAGGAGCGACTCGGCGTAGGTGCGCGTCGACTCATCCTGCGCCAGCGCGCGATAAGCCGGCCACAGCGCCGACAATTGCGCGGCCGCGGCCGCCAACGCCGTCACCACCACCGCAAAGCCCAGGCCGTAACGCCAGGCGCGGCCGGGCCGCAGCCGCGGCGGCTGGTCCGCCGGCAGCCCCGGCGCCAGATCGCTGGCCTCCGGCAGCCGGAACAGCACCACACCCCCGCAACCCGCCCACACCGCCATCACCACGTAGGCCGGCAGCAAATACTCGCTGGTCTGCGGCGCGCGATAGGTGATGGCGATGAACACCTGCAGGCCGCCGGCCGTCAGCAGAGCCGCGCCGAGGCCGCGCTCCCGGCGGACCAGGAGCACAGCCCCCAGCGCGATCAGGCCCAGCAGCACCCAAGACCACTGGAACGCCAACAGCACGCCCAGGACGCGCAGGCGTTCCGGCAGCGCCTCCGGCGTGGCGAAGGCCAGCATGTCACCGCTCCAGCCGCGCGCCAGGATCTGGTCCAGGAAGCCCGCCCAGGTCCGCGCATTGGCCGGCGAACCAAAAGCGCCGGCGCGCAGCGGGAAGTACAGCCAGGCCAAAAATGGGAGCAGGCCGGCCAGCAGCGGCCACGGCCGGCGCAGGACACGCGGGTCCAGGATCAGCGCGTACACGCCCAGCGCGGCCGCCAGGAAGACCGTGGAGCCGTGGTGGGAGACGGCCAGGCCCAGCGCCAGCGCCGTCAGCGCCAGCGGTCCGGCGGCCGGTGTTTTCTGGCGCAACGCCCGCTGATACTCGGCCAGCGCGGCCAGGGCCAGCGCCACCGCCAGGGCCGTGAACATGCGGATGTTGGCCGTCGTCGCCTGCGCCCAAAAGGTGGTGGCGGCCGCCAGCACCAGCGCCGCGAGCAGCCCCGCCCCAGGCGCGCCGGTCCAGACGCGCACCGCGCGGGTCACCAGCATCAACGTCGCCGCCGCCATCACCGCCGACAGCGCGTTGATGGCCAGGGCCGGGGCCAGGCCGGGCCAGCGGGTTATGAGCCAACTGAGGAGGGTGTACAGCGCAAAGCCGGGCGGATGCGCCACCCCCAGCAGCGCGCCCACCACCTGGTACTCGCCGGCGTCCGCCGGCAGCAGGCCCGGCGCCAGGGTCGCGCCATAGGCCAGCAGCGCGCCCAGCCCCACGGCCAGTTCGCCCAGCCCGGCCGCGCCGCCGGGCCGCGCCTCAGTGGCTGACGACCGACTCATAGGCCGCCGCCGTCTCCCGCGCGGTGCGCTCCCAGCTGAACAGGCGTGCGCGTTCCAGGCCGCGCGCCTTAAGGTGGTCCGCGACGCTCGGCTCGATCACGCACGTGATCAGGCCGGCCCCAAACTTGCGCGTATCCTCGGGGTCGATCAGGAAGGCCGCCTCGCCCACCACTTCACCAATCGAGCCGGCCGCGGTGGTGAGGACTGGCACGCCGCAGGCCATGGCCTCCAGCGGCGGCAGGCCGAAGCCCTCGTAGCGCGAGGGATAGACGAAGGCGGCCGCGCCCCGGTACACGGCCGGCTTGTCGGCCTCGGCCACCGCCCCGATGAAGCGCACACTGTCGGCGACGCCGAACTGTGCGGCCAGCGCCGGATAGTCCTCGAACAACCGGCCGTCCGGCTGCGGCAGCGCGCCGGCGATGACGAGCGGGTACGCCTCGCCGATGGAGCCGGCCGCCCAGGTCCAGGCGCTCAGCAAGGCGCGCACGTTCTTGCGCACGTCGAAGCCGCCCAGGTAGAGGACGTAGGCCTCCGGCAGGCCGTAGCGGGCGCGGACCGCCTCATCCGCGCGCCAATCGTTCTGCGGCGTGTATTGCGGGCCGGCCGCCAGGTATACGCGCCGCACGCGCGCCTCCGGCAGGCCAAGCCGCTGTACCAGGTCGGCCCGGGACGCCTCCGAGTCGGTCAGCACCAGGGTAGCGCCAGGCGTGCCCGCCGCCGCCAGGGCCGTGTACGCGCGCACCAGCGGGCCGCCGCGATATTCCGGCAGGAGCAGCGGGATGAGGTCATGCACGGTGACGACGAGCGGGACCGGCGCGGCCAGCGGCGGCGCCCAGTAAGGCACGTGCGCCAGGTCGGCCTTTAGGTCCCGGCACGCCTGCGGAAACAGGCGCTGCTCGAACCAAACCTTGGCCAGGTGGCCGGCCCCGCAGGGCACGGCCTGGACGCGCACGCCGGGCGGCACGGACACAGCCGGACCCGGCACGACCACGGTCAGCGTGTGCTGCGGCGCCACCCGCGGCAACTGCTCCAGCAGGGCGCGCAGATACTGGCCGGTGCCCGTGTGCGCGTTGCGCTCCGTGGCCAGGAACCAGCCGTTGAGGACGACGTGCATCAGGATTTCCAGAGAGAGAGGACGATGAAGGCCAGGAGCAGCGTCACCACGAGCGGGCCGGCCAAGGCCAGACCGAACGCCACCACCCCGGCGGCCACGCGCCCCAGCGCCAGCGCCGTGGCCGGCGCGGCCAGCGCCAGCAGGCCAAACAGCACGCAGGCGGCCAGCGTCGCCAGCCCGGTCACGGTCTGGCGCAGGCGGTAGGCGCGGCGCCGCGCGCGCACTTGCTCTTCCCAGCCGGTTGGCGGCCGGGCCTGGCTCTGGGCGCGCGCGCTGGCCGCCTCCGCGTAACGCAGGCGGGCCGCCAGCGCCGCCAGGCGCGCGCGCCGGACCGGATCCATCAAGACATCGCGCGCCTGGTTGAGGCGCGTCATCTCCTCCAGCGCCCAGGCCTTCAGCGCCGGCGGCTGCCGATCCGGGTGGACCAGGGCCGCGCGCCGGCGGTAGGCGGCGCGGATCTCGTCGTCCGTGGCGCCCGGCGGCAGGCCGAGCACCTCGTAGGGGTTGAAGTTTTGCATGACCGTTGACGCCAGGAATTATAGCGCGTCGGCCTGGCCCGCCGCCCGGAACGCGTCCCAGTCAAGCTCGTGGAACGGGCCGTCAGGCGTGACCCACCCACCCCGGAACAGGTCGGTCAGGTGATACTCGTCGCCGCGCTGAGGATCCCGGCGGTGATAGACGATGCGCGCGACAGGGGCCGGCGCCGCGCTCAGCCCTGGAGGAGCTGCAGGTTGGCGGCGCTGGCCAGCAGCCGCTTGATCCCGACCGCTTCGAAGGCCACCGTCACTTCCTCGTCATCGCCGCGGCCGCGGCTCTCGATGACGATGCCCTCGCCGAACGAGGCGTGCTTGACGCGCTGGCCGGTGCGGTAGCGCGCCTCCCCGCCCGACGGTCGGGCCGACGGTTTGGGCGTGGCCGCGCCGCCGCTCAGGTTCACCGACCGGCCGCGCGCCGGTGTGTCCCAGGTCGTCTGGCGTTGATAGGCCTCGGACGCGCGTATTTGCTTGTGCGGCTTCTGGCCGGCCAGAAGGCGGTCGGGGATATCGAACAGGAAACGCGAGGCCTCGCTGACGGAGGCATCGCCGTACAACGAGCGGCGGAAGGCGCGCAGCAGGTACAGTTGATCCTTGGCGCGCGTCATGCCCACGTACATCAGCCGGCGCTCCTCGTGCATGGCCTCCGGGTCCTCGAACGAGCGCTGGTGCGGCAGCACGCCCTCGTCCAGGCCCACGATGAAGACCACCGGGAATTCCAGGCCCTTGGCGGCGTGCAGGGTCAGCAGGATCGGGGCCTTGCCCTCCTCGGAGACGGTATCCTGATCTGAGACCAGGGCCACCTCCTGGAGAAAATCGCTCAGCCCGGCCTCGCCGAACTCCTGAGCCACGCCGCGCAGTTCCAGCACGTTGGCCCAGCGCTCGTCGCCCTCCTCGGTGCCGTCGGTCAGGAAATCGCGGTAGCCGATGCGCTCGAGGATGGTGTCCATCAGCTGGACCACTGAGAGCTCGGCGCGCGCGCTTGTCCAGTGCTGCAACATCAGGCCGAAGTTGGCCAGCGCCGCCGCGGCCTTGGCCCCGAAGCGCGGCGCATACACGGACTTCGGGCCGGCCTCGCCCAGGTCACGCACCACGTCGGCCGCGGTCAGCCCGGCGCCGCGGGCCGTCTCCTGCAGCAGTTCCAGCGTCTTGGCGCCGATGCCGCGCGCCGGGGTGTTGATCACGCGCAGCAAGCTGACCGAGTCGGCCGGGTTGTGGACCAGGCGCAGGTAGGCCAGCAAGTCCTTGATCTCCTTGCGGCCGTAGAAGCGCTGGGCGCCCACCAGCTTGTACGGCAGACGCGCCCGGACGAAGGCCTCTTCCACCGCCCGGGATTGGGCGTTGGTCCGGTACATCACGGCGAAATCGCCGAGCTGGTAGCGGCCCTCGGCGTTCAACTGCGTGATGGCGTCCACCACGTAGCGCGCCTCCTCGTCCTCGTTGTAGGCCTCCAGGACGTAGATGGCGGCGCCGCCGCGGCGCTGGGTGAAGAGCTGCTTGCGCGTGCGGCCGGGGTGCTTGTCGATCACGGCCATGGCCGCGTCCAGGATCAACTGTGTCGAGCGGTAGTTCTGTTCGAGCAGGATCGTGGTCAGATCGCGGAAGTCTTCTTTAAGCTTGTGGACGTTGCGGTAGTCGGCGCCGCGCCAGCGGTACACGCTCTGGTCCGGATCGCCGACGGCGTACAGGTTGCGCCGGACGGCCGTCAGCTCGCGCAGCAGCGCGTACTGGACCGTGTTGGTGTCCTGGAACTCGTCCACCAGCACATGGTCGAAGGCGCGCTGGTACTTGGCCAGCAGGTCCGGGTGTTCGCGGAACAGGCGCACCACGTAGATCAGCAGGTCGTCAAAGTCCAGGGCGTTGTTGGCCACCAGCAGTTCCTGGTAGCGCTGGTAGACGCGCTTATGGATCTCAGCCGCGTAGGTGGGCGCCGGATACTCGTCCGGGCCGATCAGCTCGTTCTTGGCGTGGCTGATCTTGGCCAGCAGCGCCGACGGCCGGAACTTCTTGTCGTCCAGGTTGAGCTCCTGGATGACCTGCTTGACCAGGGCTTCCTGGTCGCTGGTGTCGAAGATGACGAAGTCGCGGGTCACCGCCAGGTACTGGGCCTCGCGCCTCAGCCAACGCGCGCCAATCGAGTGGAAGGTGCCGATCGTCAGACCGCGCAGGTCCGCGCCCAGCAGGTTCTGGAGGCGCTGCTTCATCTCGTTGGCGGCCTTATTGGTGAAGGTGACGGCCAGGATCCGGTACGGCGCCACGCCGAGATGGTTGATCAGATAGGCGATGCGCTGGGTGAGCACGCGCGTCTTGCCCGAGCCCGGCCCGGCCAGCACCAAGGTCGGCCCCGGCTCGGCGGTGACGGCTTGCGTTTGTTGGGGGTTGAGGCCGGCGAGCAGGTCCATGGTCGGACGATTCTAGCACACGGCGCCGGCGGTCGGCGCTCACTTCAAGATCAATCCCTTCGCCGGCGCCGCTCACCGCCGCAACCTTGTCAGCGCGTCAAACCCGGCTATACTCTCCCGAACTCGGACAAACCTCCCCGGAAGCGACATGTATATCGCCATCGAAGGCGTCATCGGTGTCGGCAAGACGTCGCTGGCGCGGCTGCTGCAATCCACCTTCAACGCCGGCTTGCTGCTGGAGGTCTTTGAGGAGAACCCGTTTCTCTCAGACTTCTATGGCGATCGGGCGCGCTATGCGCTGCAGACGCAGCTCTTCTTCCTGCTCTCGCGCTACCAGCAGCAGCGCGAGGTGCCGGCGCAGCTGGCCGCCCACGGCGCCGTGATCGCGGACTACACCTTCGCCAAAGACGCGCTCTTCGCGCGCATCAACATCCAGGGCGACGAGCTGGAGCTCTACCGCCGGCTGCACAACGCCCTGGCCGAGAAGATCGTGCGGCCGGACCTCCTGGTCTACCTGCGCGCGCCCACCGATGAACTGATGCGCCGCATCGCCAAGCGCGGCCGCCCCTACGAGCAGAACATGGAGCGCGCCTACATCCACGAGCTCGGCCTGGCCTACGACGAGTTCTTCTTCGGCTACACGGCCGCGCCCGTGCTGACCATCGAGGCCGCGCCGCTCGATTTCGTCGCCGACCCGCAGGACCTGCGCCGCGTCACCGAGCGCATCCACGCGGCCCTCGGCCTGGAGTATCAGCCGTTGTTGCCACTCGAGGAGCAGCCATGAGCCCCGGCGCCACCGCCCTGATCGAGCGCGCCACGCTGATCAAGATCGCGCGCGACACGGCCGCCCAGCGCATGGCCGCCCGCCCCAGCCTGGTGTCCGCCTACCTGACCGGCTCGGTGGCCGCCAACGAGCCGCTGCTGGGCGACGCCACCGACATCGACCTGGTGCTCATCGACGGCACGCCCCCGCTCGGCCGCGAGGTGGTGCGCCTGACCGACCAGGTGGTGGTGGACATCGTCTACCGCAGCCGGGCTGAGTACGCCAACCCCAAGCTCCTGCGCGTCCACCCCTGGCTGGGTCCCGAGCTGTGCGAGCCGCTCTTCCTGCACGACCCCACCCACTTCTTTGAGCTGGCCCAATCCAGCGCGCGCGGCCAGTTCCACCGGCCGGACTTCGTCGCCACCCGCGCCCGCGCCTTCCTGGCGCTGGCCCGCGAGGCCCTGCACATCGGCGTGCTGCCCGGCCAGGAGCCCACGGCGCCGGTGACGCTGGCCGACTTCTGCCGGGCGCTGCTGTGCACGGCCAACGGCGCCATCACGCTGACCGGCTTCCCGGGCGCCGGCCGGCGCCTGCTGCTGAAGCTGGACGGCGCCGCCCGCAAGCTCAAGCGCCCGGACTTGTACGAGGCCTTCCAGGCCGTCTTTGGCGGCCCGGAGCTGGACGCGGCCCAGGCCCAGGTGCTCCTCACCGATTGGTCGGCCGCCTACCGGGCCGGTGCTTCCGCCGACGACGAGTTGATCCATCCGGCCCGCCGCACAGTCTACGAACGCGGCTTCCAGGCCCTGATCCAGGCCGACCGCGCCGCCGAGATGCTCTGGCTCATGCTTTACACCTGGCAGGCCGCCCTGCGCCACCTGCCCGGCGACAGCGTCCACGCCGAACCCTGGACCGCCTTCCTGGAGCGCCTCCAGCTGGCCTCGCCCGCCGACTTCCGCGGCCGCGTCGCCGAGGTGCAGGCTTACCTGACCACCGTCGACGAGTTGGTGGAGGCCTGGGCCGACCAAAACGGCGCCTGAGACTCTATGAAACGCTTTGTCATCGTCGCCGGCAACATCGGGGTGGGCAAGTCTAGCCTGGTCAACCTGCTCTGCCAGCGGCTGAACTGGCACCCCTTCTACGAAGCCGTGGTGGAGAACCCTTACCTGGCCGATTTCTACCGCGACATGGGCCACTGGGGCTTCCACTCCCAAGTCTTCTTCCTGGCCAACCGCCTGCACACCCACCAGCAGATCGCGGCCCACCCCGCCTCGGTCATCCAGGACCGCTCGGTCTACGAGGACGCCGAGATCTTCGCCCACAACCTGTACGAGCAGGGCCGGATGGCCGAGCGCGACTACGCGACCTACCGGCGCCTGTACGAGGGCATCATCGACTGCCTGCCGCCGCCGGACCTGGTGCTGTACCTGCGCGCCTCGGTGGAGACTCTCAGCCGGCGCATCGCGCGCCGCGGACGGGACTACGAGGCCCGCATCGTGCCCGAGTACCTGGAGCAGCTCAACGGCCTGTATCAGCGCTGGATCGACGGCTTCCGGTTGTGCCCCGTGCTCAGCATCCCGGCCGATGCCCTGGATTTCGTGGCCCACGACACCCACCTGGACCTGATCGCGCGCAAGATGCTCGAGAAGCTGGAGGGCCGCGAGGAAGTGGTCTTCAGCGACGCCGATGTCCGGCAAGCCAATGGGCATTGACGAGGCCGTTCCGGCGCCCGGCCGGTAAGTTGGCCGGCTGGCCCGCCCGCGGCCAACTGCCGCAGATGGCTATGCTATACTCCGCGCATGCCCGACATCCTGGTGGTGGAGGACAACCCCGATAACGCCGAGTTGGCCCGCCGCGTGCTCACGGCCCGCGGTTTTTCGGTCCGCCACGCCCCGGATGCCGAGAGCGGCCTGCAGATGGCCCTGGACCAGACGCCGGACCTGATCCTGCTGGACCTGGGCCTGCCGGACGCCGACGGCCAGACGCTCGTGAACTGGATGCGCCGCCTCCCGACGCTGGCGCACACCCCGATCGTGGCCTGCACCGCCTGGCCCGAGGAGACGGCCCAGCGCATGGTCGCCGCCTACGGCTGCAACGGCTACATCCCCAAACCCATCAACGTCGCCCGCTTCGCCGACCAGATCGCGGGCTATCTGCGCGAGGGCCAGCCTTGATGTCGGCCGCCGTGCCGCGCGCCGCCGCGAGCGCGCCTGCCCAGCTGGTGCCCGCCAGCCGGTTCAGCATCGCTCAACTCACCGAAGCCTACAACCAGACCCGCGTCGACTACCTCGTGCCGATGCCCATGAACGCGGCCCGTCTGGCCGAGTACATCCACAGCTATGACGTCGACCTGGAGGCCTCCGTGGTCGCCGTCGACGGCGACGCCATCCTGGGGCTGGCCATGCTCGGCCTGCGGCCGGGGCGCTCGTGGATCACGCGCCTGGGGGTGCTGCCATCGGCGCGCCGCCACGGCCTGGGCTGGGCGCTAATGCAAGGCCTGCTGGCCGGCAGCGACGCGCGCGGCCTGACGCACAACGTGCTCGAGGTCATCAAAAATAACGCTCCGGCGTATAATCTGTTCGTCCGCTGTGGCTTTCACGCCCAAAGCGAACTCCTGGTGCTGCGCCGCCCGCCCAGCCCGCCACCGGCGCCCGCCTCCGGAACGGTCACCTGGCTGGCCGACGACGCGGCGCTGGCGCTGTTGGCGCAGCGCAACGACCAGCCGTCGTGGATCACCGAGAACGAGTCCCTGGTCCGCGCCGGCCAGGTCCAGGCCGTCACCGTCCACCGGCCGGAGGGCGGCCAGGGCTGGCTTGTCTTTCAAGTGCAGACATTTCGCGGTTTGCCGATGTTGTTAACCCGCCTGACGCTGCGCACGCTGACGGGCCAGCCGGCCGAAGTTGGCGCGGCTCTATTAAGCTGTCTGTATACGCGCTTCCCGGACCTGGACACCCAGGCCGAGAACGTCGCCGTGACGGACCCGCACCTGCCGGCGTTCCAGGCGCTCGGTTTTGTCGAGGCCTTCCGGCGCATTGAGATGCACCGCACCTTAGGGGGAGGCTAAGCACCGCTATGGCGACCACGCCGCTGACTGAACAACGCCGCCTGGCGCTGCTCTACCGCGTCAGTCGCGAGATCTCCGGACGCCTGGATCTGGCCGAGCTGCTGCAGCGCGTGCTGCAGGCCACCGTGGACAGCGCCCAATCCAAGACCGGCAGCGTCATCGTGCTGAACGAACAGGGCGAAGTGCTGTACTCGGCGCTGATGATGGATAATGCCTTCCAGCCGGACCCGGACCGGCGGCTGGGCGGGACGCTCCAGAACGGCCTGGCCGGCTGGGTGCTGGCCAACCGGCAGCCCGCGCTGGTGGCCGACACCACCCGCGACCCGCGCTGGGGCCGCCGCCCGGACGACGACGTCGTCGGGCCCAAGAGCGCCATCGCCGTCCCGCTGGCCGGCCGCGCCCGCGTCGTCGGCGTGCTCACGCTGGTCAAGGTGCCGGCCCACAGCTTCGAGGCCGACGACCTGACGCTGATGACGGCCATCGCCGACCAGGCCGGCGTGGCCATCGAGAACGCCCAGCTCTACGCCGAGAGCGAACGGCGCGCCCAGGCCATGCGCGCCCTGGCCGACACCGCCCAGGCCATCAATTCCACCCTGCGCCTGGACGAGGTCCTGCACCGCGTCGTCCACTACGCGCAGAGCCTGCTTAAGGTCGAGACCGCCTCCATCGCCCTGGTCAAGGAGAAAGACAACCAGGTCATCTTCAAGGAAGCGGTCGGGCGGATGGCCGAGCGCATCAAGGGCATGGAACTCAAGATCGGCGACGGCATCGCCGGCTGGGTGGCCCAGAACAACCAGCCCGTGATCACCACCAACGTCCCGGCCGACCCGCGCTTCCGGCGCGGCCTGGATCAGCAGACCGGCCTGCTCACCCTGGCCAGCGCCAGCGTGCCGGTGCGCCTGCAGAATCAGGTCATGGGCGTGATCGAGGTCATGAACCCCGTCGACGGCCGTTTCGCGCCGGACACGCTCAGCCTGCTGGAAAGCCTGGCCTCGCTGGCCGCCACCGCCATCGTCCACGCCCAACAGGTGGAGGAGCTCAAGGCCGCCGAGAGCCGCTTCTCCAGCCTGTTTGAAGACAACATCGACCCGATCATCATCACCAATCAAGACGGCCTGATCACCGACGCCAACCGCAAGGCGGTGGAGGTCTTCGGCTACGGCCGCGACGAGCTGATCGGCCTGCGCGTCACCACCGTGCACCGCATGGGCACGGCCTTCCTGGGCTCGGACCGCTTCCGCCACCTGCGCGGCGGCCAGGAGATCACGTACCAGACCCGCATCACCACCAAACAGGGTCTGGAGATCCCGATGGAGGTCCACGCCAAGCTGATCCAGCGCAAGGGCCAGGAGTTCATCCAGTGGATCCAGCGCGATATCTCCGAGCGCCTGCAGTTGGAGGAGATGCGCCAGGATCTGATCAGCATGATCTTCCATGACCTGCGCAGCCCGCTCGGCAACATCATCTCGTCGCTGGACGTCGTCCAGGCCTCGCTGCCGCCGGACGCCGAGATGGAGCAGTCGCTGATCACCATCGCCAACCGCTCGGCCCTGCGCATGTCGCGGCTGGTGGATTCGCTCCTGGATCTGCGCCGGCTGGAGGCCGGTCAGATGACGCTCAACAAGGAGCAGGCCGATATCAGCGTGCTGGCCAGCGACGCCCTCGAGCAGGTGACCGCCCTGGCCGAAGGCAAGGGCATCCAGCTGCGCAAAGACATCCCGCCGCGTCTGCCGATGGTGGACGTCGACACCGACATGCTCCGCCGCGTCATCATCAACCTGATCGAGAACGCCGTGAAGTACACGCCCGGCGAAGGCACGGTGACGGTCAACGCCAAGTCCGGGCCAAAAGAGCTGACCATCGCCGTCCGGGACACCGGGCCGGGCATCCCGGCCGCCGAGCACAGCCGCATCTTCAGCAAGTTCACGCGCCTGCAGCGCGAGGCCGCCCCCAAGGGCCTGGGCCTGGGCCTGGCCTTCTGCAAGCTGGCCGTGGAGGCGCACGGCGGCCGCATCTGGGTGGAGAGCACGCCCGGCCAGGGCGCGATCTTCAGCTTCACCCTGCCCTATTAGCCGGGCGCGCCGATCGCCGCGCCGGAGAGGCTGTCTATCCGTCCCATGCAGCGCATCGTCAAAGACCTCCTCGTCGAGACCAAGTTCCCGGGCGTCACCGTCGGCGCCATCGTCGGCCCGGATGACCTCATCTGCATCGACGCCCCCACCCACCCCGCCGACGCGCGCCTGTGGCGGCAGCAGTTGCAGCAGGCCACCGGCAAGCCCATCCGCTTCGTCGTCGTGTTGGATCACCACCGCGACCGGATGCTCGGCGCGCAATGGCTGGAGGCGCCGGTCATCACGCACGAGCTGACGTTCGAGCGCATCCGCCTGCTGCCGGAGCTGTACCGCAACCTGCCGCCCGAGCCGGGCGCCGACAGCGAACTAGTGGCCGACTTGACCGGCCTGCGCGTGGTCATCCCGCAGATCACGTTCGCCAACCGCCTGACCCTGGTGGCCGGTGACCGCGAAATCCAACTGGTACACCGCCCCGGCTCCGCGCCCGGCGCCATTTGGGCCGAGATCCCGGAGCAGGGCGTCGTCTTCACCGGCGACGCCGTCACCGTCAAGGCGCCGCCCTTTCTGGGCGACGCCGACCTGGACGCCTGGCTGGACGCCCTGGCCGACCTGCGCAAGAAGCGCTCGCCCGGCCGGATCATCGTGCCGGGCCGCGGCTCGGTCACCGACAAGGACGGCGTCAAGCCGACCGAGGACTTCCTCAAGCTGGCCCGCCGCAAGGTCGAGGCCTTCGTGCGCGCCAAGAAACCGCGCCTGGAACTGGAGGCGCTGGCTCAGACGCTGCTCGGCAAAGCCACCGGCCCGGTCGAGTTGCGCGGCGTGTACCAGCGCCGCGTGCGCGCCGGCCTGGAGCGCGTGCACGACAGCCTGACGATTACGCCCCTGAAGTAGACGGCCGCCGCGCCGCCCGCCCGTCATGCCGTTTCTCCCCGTCCTCGAGTACACACGCGGCGGACTGGTCGAGTGCGTGCACGCCGGCGCCATCGCCGTGGCCGACGTGCATGGGCGGCTGAGGGCGGCCTGGGGGGACCCGCACGCCGTCGTCTTCCTGCGCTCGGCCGCCAAACCGTTCCAGACACTGCCCCTGCTCGAGTCCGGAGCGGCCGATCGCTTCGGCCTGACCCCGCGCGAGATCGCGCTGACCTGCGCCTCGCACAAAGGCCTGGACCGGCACGTCGCGGTCTTGCGCGACCTACAGGCCAAGATCGGCGCCGGCGAAACCGACCTGCTGTGCGGCACGCATCCCCTGGACGATCCGGACCTGGTGGCCCAACTGATCCGCGCCGGCCAGACGCCGACGCCCAATCGCCACAACTGCTCCGGCAAACACACCGGCATGTTGGCGCAGGCGCGCGCGCGCGGCCTGCCCCTGGCTGATTACATCAACCCGGCTCACCCCGTCCAGCAGACCATTCTGGAGACCTTCGCGGCCATGTGCGGCTTGACGCCCGAGACCGTTCAGGTCGGCACCGATGGCTGTTCGGCCCCTAACTTCGCGGTGCCCCTGGCGGCGGCCGCGCGCGCCTTTGCCCAACTGGCCGACCCCAGCGGCTGGCCGCCGGCGCGGGCCGCCGCCCTCGGCCGCATCTTTGCGGCGATGACCAGCCATCCAGACATGGTGCGCGGACCGGGCGGCTTCGACACCGAGCTCATGCGGGTGGCGGCGGGCCGGCTGGCCGCCAAGGGCGGCGCCGAAGGCTATCAGGCCGTGGCGCTGGCGCCCGGTGCCTGCGGACCCGATTCCCCCGCGCTCGGTGTGGTGCTGAAGATCATCGACGGCGCCAACCGCGCGGTCGGCCCAGTGACGGTGGAAGTGCTGCGCCAATTGGGTGCCCTGGACAGCGCGGCCCTGGCGGATCTGGCGCGCTTTGGCTTCGCGCTGCCGCAGACCCTGCGCAACTGGCGCGGCCTGGAGGTCGGCCAGGCGCGGGCCGTGTTCCAGGTCGCCACGCCTGATTGACGCCTCTCAACCCCTGTGGTACGATTTCCCACCGTTGCCGTCTCGTCATAATTCAACACGAGGGACAGTCCTATTCCTCCGGTCACGCTTTCAGAATATCGCATCAACGAACAGATCACGTCCCGGGAAGTCCGCGTCATCGGCCCGAATAACGAGAACGTGGGCATCATCTCGGTGTACGAAGCGTTGCGCATGGCGCGCGATGCGGAGAAGGACCTGGTCGAGGTAAGTCCAAACGCGAACCCGCCCGTCTGTCGCATCCTGGACTACGGGAAGTTCCTGTACGAGAAGACGAAGAAGGACAAGGAAGCGCGCAAAGCGCAGAAGATCATCGAGGTCAAGGAAATCCAGCTGCGCCCCAAGAGCACGGATTTCCACACCGGCCTCAAGGTGCGCGACGCGCGGCGCTGGCTGGAAGAAGGCAAGAAGGTCCGTGTGCGGTTCAAGTTCCGGGGACGCGAGATCACCTACCCGGACATCGCCATGAAGGACCTGCAGGAGATCGCGCAGAACCTGGCCGACGTCGCCATCATCGAACAGCACCCGCTCCTGGAGGGGCGCACGATGATCATGTTGTTGGCGCCCAACCCCAAGCGCGTCAAGCCGCCGGCCAAGAAGGACAAGCCGGACGAGACGGAAGCAGAGAGCCAAGAGTGAGCGAAATGCCACCGGGGCCACACCACTGCCCCGGTGGATTTTGTCGGGCGGACCCGCTGGGACGCCCCGCTGATGACGGACGTAAGCTGTAAGGAGAAGGAACGTGCCTCGCAAAGCCAATACGCAAGGGAAGCAGAAGCTGAAGACGCACAAGGCGACCGCCAAGCGCTTCCGCGTGACGGGCAGCGGCAAGCTGGTGCGCACTAAGAAGGGCAAGAGCCATCTGCGCCGCCGCACGCCGGACCGCACCTCCGCCTTGTTCACCGAGATGCTGCCGGTGAAGGGCAAGAAGATCGCCAAGCGCGTGCGCCGGCTGGCCCCGTATCTGAAGAACTACGACGACAAGTCCTCGACCTGAGGCGACCGAAGCGGTTGCGGCCGGGCCAGCGCCGTCCGGGCGTCCCGGCCGGGCAACCGCCGTACCCAACCAGCGCGGGCTATCTCCGGCGCCAACGCGTGGCCTGTTGTCCCACGGGCCGGAGAGGGTTCGCAGGAGTAATCGGAAATGCGTGTTAAAGGTGGTACCGTTACCCGCCGCCGCCACAAGAAGATCCTGAAGTGGAGTCAGGGCAAGCGCGGCGCGTATCACACCCTGTTTCGCCGGGCCAACGAAGGCATGCTGCATGCCTTGTATTACGCCTGGCGTGATCGCCGCAATCGCCGCCGCGATCTGCGCCGGCTGTGGATCGCGCGCATCAATGCCGCCGCGCGCGCCAACGGCCTCTCCTACAGCCGCCTGATCGACGGCTTGAAGAAGGCCAACGTCACCCTGGACCGCAAGGCCCTGGCCGACATCGCCGTCCGCGATGCGGCCGCCTTCAGCCAGGTGGCGGCCGTCGCCAAGCGCGCCTAGCGCCGTCTGCGTCCGTTCATCAGCCTGAACCGCACCCAACCGGGTGCGGTTTTTTGTTTTGAGTAGAATCAAGGCTGTGGCCGCGCTCATCCTCCAACGCACCTTGCCAGCCGGGCAGAGCCTGGCGCTGTATCACGGCGACCTGACCGAGGCGCCCGTGGACGCCATCGTCAACGCCGCCAACGCGCACCTCGCCCATGGCGGCGGTCTGGCCGCCGCTATTGTGCGGCGCGGCGGCGCCGAGATCCAGGCCGAGAGCACGGCGTGGGTGCGCGCCCACGGCCCGGCCGGCCATGACCGCCCCGCCCTGACCGGCGCCGGGCGTCTGCCCTGCCGCTTCGTCATCCACGCGGTCGGTCCGGTGTGGGGCTCCGGCGACGAGGACGCCAAGCTCACCACGGCCTACACCGCCGCGCTGCGGCTGGCCGACGCTCAGCCGTTCACGTCGCTGGCTTTCCCGTCGCTCAGCACCGGCCTCTTCGGCTTCCCGGTGGAGCGCGCCGCCCCACTGGCCGTCCGCGCCGTCCGGGCCTTCTGCGCCGCGCACCCGGCCTCGCCCCTGCGCGATCTGCGTTTCGTGCTGATTGACCAGCCGACCGTCGGCGCTTTCGAGCGCGCCATCGCCGCCGGGGACGGCGATTGACCCGATGATCACCTCACCCCAGAACCCGACCGTTAAGACAGTGCGCAGCCTGCAGAGCCTGCGCAAAACGCGCGAGGCCGAGGGCCGCTTCGTGATCGAGGGTGTGCGGCTGGCCGAGGAGGCCGTCCAGGCGCAGAGCGAAGTCCATCTCGCCCTGTACACGCCGGACCTGGACGCGCGCAGCCGCGCCGCGCTGCGCGGCCTGGAGGCGCGCGGCGCCAAGGTGGAGGCCGTGTCGGAGGCCGTCATGGCCGCCGCCGCCGAGACCCAGACGCCGGCCGGCCTGCTGGCCGTGGTCGCCATGCCAACCTTCCTGGTCCTGCCCAATCCGGCCTTCGCCCTGATCGTGGACCGGCTGGGCGACCCCGGCAACCTCGGCACCGTGCTGCGCACCGCCGACGCCGCCGGCGTGCAGGTCGTCTTCCTGATGCCCGGCACCGTGGACGCCTACAACCCCAAGGTCGTCCGGGCCGGTATGGGCGCGCACTTCCACCTGCCCATCATCGACGCGCACTGGGAGACGCTGGCCGGACAACTCGGCGGGGCTGCCGTCTGGCTGGCCGAGGCCCGCGCCGGCGAGCCGTACGATCAGGTCGATTGGCGCGGGGCCTGCGCCATCGTCCTCGGGTCGGAGGCCGCGGGGCCGAGCGCGGCGGCGCGGGCCTTCACCCCGCAGCGCGTCCACATCCCCATGCCGGGGCGCGCCGAGTCGCTCAACGCCGCCGTCGCCGCCGGCGTGCTGCTGTTCGAAGCCGCCCGCCAGAAGCGCGCCAGCTGAAGCTCCGTCCCGGATTCCCCGCAACTACGCCGGTCATTACCCGTACAATAGGTGTCCCGACTGGTAGTGGAGGTGTGTATGAACGACCCGGCTGTATGGGCCGACCGGCTGCACAAGGAATTCGCGAGCGTCGTCGCCGTGGACGACGTGAGCCTGGAGGTGGGCCGCGGCGAGGTCTTCGGGCTGCTTGGCCCGAACGGCGCCGGCAAGACCACGGCCATCCGCATGCTCATGGACATCCTCCGGCCGGACTCCGGCACGGCGCGCGTCCTGGGCCAGCCGCCGGGCGCCGCCCGCGCGCGGGTGGGCTATCTGCCCGAGGAACGCGGCCTGTACCGGGGCCTGCGCGTCCACGAATGTTTGACTTACTTCGGGCAGCTCAAAGGGCTCTCCCGCGCCGCGGCCGCCCAGCGCGCCACCCAACTGCTGGAGCGCGTGGAACTGGCCGACCGGGCCAAGGCCAAGGTCCAGGAGCTGTCGCGCGGCATGCACCAGAAGCTGCAGCTCGCCACGACGCTCATCCACGACCCCGAGCTCGTCATCCTGGATGAGCCCTTCCAGGGCCTCGACCCCGTGAACGTGGACCTGGTGCGCGGCTTGATCCGCGAGCTGCGCGCCCAGGGGCGGACCGTGGTGCTCTCGGCGCACGAGATGAGCCTGGTGGAATCGCTGTGCGAGCGCATCGCGCTGATCAACCGCGGCCGGATCGTGTTGTACGGCGCGCTGGCCGACCTCAAGCGGCAGTTCGCGCCGAACGCGCTGGAAGTCAGTCCCCCGCTCGACTGTGCCGGCTGGCCGGAAGTGGAGGCCGTGGCCCCCGACAGCCGGACGCCGGACCGCCAGCGCGTGTATCTGCGACCCGGTGTGACCACACGCGACTTTCTCAAAGCCCTGCTGGAGCGCGGCCAGATCGTGGAACGCTTTGAGCCGGCGTCCATGCCCCTGGACGAGATCTTCATCAAGGTCGTCAAGGAGGCGCAGCATGTCTAAGCGGCTGTGGACAATCGCCTGGCACGAGTACCTCACCAATGTCCGCCGGCCCGGCTACATCTTCGCCACCCTGCTGGTCCCGGCGCTCGGCCTGATCGGCCTGATCGTGGCCACGTTCTTCTCCGGCCAGGCCGGCGCTTTTCTGGAGAGTCAGTTCACGCCGGACGGCCCGACCCTGATCGGCGTGGTCGACCACAGCGGCCTGTTCCAGCAGGTGCCGGCCGGCTTCGCGGACCAGTACCGGGCCTTTGCCGACGAGGAGGCCGCCCGCCAGGCCCTGCTCGCCGATGAGCTCCGGGCCTACGTCGTCATCGCCGCCGACTACGTGGCGACGGGCGCGCTCACGGCCTACGCCCGGGACGACCTGCAGACGGCCATGTCGGTCGACCCCGACGACCTGGCGCCATTCCTGATCGACGGGATGCTGGCCGGACACGTGGACGACAGCGTGCGCCGGCGCGCCGCCGATCCGGCCAATTCGGCCCAGGTGCAGCTAGTGACTCTGGACGAGGCCGGCGCGCCGGTGGCCGCCGCCGCCGACAATCCGTTTTCGTTTCTGGGCGGCATGCTCACATCCCTGGGCGTCTCGCTCCTGCTCTTCATCTCCATCATGGTGTCCTCCAACTACCTGCTGCGCTCCGTCAGCGAGGAGAAGGAAAATCGGGTGATGGAACTGCTCGTGTCGTCGGTCTCGCCCAGCGACCTGCTGTGGGGCAAGGTGATCGGGCTGGGCGCCGTCGGCTTGACGCAGGTGGGCGTCTGGATGGTCGCGGGCGTCCTGCTGACGGGCGGCCTGGCCGCGCTGGCCGTGGGCGTGCTGGCCGCGCTTAACGTCGGCACGCTGCTCCTGGCGCTCGTCTACTTCGTGCTGGGCTACCTGCTCTACGGCATCCTGATGGCGACGGCCGGCTCGCTGGGCACCAGCATGCGCGAGAGCCAGCAGATCGGCGGCCTGTTCTCGTTCGGGGCCGCCGTGCCATGGATGATCAACGGCTTCCTGATCGCTAATCCCAACATGCTGCTGGCCCGCGGGCTGAGCTGGTTTCCGCTCACGGCGCCGATGATGATGATGCTGCGCCTGCCCTATGGCACCGTGCCGGTCATCGACATCGTCGGCAGCCTGGCCGTCCTGGCGCTGAGCGTGCCGGCCGTCATGTGGGCCGGCTCCAAGGTCTTCCGCACCAGCCTGCTGATGTACGGCAAACGCCTGTCCGTGCGCGAGATCCTGGCCGCGCTGCGCCGCGCCTGACGCCTCTTGACAGTCGGTGTCCCTGCGGCTATAATTTAGATTAATTCTAAATAAAGAATTGATCTAAATTATGTCTTCGCCCATCAATCCAACCACCACGAACGCCCGCGTCGACGCCATGCTTACGGCGCTGCGCGCGGCCGGCCTGCGCGTCACCCCGCAGCGCGCCGCCATTTGCCGCGCCCTGGTCACCAGCCGCACTCACCCCACCGCCCAGGTCCTTTACAATCAACTCGCCGGCGAAGTGGCCGGACTGAGCCGGGCCACGGTCTACAACACGCTGCAGACGCTGGTGGCCGGCGGCCTGATCCACGACCTCGGCGAGGCCGGCGATGGCGCCGTCCATTACGACGCCGACGTCGAGCCGCACGTCAACCTGATCTGTCTGCGCTGCCACCGCGTGGACGATCTGCCGACGACCGCGCTGGACCAGGTGGCCGAGCAAGTGGCCGGGCGCTCCGGCTACCAGCTGCGCGGCGCGCGCATCGCCTACTACGGCCTGTGCCCAGAGTGCCAGCGCGCCCAGTAAGCGCAAAGCGTCACAATCTCCGACGCCCGCCCGCCGAACTACCCTGTTTGACCGTGAGGTCTAGTCGAAGGTAATCCCGCGCATGTCTTCACCCGTCACTCCCCCCAACGAACACGAGCCTTGTCTGACCCTCCTGCATGACGCCGTCGACGCCCAGCCCGGCATCGTGCAGGTAGACGCCGACCCCGAGAACGCACGCCTGTCCTTTGCCTACGACACCCAGGCGCTGTCCGAGGCCGAGGTCGCGGCGATGGCGCACCACCTGGCCCCCAAGTTCCAGAAGCAGTTCGAGACCTGCACCCTGCGGCTGGAAGCCCACGGCGGGCGCGCCTGCGAGTCGTGCGCGCTGCTGCTGGAAGAACGGGTGCGCGGCCTGGCCGGTGTGCGCCGCGCCTCGGCCAGCTACCTGGGCGGCGTGCTCAGCGTCACCTATGACCAGACGCGCGTCTCGCCGCCGGCCATCGCCCAATACGTGCGCGAGCTCGGGGTGCGGACCGCGCCGGCCGAGCCCGAACCGGCCGCCCCGGCTGGCCCGTGGGCGCGCCGGCTGGCCAAGCTTAAAGCCGCCGTCACCGCTGACCGCCTGGAGGCGGCCCTGACCGCGGTCACGTTGGTGGCCATGATCGGCGGGCTGACGGCGGAGCGGACCGGCGCGGCCGTGGGCGTCGTCACGGCCTGGTACGCCGTGGCCTACCTGGCCGGCGGCGTCTTCGGCGTCAAGGGCGGCCTGGAGTCGCTGGCCCAGCGCACGGTGGACGTCGACCTGCTGATGGTGCTGGCCGCCCTGGGCGCCTGGATCGTGGGCGCGCCGTTCGAGGGCGCCATGCTGTTGTTCCTGTTCTCGCTCTCCAACGTGCTGCAGGCCTTCGCCATGGACCGCACGCGCAACGCCATCCGCGCGCTGATGCATCTGCGGCCCAAGGAGGCCCTGGTGCGGCGCGGCGGCCGCACCGCCTTGCTGCCCATCGAGCGGCTGGTGCTGAACGACATCGTCATCGTCCGGCCGGGCGAGCGCCTGCCTGTGGACGGCGTGGTGGTGGAGGGCGAGAGCGCTGTGGACCAAGCGCCGATCACGGGCGAATCCCTGCCCGTGGACAAGCGCAGCGGCGACCATGTCCTGGCCGGCACCATCAACACCACCGGCGGCCTGGAGGTGCGCGTCACCAAGCTGGCGCAGGATTCCACCATCGCGCGCATGATCAAGCTGGTGGAGGAGGCCCACAGCGAGAAGGCCAAGACCCAGCGCTGGATCGACCAGTTCGAGCAGGTCTACGCCTGGGGCGTGATCGTCCTGACCGTGGCCGTGACGCTCATCCCGTGGCTGGCGCTGGGCGAAAGCTTCGACAGCGCCTTCTACCGGGCGATGACGGTGATGGTGGCGGCCTCACCGTGTGCGCTGGTGATCAGCACGCCGGCCGCCATCCTCTCGGCCATCGGCAACGGCGCGCGGCGCGGTGTGCTCTTCAAGGGCGGCATCCACCTGGAGCAGGCCGCCGGCATTCAGGTGGTGGCCTTCGACAAGACCGGCACGCTGACCGAGGGCAAGCCCCAGGTCACCGACGTGATCGCGCTGACGCCCGACCTGGACGAGGCCGGTGTGCTGGCGCTGGCGGCCGCTGTCGAGGCCAAATCCGAGCATCCGCTGGCGCGCGCCATCAGCGCCGCCGCCCAGGCGCGCGGCCTGAACGTGGCCGAGGCCGCCGCCTTCCAGTCTGAGAGCGGCAAGGGCGTGCGCGCCCAGGTCGCCGGGCAGCTGATCGGCGTGGGCGGGCCGCGCTACTTTGCGGCGAACGACCTGGCCGCGAGCACGCCGGCCCACGCCGCCGTCGCGCGCCTGCAGGCGGAGGGCAAGACCGCGATGCTGGTAGTGCGCCTGGCGGACAACGCGCCGGATCAGGTGCTCGGCGTGATCGCCGTGGCCGACGTGCTGCGCCGCGACGCGGCCGCCGTGGTGCGCGACCTGAAGGCGCTGGGCGTCGCGCGCGTGGTCATGCTCACCGGCGACAACGCCCCGGTGGCCCACGCCATCGGCAAGCAGGCGGGCGTGGACGAGGTTTTCGCGGACCTGCTGCCGGAGGACAAGCTGCGCCTCATCCAACACTTGCGCGCGGAGCACCGCGTCGTCGCCATGGTCGGCGACGGCGTCAACGATGCGCCGGCCCTGGCCGCGGCCACGCTCGGCATCGCCATGGGCGCCGCCGGCACGGACGTGGCCCTCGAAACCGCCGATGTCGTGCTGATGGCCGACGACTTGCACAACGTGCCCTACGTCGTCGCGCTCAGCCGGGCCACGCGCCGGACGCTGATCGCCAACCTGGGCTTCGCGCTCCTCATGATCGCGCTCATGCTGGCCACCATCTTCGCGGTCAACTTGCCGCTGCCACTGGCCGTGGTCGGGCACGAGGGCGGCACGGTGCTGGTCTCGCTTAACGGCCTGAGCTTGCTGGCGTTCCGGCGCCCGCGCGCAGAGTGAAGCTCAGCAGCGCCGCGTGACGCCCGGTCGGGAGGGCGCTGCCCGGCGCACGCTTGAATAACATCCAGGCTGGCGCTTTCCGCTGTCTTTCCTCCACGACCTCCAATCACGCCGGGCGGGTCAGCCGTTGACCGGCCCGGCGCGCGGATCGCGCGGCCAGGCGCGGCGCCCGCGCGCCGGCGTCGATGAGGTCACCCCACCGCACCGGCACCAGGCGCGGCGCGCTGACTGGCTGCGCCAGGGCGGCCGCCGTGGGACCAAGAAGTCCTGCTTAAAGCGGTTCCCGATATGACTTGCGCTCGGTCATTCCGGCGCACCCTGGCCCCCCGCAGCGGAGCGAAGTGGGGGGCCGGGGCCGGGGTGACGCCAACCCATACGGAAATCGCAATTAAGGCGGCTTGATTTCTTTGTGTGATAATGCCGGCATGCCCGCGTCACCGGCCTCGGAACAATCCACCCGCCTGCGCGAAGTCGCCGCCTACTTCCTGCTGCTCGGCTTCACGGCCTTTGGCGGCCCGGCCGCCCACATCGCCATGATGCGCCAGGAGCTAGTCAAGCGCCGGCGCTGGCTGGACGATCAGCAATTCCTGGATCTGCTGGGCGCCACCAACCTGATCCCGGGCCCCAACTCCACCGAGATGACCATCCACCTGGGCTACCTGCGCGCCGGCTGGCCGGGGCTGGTGGCTGGCGGCCTGGGCTTCATCCTGCCGGCGATGCTCATCGTGCTGGGCCTGGCCTGGGCCTACAGGCGCTTTGGGAGCACGCCGCAGGCGACGGCGCTGCTGTACGGCGTGCAGCCCGTCATCATCGCCATCGTCGCCCAGGCGCTGTGGGAGCTGGGCCGCAAGGCCATCAAGGATCGGCTGACGGCCCTGGTCGGCGCAGCCGCGCTGGGCTGCTACGTGCTGGGCCTCAGCGAACTGCCGCTGCTGGCCGCCGGCGCCCTGCTGGTCTGGGCGATCCGGCGCTGGGGCGCGCGGCCGGTGGCGCAATCGGCGGCGGGCGCCCTGCCCTGGCTGCCGTGGGCGCCATCCGCTTGGCCGGCCCTGTCCGCGGCGCCGGTGGATCTCGGCCAGTTGTTCCTGATCTTCCTGAAGATCGGGTCCGTGCTGTACGGCAGCGGCTACGTCCTGCTGGCGTTCCTGCGCGCCGACTTCGTCGTCGGTCTGGGCTGGCTGACCGACCGGCAGCTGCTGGACGCCATCGCCATCGGCCAGGTGACGCCGGGGCCGGTGTTCACCACGGCCACGTTTATCGGCTACGTGCTGGGCGGCTGGCCGGGCGCGCTGCTGGCAACGCTCGGCATCTTTCTGCCGGCCTTCGTCTTCGTGGCGCTGAGCGTGCCGCTGTTGGCGCGCGTGCGCGGCTCGACCACGGCCAGCGCCCTGCTCGACGGCGTCAACGTGGCGTCGCTGGCGCTGATGGCGGCCGTCACCGGGCAGCTTGCCTTTAGCGCGTTGGTGGACCCGCTGACCGTGGCGCTCGCCCTGGCCTCCGCGCTGCTCCTGTTCCGTTTTCACGTCAACGCCACCTGGCTGGTGCTGGGCGGCGCCGCGCTCGGCCTGCTGGCGCGCGGCGGGCTGTTCGGTTGAGCGCGGCCGCTTCTTAATGCAACGGGCCGGCCTCTTCCAGGAGGCCGGCCCGTTTTTGTCTGTGCTCGGCCGAGGGCGCTATGGCGTGACGATCGTCACCACGAGTGTGTAGGCCAAGCTGCCGCTGGGCACCGCCACCGTGATCAAGTAATCCTGATCGGCCGGCAGGCTGCCCGTCCACTTGCGGGACTCGTTCTCCAGGCGCTTGAGGGGCTGGCCATCGGAGACGCCCTGGACGGCAAAGTTGACCTTGCTGTCCTTGGAGATGACCTCGACCGTCATCTGCTGGCCCTTCAGGGCGCGCAGGACATAGGTCTTGCGGTCGGGCGCCGTGACGGTGCCCTGGGCCGTGCCGGAGACCGCGCCGCGCGCGAAGCTGATGCGCTCCGGCGCCGGCGTGCTGGTCGGCTTGGGCGTGGCCGTGGGCGTCACCGTGGCGCCGGCGGCGGCCGGGATGCACAACACCTGGCCGGCGTAGATCTTGTTGCCGTCCTTCAGGTTGTTGGCCTGCGCGATCGTAGTCCACAACAGGTCGTACTTGCGCCCGATCTTGTAGAGCGTCTCACCGCGCTGGACGGTGTGATACAGGCGGCAGTCGGCGGCCGAGGCCGGCGCCGCCGCGAAAGCCAGGGCGCCGAAGAGCGGCAGCAACAGGGCGGCGGCCACGGCGACGCGGATGAGCGCATAGCGGCTAACCGGGCGGGCAATCTTCTGGGCAAACATCGCAACCTCCTCAGCGGCCGCGCCTTTAGGCGGGCCGGCTGCAATACCGTGTCTCCCGAGTAGACGCCCCGCTCTCCGGCCCAGTTCCCGCCCCGGCGGCCCGCGTGTGGCGCGGCGCTGACGCCGGCCTGACACGCGCCGTGCCGCTGCGCTTCAACAAGAAAGCCCTCCGCCGTTGGGCGGAGGGCCTCCGACTAAAGACTGAGGGACCGGGTTGGTCAGCGCCTCAGGCGTGATAGCCCTTGGGATGGCGGCTGTGCCACTCCCAGGCGCTGCCGACGATCGAGTCGAGCGTGTCAAAGCGCGGCTTCCAGCCGAGCTCGCTCCGGATCTTCTCCGACGACGCGATCAACACGGCCGGATCGCCGGCGCGGCGCGGGCCGATCTCGTGCGGGATCGGGTGGCCGGTGATGCGGCGCGCGGTCTCCACGACTTCCAGGTTGGTGAAGCCGTTGCCATTGCCGAGGTTGTACTTGCGGCTGCCCAGGCGGTCCAGCGCGCCGAGCGCCAGGATGTGCGCCTGCGCCAGATCGACGATGTGGATGTAATCACGGACGCAGGTGCCGTCCTTGGTGGGATAGTCGCCGCCGAAGATCACGATCTTGTCCAACTTGCCCTGGGCCACGCTCAAGACGCGCGGGATCAGGTGCAGCTCCGGCTCGTGATCTTCGCCGCGGTCGGGCGTGTCGCCGGCGGCGTTGAAATAGCGCAGGCACGCGTACTTCAGCCCGTGAATGCGCTCGAACCAGTGCAGCGTGCGTTCGAGGAAGAACTTAGATTCGCCGTAGGGCGAGCCCGGCACGATGCGTTCGTCCGGCTCGATCGGGATGCGCTCGGGCGCGTCGAACAGGTTGGCCGTGGAAGACAGGATGAAGCGCCCGACGCCGTGCTGGACGGCCTGCTCCAGCAGGTTGGCGCCGGCCACCAGGTTATCGCGCAGGTACTTGAGCGGCAGCTGCATGCTCTCGCCCACCAGCGTGAACGAGGCGAAGTGCAGGATGCCGTCGAAGCCGCGGTGCTCCTGGAACAGGCGGGCGACGGCGGCCTCGTCGCGCAGGTCGCCCTCCATGAAGGCGGCGCCGTCCGGCACGGCCTCGCGGTGGCCCTGGTAGAGGTTGTCGAAGACGACGACGTCGTGGCCGGCCTTCAGCAACTCGGCCGAGGTAATGCTGCCGATATAGCCGGCGCCGCCGGTGACGAGCACTTTCAAGGGAGACCTCCTGTGAGTGAACGCGGTCGTAAATCGGGGCTAATTGTAGGACGATCCGGGGCGCGGGGACAGTAGGACATCCGGGTAATCCGGTGAGCCCAGCCTCACGCTCGCCCTGGGGCGGCGGCGGTCAGTTGGCCTTCTCGCGCTGGAATTCGCTGTCGGTGGGGGCGGCCGGCTTGGCCGGCGCGCCAGACTTCTGCAGCGCGCGCTGCAGCTGCCAGAGGATGAAGCGCACCCGCAGCGCCATGGCGCGGGCGATGTTCCACAGGACACGCGTGCCCAGCTCGGCGTCTTCGTCCACCAGCGCCAGCAGCTGCTCGCGCTCCAGGACCAGCATGGTGGCGCCGTCCGGCCCGGCGCGCAGGTCGGCGCTGCGCAGGCCGCCATCCAGCATGGCCAGCTCGCCCGTGATCTGGCCGGGGTTGAGCGAAGCCACGTGGCGCAGGCGCTGCACGTTGGCGCCGGCCCCGATGTTGTCTGGGTCGTTCCAGACCTCCACCGTGCCCTCGCGCACGATGAACATCTCCGTGCCGCCGTCCTGGATGCGGGCGATGACGTCGCCGGAGTTGTAGCGGCGCTGGCGGAACTGGGCGGCCAGCCGGATCAACTGCGGCGAGTTGAGGTTGTTGCCGACATCGGAGTTGCCCAAAAACTGGGCGATCTCGCGGGCCGCCGCCAGCTCGTCGTCGCCGACCGGCTTCTGCTGCGGGGTGAGCGGCAGGCCCAGGAAAGACGCGATCTGCCGGCGCGTGATATCGGGCGTCTCAAACTGCGGCCAGTGGCCGGCCTTGGGCAGGATGCGCAGGTCGGCCTGGGCCCACTCGTCGGCCACGATGGCCGAATCCCGCAGCGGCACCGTGTTGTCCTCGGCGCCCCAGATGACGAGCGTGGGCGGCTCGACGCCGGTCAGCTTGCCCCCCAGGTTGCTTTCGCGCATGGCGTAGAAGCACTCATAGCGCGTGCGGCCCTGGCCGGGGCGGCGGGCGTCGGCGCGCAGCCGGGTGTAGTCCTCGGCCGAGATGCCGGTGCGCACCGAGAACGACACCGGCCGCATCAGGCGGTCGGTGATGCCGACGATCAGGTTCTCAAAGGTGGTGACCAGGAAGCTGCCCAGGCCGAAGCGCTCCATGATCGTGATCGGCGAGATCGTCAGGTTGATCATGGTGGACAGGTTGCCGCTGATCGTGGGGCAGACCAGGACCATGCGCTCCACCAGCACCGGGTGGCGCATGGCCAGCATCGCGCTGATCATGCCGCCCATGGAATGGCCCACCAGCACCACCGGCCCGTTGCTGACCTCCTCGATCAGGCGCGCCAGCAGGTCGGCGTAGGCGGCGATGGTGACCCGCTCCTTCATGGGCGGCGACTGGCCATAGCCGGGCAGGTCGACGGCGATGCAGTTGAAACGCTGGGAGAGCAGCGGGATCAGCGGCGACAGGGCATACCACGAGCTCGACCAGCCGTGGATCAGCAGCGCCACCTGCCGGTTGGGCTGGCCTTGCTGGACGGCGTGGATTTGCTGACCGTCGATGTTGAAAATAGGCACGGCTTTCGCCCTGTCTCACCGAACTGCTGGAACGGCACCCACGGCCGGCTGGCCCCGAACCGGGCCAGGTCGGCGACTTACCCACAATTTTAAGGATGTTCGGCCGATCCGGGAGCCAACATTCCGTTAAGAGACTGTTTGAAGGCTACCAGATCACACCGATTTGATTTTAGCACGGGCGCGAATCCGCGCGACTCGCCCAGAGGTCCGGGTGTCAGGGTGGCGCCCGCTCTCCACGCCGCCGCGTCCAGGACCTCCCCCTCCCACTATCGTCCCGGCCCTGGCCTCCACTGCGCTTCGCGGCGGTGGCGCCTGGGCCGCGCGAGTCGACGGAATCGCTCAAATGAGCGGATGGTGAGCAAGTGAACCCGGACGGGGGCAGGCGGGTAGAATATGCGCGCAGCGAGGAGCCAAGCAGATGCTCAAACTGGATGAAGGCTGGGCGACGGTCGGATTGGTGGCCAGCCTGGTCGTGGTATCGGCCTGGGGAGTGGAAGCGCCGGGCTGGGCGCCTGGCCTCTGGACGGCCAGCGTGGCCGGCCTGATCGGCGTGCTGGCCGGGTTAGCCCTGAGCAAGAGCCGCTTCACAGGTTTCGTCGCCACGTTGTTCGCCACCGTCTACGGCGCTTTCTGGGTTGGCTTCCTCATCTGCAACAGCGAACTGCAAGGGGACTGGCACCTGCGCACCCTCGAACTGTTGATCCGCCTCAACAACTTTATCTACTACGCCCTCAATGGCGGGACCTCGCGCGATA
The DNA here is from genome assembly GCA_937952305.1 of uncultured Anaerolineales bacterium. Lineage (GTDB taxonomy): Bacteria > Chloroflexota > Anaerolineae > Anaerolineales > UBA6663 > SpSt-583. Next base: position 57,966 of record CALFZO010000004.1, on the reverse strand, counting down.
TCCTGCCCTTCCCAGTCTTCGTGGGCCTGGTGTTCTGGTATATCGGCGTCGCCGCCGCCTGGGCCGTGTTCCGGCGCGGCACCGTCTGGCCGGCCATCCTGCCGGGCGGCATTGTCCTCCTCATCAACAGCTATTACTACATCGGCCAGGAGCTGGAGCTGTACCTGGGCGCCTACCTGGTGCTGGCGCTGCTGCTGCTGGCGCGCATGAACCTGCTGGATCAGGAACACGAGTGGCGCGGCGCGCGGGTGGCCTACACGCCGGACACGCGCTTTGAGTTCCTGCGCGCCGGCCTGGTGGCCGCGGTGGCCATCGTCGCCTTCGCCTGGCTGGGCCAGCGCGTGACGGTGGCGTCGGCGTCACCCCAGGCCGCCACCGCCTGGAGCCAGGTCAACGGCGCCTGGGCGACGGTGCGCGAGAACTTCGAGCGCCTGTTCAACTCGGTGCGCAATCCGGGACTGGTGGCCGAGGACTTCTATGGCAATTCGCTGGCCTTGGGCGGCGCCACGTCGCTGACCAACCGGGAAATCCTGACGGTGGTCCTGGACCCGATCGTGCCGCCGCGCGAGACCGGCCCCAGCGCTGAACTTCCGCCCGAAGACTTGCTCCTGCCGGACGTCCCGCGCTACTACTGGCGCGCCTACGCCTATCAGGAGTACGTCGCCGGACGCTGGGAGCTCGGCGATGGCCTGGAGATCCGCGAGCAGACGCCCACGCGCGGCGCGCTGCGCCTGCCGCCGTATCGGCTGCGCGAGGACGTCAGCGCCACGTTCACGTCTTATCTCAACGCCACCAGCCGCCTGTACGTCCTGCCGCAGCCGCGTCTGGTGGACCGGGCGGTTTCCTTCGAAACCTATCTCAGCGCCGACGGCACGGTGGATCCGGTGGCCGTCCGCGCACAGACGATGCTCACCGGCGACGACCGCCGCTACCGCATCGTGGCCTCGGTCTCGGTGGCGGACAAAGAGAGCCTGCGCGGCGCCGGTCAGGATTACCCAGACTGGGTCAGCGCGTATTTCCTGCAGGTGCCGGACACCATCACACCCCGCACCCGCGCGCTGGCCCGGCAAATCGTGGAGTCCGCCGGCGCCACCACGCCCTTCGACCAGGCCCAGGCAATCACCGATTGGCTGCGCGACAACATCACCTACGATCTCGGGATCGCGGCCCCGCCGCAGGGCGCGGAGCCGTTGGATTACTTCCTGTTTGAGTCGCGCCGCGGCTACTGCAACTACTACGCCTCCGCGATGGTGATCCTGCTGCGCTCGCTGGGCACGCCGGCGCGCCTGGCCGTCGGCTTCGCGCAAGGCGAGCTGGATACCACCACGCGCGCCTACCTGGTGCGCGAGCGCAACGCCCACGCCTGGCCGGAGGTCTTCTTCCCGGGCTACGGCTGGATCGAGTTTGAGCCGACCACGTCCGAGCCGCCGCTGGTGCGTCCGGACCGGCCGACGCCCACCAGTGTCGAGTTTGAGTCCCTGACGCCCGTGGCGCCGCCCACGCCCGCGCTCGACGACGAACCAACGCCGCCGCCCGACGAAGGCCCGGCCGAGGCCGCTCCCAGCCTCACCATCGACCTGACCGAAGTCGGGCGCTGGGCCCGGACTCTGCTGACCGGCTTGGGTGTGCTGGCCGTCGCCGGCGGCGTCACTCTGGGCCTGCTGGTGCGCGCGAACCTGCTCGGCCTGGAAAGCCTCGGCCGGCCGGGCCGCCAGATCCTGCGCTGGCTGCGCCGCGCCGTGCCGTCGGCGGTGACGCAGGCCTACCTGGAATTGGAAAGGGCCGCCCACTGGCTGGGCCTGCGGCTGCCCGATCACCTGACGCCCCACGAGCGCGCCCAGGAATTGACGAGCGCCCTGCCCGAGGCGCGCCCAGCCGTCGACACGATCACGGCCCAGTACGTGGCCGAGCAGTACAGCCCCTACCCGGAGATCGCCAACGGCCGACTGGCGCTCGGCGCCTGGCAGGGGTTGCGCAACCTGGTCTGGAGCCAGGGCCTCCAGCGGGCCGTCCACCGCTGGACCCGGCGCTGGTTGAGCCTTGATGGGCAGCCGCTGCTGCGCCGCCCGCGCCCCCAGCCGGAGACGCCGGATCGCTGGGACGAGCTGCAAAAGCGGCTGCAAAAGTGAGCACCCATTGAGCAAGGCGTGGTCTGGAGCCGCGCGCCCGACGGGAGTAGGCTGAGTGTGGCCTACTCCCGTTTTTGTTCAGCGCAGGGACTGGACCTCCCGCCATGGATAATAAGACCCAGCACGGTTACCTGGTCCTGGCCGATATCTCCGGCTACACGGCGTACCTGGCCCAGGTCGAGCTGGATCACGCCCACGAGATCCTGAGCGACCTCTTGGCCGTGATCGTCGCCAGCCTGACGGGTTTGTTCACGCTGGCCAAGCTGGAAGGCGATGCGGTGTTCGCCTACGCGGCGGAGGCGCGCGTGCCGCGCGGCGAGACGCTGCTGGATCTGCTGGAAACCGCCTACACCCGCTTCTGCGACCGGCGCGCCGCCGCGCAGCGGCGCACCACCTGCACCTGCCGCGCCTGCCGCGCCCTCCCCGAGCTCGATCTCAAGTTCATCCTGCACCACGGCGACTACATCGTCCAGAACGTCGCCGGCATCCGGGAGCTGGTGGGATCCGATGTAAACCTGGCCCACCGCCTGCTGAAGAACCACGTCGCCGAGGCCACTGGCTGGCGCGCCTACCTGCTCTTCACCGAACGCGTGCGCGAGCATCTGGGCCTGGAGCTGGATGACCTTCAGCGCCTGACCGAGACCTATGAGCACCTGGGCAGCGTGGCCACGTTGAGCTATGACCTGCGGCCGCGCTACCAGGCCCTGGTCGAGGCGCGCCGCGTGGCCGTGACGGACGCGGACGCCTACGTGGTGACAGACCAGAGTTGCGCCGCGCCGCCGGCCATCGTCTGGGAATGGCTGAATGATCCCGCCAAGCGGCCGGAGTATGCCTTTGAAGCCGGCCTGGTCTTCCAGGCCGTGGCCCGGCCGGGCGGCCGGACCGGGGTCGGCGCCCAGACCCATTGCCTGCATGGTCGGAAGCTGGCCATGGTCGAGACGGTGCTGGATTGGCGGCCCTTCGAGTATTTCACCGTGCGTCAGAGTTTCTCGCCCGTCGAATGCCTGGCGACGTTCTACCTCACTCCGACCCCGGACGGCGGCACGCACCTGCACGTCTGCGAACGCGGCCGCGTGACGGGCAGCACGGCCCTGGATCGCCTGATCCTGCGCTTCTTGTTCACCCGGATTTACCCGTCTGCTCAACTGCTCCGCAACCTGGCCCAGCGCCTTCAGGCCGTCGCAGCGCCAGCGGCCTGACGCGCGCTGGCCGCGCTCCCCTCCGACCGCGCACATCCCGCGCGACAATGGCATAATGGGCTTACCCAAACATGAGCCGCTGGGCGGACCTCCTCAAGATTCGTCCAGGCGAAGGCCGGATGGCTTCCCTGGTAATCGGCCTGATGGTGCTCACCTCGGCTGGCTTCAGCCTGGGCAGCACCGGTGTCGAGGCCCTGTTCTTCGCGCGTTTCGGCGTCCAATATCTGCCCTTCCTGTACATGGGCCTGGCGGTCCTCACCGGCCTGACCTCGCTGGCCATCACGGCCATGCTCGGGCGGCTGCCGCGCACGCGCCTGTACCTGGCGCTGCCGGTGGCCATGGCCGTGGTCCTGGTGGCCGCGCGCGCGCTCTTGCTCCTCGACCTGCCCGGCGCTTACCCCGGCCTGTGGCTGGGCAAAGAAGTCCTCAATGCGCTCATGGGCCTGTTCTGTTGGGGCGTGGCCGGCGCGGTCTGTGACACGCGCCAGGCTAAGCGCCTCTTCCCGCTCTTCGGCGCCGGCCGCATTCTGGGCGCCGTCCTGGGCGGCTTCGGCACCGGCCCGCTGGTGGCCGTGCTGGGCACCGAGAACCTGCTGCTGCTCTGGGCCGGCGCGCTGCTGGCTGCCTTCGGCCTTACGCGGGCCTTGCTGGGCGCGCCAGCCGTCGCCCTGGCCGCGCCGCGCCGCCAGCCGCGTCCGGCCAGTCTGGCGGTGGAGATGCAGCGCGGCTTCCAGTTCGTGCGGCGCTCGCCGCTCATGGGCTGGATCGCGGTCGCCGCCGTCCTTTTCTCGATCCTGTACTTCTCCATCGCCCTGCCCTTCGCCAAAACCATGGCGGCGCAATTCCCGGACGAAGCCGAGTTGGCCGGCTTCCTGGGCCTGTTCAACGGGCTGAGCACGGCGGCCGCCTTCCTGGCCTCGCTCATCCTGGCCAACCGGCTGTACGCGCGCTTCGGGCTGATGGTGATGCTGCTGGCCTTCCCCATCCTCTACCTGGCCGGCTTCGCCTGGCTGGCCCTGGCCGCCAGCTTCCCGGCCATCGTGGCTTTCCGCTTCGCGCAAATGGTGTGGCTGGCCGGCCTGGCCGACGCCGCCTACCAAGCCTTGTTCAACGCCGTCCCGGCCGAGCGCCGCGATCAAGTGCGCGCCTTCATCAGCGGCGGGCCTGAGCAGGCCGGCACCCTCATCGCCGGCGTGGTGCTGTGGGTCGGCGAGCAGGCCTTCGCGCCCGCGCAGCTCTACCTGGTGGGGCTGGCCGCCGCCGCCGTCACTGCTTTCAGCCTGTGGCGCGCCAGCCGCGCTTATCGCGGCGCGTTGCTGGAGGCGCTGCGCGCCGGTCAGCCGAGCCTGTTCTTCAGCGAGGAAGAACCGTTCGGCGGTTTCCGCCGCGACGCGGCCGCCGTGGCGGTGGCCCAGCGCGGCCTGACGGACGCCAACGCGGCCGTGCGGCGGGTGTCCGCCGAGATCCTGGGCCACCTGCAGAAGCGCGGCCACCCGGCCGCGGCCCAGGTCACGGCGGCGCTGGTGGCCGCGCTGGACGATCCGGTGGGCGAGGTGCGCCGCGCGGTGCTGTGTGCGCTGTCGCGCGCCAACGCCGCCTCGGCCCTACTGGCCGTCGCCGCGCGTCTGCGCGACCCGGAGCCCGAGGTGCGCCTGCAGGCGGTGGAGACCTTGCGCTCACTGGCCGGCTACCCGCAGGGCCTGGCGGACCTGCTGCAGCCGCTGCTGGCTGACCCGGAGGCCGCGGTGCGCGCGCGCGCGGCCGTGGCCCTGTTGGCGCTGGGGCCGCACGCGCAGGCGCGTGACCAACTGCGCCAGATGGCAGTGCTGGGCCAACTCGACGAACGCGTCCACGCGCTCAACGCGCTGGCCGATTGGGGGGATGCCGAGGCCTACGCCCTGATCGAAGCCGAACTCGCCGACGCTTACGCCCCCGCGGCCGTGCGCCGCGCTGCGGCCCGCGCTTTAGCCGCTGGCGGCGCCGCCGCGATCCCGCCGCTGGCCCAGGCCCTGGGCGACCGTGACAACGGCGTGCGCGAGGCGGCGGTGGACGCCCTGATCCACCTGGGCGCGCCGGCGCTGCCGCCCGTCGTCGCCGCACTCAACGATCCGACACGGGAGGCGGCCGCCCTGTTGACGCTGCAGGGCCTGCCGGCCTGGCGGGCCGCCGACGCGCTGCGCCAGTATGTCGACCGGCGCCTGACCGCCACCGTGCATTATGACCTGCTCTGGCGCGACGTCGCTCCGCAGGCCCGCGATGAGCGCATCCGGCTGCTAGCCGACTCGCTGCGCGACTCAGCCCGCCAGCAGGCCCTGAACGCCCTGCGCGCGCTGGGCCTGCTGGAGGAGCGCGAGGCCGTCCGGTTGGCCGCGGAAAACCTGCAGAGCCGCACTCCGGCGCAGGTGGCCAACGCCCTGGAGGCACTGGAGACCCTGCCCACGCTGAGCCGGCTGCGGCCGCTGCTGCGGCCCTGGGAGCCGGCCGACGCCCAGCGCGCCGTCGTTCCGCTGGACCAACATCTGGCCGACCTGCTGGAGGCCGAACCGGAGGCCTGGATCCGGGCCGGCGCCGCCCTGGCCGCGGCTGGCTCCTCCGACCCGGACGTGCGCGCGGCCCTGGCGCGCCGGGCCGTGTCCGATCCGGATGAACTGGTCCGCTCCACGGCCCTGTCCGCCCTAGGAACTACCATGAACACCTTACCGACCCTGTCCGTCATGGACCGCATCCTGTTCCTGCGCCGCGTGCCGCTCTTCGTGGACCTGGCCCCGGCCGACTTGAAACAGGTGGCCGTGCTCGCGTCCGAGCAGGTCTTCCCGGACGGTGAAACTCTCGTGGCCCAGGGCGAGGCCGGCGACGAGCTGTACGTGCTCGTCTCGGGCGAGGTGCGCGTGAGCGTGGACGGCGCCGAAGTCGCGCGGCGCAAGTCCGGTGACGTGGTCGGCGAGATGGCCATCATCAGCCAGGAGCCGCGCATGGCCTCGCTCATCGCTGCCGGCGATGTGCGCGCCCTGAGCCTGGACCGCAAGAGTTTTGAAGGCCTGCTGCGCGAGCGCCCGGACGTCAGCCTGGCCGTGATGCGCGTCTTGTGCGCGCGGCTGGCCGAGGCCACCCGCTAGCGCCCCGTCCACCTGAAAGAACTGGATAGGCGCTGTCTAGCTCAAACGGCGCTGAGCTGGCGCCCCTCCAGCCTAAGCCGGCGGACGGGGTGCTAGCCGCCCGCTCCCCGCCCCCGTTTTTCGGTTAGAATCGCCGCAACTGTCATTCACGACCGGACCGCCGCGCGGCGGCCCAGGCGCGGCCGGCCAGTGGGCCGGCTTTCTGATTAGGTATGGACGCCAAATCGCTGCAAGTCCTTGAACTGCACAAAATCCTCGAGCGGGCCGCCCGGTATGCGTCGTTCTCGGCCGGCGCCGGCCAGGTCCTGGCTTTGGCGCCCACGACCGACCTGACCGAAGCGCGGCGCCGCCAGCAAGAAACCAGCGAAGCCCGCAAGCTGCTGGCCGTGAAGACCGACGTGACGCTGGGCGGGGCGCGTGACGTGCGCGGGCCGGCGCAGTTGGCCGCGCGCGGCGGCGTGCTGGACACGGCCGCCCTGCTCGACATCAAGAACACGCTCATCGCCGCCCGGACGCTGCGCCGCATCCTCAGCCGGCTGGGCGACCAGTTCCCGCGTCTGGCCTTCGTCGCCAACGGGCTGGAGGAGACGCCCGGCCTGGTGGAGGCCATCGGCAACACCATCGACGAGCGCGGCGAAGTGCTGGACTCGGCCTCGGAGAAGCTGGCTCAGATCCGGCGTGACCTCAAGGTTGCGCACGGCCGCCTGCTGACCAAGCTGGAGCGCATCATCGGCGATCCGCGCAACGGCCCCTACCTGCAGGAGGCCATCGTCACCCAGCGCGACGGGCGCTACGTGATCCCGCTCAAAGCCGACTTCAAAGGCCGCATCCGCGGCGTCGTCCACGACCAGTCCGCCTCGGGCGCCACCATCTTCATCGAACCGCTGGCGACCGTGGAGCTGAACAACGCCCTGCGCGAGCTGCAGCTGGCCGAACAGGACGAGATCCGGCGCATCCTGGCGGAGCTGTCCGCCCTGATCGGCGCGCAAGCCGAGCCGATCACGCGCACGGTGGAGGCGCTGGCCGAGCTCGACTGCATCTTCGCGCGCGCCAAGTACGCGGACGCGCTCCGCGCCAGCGAGCCGATCCTGACGGCCGAGGCCGCCAGCCGCAAACCGTCAGACGGCCAGCCGGCGCCCGCTATCTTGCGCCTGTTCGCCGCGCGCCATCCGCTGCTCAACCCGGAGACCGTCGTCGCCATCGACGTCGAGATCGCGGGCGACACGCGCGCGCTGGTCATCACCGGCCCCAACACCGGCGGCAAGACCGTCACCCTCAAAACCGTCGGCCTGCTGGTGCTCATGGCGCAATCCGGCCTGCATCTGCCGGCCCAGTCCGGGTCCGAGTTGGCGCTCTTCCAGAACATCTTCGCCGATATCGGCGACGAGCAGTCCATCGAGCAGTCGCTGTCCACGTTCTCGGCGCACTTCACCAACATCGTGCGCATCCTGGACCAGGTGGACGAGCACGCCCTCGTGATCCTGGATGAACTCGGCGCCGGCACCGACCCGGCCGAAGGCTCGGCGCTGGCGCGCGCCGTCTTGTCGTTCCTGCTGGACATGGGCGCTACGGCCCTCGTGGCCACGCACTACCCGGAGCTCAAGGGCTACGCCCACACCAAGCCCGGCGTCAAAAACGCCAGCATGGAATTCGACCCAGACACGCTGCTGCCCACCTACCATCTGACCATCGGCCTGCCGGGACGCTCCAACGCCTTCGCCATCGCCGCGCGCCTCGGCCTGAACCAGACCATCATCGACGAGGCCAAGACGATGGTGGCGCAGGCCAATCTGGAGACCGAGCAGCTGCTGGACGAGATCTACCGCCAGCGCGAGGCGGTGCGCGGTGAGCGCGAGCGCATGGCGACGACGCGCGCGGAAACGGAGCTGCGCGAGCGGGAGCTGGCGCGGCGCCTGGAGCGCATCGAGGCCGAGCGACGCCAGATCATCGAACAGGCGCGCCAGCAGGCCGCCCAGGAGCTGGAGGCCCTGCGCGACGAAGTCAGCCGGCTGAAGGCCAAGCTGGCGCGGGCCGGCCAATCGCTGGAGCCGGTGGCGGACGTGGAGGGCGCGCTGGACCAGGCCGAGGAGAAAGCGCGGGTGCCGGCCGCGCCGCTGCCGCAGACGCAATTGGCCGCCGGCCCGCGGCGCGCCATCCGCCTGGGCGACACCGTCAAGCTGAAAGCGCTGAACAGCATCGGCGTGGTCACAGCCCTGACGGCCACCGAGGCCGAGGTCAAGGTCGGGCGCCTGCGCGTGCGCACCAAGCTGGATGAAGTCGAACTCCGCGGCGCGGCCGCCCACGACGAACCGGAGCCGGCGCCAGCCGCGGAAAGCCCCAAGGCCAGCCGCGCGCCGAAAGCCGAATCGCCCGGCCTGGAGTTCGATATCCGCGGCAAGACCGTGGAGGAGGCGCTGCCGGAAGTGGAGCAATACCTGGACGCCGCCTACTTGGCCGAACTGCCCTGGGTGCGGATCATCCACGGCAAGGGCACGGGCAAGCTGCGTCAGGCTGTGCGTGACTTCCTGCGCGCCAACCCAGTGGTGAAGAGCCAGGCCACCGGCGCCGACAACGAGGGCGGCGACGGCGTCACCGTCGTAAAGCTGGCGCTCGGCGGCTGACGACCCGCCGGCGCCGGGAGACGCTCAGCCATGCCGCGCATCCTCCTGGCCATCCTGCTCGGCAATGGGATCGGCTACGGCGCCTGGCGCGCGGCCTGGCTGGTCATTCCGGGGCTCTGGCCGGCCGGCGCCGCCGATGACAGTGTTGCCTGGCAGCTGGCCAAAGTGGCGCTGACGGCCATCCTGTTGGCGGCGCCGCCTGTGCTGATTGGCGCGGCCAGCGCCTGGCTGGCGCGCCGCGCGCACCTGTGGGTGGGGTTGGCTTCCGGCCTGTGGGCGCTCAGCCTGATCCGGTTCCTGCCCGCCGAAATCCCCGGCCTCGCCCGGCTGTGGTTTGCCCCCAGCGTGCTCATCCTCTTGTCTTGCACCCTTGGCGGCTGGATGCTCGACCTCAGCAGCCAGGCGCGGCGCCTGGCTGACCGCTCAGCGCCTGATCAGTTGGCCTGATGGCGCCGCTCGGTTAAATGAAAAGCGGGAGCCAACTCGGCTCCCGCCTGCGCCGGGCGGCGCTCACTCCACCGGCGTCGCGATCACAAATAACCGCCCCCAACTCCCAATACCGCCGCTCGCAATACAAGTCTGAAACGTCACTTGGTCGCCGCCCATGTACGCGCGCGCAAACACCTGGCCGGCCGTGAGTTGCTCGCCGGTCGCCAGGTCCACAAAATCACTGGCCGTGCTGAACGGCTGCAAGGCCTGATAACGCAGGATCTCGCTCACCTGGTACTCCTTCGCCGAGCCGTCGCCCAGGATGACGTGCACGCGCTGCCCCGGCGCCAGCTCAAAGAACAGGGCTCCGGAGGCAAAGTTGTGCGCCAGCAGACCGGTGACGCCGTAGCTGGCCGCCAGCCGGAACTGCGTGACCACCCCCACCTGCTCAGAGACGTAGCCGTAGTTGTCGGCCGGCTGCTGGATGACCGGCAGGGCCAGGACCTCGGACACATACACGCCGGTCACGGTGTCGGCCGGGCCGCCCGCCACCGTCGCCGTGAAGTCCAGCAGCGACGGGAAGCCGGGCTCGGCTGGCAGCGCCATGGCCGCGGTGGCCTCGCGCGTCAGGAGCGGCAGATAGACGCTGTACTCGACCGCGCCCTGGCCGGAGTCGGCCTGCACGGGCGTGGACGCGATCACGAATTGGACGGACAGGAAAAGCGCGCAAGCGAGGAGTCGGCGGACCATCGTCCTTATCCTGCGAGGACGCCGACCCAGTGCGGGGAGCGGAGCCTCGTCTTCGGTAGCCTGGCGATCATGGCCCGGATTTCTCCCGGGCTACAGACCCATGGCTTTGCGTCCCCGGTTTTCACCGGGTTTGCCCTTCTCGAACGAGCGAGCGCGGCGGGCAAGCCGCTGCTTGCCCTAAGCTACACTATTCTACGGAGCGTCGATAGATAGGTTTGGGGGGAAGACTTAACGGGATGGGGACCGGCCGTGGCGCAGCACGGCCAGTGAAAACAGGACGGTCGCCGTGAAGATGCGGCGGGCCCGCCACGGCTGGCGATAGAGCCGGTGCAGCCACTCCAGCCCCAGGCGCTGCACCCAGCGCGGCGCGCGCCGGGCCGCCCCCGCCAGGAAGTCGAACGAGCCGCCCACCCCCAGACAGAGCGGCACGGCCAGGCGGGCGCGGTTGCGCGCGATCCACTTGTCTTGCGCGGGCGCGCCATAGGCCACGAACAAGACATCCGGCGCGGCGGCGCGGACCCGCGCCACGATCTCGGCCTCGGCCTCCGGGCGCGGGCTGCCGGCGTAGGTGCCGGCGATGACCAGGCCCGGATAGCGCGCCTGCAGGACCGCCGCCGCGCGCTGCGCCACCCCTTCGGCCGCGCCGAGACAGAACAGGCGCCAGCCCTCGCGCGCCGCCCGCTCGGCGATCTGGACCACCAGGTCCGAGCCGGCCACGCGCTCCGGCAGAGGCTCCCTCAGCCAACGCGCCGCCAGCAACAGGCCGATACCGTCCGGCACCACGAGGTCGGCGGCGTTGAGCAGATCCCGGAACTCGCGGTCGGCTTGAGCCGCCATGAGGAACTCGGGGTTGGACGTGCACAACTGGCGCGGCTCGCGCCGAGCGATGGCGGCGGCGATCCAATCCAGCACGGCCGGCATGGTGACGGCGTGCACGCGCACGCCCAGGATGACGACGGCGGCCGGCGTGGGCGTCATCGTCGACGAGCTCCGGAGGCCGCGCCGGCCAGCACCGCCCAGACCTCATCGGCCGCCCGCGCCCACGTAAACCGCTGCACCTGCCGGAAGCCCCGCGCCACCAGTTCGGCGCGCACAGCCGGGTCAGTCAACGCGCGCGTCAGCGCGGTCGCCAACGCCGCCACGTCCAGCGGATCCACCAACAACGCCGCCGTCCCGGCCACTTCCGGCAACGATGACGTGTTGGCGCAGACGACGGGCGTGCCGCACGCCATCGCCTCCAGCACCGGAAAGCCGAAGCCTTCAAACAGCGACGGGAAGGCGAAGACCGCGGCGCCGGAATACAGACCGGGCAGGTCCTCGTCCGGGACGTATTCGAGCACGCGCACCAGCGGCCCGCACTCACGCGCCGCTTGCAGGATGGGGGCCGCGAGCCAGCCGGGCCGGCCGGCCAGCACCAGGCTGATGTCGGCGAGCTCGGTCTGCGCCACCGTCCGCGCCGCCTCCATCAGCCGCACCAGGTTCTTGCGCGGCTGAAGCGTGCCGACGTGCAGCAGGTAGCGCTCCGGCAGCCCGTACTTGGCGCGGACCGCGGCCGGGTCCACGGGCCGCAGGCTCTCGTCCCGGCCGGGGTACACCACGGCCACGCGCTCCGCCGGCACGCCATAGAACGTCCGCAGGTCGCGGCGTGTGGCCTCGGAGTCGGCGATGACGTGGGCGGCGGCGTGGGCCGAATAGTATGTGGAGGCTTCCAGGTAGAGGCGCTGCGCCAGCGGGTGCGCGTCCGGGAAGTGCCGATAGCCGAGGTCGTGGACGGTGACCACGGCCGGGACCGGACAGACCACGGGCACGACGTGGGCGGGCACAAACAGCACGTCCGGGCGCGGCCGGCGCACGGCCAGGTCGGCGGCCAGGCGCAGGTGCGTCCACAGGCGCGGAAACGGGATGACGCGGGGCGTGACGCCGGCCGAGTCCGGGAACAGCCCCGGCGCGGGCTCGTCTCGAAAGTACAGGCTGACGGTTTCGGCGGGAGGGCGGGCCAGCATAGCCCGCAGGAGGTGGAGCGCGTAGCTCTCGGTGCCGGTGCGCCGCGCGACAGTCGCGCGGCTGGCGTCGATGCCGACGTGCATGGTCGCTGACCCGGGCGCCGGGTCAGGAACGGCCCCGGCCGCGGCCGGCCAGAGCACTGGCCAGCGCCATCAGCCCGGCCACGATCAGCAGCACCGGCCACCAGCGCGCCAGCTGGGCCAGTTGGCCGCGGTCGAGGTAGCCCAGCGTGGCGGCCAGGGCCACCGTCCCCACCAGGGCGGCCAGGCTGGCGAACGCCAACCGGCCCCATTCACGCGGCTGGGCCAGCCACTGCGCCAGGGACGCGGCCGCTCCGATCAGGACGAAGACCGGCCACCAGCGGCGCATATCGCCCTCGTCGAAGCGCAGCGGTCCGAGGGTGAACGCGAAGAAGAAGCCGCCCACCAGGGCGGCGGCCACGCCGACAAAGACCAGCCCGTCGTCGCGCCGGCCGTTGGCAAAATACTGGACCAGGAACGCCAGCCCGCCCAGCAAAGGAAAGGCCGGCCAGAGCTGCTCCAGGCCCGGCAGCGCCGCGCCGAAGTTCTGCGCCAGGAGCCAGCCGCCGATCAGGATCATCAGCACGCCGGTGAGGAGCGCGCCGCGCGATTGCATAGGGCTCTCCGTGGCGCGTCAGCGGGGCGCCGGCCCGGCGGCGTTGAGGACGCGTTCGCGCAGGGCGTCGATCGGGCGGCGCTCGCCGCTCTCGGCGTCGTCGTAAAACCAGTGCTCCCAGCCGTTGCAGGACGGCACGTTCTGCACGGCCCGGCCGACGGCGTGGATGGAGCCGACGGTGCCGTTGTGCCGGATCTGGCCGTCCGAGAGCACGGTGGCCGTGAACTGGCCGCGCTTGCCGAAGTAGAGGGTCTGGCCCGGCTGGAGCAGCCCATGCTCCAGCAGCGCGCCGAACGGGACGCGCCGAGCCGCGCGCTTCTCGGGCATCCGGTAGACGCTGTCGTCGGTGAAGACCGACGGCGTGATGGCCGCGATACGCTGGCGGGCCAGCGTCACGTAGCGGCGCTCCCTCTCGATCCCGACCCAATGCCGGCGCAGCTGGCGGGCCACCGCCCCGGTGGTGCCGGTGCCGAAGAACGGGTCCAGGACGACGTCGCCGGGCTGGGTGGTGGCCAGCAGGATGCGGTAGAGCAGGGCCTCCGGCTTCTGCGTGGCGTGGGCCTTCTCGCCGGCGCTGGTGCGCAGGCGCTCCTTGCCGATGCACAGCCCCAGATACCAATCGCTGCGCATCTGCAGGTCGTCGTTGAGGGATTTGAGGGCGCGATAGTTGAACGTGTACTTGGCGCCGCGCTTCTTCTGCGCCCACAGCAGCGTCTCGTGGGCGTTGGTGAAGCGCACGCCGCGGAACTGCGGCGTCGGGTTGCTCTTGACCCAGACCACGTCGTTGAGGATCCAGTAGCCCAGGTCCTGCAGCTGCGCGCCGACGCGGTAGATGTTGTGGTACGAGCCGATGACCCACAGCGTGCCGGTGTCTTTGAGCACGCGCCGGCAGCCGCTCAGCCAGGTGCGCGTGAAGGCGTCGTATTCGGCCAGGCTGTCAAAGTGATCCCAGTCGTCGTCGACGGCGTCCACCTTGGTCATGTTGGGCCGCCACAGCTCTTTGCGGAGCTGGAGGTTGTAGGGCGGGTCGGCGAAAACCACGTCGACGGATTTCTCCGGCAGCTCGAAGAGCAGCCGGGTGCAGTCGCCGTGCAGGACCTGGTCAAGCGGCAGAGGCGCGTCGGTCGTCATCGGTCACCGTCAGTCATCGATCATCTGCTCATGCCCTTCCGGGCAGGTGGCGTACATACAGTCGTAGAAGCCGTCGTCGAATGTCATGCGATGCCCGGTCCAGCACTGGTCACAGTACACGCGCCGGCAGCGCCAGCAGAAGAAGCTCACCAGGTCGGCGTCCCGCTCGCGCGCGGCGTCGAAGTCCCGGCGGGCCACCTGCTCGAAGAGCGGCAGCAGCACCTCGTACGGGCCGAACTGGGTGACCGGGCCGAGAAAATCAGTGCGCTCCAGGCGGTCGCCCTGGGACCAAGGCGCGGCGCTGGCCACCTCGGCCGGGATCAGCGTGATTTCGGCCGCCGCCCGCCCGCAGCGCTCGCAGGCCAGAGTGACGTGGCGCGTCGTCCGCATACCGTCACACCGCCGTGGCCACGGCCGTGCAGGCCAGCGTCACCAGGGCGCAGGCCAGGTTGAGCCACAGCAAGACGGCCTCGCGGCGGCGCAGCGCGGCCAACTCCGGCGCCGGCCGGCCATGGGCCTCCAGCAGGGCCAGCCGCGCCAGCTCCGGCTGGAGCCAGCCCTGCATGGCGGCGCCGGCCGCGACCATCCCCAGCACGGCCAGGTGCTTGACCAGGATCGCCACCGCCCAGGCGTTGTCGATCACCAGGAAGCCGCCGTAATTGGGGTCGGCCGTCATCTGCATCAGGCCGGTGCCGACCAGCACCGCCAGGCTGGTCCAGGCGAGCGGGTTGAAACGGCGCTGCAGCTCGCTCAGGAGCTGGCCGAGCGCCGGGCCAGGCCCCAGCCGGGCGCGCGCCCCAGGCCAGACCACCAGCGCCATCAGCGCCAGGCCGCCCACCCAGATCACCGTGGCGATCAGGTGGAAGCCGTAAGCGAGCGCCAAAGCCCAGGTTGGCATCGGCCAGGATTTTAGAGTCAACCGCGCAAAATGACAATCGGCCCGGGCGCGGCGCCACTTGGAGGCGTCCGGCCCGAGACGGTATAATCAGAGGGCCCACTCAGAGACATTGCGATCCCATGGCTTCCGCCTCCTCCGAGCTCCAATCGCTGCTCCAAGCCGGCATCGCCGCGCTCCAGCGCGGAGAGCGCGAGCGTGGCCGCGCGCTGCTGCTGCAGGTGATCGAGCGCGACGAGCACCATGAGCAGGCTTGGCTGTGGCTCAGCCAGGCCATGGACGACCCGGCCGACGCCGAGGTGGCGCTGGAAAACGTCCTGACCCTCAACCCCGCCAACGCCGAGGCCCGGGCCCGGCTGGACCAACTGCGGGCCCGCCCGGCCGTGAGCGCGCCAGCCGCCCCACCGGCCGCCGACCCGTGGCAGGGCCTGCTGGCCGGCGCCCCGCCCGAACCCGACGACGGCCTCGACGATCCGCTCCAGTGCGTGTACTGCGGGCGCCCGACGCAGGCCGCCGACCGCAAATGCCCGCACTGCGGCCAGGCCCTGACGATGCCGGTGCAGCCTTCGCATGACTCGGCCTTCCTGCGCCTGGGCCTGCTCCTGCTCGTCATCAACGTCGGCGCCGGCATCGTGGAGTTGGCCTTCCCGCTGCTGACCGTGAACGCGGCCAGCACCGGCGCGCCGACCTTGGGCAGCCTGCAGTTGGTGCAGACCTTCCCCGGCGTCACCTACCTGTTCAGCCACTTCGCCGACTTCTCGGCCCCGGTGGCCGGCGCCCTGGCCACCGGCCTGGGGCTGCGGGTGGCCGGCCTTGGCCTGCTGCTGCTGACCCTCAGCCAGCGCTGGGGCTGGGCGTACTATCTGGCCCTGGGCGCGCTGGTCCTGGACGTGCTGGCCAATATCTATCTGCTCTTCAGCGGCCTGCTGGGGCCGGTGGCGGCCGTGCTCAACCTGGGGCTGGGGCTGGCCCTGCTCTACCTGATAGGCGCGTCTTATCAGGAATTCACGGTGACCTGGGAGCGGCTGCTCACCCAGCCAGACCCGCGCGCGCACAGCGCCGCCGCCTTCCACAAGCTCGGCCACGATTACAGCCGCGCCGGGATGTGGGCGCTGGCGGTGGCGCAGTGGCGCCGGGCCGTGGGGCTGGCCCCCAAGGAGGCCGCTTACTACAAGCATCTGGGGCTGGGGTATGCGCGCATCCAGCGCTACGCCCGCAGCCTGCGCACCCTGGAGGAGGCCGCCCGGCGCGCGCCGCGCGACCCCGATCTGCCGGAGATCATCGCCCTGGTTCGCCAACAGGCGGAGCGCAGCCAGAGCGGGAAGCCGTAGCGACAGCCCCGCGCGCGCGCGGGGTAGCCGAAGACGGGAAAGGACGAAAGTCTATGGATGCAGCTTTTCTAAGTGGCTCGGTCTTGCTGTGCGTGGTCGGCGTGGTGGTGCTGGTGGTGCTGGGGGTCCTGGCCACCTCGATCCGCATCGTGCCGGAGTATCAGCGCCTGGTGGTGCTGCGCCTGGGCCGCGTCATCGGCCAGAAGGGGCCGGGCATCGTGCTGCTCCTGCCCGTCATCGACCAGGCCCGCACGGTGGATCTGCGCGAGCAGGTGCGCGAGGTGCCGCACCAGACCTCCATCACCAAGGACAACGCGCCGATCTCGATTGACTTCCTGTGGTACTACAAGGTCGTCGACGCGACGCTGACCGTGGTGGGCGTGGGCAACTTCGAGATGGCGGCGGCCGGTATCGCCACCACCACGCTGCGCTCGGTCATCGGCGGCATCCTGCTGGACGACGTGCTCTCCCAGCGCGAGCACATCAACCAGACTCTGCGCGTCAAGCTAGACGAGGTCACCGAGCGCTGGGGCGTCAAGGTCACCAACGTCGAAATCCGCGAGATCATCCCGCCGCGCGACGTGCAGGACGCCATGAACCGGCAGATGTCGGCTGAGCGCACGCGCCGCGCGCTGGTGACCGAATCCACCGGCGACAAAGAGGCGGCCATCAACCGCGCCGAGGGCACCAAGCAGGCCAACATCCTGCAGGCCGAGGGCGAACGCCAGTCCAACATCCTGCGGGCGGAGGGCGAGAAGCAGGCCCAGCTGCTGCGAGCAGAGGGCTTTGCGGCCGCGCTGCAGACGATCTACAACGCCGCCAGCACCATCGACCAGAAGACGATGACGCTGCAGTACTTCGAGACGCTCAAGGCCATGGGTATGAGCCCAGCCACCAAGTACATCTTCCCGATGGAGTTCACGTCACTTTTGAGCAACTTCGTGGGCCCCAAGAAGGACTAACCCGGCCGGCGCCGGCCGCGCTTGATGCCGAGGCCGCCCCGCCCGGGGGCGGCCTCCGGCTTTAACCCGCGGACGCGTGGACGCCGGCGGAGGATCAGCCACCCGGCATGAATGCGCTTCCCCAGATCGACATCTGCCCGGCCACCTGGCGGGACCTGTTCGCCGTGCGGGAGCTGGAACGGGCCTGTTTCGGCGCGGACGCCTGGGGCCTGCTTGAACTCTCGTTCGCGCTGCTCAGCCCGAGCATCCGGCTCAAGGTGGTAGCCGCCAACCCGGCCGCGCCCGGCCGGACCGCCGAGCGCCTGGTCGGCTTCGCCATCGGCGAGACGCGCCCGGCGGAGCAGGAGGGCTGGATCGCCACCATCGGCGTCCACCCCCAATTCCAGCGCCAGGGCATCGGGCGCCGCCTGCTGGCCGCCGTCGAGGCGCGCCTGGCCCAGCCCGTGCTCAAGCTGACCGTGCGCGTGTCCAACATGCCCGCCCAGGCGCTCTACCGCGAGTTCGGGTACCGGCCGGTGAGCCAGATCGCGCGCTATTACTCCGGCGGCGAAGACGGCGTGGTGATGGAGAAGCGCCGCGCCTGACCGGCTCTTGCCGTAACCGCCGCTCTTTGTTAGAATCTCAACTCTCCCGCAGCCAGCGGGAGTTTTCACGCCGGCCTGCCCTCCCGCAGCCGCGCGCCAACTGCATCGGGGCGTTGTACCCTTCGCCCCACCCCGGGCGGCCAGACGGGCCGTCCCGCCAAAGAAAGGACAGGGCTTGACTCCATGCGTGTATTGCTGATCAAAGACGTGTATAAGCTCGGCCACGCCGGCGAAGTGAAGAAGGTTGCCGACGGCTATGGCCGCAATTTCCTGCTCCCACAGCGGCTGGCCGTGCTGGCCACGCCGTCGGCGCTGAAGCAGGCCGAAACGCTGCGCCAGAACGCCACGATCTCGCGCGCCAAACTCAACGCCGAGATGCAGGGCGTGGCCGACGCCCTCAAGGCCCTGACGCTGACCTTCCCGGCCAAGGCCGGTGAGACCGGCAAGCTGTACGGCTCCATCACGTCCGCCCAGGTGGCGGCCAAGATCAAGGAAGTCTCCGGCCTGGAGATCGACCGGCGCAATGTCGGCCATCAGCCGCTGCGCGAGCTGGGCGAGCACCAGGTGCCGGTGCGCCTGACCACCGACCTGATCCCGTCCGTTAAGGTGATCATCTACCGCGAAGGCGAGGCGATCAAGACGGCGGCCGCCCCGGCCCCAGCCCCGGCTGAAACGGCGGCCGAGCCGGCCGAGGCCGCCGCTGCCCCGGCGGAGACGCCCGCCGCCTGATCCCGCCACCCAGACATCCCGCCCAGACCAACGCGAAGCCATCGGCCTGCCTTGCGCCAAGCCGATGGCTTTGTTGTCTGAGCACTCGTAGGCCCGCATGGACAGCATCGGGGAGCAACTGCGGGGGGCGCGCGAAGCGCGCGGCGTCACTCTGGAAGACGCCGAGCGCCAGACGCGCATCCGGGCCAAGCTCTTGGCCGCGCTGGAGGCCGAGGATTTCGCGGCCTTCGCGTCCTTGACCCAGGCCCGCGGCTTCCTGCGCAACTACGCCGAATACCTGGACCTGGACGCGGACGCGCTTCTGGCCGGCCTCACGCCGTCGCGCAGCCGCGCCCGTCCGGTGGGCAATGGGCGGGCCGCGCCGCGGCCGGCCGCCGCCCAGAACGGCCGGCCGCCCGTCCGCGGCGGCTGGCGCCGCATCTTCACGCGCGACCTGGTTGTCGGGGTGCTGGTAACGGCCCTGGTGGCAGTGGTGCTGATCTGGGGCGCCCTGCAACTCTGGGCCTCCCTGGCCGCCCCCGCCACACCCACCGCCACCCGCGCGGCCGTCAGCGTGGCGGGGACGCCGGCGACGGCTCTGCCCAGCGCGACGCCGACCGTGGCCGCCAGCCCCACCGCCGCGCTGCCGACGCCGCGGCCCAACTACGTCGGCGTCAACGTGGTGGTCCGCGCCGAGCAGCGGCTGTGGCTGCGCGCGCTGGTGGACGGAGCCGAGACTTTCGTCGGCCAGATGGCGCCGGGTGAGACGCGCGAGTTCGTCGGCAACACGGTCGTCGAGCTGTGGACCGGCAACGGCCGCGGCACGCGCGTGGTCTTCAACGGCCAGGACCAGGGCACGCTGGGCGTTTTAGGCGAAGTGGTCATCCGGCTGTGGACGCTGGCTGGCGCCGTCACGCCCACGCCGACGGCCACGGCGACTCCGTGATCAATTCATAGGTAGAAACGCGGTATCAGACGATGGCGAAAATCAAGGCAAAGCACTTCCACCTGGTCAGCCTGGGCTGCTCGAAAAATACGGTAGACTCGGAGAGCATGGCCCAACTTCTGGGCCAATCCGGTTACGCGGCCACGCCCGACCCCGACCGGGCCGAGGTCCTCATCGTCAACACCTGCGGCTTTATCGGCCCGGCTAAACAGGAGTCGGTGGACGTTCTCAACCAGCTGGCCGCCGGCAAACGGCGCGGCCAGCTGCTGATCGCGGCCGGCTGCCTGTCCCAGCGCTACGGCGGCGAGCTGCTCAAGTGGGTGCCGGGGCTGGACGGCCTGATCGGCACGCGCCGCTGGATGGACATCGTCGATTTCGTGCAGCGCCTGCGCGAGCGCGGCCAGCCGGAGCCGCTCTACCACCTGCCCGAGAACGCGGCCGTGGTCGGCTCAGACGAACACGGCGCGGCCCGCGTCGCCATCCAGGGCGCTAGCGCCTACCTCAAGATCGCCGACGGCTGCCGCCGCCCGTGCGCGTTCTGCGCCATTCCGCTCATCAAGGGCACGGCCGTCTCACGCCCAGTGGCCGCGATCCTGGACGAGGCCCGCGCGCTGCGCGACCGGGGCGTGCGCGAGATATTGCTGATCGCCCAGGACACCACCGACTACGGCCACGACCTGGGGATGAAAGACGGGCTGGCCCAGCTGCTGGATGAGTTGGTGCGCGCCGTGCCGGACATCGACTGGCTGCGGGTGATGTACGCGTTCCCGGGCTACGTCACCGACCGCCTGATCGAGACGATGGCGGCCCACCCGCAGATCGCCCACT
Source organism: uncultured Anaerolineales bacterium (assembly GCA_937952305.1). GTDB lineage: Bacteria > Chloroflexota > Anaerolineae > Anaerolineales > UBA6663 > SpSt-583. The sequence continues at coordinate 37,697 of CALFZO010000004.1, read as the reverse complement.
ACCTGGACATCCCGCTCCAGCACGGCCACCCAGACACGCTCTACCGCATGCGCCGGCCGTCCAACCTGGACTGGGTGCATCGCACGCTGGCCAAGATGCGCGCGGCCATGCCGGACCTGGCGATCCGGTCCACGTTCATCGTCGGCTACCCGGGCGAGACCGACGCTGAGTTCCAGGCCCTGCTCGACTTCGTCCAGGCCCTGCGCTTCGACCGGATCGGCGCCTTCACGTTCTCGTACGAGCCCGGCACCACTTCGGCCGCCCTGGGTGACCCGGTGCCCGAGGCCGTGAAGCAGGCGCGCCGCGACCAGTTGATGGCGCTCCAGCAGCGCATCGCCCTGGAGAAGAACCAGGCCCTCATCGGCCAGACGCTCAAGGTCCTGATCGAGGGCCACGGCGACGGGCTGAGCGTGGGCCGCAGCTACCGCGACGCGCCGGAGATCGACGGGCTGGTGATCGTGGACGGCGAGGTGCCGGTGGGTGAAATGGTGCCGGTGCGCGTCTCCGGCGCGATGGCCTACGACGTCTCGGGCACCGTGGACACCACGCCGGCCCAGGTGGTGAGCGCCCCGCGCGCGCCCAACGTCACCGTGGCGGGCTGAGCGCACCCGCGTCGGCCTTTGGCAGGAATCAACGCCGCCCGTCCAGGTCTGGACGGGCGGCTTCGTTTTGGGGGCGCGGCCGGCCAGTGGCCGCGTTAGGGAAGCTGACGCAGCCGCGGCACAATCACCAGCACGGCGCAGGCCAGCAGTAGGGCGATGCCGGCGCTGAGCCCCATGGTCAGGCTCAGGCCCCAAGCCTCGGCCAGGATGCCAATGGCCAGGTTGCCGAACGGCGCGAACCCGAAGAAGGTCAGCGTGTACAGGCTGAGCACCCGGCCGCGCATAGCGTCGGCGACGCGGGTCTGCAGGAGGGTGTTGATCAGCGTGAACTGCAGCATGAAGCCGACGCCGAGCCAGAAGGCCAGGAACAGCGCCAGCGGCACATAGGCCGTGTAGGCGAACAGCAGCAGCACCACCGGAAAGGCCAGGTTGGCCCAGGCCAGCCAGCGCCCGCGCCGGCCGCGGTCTCCGTAGCGCGCCACCACGAAGGCGCCGCAGACCGCGCCCAGCCCGGTGGCGGCGTTGAGGGTGCCGTACACCGTCGGCCCGCTGCCCAAGACGCGGTCCACAAAGGCCGGCAGGATGGCGCCGTAGGAGATCCCGAAGACGCTGAAGATCAGGGCCAGCAGCAGCAGCGCAAAGATCTCGGCGTTGCGATAGACATAGCCCAGGCCGGCCTGCAGCTGGCGCCAGGGGGGCTCGCCGTGCCCGGCGCGGGGGGCCGGCGTCAGGCGCATGGCCAGCAGGCCGGCGATGACGGCCAGGAACGACAGGCCGTTCAGCAGGAAGCACCACGGGGCGCCGAAGGCGGCCAGCAGCACGCCGGCCACGGCCGGGCCGATGACGCGCGCGCCGTTGAACATCATCGAGTTCAGGGCGATGGCGTTGGTGAGGTCCTCGCGGCCGACCATCTCGACGACGAAGGCCTGGCGTCCGGGACCGTCGAAGGCGTTCACCACGCCCAGGGCCGCCGAGAGCGCCAGGATGTGCCAGACCTGGACCAGGCCGGTGAAGGTCAGGGCGGCCAGGATGAAGGCCAGCAGCATGGCCGCCGCCTGCGTGGCCACCAGCAGGGCGCGCTTGGGCACGCGGTCCACCACCACCCCGCCCCACGGCGACACCAGCAGCGCCGGCACGGCCGAGGCGAAGCCCACCAGACCCAGCGTCAGCTCGGACCGGCTCAGTTCGTACACCAGCCAGCCCTGGGCCACGATCTGCATCCAGGTGCCGGCCACCGACACCAGTTGGCCGCCGAAATACAGGCGGTAGTTGGCATGCCGCAAAGCCGCAAACGTCTTCGGGGCGCCGAAGGCGGCGCGGTCCGGCGCGGCGGAGGCCGGGTTCTGAGCGCGGTCGGTTTCACGTTCCATGGCGGAGTCAGGCGGCGGGGGTGGACGCAAAGGCCTGGCTCAGCAGGCGCATGGCCTCGACGATCGTGGCGCGCTGCCCGTCGGACAGCGCCGTCAGGTGTTCAGCCAGGAAAGCCTGCGTCTGCCGGCGCGCGGACGTGACCACGGTCCGCCCATGCGCGGTGAGCGCCAGCGCGATCCGGCGGCGGTCCGTGGGGTGTGGCTGGCGGGCCACCAGCGCGCGCTGGACCAGCCCGTCCACCAGCGTCGACGCGGACGGCCGGGTCAGGCCGACGTGCTCGGCCACGCGCGACAACGCCGCGCCGGGCTCAGCCTCCAGCAGCACCAGCGTCCGGAACTGCGGCACGCTCAGCGCCGTCCCCCGGTGCTGCCGCATCTGGGCGCGGATCACCCGGGTCACTTCGGGCACGCCCTCCAGCACGGCGCGGGCGCAGGCTTGGGCCGATTGCGGCATTTAGTTCCATCCCCGAATAGTTAGGATATCTAATTGTAGCACGCCGCCGCGCCCCAAACAAAAAGCGGGTCCGGAGACCCGCTGTCGGCGTTGCGTTTGATCCAGGCCCGGCCCGTTTACTCGTCGGCGCGATACTGGCCCTCGACCACGTCGCCGTCGTCCTTGGGTTTGGCGGGGGCCGTCGGCGGCGTATCGGTGACATTCCAGCGGACGCCCTCGGCCAGGCGCTTGAGGTGTTCGTGCACCACCTCGGGCGGCGCGAACTCAAAGAACGTCCGCAGACCGAGCGTGACGATGGCCAGGTCGTCGAGCTGGCCCAGGCCCAGGACCACATCCGGCAGCACATCCAGGGGCATGAACAAGTAGAGCACCGCCGCCACCGGGATGAGCTTGGTGACGGGATGCACGCGTCCGTCCAGCATCAGGTTGTAGGCCAGCTTGATCTGCTGGACGACCTCGCGCACGACGTTGCCCTGCGGGATATACGGGCCGAGGAGATTGCGTTTTTCCTGCGAGTCAGCCATGGCAGCACCTCCGTAATGGGTCTACGTAAACGGAGCCGGTAGGTTGCAGCGCCGGGCAGGATCGCCGGATCACTCGTCGATCAGGCTGTAGAAGTTGCGGTTTTGTTCGCGGAGCGCGAAGTCCAGGCGGTCGCGGGTGATGGAACCCTGCTCGAGGAGGATATCGCCCAGGCGCCGGGCCTGGCCGGCGTCCACGTCGCGGCGCTGGGCCAGCAAGGCGGTCTTGAGCTGGTCGGCGGTGATGAACTTGTAGTCCAGGAGATACTTGCCCAGGCGCGGCACCGGCCGGTCTTCGTCGCCGGGCTCGTCAATGGGGATTTCGGCCAGCGCCGGGTCGGCGTTGTGCTCGGCCACGGCCTCCTGCCGGGCCCGCTCTTGCAGGGCCAGGGCCAGCCATTCGCGGGCGGTGCGGTTGTCCGGGTTGATGGCCAGGACGCGCCGCAGGCAGTCGATGGCCTGCTCCATGTCGGTTAACACGGACGCCAGCGCCAGCCAGGCGCGCTCATGCTGCGCGTCGAGACGCACCGCCTCAAACAGCAGACGGCGCGCCTCGTCCAGTTGGCGTGTGCGAATGGCGAGAGTCGCCCGGTCGTACAGCGTGTCCGCGTTCATAAGGGTCCGAGTCCCCCGCTGGTACACCTCGCCCCAGACGGTCCCAAATTCACGTCCGGGTACTACCTAGTATAGCGTATAACCTGGTGGGTGACGACTTTCCGGACGTAATCGGCGCTGCCGGCGCAGGGCGGCCCAGCGTCAGCCCTCGCCCAGGTAGGTCTTGCGCACTTCCTCGTCGTCGCGCAGTTTGGCGGCATCGCCCTGCAGGCGGATTTCGCCGGTCTGCAGCACATAGCCGCGATGGGCGATGCCCAGGGCCATGCGCGCGTTCTGCTCCACCAACAGGATGGTGATCCCTTGCTGGTTGAGCGCCTGGATCGTGTCGAAGATCGACTCCACCAGCAGCGGCGCCAAACCCATCGACGGTTCATCCAGCAGCAGGACGCGCGGGCTCCCCATCATCGCCCGGGCCATCGCCAGCATCTGCTGCTCGCCGCCGGAAAGGGTGCCGCCTTTCTGGCGGACGCGCTCCTTGAGGCGCGGAAACAGGCTGAAGACACGTTCCAGGTCACGGGCGATGCCGTCCTTGTCCGTGCGCGTGAACGCCCCCATCTCCAGGTTCTCCTGGACCGACATCCGCGGGAAGATCAGGCGGCCTTCCGGGCTCTGGCAGATGCCGCGCCGGTTGACCTCGTGGGCGGGCAGCTTGGTCAACTCCTCGCCCTCCAGCTTGATCGAACCGCCGCGCGGGCGGATCAGGCCTTGAATGGTGCGCAGGGTGGTGGTCTTGCCGGCCCCGTTGGCGCCGATCAGGGTGACGATCTCGCCCTTCTCGATGGTCAGCGAGATGCCCTTAAGGGCGTGGATGTTGCCGTAGTAGGCGTGGATGTCCTGAAGTTCAAGCATCGGCATGGTGGTTACTTCCCCTGGCTGGCAGTGCCTTTACCCAGGTAGGCCTCGATCACCCGCGGGTCGCGCTGGACCTCGCCCGGAGAGCCTTCGGCGATCTTTTCGCCGTGGTCCAGCACCGAGACCCGGTCGGAGATGCCCATGACCACGCGCATGTCGTGCTCGATCAGCAGGATGGTCAGGCCGCGCTCTTTGCGCAGGCGGTGGATGAACTGGGTCAGGTCGGCCGTTTCGGCCGGGTTCATGCCGGCGGTGGGCTCATCCAGCAGCAGCAGTTTGGGATCGGAGGCCAGGGCGCGGGCGATCTCCAGCCGGCGCTGCAGGCCGTAGGGCAGGTTGCGGGCCGGCCAATCCGCGTACTGGCGGCCCAGCCCCACGAAGTCCAGCAGGTCCAGGGCTTTGTCCACGGCCGCCTGTTCCTCGTGGCGGACGCGCGGCGGGCGGAAGAACGCCTCGAAGACGTTGCCCTTCAGCCGGCTGTGCATGCCCACCAGGATATTTTCCAGCGCCGACATCTGGCCAAACAGGCGGATGTTCTGGAAAGTGCGGGCGATGCCGCGGGCCTGCACCTCGTGCGGCTTGAGGCCGCTGACGCGCTGGCCGGCGAAAACGATCTCGCCCTTGGTGGGCGTATACAGGCCGGTGATGTTATTAAAGAGCGTGGTCTTGCCGGCGCCGTTCGGGCCGATCAGGCCCGCGATCATGCCGGACTCGATGTGGAAATCCACGGCGTTGACGGCCACCAGGCCGCCGAAGATCTTGGAGACGGTGCGGACGTCCAGCAGCGGGGCCATGTCAGTGCCCCCTTTCGGTGGTGCTCGGCACCAGACCTTGCGGCCGGAACTGCATCATGGTGACCAGGATGATGCCGAACAGCAGCAGCTTGTACTGGCTGGCGTTGAACAGGCTCTCCAGGAAGTTCTGCATGCCCTGGTTCTGGATGCCTTGGAAGATCGTCGCCTGCAGCACGCCGCCCAACACCACCTGGAGCTTGTCCAGCAGCAGCAGGTCGGCCACTTTGATGATAAAGCCGCCCAGCAGCACGCCCACGATGCTGCCGGTGCCGCCCAGGATGACCATGCACAGCACGATGACCGAAATGCTGAAGTCAAAGGCGTCCGGCGAGACGAACGAGACATACGAGCCGTAGAAGGCGCCGGCGAAGCCGCTGAACATGGCGCCGAGCATGAAGGCCGCCAGCTTGGTGCGCACCAGGTCGATGCCCATGGAGTTGGCGGCCAGCTCATCCTCGCGGATGGCCACCCAGGCCCGGCCCATGCGGCTGCGGCGCAGGCGCGAGATGAAAAAGACCGAGACCGCCAGCAGCGTCAGGATCAGGAAATACCAGGGGATGTACTGGCCGGTGACGAAGGCCACGCCCGGCAGGACCGGCCGGCCGATCGGGTTGATGCCGTCGGTGCCATTGGTGATGTTGAGCGGCTCCACGCAGCCGGCCAGGCAGAGCGCCAGCTCCGGCCGGCCGAAGACCAGCGCCGCCAGCTCGCTCAGCGGCTCGGCGATCTTAACGGCGTTCAGGTTGCGGAAGACGATCGGCACGATCTCGCCGAAGCCCAGGGTGACGATGGCCAGGTAGTCGCCGCGCAGCGGGATGACGGGCGCGCCCAGCAGCAGGCCGAACAGCGCCGCCGCCGCCGCCGCGATCCAGATCACCAGCCAGAAGCTGATCTGCAGGTTGAACTGCGGCGAGTTCAACATGGCGATGGTGTAACCGCCGATGGCGAAGAAGGCGACGTAGCCCAGATCCAGCATGCCGGCGTAGCCGGCCACGATGTTCAGGCCCAGCGCCTGCAGGGCGAAGATCATGGCCACGATGATGGCGTTCGCCCAGAAGAGCTGGGCGTATTGCTCGAAGAACGGGAAGGCCACGGCGCAGACCAGCAGCAGGCCGAGCAGGCCGAAGCGGCGCACGCGCGGATCGGGGGCCGAGCGCAGGGCGGCCACCCCCACCGCCACGGCCGTGCCCAGCCCCAGTGACCCGAGGTAGACCAGGAACGAGGTGGACGCCGGCGGGATGTGCTCCTGCTTAGGCAAGCCGGCGATGACGGTGTTGTGGAAGACGGTCACCAGCACCACGGCCAGGGCGCTGATCAGGCCCGGCAGCACCGCCCGCCGCCAGGCTCCGGGCTGAGCCGGCACGTTGACGCCGACCAGGGCGCCCAGCAGCACCACCAGGATGACCACGGACCAGCCGCCCGTGATCAGGGCCACAAAACCCATGAGCAGGATGCCGATGATTTCGGCGTTGGTGAGCAGTTTCTGCTTCATCAGGCTTTGTCTCCAGACTCCTGCCCCAGCAGGCCGGTGGGCCGGAAGAGCAGCACCAGCACCAGGATCAGGAACACCCAGGCGTTGGTCCAGCGCACGGCCAGATACTGGTCGCTGAAGGCGGCCAGCAGGCCGATCAGCACCCCGCCCAGGGCGGCGCCGCGGATGTTGCCGATGCCGCCCAGCACGGCGGCCGTGAACGAGCGCAGCCCGGCCGTGAAGCCCATGGTGAAGACGGCCGTGCCGTTGTACAGGCCGAACATCATGCCGGCCGCGCCGGCCAGGGCGCCGCCGATCAGGAAGGTCAGGGCGATGATCTGGTCTACGTTGATGCCCATCATGGCCGCCGCATCCCGGTTCTGGGCGGTGGCGCGCATGGCCTTGCCCAGGCGCGTGTTCTGCACGAACCAGTTGAGGGCCAGCATCAGCACCAGGGCCGTGCCCATCACCAGCAGGTCGGCGGCGGTGACGCGGATGATAAAGTCGCCCAGCAGGTTTTCGGTGCTGAGCACGACCGGAAAGCTCTTGGGGGCGGCGTTGTTGGAGCCGAGCACGCGCAGGAACTCAAACTGCGGCCCCACCTGGGTGAGCTTGCCGAAGGCGCCCAGCTGCAGACCGACGTTCTGCAAGATGAAGGACATGCCGATGGCGCTGATCAGCACCGCCAGCTTGGGCGAGTTGCGCAGCCGACGATAGGCCAGGCGCTCGATGCCGGCATTCAGCAGGCCGCACACCAGCATGGCCGGGATGAAGCCCAGCAGAGCCGCCCACAGCGGCGCGGTCAGGCCGCCGGCGGCCGTGGTGCTGGTGAAGAGCGAGAGCGCCAGCAGCGCCGTGAAGGCGCCCAACATGAAGACTTCGCCGTGGGCAAAATTCACAAGCTCGATAATGCCGTACACCAAAGTGTAGCCCAAGGCGATGATGACGATGATGGCGCCGTTAGACAGGCCGATGATCAGTTGCTGGACGATATTCGTGGGGGTGGTGCGGATATCATCGACAATGCGCACCAGATCCAGGCCGGCCGGCTGGCCCAGGATCAAAGCCAGGTAGATGACGGCGACCCCGAGCAGCGTTCTCAGCAGACGTTGGGTAGCAGGGGAGAATTGTGGCATAACTCACCGAAGGACACGGCCGACCGGCGGATAGACGAAGAGGGAGCAAAGTGGGATCACTTCACTCCCTCTTCTTTCTCACCTAGGCTTGGCTACCAGAAAGGCAGCATCGCGGGCTAGACAACTTGGTCGTTACGGCAGGATGTCGGCCGGAGCCTCTTCCCACTTGCCGCCCTTGACCACATTGCCGAGCATGGCCACCAGGTCGGTGTCGCCGTTGGCGTCAAACGACCAGGTGCCGAGCACACCGGCGAAGTTCTTGGTGGCGAAGACCGCATCCAGGACGGCGGCCTTGTCCGTGGAGCAGGCGGTGCTGATGCCCTTGATCACCACGCTGGCGGCCTCATACCCATAGATGGCGTAGGCTTCCGGCTCGCTGTTGAACTTGGCCTGGTAGTCCGTGTAGAACTTCTGGCCGGCCGGCGGCAGCTTGGCGCGCGGGTTGCCGGCGATCGTGCCGTACACGCCCTCGGCCACGTCGGCGCCGGCGGCTTCGATGAAGGCGCTCTCCAGGATGCCGTCCGGGCCCATGAACATGGCCGTGATGCCGGCGGCGCGGATGTCCTTGAGCAGCTGGCCGGCGTTGTTCTGGGTGATGCCGCCGTAGTAGATCAGGTCCGGGTTGGTGCCGGCGATCTTGGTGGCCAGGGCCTTATAGTCGGCGGCCTTGCCGTCGATGCCGTCGCGCCCGACCACGGTCAGGCCGTTGGCGGCCGTGTTGGACTCGAACTGGTCGGCCACGCCCTTGCCGTAGATCTGGGTGTCGTCCAGGATGTAGACGTTCTTGGCGCCCAGCTTGGCGGCCCAGCGCGCGGCGAACGCGCCCTGGAAGGCGTCGCGAGCGACCACGCGCGTGTAGTTGCGCTTGCCGGTCGGGTAGTACTTGGCCGTGTCGGCGCCAGCGGTCAGGTCGTCGGCGGTGTTGGCCGGGCTGACCATGACGATGCCGGCCTGGTTCAGGATCGGGATGGAGACGCGGGCCGCGCCGGAGTTGAACGTGCCGATGTAGGCCACGGTGGTCGGGTCAGCCACAGCCTTGTTGGCGTTCTCCTGCTCCTTGGCCGCATCCCACTGGCCGGCCGCGGCGGTGGCGTCGTCCAGCGACTCGTACTCGATCTTGATCTTGCCTTCACACACCAGGCCACCGTCGGTCTGCTGCTCAATGGCCAGATTGATGGCGTTAACAATCGTGGTCGTCTGGCCAGCGCTGGAACCAGTCAGCGGCAGGCTGGAGTAGACTTTCACGGTCGCCGGGCCGGCGGGCGCCTGCGTGGCGGCGGGGGCGCAGGCCGCCAGGACCAAGCTGGCGATAATGATCGCCGAGAAAACGTAGGACGTGCGTTTCATTATCTTCTTCTCCTAGAATTGGTCGGTCCATCCATGAGTTGTGCTGAAACAAACTCAGAGCGGGCACGGCTGTGAGCTACCGCGATAGCACCTCCTTAAATTGTGGTTGGCTGGGAAAGCTAAAAGTGGGGCTGATTATCCTCGCACTCCTGCGAATCGGCAAGGGCCAGAACCCCCCAATTCCCATACCCCGACCGGGGCCGTTGACCGCCCCCCGGCGGGCGCGTACACTGGGGCCGGCCCGTCTGGTCCCGCCACCCCGGCGGCTGTGGTCGCCGGCGAGCCGCCAGGTATGGCTCAATCACCATGCTCGAACCGATTTTCGCTTCCTACCGTTCCCCCGTCCTCGCCCGCCGCGGGATGACGGCCAGCAGCCAGCCGCTGGCCTCCCAGGCCGGCCTCGCCCTGCTCATGCGAGGCGGCAACGCCGCCGACGCCGCCGTGGCCATGGCCGCCGCCCTGAACGTCACCGAGCCGACTTCCACGGGCATCGGCGGGGATTGTTTCGCCTTGTACTTCGACGCCGCGACGGGCGCTGTGACTGCCCTGAATGGCTCCGGCCGGGCGCCGGCCGGCCTATCCATCGAACTGATCCAGAGGCAGGGCCTGGCCGCCGGCGGGGATTTCGCCGACCCCTACCACGCCCACACAGTCACAATCCCCGGCGCCTGCGCCGCCTGGTGCGACCTGATCGCCCGGCATGGCACCCGGCCGCTGGCGGAAGTGTTGGCTCCCGCCATCCACCTGGCGGAAGCGGGCTTCCCAGTGGCGCCTCTCACCAGCCACTTCTGGGGCCGCTCGGCCGCCCGCCTGGCGCAGACCCCGGGCGGCGCGGCGCTCACTGTGGACGGCCGCGCGCCGCGGGCCGGCGAGATCTTCCACAACCCGGGCCTGGCCCGCACGCTGCGGGCTGTGGCCGAGGGCGGCGCCGCCGCGTTCTACCAGGGCGCGCTGGCGCGCGCCATCGCCCGGCGCGTGCAGGCGGCCGGCGGCTGCCTGAGCGAGACCGACCTGGCCGCGCACACGTCCACCTGGGAAACGCCGCTGAGCGTGGCCTATCGCGGGCTGCGGGTGTGGGAGTGCCCGCCCAACGGCCAGGGCGTGACCGCCCTGCTGGCGCTGAACATCCTTTCCGGTTATGACCTCGCCCCGCTGGCGCCGTTCAGCCCGGAACGCTGGCATCTGTTGATCGAGGCACTGCGCGCGGCCTTCGCCGACGCGCGTTGGTATGTGGCCGATCCCGCGTTCACGGATATCCCGCTGGAGGCGCTGTTGTCCGCGCGCTATGCCGCCGAACGACGCCGCCTGATCGATCGGGGGCACGCCAGCCTGGAGATCCAGCGCGGCGCCCCGGTGGCGGCGTCTGGCACCGTGTACCTGTGCGCCGTGGATGGCCAGGGCAACGCCTGCTCGCTGATCAACAGCAACTACATGGGCTTCGGCACCGGCCTCGTGCCCGAGGATGAGGCCGGCCAATCCTGGGGCTTCACGCTGCAGAACCGCGGCCACAACTTCTCGCTGGACCCGGGGCATCCCAACGCACTGCGGCCCGGCAAGCGCCCCTACCACACCATCATCCCGGGCCTGCTCACGCGCGCCGACGGTTCGCTCTACGGCCCGTTCGGTGTGATGGGCGGCTTCATGCAGCCGCAAGGACATGTGCAGGTCGTGGTGGGTCTGGCCGACGACGGCCTGGACCCGCAGGCGGCGCTGGACCGGCCGCGCTTCTGTATCGAGGAGGGCCGCGCCGGCGGCACAGTACTGCTGGAGGCCGGCCTGCCGGCGGACCTGGTAGACAGCCTGCGCCAGCGCGGCCATCCGCTGCGCGCCGAGATCGGCGGCTACGCGCGCGCCGCTTTCGGCCGCGGTCAGATCATCCGCCGTGACCCGAACGGCGTGCTGTGGGGCGGCAGCGATCCGCGCGCCGACGGCTGCGCGCTGGGTTTTTGACGCGCCTCAGCGCGGCGGCCAACTGCGCGCCTATCCGCGCCAGCCCCAGGCTTGTGCCCCAAAGCGGTTCCCGATCTGACTTACGCTCGGTCATTCCGGCGAAACATGGCCCTCGCAGCGAAGCGCAGTGGGGAGCCGGGGCCGGGGTGACGTCAGCGCCAGCGGACTTGCTCTAGCCTGATTGCTTGGCTCGCCCCCAACTGCGGGCCAGGCTCACGGCTCTTTGCCAGTCAGTGTATCCCGCGTCGCGGCGCTCAGCGCTGAGCCGCGGCTCAAAAAGGCGGTGTTCAGCGGGCAGCTCGGGAAGGTCATCCAGGTTGCGCCAGAGGCCTGCTCCCAAACCTGCTAGCAGTGCAGCGGCGCGGGCCGTCATCTGATTGAAGGCCGGCCGCACCACCGGCACACCGGCCAAGTCCGCCTGGATCTGACAGGCTTCATCGTTGCTCGCCAGGCCGCCTCCGACCGATAGACGTTCCACACGCTGGCCGGTCTCAGCCGCGATGGCCTCGAGGACGGCCCGGGTCTGGTAGCCAATGGCTTCGAGGAAAGCGCGCGCAATGTGGCCGCGGGTGCTGCCCAGCGCCAGCCCCAAGAGGGTTCCACGGGCCGCCGAGTCGTTGTCAGGTACGTTGAGGCCGGTGAAGGCCGGGACAAAATACACGCCGCCTGTGTCAGGCACGGAGGCGGCCAGAAGGCCTAACTCTTCGTCGCCTTCCAGCAGCCGGGCGCTTTCGCACATCCACCGCACGGCTGCGCCGGTAACGGTCATGTCGGCTTCAAGGCAATACGTGGCCTTGGTTCCCAGCACCCAGGCGAAGAAGACGTTGAGCTTGGCTTGCTCAGGGGCCTTGGCCCCGAGGCAGACATCTACGAACGAGGCGGTGCCGTGCGTGCACTCGGCGTCACCCGGGCGGCGGCAGTCGTAGCCGAACAGCGCGCCTTGCTGGTCGCCGATCATGGCCAGCACGGGCACGGCCGCCTCCGCTCCGTCAAGGCCGGTGACGCGGAGCACCCCAAAGTCGTTAATGGTGGGTGTGGGCGTGGGCAGCGCCGCGCGGGGTACTCCCAACCACTGGAGCCAAGCCTCCCAATAGTCACGGGCGCGGAAGTCGTAGAGGCCCATGGCTTGAACCAAGGTGTAGTCCATCTGGTGCGCGGCCGGCCGGCCGAGGGCGCTCAGGAGCCAGGCGGCTGAAAGACCCAGCCGCAAGCGCCCGGCGGCGGCCGCCGCCTTGACGGCCGCCTCTTCGCGAAACCGCCACGCGAGATGCAAGGCGGAACTGAAAGGCCCTGGTGCTTGGCCCAGTCGATGGCGCGCCTCCAGGGCAAGCGGCCAGTCGGCCAGCTCGCCGAGGAGGTGCAGCGTGCGTAGATCCTGCCAGGTGATGGCGTTGGCTAGTGGGTGGCCCGTCTGCGCATCCCAAGCGAAATCGGTATTGCGCTGACAGGCAATCCCGCAGGCTGCGAAATCAGCTGGATGGGCGCCGGCCTCGGCCAAGGCCTGGGCCATGGCCTCGCGCAGGCTGTGCGTGACAGCAGCGGGGTCCTGCTCAACCCAGTCTGGCCGGGGATAAAGACGGGCGAGCGGCCGATAGCCATAGCCGTGCACCCGGCCCTCGCGGTCCAGAACCAGGGCGCGGGTGCCACTGGTGCCTTGATCAATGCCAAGCACGTAGGGTCCGTCTCCCATAGAGGCCTCTACCTATGCGCCCGGGCTCGGGCTGATTTCGACAACCGGTCCGTCAGCGGGCGAGTGACGCAGGTGGGTCAATCCAACGGTGCGGCCTGGCCCGGGCCGCCTTGCCAGCAGAAGCGGTGAGATTGGGTTGCCGAGCTCAGGCAGGGCGCGCCTCGCCGGAGGGCAAGGCAAATGCGTATGCCCCGCATCAGCACACTTCTCTCAAGCCGTCGCCCATGCGGCTGTCGCTCCCTGGGCTAATCAGTCGACGTATTATAATTCAAAGGCGTGAATAAAAAAGAGACCAAGACCAGAACCGTAGGAAAAGCGTAGCGTCCCGTAAGTGACGGCCCGTTTAACACAACTGCTCGGCCCGGCTGTTCGCGAAAAACGGGCCGAGCAGTACTCCATAAAGTTTTGTCGTCCAACAGATAACAAGCAATGTATTGACTCGAAGGATGGAATCGTGCTAACTTCTTACTAAATCGATTTAGCTAAAACGTTTTAGAGAAGCCACGATGGCGATCACGATCAAGGACTTGGCAGACCACTTGGGCCTATCAGTGTCTACGGTATCCAAGGCCTTGAACGATTACGGGGATATCTCTGAACGCACGAAGCAGCAGGTTCATGCCGCTGCCAAGGCGTTAGGCTATTTTCCGGATGCCGCAGCGCGAAACCTGCGGCGCAAAGAAACGCGCAGAATTGGCGTGGTCTATTGCCTGTCGCGAACTGAAACTCAACAGAAAAGCGAGTTCTACTTCGCTGAGCTGCGCGGAGCGGCCAATGCGGCAGAGATCGCCGACTACAACTTGGTGCTGTATACCCTGGCCTCGGCAGCCCAGCCGGATCGCCTGTTGCGCATTTGCCAATCCAAAGAAGTAGATGGCATCATCCTGATGGCTGGCGGCGTTGACCTGACGGGTCAGATCAACATGCTCACCCAACAGGAAATGCCCTTCGTTGTGGTCAGCCAGCGGGTCGAAGATCCCCAGGTCTCCTTTGTCGCGGCTGACAATGCTGGCGGCGGCCGCCTGGCCACCCTGCACCTGCTGGACGCCGGCCATCGCCGCATTGCTTACATTGGCCGCGTCTCGCTCGACCCCGAGAACTCTGACCGGTTGGCCGGCTATCAGCAAGCCCTGACGGAGCGCGGCATTGCTTTTGACGAGCGGCTGCTCCGGCACACCTCCGATGATCCCGCCGGCATCCGCGAGGCGATCAGCAGCCTGCTGGCAATGCCCGAGCCACCCACGGCCATCTTCGCCTTCAACGACAACCGAGCGGTGAGTGTCCTGAAGATCCTCCAGGAGAGAGGGCTCCGGGTGCCGGACGATGTGGCCGTGATGGGCTTCGACGGGCTCAGTTTTTCCAGCACCTCAACCCCACCCTTGTCCACCATTTTTCAACCAGTGACTGAGTTAGGCAAACTGGCCACGCAAGCGCTGCTGGAGCACTTCTCACAAGAGGCTCAGATGCCGGTGCGAAAGATCTTGCCGGTTGAGTTGATCGTCCGCTCTTCGACGCGGCCGATCGGCTAGACCGCCGCCACGGGAACCGGGAGTAATCCAAACATGATGACCGGCCGGCAGCGGATCCTAGCCGCGCTCGAAAGAAGGCCAGTGGACCGTCTCCCTTTCGTCCCTCTGATCGATGTCTATACGCTCAAGGACATGCCAGCCTCGATCCCGAAAACAGTGCAATCCAGCGGCTATGCCTATGCCGCTGGCATGCTCGCCGCCAGCCGGGCCTTAGGGTGCGACATTCTGCTGCGGCATGTCCCGGCCAGCGACCCGCGTGAACGCCGCGCGACATATCTGGATTATCTCGGGCCGTTCGATTCCACTGTGCAGATCACCTCGGAAACCGTCGATGGCGTTCTGACCGAAACCCTCCGCACGCCGGTCGGGAAGCTGGTAGGCACCTGGGGCTTCACGGGTGAAGTCGGCTGGATCCCTCACCCTCTCAAGCACCTGGTCACTAACGGCGATGAGTTGCGGGTCTTTCACTTCGCTGTTGACCACCTGAGCGGCACCACCTACACACCCGACCCAACCGCATATCGCCGAATCAACCAGGAGTTGGGCGAGGATGGCCTGGCCACAGTCAGCTTGATGAATACTCCCCTCATGTATCTGATCGAAATGGTGTGGGGTTTGCAGAACACCTATTACCTGCTGGCAGACTACCGTTCCGAGGTGGAAGACATACTGGCCAAACTGCACGCCGCTATGAAGCGCTATACCGAGCAGGTTCTGGCCAACTCGCCGGCCCGCGTCGTCATTCAATACGAGAACACCTCCAGCACGCTGTTGTCGCCCAAGGTCTTCCGGCAATACTGCTTGCCATGCTTGAACGAGTATGCTGACATCTTGACGCAAGCCGGGAAGATCCACCTCGTGCATATGTGCGGCAAGCTCAAGGTCTTTATGCCGGATATCAGCGGGGCTAGGTTCGCCGGCGTGGCGGATATCGCCCCGTCACCGACAGGCGATATGCCCCTGGATCAAGCCGCTGCCCAGTTGAGCGGGAAAGTGGTGATCGGCGGCATTGACCCAACTACCTTCATCGACCCTGATCGACAGACCTTCACGGACACAGTCGCGAAATTGATCCAAGCTGTCAAAGGTAACCCGGGCGTGCTTTTGGGGAGCGCCGATACGACTCCGCGCGGCACCCCGGTCGAGAACCTCCGGATCGCAATGGAATTGGCCCAGACCGCAGGTGCCTATTAGGCGGACGCATTAGCCAGGGGGCAGAGCCTGAATGAAGACTGGGGTAACGAGCGCGTGCCAAGACACGGTTTTGAGACGGCATTTTGAATATTTATTGGGTGATATCTTGACTGTTCTTGTGTTTTTGTTATTATTGTATTCAAAATTTTGAATTTACAGTCGTGGCCTGACTGTGCTAGAAGGCCGCAGATGAGGGGTCGGCAAGGTCATGGTGCTAACAGTGGAGACGGCCTCCCTTGTGGCCGGAGCCAGAGCGGGCTGACCTGAACGTTTGGTTGTCGGGGTAACCCGCGATGTTTCCGAGGCGGGCAGGTCAAGTTTGGCCGCGCAGGAGCCGCTGACTGCACCCTGGGGAAGTCGTGCCCTTGAAGCGCCTGAATGCCAACCAATCGGGAACGGGCTAGGTCGGCAACCTGTCCACCCACCTAGCCAGCCGCCTAAGCGAAATAGGAGGTGCTCACAACCAGACGCCCTTGAACCAAGTGGAGCGCACCACCGTCACGCGGTCGATCTTTGCCTGTCAGATGACAAACTTGGAGGAGCAAGATGTCGAAGCGAAACCACCTGATGCGGATGTTCTTCCCCCAGGGGAAGCTGATTCTCGTCGCCGCTCTATTGCTCGCCGGTTGCGCGCCGGCAGCCACCCCCACCAGCGCGCCGGCCAATACCAACGCGCCGGAGCCGACCCAGGCCGCGGGTCCCACCCAGCCGCCGGCGCCGGTCAAACTCAGCATCAGCAACCACCTGGTCAATGAAACCTGGCATGCCGGCCTGGAAACGTATCTGGCCGAGTACAACCAACTGCACCCGAATGTAACCGTCGAGCAGATTTCGACAGCCTTCGCGGATTTGCAGGCGCGCGTTGCGACCGATCAGTTGGGGGATAACCCGCCGGACTTGTATCAGCTGCCGGCCTGGTGGGTGGGCAACCTGGCCCAAAGCGGGATCCTGTCGGAGGTGCCGGCGGACATCGTGGCCGATGTGCAGAAGAACTACCCGCAGGGCGTCATCGACGCGGTGACCTGGGATGGCAAGATACACGGCGTGCCGATGGACGCCAACACGACCGTCATGCTGTACAACAAAGCGATGCTCGCGGAGGCCGGCTATTCGCGCCCGCCGGAAACCCTGGCAGAGCTCAAGGAGTACGCCCTCAAGCTGACCAAGAAGGATGCCGAGGGCAACACCATTCAATACGGCTATTCGGAGTGGGTGGGCAACCTGAACTCGGAGTACCTGCCGTTTGCGTCACTGCTGTATTCGAACGGGGGGGATATCTTCGCCGAGGATATGTCGAAATCGGCCTTCAACAGCCCTGAAGGCGTGGAAGTGCTCACCCTGATGACCGACCTCGTCCAGGCCGGAGCCTTCAATCCGGAGTTGACCTACACCGATTGGTACACCGATCGCGTCGCGATTACGGTTCTGCCCAACTGGGTGCGGTTCTATCTGACCACGTACAATGATCCAGCCGCATTCGGCTCGGCGCCTGTTCCGCATGGCAACGGCAAGGAGTCCGGGGCGATCGTGTACTCCTGGTTCATCTTCGTCAATGAGAAATCGCCCAATAAAGAGGCGGCCTGGGACTTCATCCGCTGGTTTACCCAGGAAACCCTGGGCGAAGGCAAGCCAACGCGCTGCGCGCAGTTCTACTACGATATCGCTTCGGTGATGCCGGCGCGGTTCGGCGACCTCGAGGCGATGAAGGACGTGTTCTCCACCGACGTGTTCCCGGCTTTTGTGGAGGCGCAGAGTTACGCCAGGGCGCCCCTGGCCTTCCCGCAGTATGAAGAGGCCGTCAACATCATTAATGTCGAACTAGAGAACGCCTGGTTCCTCAAGAAAACACCAGAAGAGGCGCTCAACGACGCCGCCGAACAAGTGGATGCGTTGCTGCAGATGCCGTGAAGGCGTTAGCGGGCCGGTAAACTAGGATCAGGGCTTGGGCCGTTTGGCCCAAGCCCTGGCATCGGGTTGGATTCCTGTCTGGGGATTGGGGTTGACACATGCCAACAAATGGAACGACCGTGAACCCCCTGGCCGGGCGTGAAGCCGTCGCCCCAAACCAACCACGGCCCGGTCGCAGAATCTCCATCGCGCAGAGGCGCGAGCGGTGGGGCTTTCTCTTTGTCCTGCCGGTGACCCTCTTCTTGCTGATCGTGATCCTGGGCCCGCTGCTGTTTGGTTTTTGGATCAGCCTGCACAGCTGGAATCCTCTGGCCAGCCTGACCGAAGCCAAGTGGGTCGGCTGGCGAAACTACGAATTTCTGCTGACGCTCGACAAGCGGTTTCTCCCGTCCCTGATCAATTCTGGATACTACGCCGTGGCCCGGGTGATCGGCAATGTGGTGATCGGCCTGGCGCTGGCCATGCTGATGAACTACCCGAAACTCAAAGGCCTGCGCTTTTGGCGGGTCGCCCTCTTCCTGCCCATGGCCACCTCGCCCGTCGTTCTGGGCCACATGTGGGCGAACATGTTTCACAAAGACTTCGGGATCCTGAACACAATAACCGGGTTCCTGGGTTTCCCGGCGGTGGGCTGGATGACCAACCCGGATACAGCCCTGATCGCCGTGATCATCATGGGGACGTACCAATTTGTCGGCTATTACGCCATCGTCTTCCTGGCGGGTCTGCAAGGGATCCCGGAAGAGTACGCGGAAGCGGCCAGTATCGATGGCGCCAACGGCTGGCAGCAGTTCTGGTACATCACGCTGCCCCAGCTGACGCCGGTGATTGCGTTCGTGACGGTGATGAGCACGATCAGCGGCCTGCAGGTGTTTGACCTGGTTATCTCCAGCACCGATGGCGGGCCGGCCGACGCGACGAACACGGTGGTTTTGCAGATGTACAAAACCGTGTTTGTCAATGGGCGGGCTGGCCAGGGAGCCGCCATGGCTTTTATCCTGTTCGCCATTCTCATGGCGCTATCCGTCATTCAATTGCGCCTGTTGCGCGAACAGCGCTCTTGAACGCCCTGCGAGGTGTCCGATGACAAGGTTGAACCGGCCGCGCCTGCAGTCGCAAGCGAATCTGCTCCTGATTTACCTGATCATGATCGTCGTGGTCACGGTGATCACTTTCCCGTATTTCTACATGATCTCGATGGCCCTGATGACGGAGGCCGAATCGGCCGCTATCCCGGGGCGGTTTCTGCCAGCTATTCCCCAGTGGCAAAACTTCCAGGTAGCCTGGGGGCGAATTCAGGGTCTGCGACCCTACCTCAACACCCTGATCGTGGCCGGTGGTGTGACCCTGGTGCAGCTGTTCACCAGCTCCCTGGCCGGCTTTGGCTTCGCCAAATACCGGTTTCCCGGCCGGGACCTGGTCTTTTTGCTGCTGCTGGGCAGCATGACGATCCCGCTGTTTATCAACATCATCCCGTGGTTCTGGATGATCAACCAGATCGATATCAACAACACGCTGCTGGGCGTGATGGCGCCGCATTTCGTCACGGCCTTTGGCGTTTTCATGATGCGCCAGTTCATGCTGGACATCCCGGACGACCTCATTGATGCGGCCAGAATGGACGGGGCCTCGGAGTTCATGATCTACCGCACGGTCGCGCTGCCGCTGTGCGGGCCAGCGCTGGCCACGCTCGGCGCCTTCGCGTTTCTGTACCACTGGAATGACCTGCTCTGGCCGCTGATCGTGCTCAGCGATCGTGCCAATTGGACGATCAATCTGGCTGTGCTGGCGCTGCAGGGGTATATGGGCGTCAGCCGCTACCTGCAGATCGCGGGCGGGGCGATGTCGGTTATCCCCGTGATCATCCTGGTCATCGTCTTGCAGCGGTATTTTGTGCAAGGAACCGCTCTGTCCGGTATCAAAGGCTGAAGGAGACACTTCTTCATGATCCACAATCCGCCCACTCCCGACTTCGCGCGGCTGGAAAAAGTGCTCCGGCGCCAAGGCCAGCCGGACCGCCTGCCGTTTGTCGAACTGTTCGCCGACAACCCGATTATGGCGGCTGTGATTGGCGAGCCTATCCCCGTGATCCCCAACGCGATCGGCGTCCCGATCGATTACGCCGCCCAGGAATATGCCTTTGACCGGATCCTGCGCTTTTGGCTGGAAGCTGGCTATGACTACATCACGGTGCCCTGCCAGCTCGTGTTCCTTTTGAACCGCCAGGAGATTAAGGACACCGCTGGGGAACAGTCGAAGGGCAACCGGGCCTGGGTGAATGAAGCGACCGGGGTCATCGCGAACTGGGATGATTTCGAGCGCTATCGCTGGCCCACAGTGGCGGACCTTGACTTTCATAGTCTGGAGTACGTCGCCAAACGCCTGCCGGAGGGCATGAAGATCATTTTCATGGGGCCGGGCGGCCAGCTGGAAAACATGATGTGGCTGATGGGCATGATGAACCTGTCGTTTGCCCTGCGCGAAGATCCAGCCCTGGTGGAAGCCGTGGCGACCAAGGTGGGCGAGATGCTGGTCGGAATTTGGTCGGCCGTTGCGGAGAGGCCGGGGATCGGGGCGATGTGGCTGGGCGATGACATGGGCTTCAAGTCTGGTCCTCTGATTTCTCCGAAGTATCTGCGGCAGTACGTCTTCCCCTGGCAAAAGAAGCTGGTGGAGATCACCCACGCCCACCACCTGCCGTTCCTGCTCCATTCCTGCGGCAACCTGCAGACGATCATGGACGAACTGATCGATGGGGTGGGCATTGACGCCAAGCATTCGTTCGAGGACGTTATCCTGCCTGTGGCCGAGGCCAAGGCCAGGTGGGGACAGCGGGTGGCTATCCTGGGCGGCCTGGATGTGGACACGCTCACCCGCTCGACTGAAGACGAGGTGCGGGCGTATACGCGCAAGGTGATCGAGGCCTGTGCGCCGGGCGGCGGGTGGGCCTTGGGGACGGGCAACAGCGTGGCGAATTACATCCCGGTCAGGAACTACCTGGCCATGTTGGATGAGGGCAGGCAGTACCAGGGCTACGTCTAGGAGCGCCGGCGATGGAACTCACCACAAAGGATGATTGGCAGGCAGCCGAAAAGCGGATCGCGGCCTGGTGGGAGGGGGCGGTCATCGATCGCCCGGTCATTCAGGTGACCGCCCCGCGCGCGGGCCACACCTGGGACAGCCTGGCCCAGGTGGTCAGTCCGGCCGGCGTTCCCCAGGCCGAGATCACGGATTGGTTCACCAACCCGGACCATATCCTGCGGCGCATCAACCGGCAGGTCGACTCCCTCTTTTGGGGCGGCGAGGCCTTTCCGATCGTCTTCC
Organism: uncultured Anaerolineales bacterium; assembly: GCA_937952305.1. Lineage (GTDB taxonomy): Bacteria > Chloroflexota > Anaerolineae > Anaerolineales > UBA6663 > SpSt-583. The sequence continues at coordinate 16,940 of CALFZO010000004.1, read as the reverse complement.
CCGTCTCTTCACGGATGGTGGCCATCATGGCGGCGTACCTGGGCTGCCCGTACCGCCTGCTGGGGCCGGCCGGGACGGCCTGGGCGGACCCGGTCTTAACGGACTGGGAACAGCGCCCAACGTACCAATTCGACCCGGACAGCCCCTGGTGGCGCCTGACCCGGCAGCTTCTGGAGGCCGGCGCGCGGATCGCCAAGAACCGCTTCTATGTCGGCATCCCGGATTTGAACGGGCCGAGCCAGATCTTGGCTCTGCTCCGCGGCTCGCAGGAATTGGCCCTCGACCTGATGGATCACCCGGGCGTCGTGCGCGCCGCCCTGGAGGAGCTGAACGATACCTGGTACCGCTATTGGCAGGCCTGCCATGGCGTCATCCACCAGTACATCGGGGGCTATCACAATTGGATCCAGCTGCGGACGGACATCCCCTATACCGATCTGCAGTGCGATTTCTCGATCATGATCTCCCCGAAAATGTTCAACGAGCATTTCTTGCCGGCTCTTGAGCAGCAGACCCGCTGGGTCGAGCGGACGATCTACCACCTGGACGGCCCCGGCGCGATCCGCCACCTGGACGCGCTGCTGGCCCTGCCGCGGCTAACCGGGATCCAATGGATCCAGGGAGAGGGGGCCGCGCCCACCAGCCAATGGCTGCCGTTGTTGCGCCGGATCCAGGCCGGCGGCAAGTTGCTGCAGGTGTACTGCAAGGACTGGGAGGTCGAAACCCTGGTCCGGGAACTGGAGCCAGAAGGCCTGTTGATGATCACATCGACGGACTCGGAAGAGCAAGCCCGCGAACTGCTCCAAAAGGCTCCCGGGTGGATCAAACGGCGAAAGTGGGTCTTGACGGATTAAGGCGCCAGCCAGCGCCACAGCGGGGTGGGCGGCCCACAGACTTGGCTAAACCCAGAGTCGGACTATCCGGCTCCCAGGCAGGCACCGGGCGGGAGGGGACATGGTTGTGGAGGTCGGCGAGAAAGTCAACCAGTTGGTGCGCGCGCTGAGCCTGCCGGAGAAGGTGGCGCTCTGCATCGGCGCTGATTTTTGGCACACGCAGGCGTTCGATCAACATGGGATTCCCGCCATCCGCGTGGTCGATGGGCCGCATGGCGTCCGATACGTCGGCAATGAACTGCGGGCCATCGACAGCCGGCCGGCCACCGCTTTCCCGACCGGTAGCGCACTGGCCGCGACCTGGAACCAGGCGTTGATCCGGCAGGTCGGGGCGGCTTTAGGCGCCGAGACGCAGGCCCAGGGCTGCCATGTCTTGCTGGGGCCGGCCGTGAACATCCAGCGTTCGCCGCTGTGCGGGCGCAACTTCGAGTACTTCTCGGAAGACCCCTGGTTATCCGCCCGTTTGGCGGCCGCCTACATCGAGGGCTTGCAGAGCCAGGGCGTGGGGGCGTGTGTCAAGCACTTTCTCTGCAACAACTCCGAGTTTGAGCGCCTGACGCTGAATTCGGAAGTGGATGAACGGGCTTTGCGCGAGATCTACCTGCCGGCGTTTGAATCCGCCGTCACAGAGGCCCGCGCCTGGAGCCTGATGTGCTCGTATAACAAGGTCAACGGCACTTCCCTGTCCGAAAGCCAGGAATTCCTGAGCGCGGTGCTGAAGACCGAATGGGGCTTCGACGGCCCCGTGATCTCCGATTGGTATGCGGTCTATGACCGCCTCGCTTCCGCCCAGGTCGGCCTGGATCTCGAAATGCCGGGCGGCAAGGCCGCCGCCCGCCAGGAGCTCTTTGAGGCGGTGACCCGGGGCGAGGTACCGGAACAGGCGCTGGATGAACGGGCGCGCCGGATCCTGACGCTGGTCCTGCGCGCCTCCGACCGCCAGCCCTCCGCGGCATCGGCGGCGGCCGACTTCTCGCAGCGCGGCCAGGCGGAGCTGGCGCGTCTGGCCGCGGGTGAGGCCATCGTCCTGTTGAAAAACTCCAACGGGCAGTTGCCGCTGGAGGCCAGCGCGATACGGTCGATCGCCCTCATTGGACCGCTGGCCAAAGATCCGGTGATCCAGGGCCACGGCAGTGCGCGGGTCAACCCGCACTATGCGGTGTCCGTGCTGCAAAGCCTGACGGAGCGGTGCGGTGACCGGATTTCTATCCGCTACCAACCAGGCTGCAGCGCCGATGGTTCGCTGCCCGGCCTGACGGCAGAGCACGTCTACGCCGACGAGGCCCTGACCGAACGCGGTTTCAACTGTGAGTACTTTGGGCAGCCCACCCTGGGCGGCGCTCCCGTCCATTGCTTTCGGCCGCAGGAAATTCGACTCAGCAAGGGGGCGCCAATCCCGGGGCAACTGGCCAACGTGGATTTTTCTGCCCGGTGGACGGGTTATTTCGTCCCGCCGACGACCGGCGAGTATGTGTTTGGCCTGACGAACAATGGCCTGGGCCGGCTGGCGGTTGACGATCAGGTGCTGATCGATCAGGGGGTCGGCCGGGCGGTCCCATCAACGCAGTATGAAGCCGCAGCGACCGGAGCGATCCAGTTGACGGCCGGCACACCGTATCGCTTGTGCATCCATTATCAGCGCAACTGTGAGCATAACTACAGCTTCAGGGTTGGCTGCCGGCTGCCGGGTTCGGTCGATGAGATGGCTAGCGCGGCCGCAGCCGCGGCGGAGGCCGAGGTCGCGGTGGTGTGTGTCGGCCTGGCCGATGGCCGTGAGACTGAGGGGCGTGACCGTCCCAATCTGAACCTCACCGGTCAGCAAGAGGCCCTGATCCAGCAGATTGCCCAGGCGAATCGGAACACGGTGGTGGTCGTCGTCAGCGGCGCACCGGTCGATATGAGCCGATGGATCGGCCAAGTTGGGGCGGTTATCCAAGCCTGGTATACCGGCCAGGAACAAGGCCACGCCATCGTGGATGTACTCCTGGGGCAGGTCAACCCGTCTGGCAAGCTGCCGGTCACCTTCCCCGTGAGCTTGCAGGAGACGCCGGCTTTCCTGAACTACCCGGGTGAGAACGGCACCGTTCGCTATGGGGAGGGGATATTTGTCGGCTACCGCTACTACGACGCGAAGCGGATGGCCCCTCTGTTCCCGTTTGGCCATGGCCTGTCCTATACCACCTTCGATTACTCCACCCTTGAGGTCGAAGTCAAAGAGCTGGCTGACACGTTGGCCGTTCAGGTGTCCCTGAGGGTGACCAATACCGGTGCCCGGGCTGGGAGCGACGTGGTGCAGCTCTACGTTCACGACAGCGTGTCAAGCCTGGTCCGGCCGCCCAAGGAGCTGAAAGGTTTCGAGAAAATCCAGCTGGCTCCGGGCGAAGCCCGGGAAGTTGGGTTTAGCCTCTCGCCGCGGGAACTGGCCTACTATGACCCCCGCCAGAAGGCTTGGATCGCCGAGCCAGGCGAGTTCGAGGTGCAGATTGGCAGTTCAGCCCAGGACATTCGCCAGCGCGCCCGGTTCCGGATCACGGCCGGCTATCGGTTGGCCGCTGCGTACGACGCGCGCTGGTCGAGTTTCACGCCCGGCTTGGATGCGGACGTGAGCTTACGAGACCTGCTGGCCTGGCCGGAGTCCCGTGCCGTGCTGATGCGCGAGCTCCAGCAGGTCGCCGATTATTCCAAACTTTTCTGGTTGCGGGATTACTCCTTGAACCAGATTGCGGCGATTGACCGCCACCTCATTCCGGCCGACGTCAGGCGCAACATCCTGGAAGGCCTGAAGGCGTTGCCGGCCCAGCGCCCAACCCAATGACTCGCACTCTCCTAGCAAAGGTGACACCATGACTCTCGAGCAAATCTTCCAGAACGTAGTTGAGGGCGAAATGGCGGCGGTTGAGGCCGGCGTTCGCTCGGCCCTCGAACAGGGGATCCCCGCTGACCGGATCCTCAATGAGGCCCTCATTCAGGCGATGGCCAAGGTCGGCCGCCTCTTCGAGGAGGGCGAGATCTTCGTGCCTGAGATGCTCTTCGCGGCCCGGGCCATGCAGACCGGCCTGAAGCTGCTCAAGCCGGCTCTGGCGGCCACGGACGTCCAGTCGGCGGGAAAGGTGGCCATCGGCACCGTCCAAGGTGACCTGCACGACATCGGCAAGAACCTGGTGGTGATGATGCTGGAAGGCGCCGGCTTCGAGGTGGAGGACCTGGGGACGGATGTCCCGCCCGAAAAGTTCGTTCAGGCTGTCCAGAACGGCGCGCAGGTCATCGGGATGTCGGCCTTGCTGACGACGACCATGGCGAGCATGCTGAAGACGATGGAGGCTCTGCGGGCCGCGGGCGTGCGCGAGCACGTCAAGGTAGTGATCGGCGGGGCGCCGGTGACCGACGCTTACGCCCGGAAAATCGGCGCCGACGCCTACGCGGCGGACGCCTCCGTCGCCACGCGGATCGTCCGGCAGTTGATTGCGTAGTGGCTGGGCGCACCCCGCCAGCCCCTGGCGCCGGGTGTTTCCGCGTCCACCAGCAAGGCGAATGTCATGACTCAACACTGTAACACTGTGCTCAGGTCCAAATCCCAGACGGTCACCATCCAGCGGGATCGCCCGACCGTCATTATTGGCGAGCGCATCAATCCAACCGGGCGCAAGGCTGTCCTGGAAGCGCTGCAGGCGGGGAATTTTGAAGTGGTCCGCAAAGACGCCGTTGAGCAGGTCGCGGCCGGCGCCGTCGTTCTCGATATCAACGCCGGCGTGCCTGACGCCGACGAGCCGGCCTTAATGCAGCAGATCATCCGCAACGTCCAAGCGGTCGTGGATGTGCCGTTGTGCTTTGACACCGCGAATCCGAAAGCGCTCGGGGCGGCGCTCTCGATCTACGAGGGCAAGGCGCTGATCAACTCAGTCAACGGCGAAAAACGCTCCCTGGACGCCGTCCTGCCGCTGGCCAGGGAGTACGGCGCGGCCGTGATCGGCCTGTGCATGGGCGAGGGCGGCATCCCCAAGACAGCGGAGGCGCGGTTCGCGGTCGCCGCCGCGATCATTGAGCGGGCCGCGGCGGCCGGCCTCGCCCTCGACGATGTGGTGATCGATCCGCTGGCCATGGCCCTCAGCGCCGAGAGCGGGGCCGGCCGGGTCACTCTGGATACGATCGCCCTCGTCGTCAAAGAGTTCGGCGTTAATATTTCGATGGGTGCCAGCAATATTTCGTTTGGATTGCCGGACCGGAAATACATCAACGCGACCTTCCTGGGAATGGCCATCCACGCCGGTCTGACCTGCCCGATCACCAATCCGCTGCTGGCCGAGGTCAACACCGCCATTCTGGCCGCGGACCTAGCCATGGGCCGCGACGACTATGGCATGCGCTGGATCAAGGCGTACCGCAAACGGGAGAAGGCCAAGGTGGCCGTGTGAACGCCCTGCCGCCGCCTGGCCGCCCGGTGGTGATCCTGGCCTGCCGTGTTTTTCAGCACTGGCTGGAAAACCTGCTGCAGGCCTGGGCCGGCGCGCCGCCGGCCCTAACCTTCTTTGACTATGGCCTGCATGCCGTACCCAAGAACCTGCGGCAGACCATTCAGGCCGCCATCGACAGCGTGGATCAGCCCAGCCTGATCGTGTTGGGCTATGGCCTGTGCGGCAATGGGCTGAGCGACATCCGCGCCGGCCAGCACTTTTTGCTCATTCCGCGCACCGATGACTGCATCGCCATCCTGCTGGGCTCGTATCAGGCCTATCGGCGCGAGATGGACCGGGAACCCGGCACCTACTATCTCTCGAAAGGCTGGCTGGAAGCGGGCACCAACCCTCTGCGGGAAAGCCAGAAACTGGCGGAGAAGTATGGTGCCGAAAAAGCCGCCTGGCTCATGGAGGTCCAGTATCACAAGTACCGGCGGCTGGCCATGGTGGCGCGCGATGGCGATGAGCTGGAGCGCTACCGGTCTCAGGCTGAGGCGGTGGCCGCGTACTGCGCCCGCTGGGACATGCGCTATGAGGAGCTGCTCGGCTCGGACGGCTACCTGCTGCGCCTGATCGAGTTGGTCCAGAGTGACGGCGCGCAGCCGGGCGAGGATTTCCTGCTGATCCCGCCGGGGGGCCTGCTCGAACAGGCGCTCTTTGTCCGGACCGATTGAGGCCGCGGCCGGCCGCTCGTTGGAATCTTCGCGACGCATGCCTGTCTTGACCGTCATTTACGGGGACAAAACCGAGATCATTGAGGCGCCGGCCGGCGCCCTGATCGGCGAGGTCGTCGCCCGGACCGGGCTGCCCCTGGAGCAGCCCTGCGCCGGGCGCGGCACCTGCGGCAAGTGCAAGGTCCTGGCGGAGGCCGGGATCGCCCCGCCCGACCCGGTCGAAAGACACCACCTGAGCCCCGGCGAATTAGCCCTGGACAACCGCCTGGCTTGCTGCGCGCGCCTGGAAGGCGACGCGCGGGTGGTCCTCGCGCCGATCGTGGTCTATTCCAACAAGAACTTTCAGCGCAGTGCGCGCTATAAGCAAACCAGCTCCCCGCTGGGACTGGCCATTGACTTGGGGTCGACCACGGCGGCGGCCTTCCTGACGGTGCTGGATACCGGCGAGGTCTGCGCCGGGGCCGCCAGCCTGAACCAGCAATCGGTCTACGGGGCCGATGTCATTTCCCGGCTGAAAGCCGCGCAGGCCAGCCCGGAAAACCGGGAGCGGCTGCACCGCCTGGCGCTGGCCTCTATCAATCAGGCGGTGGACGCCCTGCGGCTCTCTCCCCGAGTGCGCAGCCGCATCAGCCGGGCGACCATTGTGGGCAATGTGGCCATGCATCACTTGCTGGCCCGCCTGCCGATTGACTCGCTGGCGGTCATGCCCTTTGAGCCGCACACGCGCGCCTCCGTGCGCGAGGCCGGCCACCTCATGGAGGGCATCTTCGCCGATGGTGTCGCGGTCTCGTTGCCGCCCCTGATTGGCGGCTTTGTGGGCTCGGATGCCCTGGCCTGCCTCGCGTACTTTGGCTTTGACCGTGCTCCCGGCCCGATGGCGGCGGTCGACCTGGGCACCAATGGCGAGGTGCTGGTCACCGATGGCCGGAGCATCCTGACCACTTCGACGGCCGCTGGCCCGGCCTTCGAAGGCGTGAACATCTCGTGCGGCTCGCGCGCTGTGGATGGCGCCGTCACTCGCGCCCGCCCAGACGGCCGCACCCTGCGCCTCGAGACGATTGGGCATCAGCCTCCGATCGGCCTGACCGGCTCCGGCTTGCTCAGCCTGGTCTACGAACTTCGCCAGGCCGGCATCATCTCCGCGAGCGGGCGCCTGGCGCCGTCAGCGGGGCCTTTCGCGGACCAGTTCACCGTCGACCCGGCTGACGGGCGGCGCCTGATCCTGGACCGGGACCGCGGCCTGAGCCTCAATCAGTGGGACGTGCGCGAATTGCAGAAGGCCAAGGGCGCCATCCGCGCCGCCATCGGCATCCTGATGAGCAAACTGGGGCTGGCAGCAGCCGACCTGCAACGCGTGATCCTGACCGGTTCTTTTGGTGGCCAGATCGATGTCGACTCGGCGCTCGGGCTGGGCCTGCTGCCGCCGGTCCGGCGCGACATCGTCGAGGTGACGGCCAATGGGGCCGGGCTGGGCGCAGCGCTGTTCCTCAGCGACGAAGGCTTTGCGCTGGGCGAAACCCTGGCCCGGCGCGCCATCCCGGTCGATCTGGATCAGGATGCGCGCTTCGCCGACCATTACGTCGCCGCGATGGCGCTGCAGCCCTGAGCGGCCGGCCGATAGCCCGGTGTGCGGTAGACAGCGATCGGCCCTCTAGACAGCCGGCCGCGGCGTGGATTAACTGACGAAAATAGGAACCAGCCATGTATCAATCCGGGCTCGATTACTTTGAGGCCGCGCAGGCTATCGTCGCGCGGATCCGCGCGACCCAGTCCGAGAACCTCAGCCGAGCGGCGAGCATCTGTTCAAACACGATTGCGCAGCGGGGCCTGGTTTACCTGTTCGGGACTGGCCACTCACGCATGGCGATCGAAGAGATGTTCCCCCGCCACGGCAGTTACCCAGGCTTCTACCCGCTGGTGGAACTCTCGCTGACTTTTCACAACCTGGTCGTCGGCGCGAACGGGCAGCGGCAGGCCATGTACCTCGAGCACGTGGCCGGCTTGGCCCGGCCCATTTTGCGAAACTTTGTCCTGGCCACGCCGGACAGTTTCATCCTCTTCTCCAACAGCGGCGTCAACGAATTGATTGTTGAGATGGCCCTCCAGGTGAAAGAGCGCGGCCTGCCGCTGATCGCCGTAGTTTCGCTGGACCATTGCCTGGCCTCGCCTCCCAAGCATCCCTCCGGGAAGCGCCTGCCGGATCTGGCGGATGTCACCATCGACAATGGCACGCCGGCTGGCGATGCGCTGGTGCGCGTGCCCGATCTGCGCTATCCCGTCGGCCCGGGGTCTACGATCGGAAATGCCGTCATCGTCAACGCCTTAAAGTGCCTGATCGCCGAAGAACTGGTGCGGCTCGGCCAGCCGCCGGCCGTGCTGACCAGCGCTGTATTGATCGGCGAGCAAGCGTCCCAGGCTGTGTTTGATCAGGCTTACGACGATTACCGAACCCGCGCCCGGCGCGCCTTTGGCGAAGGGATCTGAAGGTGATGGAGGGCCCAGGCCGGCTGGCGGGCAAAACGATCGTGGTCACAGGGGGCGCCTCCGGGATTGGGCGGGCAACCGCGCTCCTGGGCGCGGCAGCCGGCGCCCAGGTCGTGATACTCGACCGCCAGCGGGAAGGCGGGGAGCAGACAGCAGCGGAGATCCGGGCCCAGGCGGGATCCGCCCGCTTCATTGAGGTCGATCTGACGGCGGCGACAGCTGTGCGCGACGCCGTCAACGAAGCCGCGGCCGTTTTCGGCAGGCTCGACGGTATCTTCAACGGCGCCGGGATCAGCGGCCGGCGCTGGGGGGATGGCCCGGTTGCGGACTGCACGGAAGCCGGCTGGGATCAGGTGCTGGCGGTCAATCTGCGCAGCGTATTCTTGGTGTCCAAGTACGGCATCCCCAAACTGCTGGAGAACGGGGGCGGTGCCATCGTCAACCTGAGCTCGGTCCTGGGCCTAGTGGGCGGGGACAGTGACTTTGCCACCCATGCGTATGCAGCCAGCAAGGGGGGCCTGATTGCGCTGAGCCGCGCCATGGCGGCCTACTATGCCAAAGATCGGATTCGCGTCAACGTGATCTGCCCCGGCCTGATCGCGACGCCGATGAGCCAGCGTGCTCAGTCTGATCCCGGCATTCGGCAGCGGCTGGCGGCGCTGCAACCATTGACTGGGGATTTGGGCGTGCCCCAAGATGTCGCCTGGGCGGCCCTGTATCTCTTGTCTGACGAAGCGCGCTTTGTAACCGGGGCCGTCCTGACCGTCGATGGCGGTTGGACCGCCCACTAGCCCAAGGCGCCGTTGTTCTGCAACGCCGCTGTGCCTGGCGCGCCGACCACGCAACCGGCGCCGGAGTATGGCGCCTGGATGCGGGTGAGCGCCGCCTGATTGCGATCAACTGGCGTGGACATTTTCCACTGCCTGGAGCCTTGACCAGGCGTCAACCTGGCCCGGATCATGTCAGACCACGGGGAGCGGCTGTGCCGGCCACCAATGTCCGCGCTCTTCCAGGCGGCCGGCCGCTACGGCCGCTATCCACTTCAGCCGTTGGATCAGTAACTCGGGATGCGTACCCGGTCAATGACCGCGCGCTGGATGGCGAGCAAGTCGGGGATGTTCAGGAGGGTTGGCAGCAGGTGGCCGACGGCGGTTCGGCCCTGCTCCGTGACGAGCACGGCTTCGCTGAGTTCTGCCAGTTCCGGGTCCTCGGCGGCTTCCAGGGGCACGATGGTGATGTCGGCCAGACTGACCGGCACGTCGTGGTTGGTCCAGACGACAGCATCGATGGCGCCGGCGGCCAGCAATTCCAGCGATTGATCGTACTGGATCTTCACCAACTCAACCTTCTTGCCGCGGCTGATCGCCCGCGACACGTAGGTATGGTCTGTGGACAAGAAATCGACGCCCAGGCGGGCGCCGTCGGGCAGGCGGCCGTTCAGGTGGCTGCGCATCAACAGCACATGGCTGTCTAGATAGCTGTGGGGGCCTAGGGCGAGAACCGCCGTCACGGCGAAACCATGGGCGTGGGCGGTTCGGGCCGCAAACTTGGACACCAGGGCCCAGTCAACGGTACTGGCCGCTAAGGCCTGCAGGCGTTCGGTCGAGCCCCGCATGAAGCGGAGGGCGGCAGGGAGATGCGCGGCCGCGCACTGAGCGTGTAAGGCGGTGGCTAAACCTTCGATATGGCGGGTGTAGGGGAGAGGCACGGCGCCAATCAAGGGGCGGCGGAAGCCGATCTGCCAGAGTTGAGCGTAATCAAGCCCGACTACGTAGGTACCCAGCCGGCCACGGGCATCTAGTTTGGCGGCACCAATCTCTTGGAGGTAGTCCAAGGCGTTTTGAAGGGTGCCGGCGGCCGCCTGAAACAACTCGGCGTATTCCTGCACGGGCAGCAGCCGTTCGCCGGGCTTGGCCGAAGCCAGTTGGCCGGCCAAGCTGACGATGATTTGGCCTTGTTTTGTGAGCAATCCCTGATCGACAGCGGGCTGCAGACGGCTATCGCTGGTCTCTGGCATGGTGGTCGCTTAACTCAGATAACATTCAAACTGGCGAACACTTTCTGTAGACATATGAAGTTAACACGTCGCGATTATCCTGTCAATATGTTTATTATTGACAATATCATGCACTCATCGGTGGTTATCCGATCTTGAAATGAATATTTTCGTGGAATATGTTGAAGTTTTTAGGTTTTATGATATCATTGCATTCGGTATTTTGAATTCTTTTGACTAGCCGGTTGGACACAATGTCAATCCCCGTGTTTGATCACGCAGACGTAGTCGTCGTGGGTGCTGGTTCAGCAGGATGCACCGCGGCAATCGCGGCGGCCCGGACAGGTGCCGATACCCTGTTGGTCGAACGTTATGGATTTTTGGGCGGCACTTCAACCATGGTGCTGGATACATTTTATGGCTTCTACGTGCCGGGGAACGACGCCCGTCGCGTCGTCGGCGGCCTCCCGTGGGAAATCGTGGAGCGCCTGCAGCACCGGGGGATGGTGCTGGAGCGCCCGAGCAGTTATGGGGCTGGTCAGGCCGTCACCTATGATCCACCCACCCTCCAGGTCGTCTGGGAGCAAACGGCGCAAGAGGCCTCTGTCCGCATTCGGCTGCACACGTTCTGTGTGGATGTGGTCAGGGAAGGCGAATCCGTCACCGGGATCGTGGTCAGCGGAAAGAGCGGGCTCGGCCTGATCACGGGCCAGGTTTTTGTGGATGCCTCAGGCGATGCCGATCTCTGTTTCCGGGCTGGCGTGCCTTTTCAAGCAGCCGGGGAGGATGGGCCGGCCCAGTCCTTGACCACCACCTTCCGCCTCGGCAACGTCGACGAGGCGCGCGCTCTGCAGGTCAAACGGGCGGATTTGGTGCGGCTGATGCGCGAGGCTAACCTGAGCGGTGACTACCACCTGCCGCGTGAGGAGGGCAGCCTCCATCGGACGCCGGTCCGCGGCGTGGTGGCGACCAACCTGACGCGGGTTGCCTACGTGGATGGCACCGACCCCGTTGAATTGACCAAAGCCGAATTGGCCGGGCGGGCCCAAGCGCTTGAGTATGTCCGGTTTCTGCGCGAACGCATCCCTGGCTATGAGAACGCTTTCCTGCTGAACTTCTGCACGCAGATCGGCATACGTGAGACCCGGCGCGTGTTCGGCGACTATCGGTTGACCCGCGAGGACGTCCTGTCCGCCCGCCAATTCGCCGATGCCATTGCCCAATGTGGCGCGCCGATTGAAGACCATCATGCCGGCCACGATACCCGCTGGGAATATCTCGCGGCCGGCGCCACCTATGATATTCCCTATCGCTGCCTCATCCCCCAGAAGGTGGAGAACCTGCTGACGGCCGGGCGTTGCCTGTCGGCTACCCACGATGCCCATGCTTCCGTTCGCAGTATGGGGCAATGCATGGCCATGGGACAGGCGGCCGGCACCGCCGCGGCCCTGGCGCTCAGGCAGGGGGGCCGCTGCCGGGCTGTTCCTGTGGACGGGCTGCAACACCAACTGCGCCGTGACGGCGCCCTCTTCTCGGCATTGTCCTAAAGGTGGCCTATGTTCGCCGGGATTGACCTGGGTGGCACCAAGATCGCCGTGGCCGTCGTCGACACCGCCAGCGGCCGCGTTCTGGCCCGCGCGCAGGGGCCGACCGACTCCCAGGCCGGGCCACAGTCGGTGCTGGGCCGCATGGCCGACCTCGTCCGGGTCGCCTGTGCTGACGGGGCCATCCCGCTGCCCTCCCTCGACGGAATTGGGCTGGGCGTTCCGGGCGTCTTCGATTCCAGAACCGGCCACACGCAGTTTCTTCCCAACCTACAGGGCGCCTGGCGCGATGTGCCGGCCGGCCCGGGGCTGGCCGCCAAGCTGGGTCGCCCTGTCTGGCTGATCAACGATGCGCGGGCCTTCGTTCTTGCGGAAGCCACGCTGGGCGCGGGGCGGGGCCACGCCACCGTGGTGGGCTTGACGCTGGGCACAGGGGTCGGCGGCGGGATCGCGCTCGCCGGGCGCCTGTTTCTGGGGATAGACGGCACCGCCGGCGAATTCGGACATATGACCTTGGCTCCCGACGGACCGGCCTGCACCTGCGGGAACCGGGGTTGCTTGGAGACCTACGCCAGCGGGAAGGCCATCCAGGCGTTGGCAACTCAGCAGTTGGCCAGCGGCCAGCCCTCCCGTCTGCTTGATCTGGCCGGCGGCTCATCAGACCGTGTCACGCCGGAACTGGTGGGGGCCGCGGCCCGGGAAGGCGATGAAGTGGCATTGGCGGTGCTGCAACGGGTGACCACCTATCTGGGGGTCGGCGTCGCCAACATCGTGACGACGGTAAGCCCGGATTGTGTTGTGCTGGGCGGCAGTGTGGCCAACCTCGGGGAGCTGCTGTTGGAGCCGATCCGCGTCGCCGTGCGGGAACGGTGCCGCGCCACGCCGGTTGAGCGTATCCGGATTGTTCAGTCCCTGCTCGGCGCGGATGCCGGCGCGCTGGGCGCCGCCATCTGGGCCGCGCAACACGCCGGCCATTGATCGCCAGCCAAACAGGCAGGCCGCGCTCAACTCGACAGCGCGGCCACCTGGGAACATGGAGGACACGATGACAGCTCGTCTCGCGGGCCGAAAGGCGATTGTTACCGGCGGCGCCGCCGGGATCGGTCAGGCCACTGCCCTGCTATTTGCCCAAGAACAGGCACAGGTGATCATTGCCGATTTGAATCGGGCCGCGGGGGAGGCGGCCGCCGCCCAGATTCGGGACGCCGGTGGCCAGGCCTGGTTTGTCCAAGCCGATGTCTCCGACGCCGGGCAGGTTAAGGCTTTGCTGGCGGCAGCCGCCAGCCACATGGGCGCCATCGATATCCTGGTGAACAACGCCGGCAGGCAGCTCTGCGGCCGGCTGACGGAATTCCCGGATGCCGATTGGGAGGCTCTGATGGCCGTCAACGTCCGGTCGTGTTTCCTGATGGCCAAGTATGGGGTGCCTTACCTTCGCCAACGCCAGGGCGCCGCCATTGTGAATGTCGGTTCGACGGCCGGCCTGCGCGGCGGCGCCGGCGGGGTGGCCTACGCCGCTTCCAAAGGCGCCATTATCGCTTTCTCCCGCGCCCTGGCCCTGGAAGTCAGTGGTGACGGAATCCGGGTCAATTGCATTTGCCCCGGCTGGATCGATACACCTTTCAATCAGCCCATTATCGGTTTTATGGGCGGCCGGGAGCGGCAAGCGGAGGCGGTGGCGCAAGGTGTTCCCATGCGGCGTCAGGGTGCTCCAGATGAAATAGCCACGGGGATCCTTTTCCTCGCTTCCGCTGAAGCGGCCTATATGACCGGCCAGAATCTTGTGATTGACGGCGGCGCGATCTGAGTGAGGGAGCGACCTGTGGCCAAAACATCCAACCCAGAACGGACCGAACGCACGCGGGAACAGGAGGCTGCTTATGCCGGCGCGCAAGGCCGGCCGGTGGCCGCTGTCTCCGCGCCGGAATTGCCCTACCAGCCGCGTACGCTCCGTTCTCGGCCAACTGGAATTGCCCTCATCGGCTGCGGCGGCATCACCGCGCACCACTTGACGGCCTACCGCGCGGCCGGCTATGAGGTGGTCGCGCTCTGCGACCTCGATGGCGGGCGCGCGGAAAACCGCCGCGCTGAGTATTTTCCCGAGGCCGCTGTCTACACGGATTTCCGGGAGGTGTTGCGGCGCGATGACGTGCACGTGGTGGACCTGGCCACCCATCCCGCCGAGCGGGTGCCGCTGATCGAGGCGGCGCTGCTCGCCCGCAAGCATATTCTCAGCCAGAAGCCGTTTGTGCTCGACCTCGCCGACGGGGCGCGCCTGTGCGAGCTGGCCGAGCGCCAGGGGGTGCGCCTGGCCGTCAATCAGAACGGCCGCTGGGCGCCGCATGTCGCCTATCTACGACAGGCTGTTGCCGCCGGCCTGCTGGGTGAGTTGACGACAGCCGATCTGTCGGTGCACTGGGACCATTCCTGGGTGGTCGGCACGCCCTTTGACGAGATCGCCGATTTGGTGCTGTATGATTTCGCCATCCACTGGTTCGACATGCTGACCTGTTACTTCGGCGCCGAGGAGCCGCTGCAGGTCTTTGCCGCAACCGCCCAGGCCAGAGGCCAGCGCCCACGCCCGCCGATGCTGGCCCACGTGCTGGTTGACTATCCGACGGCGCAAGCCACCCTAAGCTTCAACGCGGCCACAAACCGGGGATCTCACGACCGCACCTTCCTGGTGGGCACCCAGGCGACCGCCCTGAGCAGCGGCCCGGGGCTGCAGGAGCAGACGGTGCAGCTTTTTACCTCGCAGGGCGTGGCCTCTCCGCCGTTGACGGGCAAATGGTTCCCCGATGGTTTCCATGGCGCCATGGCGGAGTTACTCTACGCGATTGAGGCCAACCAAGCGCCCTCCAATGAGGCCGCCGGCAACCTGCGCAGCCTGGCGCTCGCGTTTGCCGCGATCGGCAGCGCTCACGAGGGCCGGCCCAAGCGTCCCGGCGAAGTCCGCCGTTTGCCGGGCCTGGAAGCCTAACGGGCCGGTTATTGGCGGGCGCCTGAACGCCGCTCGCCCGGCACCCCGCCGAGGCCGCCGCGCTCACATTGGGAGACACCATGTCGAAACTCAAGGTTGTTGGCATCAATTTTGATCATATGCATATGGGTGACTTGCTGCGTCAGGCGCACACGCACCCGAATGTCGAGATCGCCGGCATTTGCGATGAGCAGCCCGAGCGCATGGCGGCGGCGATAAAGAACTTCGGCATTCCGCGGGAGCGGGTGTTTACCGACTACCGGCAGTGCCTGGAAGTGACCCGGCCTGACATCGCGATCCTCTGTCCGGCGACCGCTGCCCATGGCCAGTGGGTCGAGCGGGTCGCCCCTTTCAACGTCCACATCCTGGTGGAAAAACCCTTCGCCGCTTCAGTGGCGGAGGCCGACGCCATGCTCGCGGCTATGCGGGTGACCGGCCGACAACTGGTCATCAACTGGCCCCTGGCGTGGTATCCCCCGCACGTCACCGCCAAGCGGCTGATCGATGAGGGCGTGATTGGTCAGGTGCTCGAAGTGCATTATTACGATGGCAACCGCGGGCCGCTCTTCCATGTGGCGGACAAAGTGGAGGTCGCCGCTGAGATCGCCCAGGAGCGTAAAGCCGAGAGTTGGTTCTACCGCCGCGCGCAGGGGGGTGGTTCGCTGCTGGATTATCTGGGTTATGGGGTCACCTTGGGGACCTGGTTCCACGGCGGTGACAAGCCGATCGAAATCATGACGATGGCGGATGAGCCGGTGGGATTGGAGGTCGACGAGCACAGCATTACGCTCGCCCGCTATGCCAAGGGGTTATCCAAATATGAGACACGGTGGGGAACCTTCACCGATCCTTGGACTCATCAGCCCCAGCCCAAGTGTGGATTCGTAATCAAAGGCACAGCCGGGACGATCAGCTCCTATGACTATGAGGCGACGGTGCGGGTGCAGACCCGGGCGCACCCCGAGGGCCAGGCATTGCTGGTCGATGAACTGCTGCCGCCCTTTCAGAATCCCATCCAGAATTTCGTGTACAGCCTGCAAACCGGGGCTCCGGTGCATGGCCCGCTGTCGCCTGCCATCTGCCGGATTGGCCAACAAATCGTGGATACGGCGGTGTTGAGTGCTCAGCAGCGCCGGAGCTTGGCGCTGCTGCCTTGACAGCGGCCGGCCACTGGCCGATCACGCTGGCCGAAGCGGGATAACAGCATGGGCATCATTCGGACGGTATGCGGCGACATTCCACCGGCGGCGCTGGGAATTACCTATACCCATGAGCACCTCATCACGCATCCCCCAGCCAGCGTGACTGACCCTGACCTGCGGATGGACAGTGTTGCGGCGGCCATTCGCGAGGTGGGCTACTTTCATCAGGCGGGGGGGCGGGCGCTGGTGGAAATGACACCGCGGGATTATGGCCGTGACCCGCTGGCCCTGCGTGAGATCGCCCTGGCCACCGGGGTGCACGTTATTGGTGCGACCGGCTGGCACAAGCACAAATTCTGCCACCCCTGGGTGGAAGCCCGGAGCATTGAGGCTCTGGCTGACGAGATGGTTCAGGACCTCACCGCCGGCATGGCCGACACCGGTGTCCGCGCCGGCCTGATCAAAGCGGCGTCGAGCTTGAATGTCATCACGCCGGCCGAGGAGAAGGTATTTCGGGCGGCCGCCCGGGCTCACCGGGCAACGGGCGCGCTGATTTCGACGCACACAGAAATGGGCACCCTGGCGCTGGAGCAGATCGCCCTGTTGAAAGCCGAAGGCGTGCCGCCGGAGCGTGTTCTGATCGGGCATCTGGACCACAAGCCCGAACTGGAGTATCTGCGGGCGGTCGCACAAACCGGGGCCAACCTGGGGTTTGACCAGATTGGCAAAGAGAAATACCTGCCTGACAGCCAGCGCATCGAGCTCATCCTGTC
>CALFZO010000003.1 GCA_937952305.1 uncultured Anaerolineales bacterium | reverse complement strand
TTTGAACTGGGCCGGGTCCGCAAGCGGCTCGAACAGCCGCCGGCGCACGATTTCAAAGCCCTCCTCCGCGCTGGCCGGACGCCAAGACGACTCTACGCGGCCCACCACGTTGCGCAGGCGGTCCAGGGCTTCGCGCCCGCGCTGGCCGCCCACTTCGACGTTATCGGCCTGGGTGTGCGGCGAGCCGGCGGTGTCCGAGGCCGGCAGGCTGATCACAAGCAGGCAATTCCGGGCCAGCTTGGCGGACTCGGTCAGCACCTGGGCAAACGAAAACTGGGTCTCAAAGCCGCCGGCCGGCAGGTCGCTTTGGTCGTGGAGCTGACGGGCGTAAGCCACCCACTCGTCGATCAGGATCAGGCACGGCCCGTATTCGTTGAACAGCTCGCGCAGGACATCGCCTGGGCTGGTGGCGCGTTCGTCGTCGGCCTGGACTCGGGCATACGCCTTCCTCCCGCCCAACTGCCAGGCCAGCTCGCCCCATAGGGTGCGGACGACAGTGCCATCTGGCTTGACCGTGGGGTTGCCGGGCGAGATCTTGTTGCCAACCAGCACGATGCGCCGCGCCGTCGGCACCTGGGCCGCCTCGGCCGCCTGCATGACGGTATCCACGCCCGCCAACTCGGTCGGCGCGGCGCCCGAGAACAGGTGATATAGGGCCAGCATGGAGTGGGTCTTGCCGCCGCCGAAGTTGGTCTGGAGCTGGACCACAGGGTCGCCGCCCCGGCCGGCCAGCCGCCGGACGGCGCCGGCCAGCAGGTGCTTGAGGCTTTCGGTAAGGTAGGTGCGACGGAAGAACTCCACGGGGTTGCGGTACTCGTGCGCGCCCTCGCCCAGGTGCACCTGCCACAGGTCGGCCGCGAACTCGGCCTGCTGATACCGGCCGCTGGCCACGTCCTTGTGCGGCGTCACCACCTCGCGCCAGGGCTTGAGGCCGGCGGCGGCCGCGCCTTCCACGGCCGTGCCCGCGCTCTTGCGCTTCTCGCCGCGCACCTGCTCATCGAAACGCACGCGCAAGAGTTCCATCTTCATCTTTTCGATCTCGTCGGCCTGCGGGGCGGAGACCGCCGTCAGCAGGCGCGCGGATGAGTCGAGGGCGCGGTAGGCGTCGTCGGTGGAAAAGGCCACCTGATGCGCCCACTTGTTGCGCATGTCCCGCAGTTCGCTCACCAGGCTGCGCTCGGCAAAGCCCAGGGTCTCCCGGAAGATCTGGTTCCACTGCTCCCACATCACCTTGAGGAGCACGGCGGCGTCCAGGTTGGGCGCGTCCGCGCCCTCCGGCCAGTTCAGGTCGTTGGGCCAGCCCTCGGAGACCTTGGTGACCCAATACTTGCCGTACTTGGCCGAGCACTCGCGCTCCACAAAGGGGCGCAGGCCATCGCGGAGCAGTTCCAGCGCTTTACCGACGCGTTCGTGATTAGTCAGTGCCACAACAGTCTCCTTATTGGCGACGCATGTTGCGCGGGTCCAGTGAAGGGCTAATCCGCCTGTTTACAGCAGCTTCTCAGCCTTCGCCCAGAGCCTTTCAAAAAACTCTGGTCTCGTTGAGGTAGACGTGTATTCGCTGATATGACTGTGTTCACCATAGGCGCCGGCAAACGGCGGCATATTGATCGCGTAATTGGCGCTGTAAAGAAAACGGTCATGCGGCAGGACTTCTTTAGGCAGCACCCCCAATTGGAAAGGCAGATTCCGGCTCTTCAGCGCTTGTAAGGCAGCCGTGGCTTCCGCCAGGGTAAGTGAGGGCGGCCGATTGTCATGCGGCGAGGCCTCGAGCTGGCTCTTGAGCGTCAGGATTCGCAGGTCGGTGATACCCAGGTCCGGATGCTGACTCACATCCATCAGGAAGCGGAAGATTTTGTCGGAAATATAGGGATCCATCCACCATAGAAACGTCTGACACGAAAGGACTAGGCTGCGCAGGGTAGCACGCGTGGCCGACTTATTCGTGGGATCGGTCAATTTGCCGATGATGTTCACCGGCTCGTTTTTGAATAGCGGCAAGTCGGCCACGGCATTGACCACACGGCTGGGCTGTCGCTTGGCGTACTCCGCCAGCCGCCGGTATTTGTTGGTGGCCGGCAGCGCCAGACAGTACTCAAGGTCGCCAACCACGATTAGCGTCGTTCGCGCCCGCGTAATCGCCACATTGAGTAGATTGGCAGTGCGGTCCATCCAGCTCAAGCTGGAGCTCTTTAGGCCTTGCGCCAGGACGGGCGAGAAGATCATCACATCCTTCTCGCTGCCTTGGAACTTGTGGGCAGTGCCCGCCAGAATACGCTCTTCGCTGTACGCCTCGCCGTCCCGGTCGGCATACAACCAACTCCGCAGCGCCTTCTCCTGGGGGCGGTACGGAGTTACGATGCCTAGACTGGCTCGGGTCATCTTGAGGCCATCCAAGTGCGCGAGCAGTTTCGGCAGTAGCTTTTGGATTGCCCGAATCTCTGCCGAATTGGAGGCGCTCTCGCCGGGGCGATAGTCGGCATGGCCGGCCACATTGACCCAGAACAAACCACGCCCGGTGCGGAGGTACTCGTCTGGCCAACCAAAGCGGCTCATATCGGTTTTGATGCGAAGCTCCTTATAAAACTCCTCGTTTGAGAAATTAATGATGTGGGGATCGGAGCGATAGTGATCGCCCAGGAATACCGCGCCCGGCCGGTTGCCCGTGCTCCGGCTGGCGATGTCATACAGCGATTGGTCGCTGTATGAAAAGGACGGCGCAATACCATAGTGATTACTGGCTTCAACATCAGATGGCTTGAAAATGGTAGCCACATGGCGCAGCTGCATGGGATCGCCCACGACAACGGCTTGCTTGCCGCGGTACAGCAATGGCAACGCGGACGGCACATCACACTGGGACGCCTCGTCAATGACAACCAGGTCAAACAACCCGGCTGTCAACGGCAGGTTAGTCTTGGCAGACAGATTGGTCGTGGCCCAGACCGGGAAAACCCGCAAGGCATCCGGCAGGTGCTCGCTTTCGGCCATCTTAAGATCCCGCCAGGCGGCGCGGTCAAACGGCTCTTCCCAGCGGATATCGGCCAACTGACGCATCGCCGCGATGTAGTGACTGGCGTCCTGGACGACTTTAGATGGCAGGTTCTTGACCCGCTCAAGCCAAACCGACCGAAGATATTCAGTGCCAGTTGCGAACAGTTTGTCGGCGAGGCCTTTGACAATTTGCAGCGCCGCGACCTCTGAAGGCAAGCGCTTGGCTTCACTCATGGCCTGTTTGTGCAAGGCCCTAGCTGTCCAGAGCGCCACCACTTCGCGCCAGCGGTTTAGGTGCCGAACAAGGGTGCCCGGACCCGCATCTTCCTTCAGGCGCCAGAGGCTTTCATCCGCGCCGGCCGGCGTTTTCTTGAAGGCGTCCAAGATCCCTAGGTGATCCCCGTTCTGGTCAATCTTGGCGTTGACGCGTACCACGAGTTCCGATCGAGGCGCCAAAGCTTCTCTAAGCCGGGTAAGCAGCGAGGAGATCTCAGATCGCAAAGGCGAGGCCGCCTCGACTGGGATCTCTACCTTGTCAACATCCGCGCCCAAAGCCTCCGGCAAAGCCGCCCGGGCCTCGTCCAACTGCGCCTGCGCAAGGCCAAGCGCCTGCTCCATCTGGGCCAACCGTGAACGCACGCCGGCCACGCGAACCGCCTCGGCCAACTGGCCCCAGATCCTGAGGACCATATCTTTGTCAGCCAAAGCCGGCTTAGCAGGCCAGACCCATTGGCCGCCGACGGTAGCGCTTATTGCCTGGGCTTTCTCGGCGAAATCGCGCACCCGGTTCCGCAGACCAAGCCCAGCCAACAGGCGCTGCCACCAGTTGGGTTGATAACGAGCCAAACTATCCACGGCGGGCTGCAGCGCTGCCATTGATGCTGCGGCCGCCTGTGAATCGACGGTGGCGCGACCGGAGACAAGCGCGTCAACCGCGGCTGCGGTCTCCAGGGCCAGACCGGCTCGTTCTTGTTCGTAGACCGCCATTCCGGCGCGAAATTCCCGGCGCTGGCCCGTCACGATCTGCTGAAGTTCCAGCGCCTTGAGCAGCTTTAGCCACGTCTCGAGATACTCCTGCAGGCGTTGATAGTTGCCGAGGTCACTAGGATTCAGGAATCGATCGCCAAAGGAGCCCCACTGGTCTTCAAATTCGCGCAGTTTGATCAGAACCACTAAGCCAGCCGGGTTCCTGCGGATTAACTGATCGACCTCGCTCTCCAGCCGGCCCAGCCCGTCCTGCAGCGCCAGAGCTGTGTTACGCAAGCGCGCGAGGACATCGCTCAGGTGATCGTATTCATCTTTGTTGAAGCCCGGCGCGTTCTCTTCCACCACCTTGGCGCGGCTTTTCAGCTGGGCACGCAAATCGTCACATTCCGCGCTGTAAGACTGCTCGAGGCCGGCCAGCCGACGCACAGTTTCCAGATCTCTTTCCGCCCGGAAGAGTTCTTGACGCAGCTGCCCATATTGCTCGCGCAAGGCGGCGGTGCCGGGCCGACGCGCGTTCATCTTCACCCGCTGGAGTGTATCGGCCATCCGCTGGGCCGCAGCCAGCCGGCGCTCCTTCGTGCCAGTGCGAACCGCGCCTTCCAGGCGCATTTCGCCGGCCAGCCGATCCATCACCACATCCACCGCTTGATTATTGCGGCTGGCAAACAGTACCGTTTGCCCGCGCATCACGGCCTGTGCGATCAGGTTCAGGATGGTTTGAGATTTGCCAGTGCCGGGCGGGCCGGTAACCACGGTGACCGGCTCCACGAGGCCGGCCGCGACCGCCTGCCGCTGGTCATCGTTGAGCGCCGTCACATAGATTGCCGGATCAGAGACAAGATCGGGTGGATGAGGATAGGCATGGCTGGGCACACCGCCCAGGAGTTGCTTGACCGTGGTCGGCGCGGTGTTCCAGTGGGCTGGATCAGACAAATCTGCCAGTTCGGCGACCAAGTTGGCCGTGGCAGTTTGTTGCTGAACCCAGAAGAGCGCCGCCACATCCACCAGAGTTCCCGCCAACAGAGCTGATCCGCCTTTCCAAGGCGTCAACGGAATCGATTGGCCCAACAAATCGCTGAGCCGGCCGATGAGGTGGCGCTGCAACGCGACCAGCCGAGTTTCACCGCTGGCGGGCGTCAGGCGCGCGCACTCATCCAATACGGCTTCAATCTCTTCCTCAGTTAAGCCCAGGCTGTCCAAGGCGGCGGTACTGGCCTCATAGTCGTCCATCTCCAACACCATGGCCTTGGAATCGCTCTTGGAGGCGACCTGCGCCACCAACAAAGGCGCATGCTCATTGGTGGAGGTCGTGAACCACAAATAGCCCAGACATAATTGGCGTTCGCCGCGCACTTTCTCGACCTTGAGAAATTGGAGCAAGGCTTGATTGCGCGGGTCCGCCACCGCGAACTCCAGCGCGTCCTGCCCTTCTATGAAGCGTACAGTCTGGGCCTTCTCCAGTGGCAGGGGGTAGGCCGCTTTGGTGAAATCCCGCAGGCGATGTTGTTGCCGGTTCTCGCGGCTCAGGCATTCGGCGTAATAGCGAACCAGGCGGTTCCACTGGTCGCCGCTCGCCACCTGGGTCAGGCGCGGCCCGGGCGGCGCCGTCACGGGCTGGGGTTTGCGGGCAATGGGCTTGAGGCCGGCCGGCGCGGGCGAGGGTTGAGGTGGGCTCGGAGTCGCTGCCATAGACGGCTTAGCCGGCTCGGACTTGTTTGCAGGCCGGCCGAAAAGTTCTTGCTTCAAGCGCCGGTATTCTTCAACCTCCGGAGGGGACATGCCAAACGAGTCGCACTGATCCAAGAAGTTGAAGCGCTGGCGTTTGGCTTCCAGGTTACCGGCAGATGACGCCGGCCCGGAGGAGGCGCCAGAAGTCGGTTGAGGCCGGGCTGGGCTTGGTGAGGCCTTTTCCTCAAGCGCCAGGATACGGGATACGAGGAAATGCCGCACCTCTTGGCGGTGATAACAATAGGCGGCAAATTGGTCCGGCCCCTCCCAGGTCTCCCACTCTTGAGGCTGAATATCCCGCCAGGAGGTTTCGCCTTTGCCATTTCCGTAGTGCATGCGCAGAATGGCTCCAGAAGCCATAGCGCGGTCCAACATCGAACGATACTGACTAATCGACATGGGCTTTCCCCGCTCATAACAAGTTCGCCTGCGCCGGCCCGGCCGCGCCTTGCTCGCGCGCCAGACGCATGATCTCTGGCCAACTCTGGACCAGGGCGTTGTAGGACAGCGCCTCCGCCGCGCGCTTCTTGCGCTCACAGATGGTGTACAGGCGGTAGCACAACTCGCGGGCGTTCTCGGCCTGGCTGCCCAGCTGAGCCACGAGCCCGGCCGCCGCGCTCTCTCCGCCGGCCTCCAACACCCGGATCAGGTGGTGGACGATCTCCCAGGCCGAGAGGCGGGCATCCGTGGCCGGGTTCCAATCGTCAGGCAGATCAGCCGGTTTGAGCAGGCGCACATCGCCTCGGCTTGAAGCCAAAATACCGGCGTGGACCATTCCCGCTACGCTGGTGTTCTTAGCCTTGGAAAGGGTCTCAGCTACGCCGTAGTCGCCTTCTTCAAAGCCCGATTGTTCGAACCAGGCCAGCGCCCAGCGGCTATCCGCGTCGAAGTCGCCTTCCTGTTCGGCCAGAGCTTCATCTAGGGTCTGGTTGATAAGCGCCAACGCCTCCCGCACCGAGAGCGGCTGACCAGCGGCGTCCAACACCCGGGCGTAACGAGTATAAACAGCCATCCCTGGTCCGATGGACGCCTGGGCGAGGTCTACCGGGGCGATATTGCCGCGCTGGAGGTTGGCAAGTGCCACGGGCAACTCCGCTTTAAGCGCAGTGACGAACTCGCGGCGGGTTACCGTGGGCGCATCGGAAAAACGTTTGCGGCAGACAAGGACAATGCTGGAAGCAAGCGCGTTGGTGCCGGAACCAATTATGCGATTACTTAGTTCAGTCCGAATTGGCCAGGTGCCGCTGATGGCGAAACCGGCCTCGATAACGGCCGCCAAAAAAGTGTCCCAGCCGGTGTTGGTAGTGCCATCAGCACCGTCACTTTCTGCTTGCTTGAAGGCATAATAGATAGTAACCGGAAAAGCTGTGTGGGCTTGTTCAGCTAAGCGATGCATGGCAAGTGTCATGCCATCAAGGAAGAATGCCTCGGCTTTCTCCTTGTTTCCGTGGCGATAGGGGGTAGCAACTAATTCCTCTGCCTTGGGCACAGCCAAGGTGGCGAAAAGATCGGGGAAGACGGCCCTCAGCGACCGGCGCAGCCAGATATAGAAAAAATCCGAGAGGTCGGCATAGCCGATGTTGTCGTAGTACGGAGGATCCGTGGAAACAACTTTGTTTATGCTAGCAGACTGTCTTGTTGCATCGATTTGATCACTTGAGCCGAAGACCGATCCGTATCCAGCAGCCACCCCTTCAATGCTTTCGGCTGTCCAGCCTACTGCTCCAACAAAACTTCCAGTTCCATCCAAGAGGGTGTTTAGTTCGGCGTAGTCCCACGTCATCGGTATGCTCTGGCGAGCGAATGTATTTCGTGTCGAATCTCTCTCGGTAAACCAAGTACATATTGATGAGCCGCGATCTGCTAGTTTCGATATGGCAAAGGCTAGATATACACCCACTGCATCTGCGTATGTAGTCTTGGTGAACTCGCCATTGTGTAAAGATTTGCCCGCTTGTCCTGATCTTGTGGGAGTATCGGACAAGCCGGCGGCTAACGCGTCGCGCGATACTAACTCGCGTGCTTCCTGTACTAAATCAGAAAATGTCGTTAATGCAACAAGTTGGCGCGAGGTAAAGAGGTCGCCGTAAGTCGTCAGGCCGTACTGGACCGTCCAGAAGTTGCGAGGATCATCAGGCAGGTTCGTCTCTGGTTTCCACTCCGGCTTCGCTTTTAGCGCCGCCGCCTCGTGCTCGGCCGTCGGCGCAAGGTACACGCGCCCGCGCTCGCCCTCGACCACAATCGTCATCAGCCGTGCGCCCATCCGGCCGGCCCGGCCCTCAGCCTTGATGTAATCGCCCGAGATCGGTTCATCAGACATCAAACACCGGAAGTTCGCGCCCCGCGCCAGCTTGGTCCCGTTTTTAGCGGCTTCCCCATCCTTCGGTTTACCCACCTTCGTCATGAAGTGGTAGCCGTCCTTCTCAAGCACCGGCTCCACATAGGCCTCCTTGCCGGCCTTGGTGGAAAGCATGAAGGTGGACGCCAGCGGCACATCGATGTGGGCGAAGGCCGGGTTAGGGCTTTTCACGGTGCGCGCCCACAGCCACGCGATCACGGTCAGTTTTTGGCCCACGTATTGCTTGAGGTCGGGCCGCGTCTTGGCCATCTCGGCCGTCACTTCCACCTTGGGGTACAGGTGGCCGATGCGCTTCTCGGCCTCGTCGCGCATCCACTGGCCGTAGTAGCGCACGTCCTCGGCCAGGCCCTGCGCGCCCTTCCAGCCGGTCTCGGCCCCAATCTTCTTCCGCGCCTCCGGGTTCACGGGCGGCCGGCCCGCAAACTTGGGCGGGATCTCGATCATGGCCTTGTTGATGAGCACGGCCACCGGGTTGAGGTCGCTGGCGTAGCTCTCCAATCCCAAGCGCTGGGCCTCCAGCGGCAGGGCGCCGCCGCCGGCGAACGGGTCATGGAAGGCCGGAAGCTTGGCGGGGTCGTCGCCGCTCTCTTTACACCACCGCGCCCAACTGCGCCGGATCTCGGCGCGGGCTTTTTCTAGCACCGCTTCGTTGGTGGTGTTCTCCCACTGCACCAGGTCTTCGATGAGCCGGAACAAGCGCTCGCGCTCGGCCTGCTGCTCGGCCTCGGTCGGGAACTCCTCGGGCACGGAGGCCGGGTCATCCACCATCTGCGCGAAGATGACGGCGCGGGCCGCGGCCAGGGGACGCCGCGCCCACCACAGGTGCAGGGTGCTGGGGTGGCCGTGGCG
>CALFZO010000002.1 GCA_937952305.1 uncultured Anaerolineales bacterium | reverse complement strand
CGTCCAGCGCTGCTCGTCGGTGAGCGCACTGCGGCACAGCCAGGCCGCAATGGCCGCGGCGCGGCCTTCATCAGCGGCCAGTTCGCCGGCGGCCACCGCGTAACGAAGGTGGGAGACGACCGTGTTCTTGGTGATGTCCGTCGGCGAGAAGATCGTTTTGAACGCGCCTTCCATTGAAGCAACTGCGGCCGGCCCGCCCAAGCGCAGCAGGCAGCGCGCCAGCTTCATATTCACCTGAGCTTCTTCGTTGTCCAGGTCTTTCTGCTCGTCCGACCAGCGCACGTGGGCCGCCAGGGTCGCTGTGCCGGTCTTGAGGAAGCCCGTCCACTTGCCATCCGGCGCCGCCGGCTCACCCAGCTCCACCAGGGCCTCCAGCACCGGCAGAAGCAGACCCTTGGCCTGCTTGCGGTCGGGCGACCGGCCTCCCTGCAGCGTCATCAGCAGCGAGAAACTGGTGGCCGTCGCTACCAGATCGGGCAGCGCCTCCTGGCGGCGCAGATGACGGATGGTGTAGAC
Source organism: uncultured Anaerolineales bacterium (assembly GCA_937952305.1). Taxonomy (GTDB): domain Bacteria; phylum Chloroflexota; class Anaerolineae; order Anaerolineales; family UBA6663; genus SpSt-583. Next base: position 11,011 of record CALFZO010000002.1, on the reverse strand, counting down.
GGCGCGGAGCTGCTCGTCGCGGGATTTGCTCTTGAGGGCTTGCTGCAACTGCCGCAGGTCGGCGTTGGGCATGAGCAGCTGCTGGTGGGCCTCGGCCGCCGCCTGCTCGGCCCAATCCGGGTGGGCGGCCTGGTAGGCCTGATGGACCGGCGCCTGGAGGGCCTGGGCCGCCGCCTGGCGGACGTCGGCGTGGGGGTCCGAGTCGCGCGCGGCAGTCAACGCGCCGATGATCTGGGCACTGCTTTCGGCCGCCTTCCCCAGCTCCTGGACCGCGGCCTTGCGCTTGTACTCGTTCCGGCTGCGCAGGTTCTCGAATACGGCGGCGAGATTGGACGGCATGGGGATCCTCGATTCAGTCGGATTGAGCCGGTGCTGGCCCGGCCAGGCGGCGATTAGACTGGAAACGGCCGCAGGCAGCGGCTGCAGAGCACGCGCGCGCAGTGTTGCTCCTTGGTCCAGCCAGGCACCACGTCATCGCAGCGTTCGCAGCGGGTCTCCCAGTCTGGGTCTTCAATGACGCTGCCCCCGCTCTTGGTCTTGAGCAGCTTGCCGCGGCAGACGGCATAGACGCCGTCACAGCCCGGGGCCGAGGCGCACGGCAGAGCCGGGATGGGCTGCGTGCGGCGGCAATCGGCGCAGTAGTACGCGCCGCCGCCGTCGCCTAGGCGCGCGAAGCGCGGCCGGCCGCAGCCCGGGCACTGGAACTCGATCAGAACTTGGCCCTTCTCGATCACGGCCTGAGGCGGCATAGACGTTATCCAGGTGTGGGAATGCGCGTTGGCGGCCGGCCCGTCACCGGCGCCTCAAGCTGGCGGCAAAGTCGCGGACATAGCGGTTGAGTTGCTCTTCGGTGCGGCCCCAGGCATAGACCGCCAGCGGCCGGTCCAGGCGCACCGCCAGGATCAAGTGCCGGTTGAGTTTGGGGATCAGGATCACGGCCTCGCCATACACCGTGGTGCCAACATGGTCCCGGAATTTGAGGCCGAGCTGCCACCGATAGCCGTCTGGGGTGGTGAAGGGGAATACGGCGCCGAGGCAATACTCAACGCCCCGGCAGACGGCCAGGAGCTCATCCCGGCTCCAGAGGCGCTTCTCCAGGGCGGCCTGCAGGTCGGCCAGCCCCGCCGGGAACACCGGCCCGGACATTTCGCCGGCCATCCAGTTCAGACGCAGGCGTTCGGCCATGCGCGACCTCCTGATGCAGAGCCCTCGATCCGCTTCGGGCGGCGCCCGCGGCTGCCGGGGCCAGGCTGGGCGACCTCGGCGATGCCCAGCTCACGCCCCAATTCGATCATAAGCGCCTGGTAATTGGGCAGCATGAAATCGTCCAGAGGCACTTCGCCGGCCGGGGTCAGTTCGCGCACCTTCGCGGAGAGGAAGATTTTGCTGGAGAAATGGTCGGCCGACACACGGTGCCCAGCCTCAATGGCCAGCGCCGTCTTGCCGATGCCGCCCGGGCCGTCGATGAGCGCGCCCCAGCCACGCGTCTCCAGATCGAGGGCGGCCGCAATCTGGGCCAGTTCCTCTTCGCGCCCGAAGAAGGGTTGGCGCAGCGGCAGCTCCCCGCGGCGGACCTGGCCAGGGACGACGCCCTGGTAGATCACGGTGCTGATAATCTTGTCCCGTCCGGCCACGTCGCCGCCGATAGCGGCGTCGCCGGCCTGGAAGTTGACGTTGGATGCATTGTCAGGCATCGGCCATGGCCCCTGACCAGTCCCTGGCAATCAACTCGGCCTGCGCCAAGACAGTTTGGGTGGCCTTCTCCTGCTTGTCCGGCGGGTAGCCATGCCGGCTGAGCACGCGCTTCACCAGCCGGCGCAGGTTGGCCCGGGCGCTCTCGCGCAGGGTCCAGTCGATGGTGGTGTTGCGCCGCACCGTGTCCACCAGCTCGCGCGCGATCAGACGCAGAGTGTCGTCGCCCAGCACTTGCACGGCCGAGTCGTTGGTCTCCAGGGCGTCGTAGAAAGCCAGCTCGTCCTCGCTCAAGCCCAGGTTCTCGCCGCGCTGGTGTGCGGCCTTGAGTTCTCTTGCTAATTCGATCAACTCATTGATGACCTGGGCGGCCTCCAGCGACCGGTTCTGGTAACGCCGGATGGTCTCCTCCAGCATGGCCGCGAACGACCGCGCCTGCACGAGGTTGCGCCGGCCGCGGTTCTTGATCTCGTCGCCCAGCAGCTTGCGCAGGACCTCCAGCGCCAGGTTCTTCTGCGGCAGGCCCCGGATCTCGGCCAGGAACGCCTCGTCCAGGATGCCGATGTTCGGCGACTTCAGGCCGGCGGCGGCGAAGATGTCGATGATCTGGTCCGAGGCCACGGCCCGCGAGACCAACTGCCGGATGGCGCTGTCCATGTCCTCGGTGGTCTTGCCTTCCACCGGCGTGGCCTTGATGAAGCCGGCCCGCACAGCCTGAAAGAAGGCCACGTCCTCGCGCAGGCTCAGCGCGGTCTCGTGCGGCACGGCGAGCGCAAACGCCCGGCTCAGATCGGAGACAGCCTGCAGGAAGCGGTTGGCCCCATCTTCCAACTGCAGGATGTGCTCCATCGCCGCCGGCAGGACGGCCAGGCGCTCCAGCGGCGCGCCGGTGTGGAAGCGGCTGTAATCGAAGCCGTGCAGGAGGCCGGTGACGATCTCGTACTTCTCCAGCATGACCTCGACCGCGTCCTGCTGTGGGATGCCGGTCTGGCCGCGGTCGGCCTCGGTGTACGCGGCCAGCGCCTGGCGCAGCTCATCGGCCAGGCCCAGGTAGTCCACCACCAGGCCGCCCGGCTTATCCTTGAAGACGCGGTTGACGCGGGCGATGGCCTGCATTAGGCCGTGGCCGCGCATGGGCTTGTCCACGTAGAGCGTGTGCAGGCTCGGCACGTCGAATCCGGTCAGCCACATATCGCGCACGATGGCCAGCCGGAACGGGTCGTTCGGGTCCTTGAAGCGCTCGGCCAGCGCCTCGCGCTTGGCCTTGTTGCCGATGTGCGGCTGCCACTCGGCCGGGTCGGCGGCGGACCCCGTCATCACCACTTTCAACGCGCCCTTCTCGGGATCGGGGTCCACCCACGCCGGCCGCAGGGCCGCGATGGCGTTGAACAGGTCCACGCAGATGCGCCGGCTCATGCCCACGATCATGGCCTTGCCGCCCAGCGCCTCCGAGCGCTGCTCAAAGTGCTCCACCAGGTCCTGGGCGATGCGCTGGACGCGCTTCTCGGCGCCGACCATGGCCTCCAGCCGCGCCCATTTGCTCTTGAGCTCGGCCTTGACCGTGTCCTCCGCGCCCTCGGTCACTTCCTCAAACTCGGGGTCGAGCCTGGGTTTCTCGGCCTCGTCCACCTCCAGCTTGGCCAGCCGGCCCTCGTAGTAGATGCGGACGGTGGCGCCGTCCTCCACCGCGCGCTGGATGTCGTAGACGTCGATGTACTCGCCAAAGACGGCCGGCGTGCTGCGGTCATTGGCCTCGATGGGCGTGCCCGTGAAGCCGATGAAGGACGCGCCCGGCAGGGCGTCGCGCAGATGCTTGGCGAAGCCGTAGGCCAGGTAGGCGTCATCTTCTTTCTGGACGACGCGCGCCCCGAAGCCGTATTGGCTGCGGTGGGCCTCATCCGCGATGACGATGATATTGCGGCGCTCGGAGAGCAGCGGGTAGGCCGCGCGCTGTTCGGGCAGGAATTTCTGGATGGTGGTGAAGACCACGCCGCCGGAGGCCACGCGCAGGAGTTGGCGCAGATCGTCGCGGTCGGCGGCCTGCGCCGGCGTCTGGCGCAACAGGTCCTGGCAGTCCGCGAAGGTGCCGAAGAGCTGATCGTCCAGGTCGTTGCGGTCGGTGAGCACCACCAACGTGGGATTGTGCATGGCCGGATGGCGCACGATCTTGCCGGCGTAGAAGGCCATGGTCAGGCTCTTGCCGCTGCCCTGGGTGTGCCAGATGACGCCGGCCCGCTGGTCCCCGGACGCGCCCGTGGCCTTGACGGTGCTGGTCACGGCCTTGTTGACGGCGTGGTATTGGTGGTAGCCCGCGATCTTCTTGGCCAGCCGGCCGCCGTCCTCTTGGAAGACGATGAAGTTCTGGATCAGGTCCAGCAGGGTGGGCCGGGCGAAGACGCCGCGCAGGAGCGTCGTCAGCTCCGGGGTGCCTCTGGGCGCCACCGTCACGCCGTCCACGGTGCGCCAGGGCATGAAACGCTCCCAGTCCGCGGTGAGCGAGCCGGCCCGCGCCTCCAGGCCGTCCGAGATCACGAGCAGTTCGTTGTACGGGAACAGGCTCGGGATGGCGGCTTTGTAGGTCTGGAACTGGTTGAAGGCGTTGCGCAGGGTGGCCTTCTCGTCGGCCGGGTTCTTGAGCTCGACGACGGCCAGCGGCAGGCCATTGACGAAGACCACGATATCCGGCCGGCGGTTCTCGGGCGACCGGCCGGTCGCCTCGATGATGGTGAACTGGTTGACAGCCAGCCAGTCGTTGCGGTCCGGGCGGTCAAAATCCGCCAGCCAGACCTTGTCGCCGGCGATGGTGCCGTCTTGGCGCCGGTACTCCACGTCCACGCCGTCCACCAGCAAGCGATGGAAGCGGCGGTTGTTCTCAACCAGGCCCGGCGTTTCGGGGCGCGTGACCTTGCGGACGGCCTCGTCGATGGCATCCCGCGGCACCGAGGGGTTGATGCGCTCCAGGGCGGCGCGCAGGCGGCCGAGCAGGACGACTTCGCCGTAGTCCGCGCGCTCCGCCGCCGGCTCGCCGGGCGCGATGTCCGGGCCGTGCCGGACGGCGTAGCCCAGCTCGCGGAACAGGTCGAGCGCGGCGTCTTCGACGGTAGACTCTGTGAAGGCCATCCGGTCCCCCTCAAGTCGACTCGGTTAGCGCCTGCTCCAAGAGTTGGCTTACCCCCAACGCCGCCGCCCAGTGGCGCAGATAGTCCAGATCCAGCCGGCCGGCCTGTACCATCAGCACCCCCAGGATATCGCGCCACTGCCGGTCCGAGACCGAGCCGCCGTCGCGATACCACTCCAGCTTGGCGAGAATGACGTCTTCCGGGCTGGCGACAAACGCGGTGCGGTCCGACTCTGCCGCCAAGGTCACGGCCGCGCGGCGCTCAAATTGAGATTGGTCAAACGGCCGGCCCCGTGTGACGAAGATGTCCACCTTGAACATCGTCTCCAGGTGGATGACGTTGAAACTGCCGCGCCGGGCGATGGCGTCCTGAATGCTCTGCGCATCCACATAGAAGGCGCCGGCCAGGGCCTCCGCCAGCGGCGCCGCCTGCGCGGCGTGCAGATCGGCCACGAGGTCGGCATCCAGGGTGGAGCGCAAGACGCCGTGGACGGTGCTGGCGACCGAGCCGCCGATGAGATACGGCACGCCCAGGCGCTCCAAGGCATCGGCCACCACGAGGGTGACCGCGACCGATTCGGGGAAGGGGACCTCAGGCATTGGCCGGCCCCGGACCGTAGACGCGCCGGGCGAGTTCCGGCCCCAGGACCAAATCCGCCAGCCGGCGGCGCTGCTCTTCGGGCGAGGCCGTAGGGTAACGCTGGCGCAGGCCGCTGAGCGCCAGCATCCGCACCGACTGGTTCAGCTGGTCCATCGCGCGCAGCTTGCGCCAGGCGGGGGCGCGGCGCAGGAGGTCGATCTGCACGCGCTCAGCGGCGGGCGTGGTATCGGGAAATAGGCCGGACATACAGTTATCCTAACATGACTGCTTCTGCTTGCCGTGCTGGCGTGATATCTGGGTCGTACAGGGCGAGATAGCCTGACTCGCAGAACAAATCAAACACGCAACTGGACTGTTACGGTGAGGCCACTGGGGTGTGACCCGACAGGCCATTGAACAATGCTAAACCCAGTTCTCGAAGCAGCCCGGCCAATTTTCGGACTTCACTGCGTTCAATGACGATTTTGCGACCCAAGACAACGGCCGGATCGTGTGTGGCGTCAACATACGCCTGATCCACAACGCCCATTTTGTGCGCAAGCAAATGCCGCTTCTGGAAACACCGACAAACAAACTCCCAGTCGTCAACCGCCATGCCGCCTTGTATGTCTAGGCCAAAAAGCCCAATTACCCGCTGTCGCGCGGCGGGCAAGTTCTGAAATGACAAATTCTCTGCGGCGGCCTGAGATGATGCCTTTGCGGCAAAAACCCGGCATGTCTCGCGGCCAAATCCATCAAATGCAGCCACGGCATTTTCAAGTGCATCGCCCACTAAATGCTCTGCCAGTTGGGTCTCCATCGATTCCGTAAGTTGAAGTTCTTTCTCAACAAGCTCGATATTCTTGTCGAGGATTTGGCGAGAATTGTGCGAGCCACAATCCGGACAACTCGCAAAAACCCCATAGACAGCATAGCGCAACGCGCATTGGTCGCAGATGACAATTGTCTCGAGTTGTTTTTCTCGGTAATACTGAACCGGATGATGTCCGGGTTTATAGTCAAGGCTTAGCTTGATAAAGCTGTTACTTGTGCTTCGACGGAGTTCTCGGTCCCACTCCTGCATGTCTCGTTTAAGCGCATCGGTTATCTGCTTGATAGCAACAGATTTCGCGTACTCAATTTGCTCTTTAGTGAAGAACGTATCGGAGCCACCAATGTGGCCACAATATGGACAATGGCATGGTAACTTATCACCCTTGAGGCCTGTACCGGGTTGAATCTTGAAGTAGCCCAAGCATTCGGGGTTCGGGCACTCTCTCCCCACAAAACCATCCTCGTCGGCCGGAATTGCGATGCTGAGTTTATCGCCCATACCTTTCAAGTGGCGCATCATTGCTGGCTTTCTCCAATCCGGATTTCGCCGCTCAATAGTTTGGGCAACAGAGAGTCGCGCAACTCTATAAGTGTGCGGGTTTCCTGCTGCTTCAATAATATATCCGAGAACAAAGGCGCGACTCTGGCCTCAAAGGTCCGTTGTATCTTTTTGGGCGCTAATAAGACGGGAGTCCCTTCAAAAGTATTGGTTGTAATGGTGTCAAACACCGACCCATGAGCCGCCCGCACAAGATTCTCAACGATCTGTCCGATTTGGCAATACAGCGCAAAATGGCAATCAAACAGCGATAGTAGAGCATAACAAGTCTGATTCATTGCCATATCGCGCCCTAGCAAAACGTGACGACCCGTTGTGGCACCACGAGCTACAATCACGGTGGCGTTGGCGGGAATGACTTTTGTGGAACTATTTGCAAGACCGCTTTCAGTAATCTGGCGTTCAGTGGCAATTAAGAAACACTCTCTACTGGTTGAGACATCTTTTGCGCTCGCCCACAGGACACTACCACCCCAATAATCAGGCTCAGTTGTCTTTGGGGTCCCTCCGCTGAGCAGCTTTGACTGCACAAGCAATGGGCCGACCTCCCATCCTGCCGGCACTTCACCCAATGGCGAATCCACGAATGAGTCCGGAAAGAGCGCGGTGGTCTCGGCATCCAGGCCGGCCGGCCGGCGGCCCTCCGCCTTGGCGCGCACCGGGTCGAAATCCACGAACCAGGACTTGAACAGGGCGCGGGCCATCTGCTCCAGCGTCTCGTTCATGCGCCGGTTGAGCTCGATCTTGTCGTCCAGTGCGCCGAGGACGCCGGCGATAGCTACTTGCTCGGACAGAGGTGGAATTGGAATAGGAATGCGCGCCAAGTTGCCCTGAGTGAGTTTGGGCATAGTGGAGCCAGTCAAAAAACCGCTTATATCCGCAAGTTGAAGCGCATACGCAAGATAGCGAGTATTGGCTTTGGCATTTCCACGGACGATGTGCGCGTGGTTGTTTACCCAGAATTTGCCATTAGCTAGAAACGCCACCGGCGTTTTCCGGGTTCGGAGGTTCTCGCCATCTTCTGCGATGAGCAAATATTCACCATCAAAAGTGTAGCTATCGACATAGTCAACCACCCCTGATGCACCATAATAAGGGTAAGGCCCCTTCACTCGGTCGGTCTCTTTCACAGGCACGCGCAGAAAGTCAAAATTGTCCGTAACCTCTTTTAGGGGAGCAACTACCCAGTCGTCAAATGTCATGTTCGTGTTTGCTGGATAAGCCGCGAATAATGGCTAGAATCTTAGCACCCCTCGGAGATAGCATCTCCGGGCTGACGCCCGCCCATAAAGGCGGGCTGTCTCATTAATTGAAGGGCTATTCGGCTAGCAACACGTCCAGTTGGCGCGCCAGAGACGGCAAGTGGGTCTGCGCGATCTGCCAGACCAGCTCGTCGTCTACGCTGTCATAGCCGTGGATGATGCGGTTGCGCAAGCCCACGATCCGCCGCACTTCGGGCAGGCGCTGCTCTAATCCGGCGTCCACTGTTTGGGCCTGGTTCAAGGCTTCCCCCACGATCTCAAATTGGCGCTCCACCGCCGAGCGCCGCAACAGATCGGCCTGGTAATCATCGAAGGTCTGGCCGGCGAGGAAGGTCTCAATCGCCCGGCACGCGTCGCGGGCGTCAAGCAAGCGCTTCTTGAGGTTGTTGTTCATAGACCACCTGCCGCGTGCGGTCCACCTCCGCGCGGAAATACGGGTTGCGGATCGCGCGCTCCGTCAGGAGGTCCACCCGCCGCCCGAAGAGGCGCTCCAGGGCCTCGGCAAAATCCAGATAACGGTCGGCGTAGTCGGCCGAGCGCGTGTCCGCGAAACGCGCGATAAAGTCAAAATCGCTGGTGGCGGGGGAAAAAGCGCCGCTGGCGGCTGAGCCGAACAAGTCCAGGCGCAGCACCCGGTATTGCCGGCACAACTGCGCCACTTGCGGGCGTTTTTGCTCAACTTCAGTGATCACGGCATTAACCTTACCATGAGTCAGACCGTGGACTTGCCCTCACTGTCTTGCAAACGCGCCAGGTTGCGCCGGATCGCCTTCTCCAGCTTGGCGCTCTCCGTGACTCCGTGAATTGCGCCTCCAGTGTCTCGGTCAGGCGCTTCATCTTCGTCTCGAACCGCTCGCCATCATCCTCGGCCTCAATCCTACACATCTGCCTCAGTCCCCGCGTTCAAGATAGCCAGATACTGCTCGTAGACAAAGACACGATTGCGGCGCTGACCGGTCAGCTCGCGGACCACCCCTAAGTCCACGAGCGCGTTCATGCCCTTGGCCGCCGTCGGGAAGGAGATGCCGGCCCGGCGGCGCGCCACTTCCAGCGTGGTCACCGGGCGCTCCCGCAGGGCGTTCAATACCCGTTGGGCGCTGGGGGCGGCGCGCCCGAGCGCGCGCACGCGGCCGGCGTCCGCCTGATGCAGGGCCACCAGCCGCTGCGCGGTCTGCACGGCGCCGGCGGCCGTCTTTTCCACACCTTCGAGGAAGAAATCCAGCCAGGCCTCCCAGTTGCCCTCGGTCCGGACCAAGTCGAGCAGGCGGTAGTACTCGGCGCGGTATTGCTTGAGATACAGGCTCAAATACAGCAAGGGTTGGGAGAGCACGCCGCTGTGGTGGAGCAACAACGCCACCAATAGCCGGCCGATGCGCCCGTTGCCGTCCAGGAAGGGATGGATGGTCTCGAACTGAACGTGCGCCAACGCCGCTTTGACAAGGGCTGGATAGGGTCCGGCCTCGTCATGGATGAAGCGTTCCAGCGCCGCCATGCAGTCTTCCACCGTGTCCGGCGGCGGCGGGACGAACTGAGCATTGCCGGGGCGCGTGCCGCCAATCCAGTTCTGCGTGCGCCGGAACTCGCCCGGAGTCTTTTCGCTTCCCCGGCCGCTGGTCAACAGCCGGGTGTGCATCTCCCGGATCAGACGATTGGACAGGGGAAAGCCCTCACGCAGCCGCGCCATCCCGTGTTCTAGTGCGGCCACATAATTGGAAACTTCGGTCACATCGTCGAAAGGGACGCCCGGCGCTTCTTCTAACTCAAAGAGCAACAGATCGGATAGCGTGGACTGCGTGCCCTCAATCTGCGAAGACAGCACCGCCTCGCGGCGCACATAGGCGTAGAGGAACAGGCCAGGGTCGGGGAGCAGCAACGTGACGCTGTCCAGCCGGCCGAGGGCCAGGGTGGTCTGTTCTAACAGACGCTGGCGCGGCCCGGCGAGGTCCAGGGCCGGCTGTGGGGGCAGGGGAAAGGGAATGAAAGCCCGGACCGGCTCGCCGCTGACATTGGAGACCTTGTACTGACCGCTGGCATCACGCCGCATTATCGTTATTGGCGCACGGAAACTGTTTAATAAGGGGTCGCTTTATTAAGCGATGTAAGCAAATCGCATAATAAGAATACGCCACTACTATTTATATGTCAACCGCTTCAGGTTGGCTCTGATCGCTTTCTCCAATTGTGAACTCTCCGCAAACTGCGCTTCGAGTGTTTCGGTCAGTCGCTTCATCTTTGCTTCAAACGGCTCGCCGTCATCCTCGGCGGCTTCGGCGCCCACATAACGGCCCGGCGTCAACACATGGCCGTGGCCGGCGATCTCGTCCAGGGTCGCGCTCTTGCAGAAGCCGGGCACGTCGGCGTACGCGCCGGCGTCCTTCTCGCCCCGCCAGGCGTGGTAGGTCTGGGCCACCCGCGCGATCTCGGCCTCGGACAGTTCGCGGTGGGTGCGGTCCACCAGGCTCCCCAACTGGCGGGCGTCAATGAAGAGCACCTCGCGCCGGCGGTCCCGCAGGGCCGCGCCGCGGCCGGCCGAGCGTCCGCTTTTATTCCGGGCCAGGAACCACAAACAGACCGGGATTTGCGTGGTGTAGAAGAGTTGGCCCGGCAGCGCGATCATGCAGTCCACCAGGTCCGCCTCCACCAGCGCCCGGCGGATCTCGCCCTCGCCGCTGGTGTTGGACGACATCGAGCCGTTGGCCAGCACAAAGCCGGCCAGGCCGTTGGGCGTCAGGTGGTGGGCCATGTGCTGGACCCAGGCGTAGTTGGCGTTGCCGGATGGCGGCGCCCCGTACTTCCAGCGGGCGTCGTCGCGCAGGCGGTCGCCGCCCCAATCGCTGATGTTGAAGGGCGGGTTCGCCAGGATGAAGTCCGCGCGCAGGTCCGGGTGCAGGTCGCGGTGGAAGGTGTCGGCGTTCTCGGGGCCGAGGTCGCCGTCGATGACGCGGATGGCCAGGTTCATTTTGCAC
>CALFZO010000001.1 GCA_937952305.1 uncultured Anaerolineales bacterium | reverse complement strand
GTCTTCACGTGCCCGCCGCCCGACCAGTTGCGGTCGGGGGCCAGAACAGTCACGTCACCCAATGGGCGCATCGCCTGGACCAAAGCCAATAAACCCGGCGCGTTAACGCCGTCGTCGTTCGTAACTAATATATGCATAATAAGCTGATTTACACCTCATCCAGATGCGTATGCCTGAACGCGGCGGGGTACTTCAGACCGAACCCCAGCATCCGATCCAGCCCGATGTGGGCCAGCCAGATGAGGGCGACGGGCGCAGCCCATGCCCAGCCCAGCCACCAGCCGGCCAGGCCCAGCACCAGCGGGAAGACCGAAGTGTGGGCCAGGTTATAGGCGACGCTGCCCACGCGCGGCGGCAAGCCGCGTCTACGTCGGGCTGACTGTAGCCCGTGAAGTTGGCGCCGCCGGGGTTGGCGGCATCCGCGATCTGCACAGTCTGAAACGGCGCGCAACCCGCCGCCCGCCACGCCACCAACGCCAGCTCGAATTGCCGTCCGAACAGGACGCCGTCCGGCCAATCCGCTGTCCACTCGCCCTCGGTCAGGGCCCGCACCTCCACCGTGAGGCCGCAGTGCTCGGTCAACTGCGCGGCGATAGCGGCCGGCAGTTCCCGCGCACCCGGCCCGCTGACCAGCGTCACCGTCAGCGGCGTACCCTGCCGCTCCAGTCGGCCGTCGCCGTCCGCGTCGCCCCAGCCCAGTTCGGCCAGGCGGGCGCGGCCGCGGCCCGGATCGAAGGCCGCCGTCACCTCGGGATAGAAGGCCGGCGCGCTGGCGCCCGCCGACAAGGCGCTGCGATCCAGACAGGCCGCCACGGCCTCGCGCGCGGCCCGGTCGCTGAAGAACCCCGGCCCGGCAGCGGACGCCACCCCAAAGGCCAGCGCCACCTGCACAGGGCCGGCCGCCGTCCGCGCCAGCTCCTGGGGCAGGGCTGGGGGCGCCGCCTCCCAAGCGGCGTTGCGCGGAACCAGGTCGCAGGCGCCGGAGGCCAGCTCTTCGGCCAGCCGAGCCCCGTCCGGCACAAAGCGATAGACCACGCGCTCCAGGTACGGCAGACCTTCGGCCGCGCGCCAATACTCCGGGTTGCGCGCCAACACCAGGCGCTCGCCGGCCCGCCACTCCTGGACCACGAACGGCCCGTAGCTCAGCGGCGCCGTCCTGGCCGGCTCAGACGCAGCGATCTCGGCCGGCGTCAGCGCGCCCAGTTGGTGGCGCGGCAGCGGCGGCCAGAAGTAGTCGGCCACGGCGCGATCCAGGTGGCCGGGCAGGCCCACCCACTCCACCGTGCGCGCGTCCAGCGCGCGGTAAACGGCGGTGCGCTCACCGCGGTCGCGCTGCGGGTGATAAGCGTCCGGGCTGGCGGCCGTCTCGAACCCGAAGACGGAGTCGGCGGCCTCCAGCGGCGCGCCGTCACTCCAGCGCAGATCGGGCCGCAAGGTGAAGCGCGCGGTGAGCTGCGGCAGGCGCAGCTCGCCGCCGGCGTAGGTCAGCGGCGCGCCGTCCGGCCCGAGGACGGTGACGCCGGCCGCCAGCGGCACCACGCGGCCGAGCTCATCCACCACGCGCTCCCCGGCCCGCACGGACACCGTCTCCAAACGCAGGTCGCCGTCCGCCAGCGTGGGCAGCTTCTCCAGGAGCCCAGGCCGCTGGCCGGAGTTCGCGGTATCCACCGGGCCGTCTTCGAGCGCCGCCAGGATGTGCGCGCGGCTCAGGCTGCCGTCCGGCTCTGGCAGGGCGTAGCGATAGAGCGAGGCCGGCTCGTGGCTCAGACAGATGACCAGCTCCGGACGCGTCAACACCCGGGTGGCCGTGGCGGAGGGCGCGGGCGGGCTGGCCTCCGGCGCGCGGACAGCCGTGGCCGTGGGGAGCGGCACCGGCGCCGTGGGCGCGGGCGTAGCCGACGGCGCGGACGCGCAGGCCGCGGCCAGGAGGGCGGCCGCCAGACACAAGCCGAGGCGCAGCCAGCCCCTTCGCCGACTGCGCCTCGGATCGCGGAACATTCGCCTCACCGCCTGGGCGCGCGCCTCACGGCGTCAGCGTCAGCGTCTCCACAGCGGCCGCGCGCACGGCGTCGGCGCTGAAGAGCAGCGGGATGTACTCGATCTTGCGCCACTTATCGGCGAAGTCGATGTAGTGCGGGTGGAACGGATGCCCGGACTGGCCGGTGGTGTGGATGACGCGCGTGCGGTCGAAGTCGGTCACGTCCACGATCTGGCGCATCGACGGCACGGAAATCACTTCGAACGGGTTCGCGCGCCGGATGTTGTAGCCGGTGGCGTTGACGATGGACGTGCCGCCGCTGGTGGCATACGGCCCGCGGTTGAACAGGGCGCGGATCGGCGCGGGCCAGGCCTCGCTGCCGAAGACGCGGTTGTTGAACGTCGACGTGTGCAGGCGGCCCCAGGTCCAGGCTTCCCAGGTGCTGCCCAGGGTCTCTTTGAGGTACGCCACGCCGTCAGCCAGCGAGCGGCGCAGGATGTCGTCGCGGGTCTCGCGGGCCGGTGTGGCGGCGTCATCCCACCAGGCGCTCTGCGGATCGGCCAGCAGGCTGCGGAAGCGCACCCAGGTCTCATCGCCGGCGCCCGGCCGCTGGGCCTCCGGGATGTCGTCGTCGAAGGTGTTGCGCGTCAGCGCGGCCTGAAAGGCGGCATACAGCGCGGCCGGCCGCGAGGTCATGTCCATCTGCAGGTCCCAGTCGCGCAGTTCCGCCTGGGCGCGCGCCAGCTCGGCGTCCTCGAAGTCCAGGGCCAGCAGGGCCGGCAGCAGCTCCTGCGCGCCCAGGTTGAGGTTGTCGCCCTGGATGGCCGCGATGCCGTCCATGGACAGCGGGCCGGCGGCCTGAATCAGCGCGTTGATGCGCTCGCCGCGATAGCCCATGTCGAAGCCGGTGGCCGTGATCAGGTAAGGATAATCCGAGCCAACGACAGGCTGGTTGGCGGTGGCGATGTAACCCTGCGGCGGGTTATACGAGTTGGGCAACTCGTCGAACGGGATGTAGCCCGTCCACTGGTAGTCGTCGGTCCAGCCCGGCACCGGCAGGCTGCCGTCGCCCTGCGGCCGGATCGGCACGTTGCTGGGCATCTGGTAGCCGATGTTGCCGTCCACGTCGGCGTAGACGAAGTTCTGCGACGGCACCGTCCAATCACGCAGGGCCGCGCGGAACTCATCCCAGTTGCCGGCGCGGTTGATGTGCAGGACCGACCGGAAGATCTGGCCGGGCTCGAGCGCCGTCCAGCGCAGGGACAGGGCATAGCCGGAGCCGAGCGCGGTGCCGTTGACGGCCACGGCCTCGGCGGTCAGGCGCTGCGCGTCGCCGTAGGTCTCGCTCACGATCGGGCCGTTGCGCGTGTAACGGACGGTCACCGCGACCGGTTCGCCGCCGAGCACCTGGATGGTCTCTTTCACCAGCGTCATGTCCACCCAGGCGCCGTTGACCTCATACTGGTTGGGGTTGGCCGGGTTGATCTTCTCGATGAACAGATCCTGCACATCGGGGTTGACGTTGGTGACGCCCCAGGCGATGCGGGCGTTGTGGCCGATGATGACGCCGGGATCGCCGGCCAGCGAATAGCCGGCGACGTCGTACGGGCACGCCGCCGACACGGTGCGGCAGTGCAGGCCGACCAGATACCAGATGGCCGGCAGCTGGATGCTCAGGTGCGGGTCGTTGGCCAGCAGCGGCTGGCCGGTGTCGGTGCGGCTGCCGCTGATGACCCAGTTGTTGGAGCCGATGCCGCGGCGCGCGTCGCCGAAGTCATTGCCGAAGACCGCGCGCATGGCGGCGATGCGCGCCTGGAGCGTTTCCAGCGGCAGGCCTCCCAGCGCGGGCGTGGGCACGATGACCGGGTGGTCGCTGGGCGGGCTCACCAGGAACTGCGCGGCCTTCTCGGCGCCCAGCGCCTGATAGATGTTGGCGCGGTAGATCTCGTCGTCCAGGTTGCCGCCCAGGTCCCAGGCCATGGCCTTGGCCCAGGCCAGCGAATCCGCCGGCGACCAGGGCTCCGGCTTCTGGCCCGGGTTGAAACCGTTGAGCGCGAGCAGCGAGTATTCCAGGCCGAGGTCGGCGTAGGTGCGCGCGCCGATGTAGGCGTTCACGCCGGCCGCGTAGGCCTCCAGCACCGCCTTCATCTCGGCATCGGCCTGGGCGTACTCCTGCTCGGCCACCCGCCGCCAGCCGATCGTGCGCAGGAAGGCGTCCGTCTCCACCTGGCTCTCACCCACCAACTCGGAGAGGCGGCCGGCCGTGGTGTGGCGCCAGAAGTCCATCTGCCAGAAACGGTCCTGGGCGTGGATGTAGCCCTGAGCCAGGAACAGGTCGTGCGGCGTGTCGGCGTAAATGTGCGGGATGCCGTTGGCGTCGCGCAGCACCTCCACCCGCGCCTCCAGACCGGCCGCCTGCAGCGTGCCGCCGGTCTGCGGAAACGAACGCGTGATGGTGTAGCCCGCGAACAGCCCGGCCAGCACGGCGACGGCTAACAGTAACAGACCCAGCGTGCGCAGAACGCCGACCACGATTTTCATAGATTGTCCTCACGAATCTTGGGAGTGGAGGCCCTCTTGTACCACCGCGCCGCGCTCTCGTCAAACGCGCTTAGTGCAGTGTTGTACAATCGTGGCCGCTGTGGCCTCCCTAACTCGCAACAACCGGCCCCTGGCCGCCAGCCTGGCGCTGCTGGTCTTCGCGCTCTGGCTCCGGCTGACGCACCTCACCAGCCTGCCCGTGTTCGTGGATGAGGGCACGCACCTGTATTGGGCGCAGCTCTTCACCACCGGCCAGGCGACTTATCCTTTCTACATGGACGGCCGACTGCTGGCCGTGGCCTACTTCGCGCTGTTCGACCTGGGCGGCCCGACGCCGCTGTGGCTCGGGCGCGCCGCCGCGGCCGTGCTGGCCACGCTCAACGTAGCCGCCTGCATCACCCTGGGCCGGCGGCTGGGCGATTGGCGCACCGGCTGGCTGGCCGGCCTGCTCTACGCCGTCCTGCCGTTCGCCGTCTTCCATGACCGGCAGATGCTGGCCGACACGGTGTCGGCGGCTGGCGGCGCGCTCATGCTGGTGGGCGCGCTGCGCCTGGCCGGGCCGGGGCGCTGGCGCAACGTCTGGCCGTTCGGGCTCGGTCTGGCCGCCGCCGTGCTCGCCAAGCTTAACGCCGTCTTGTACCTGGGCGTGCCGGTGCTGGCGGTGTTGCTGCTGGCGGAGACCGGCGCGGCGCGGCGGCGGCTGGCCGCGCGTTACGCCGTCGGCCTGGCGTTGGCGGCCGGGTCCGCCGCACTCTTCCTGTTCGTCATGCGCGACCGCCTGGGCACGCCCGGCGGGGTGATGGTGGCCCAGGAACTGAGCCCCGTGCAGTGCCCGCCGGCCCTGTGCCAGGGCGATCTGGCCGAGCAATGGCGCCGGCTGCCCGGGGCGCTGGCCAGCCTGCTCGCCATCGTGGCCCCGCATTTCGGCTGGCCGCTGGTGGCGGCGGCGCTGGCGGCCCTGCCCGTGCCGGGCCGGCGCCGGCGCGAGGCCTGGCTGTACGGCGCCTTGATCGTGCTGATGCTGGCCGCGCTGGTGGCCTCCGTCCGCGAGTTCATCTTCCCGCGCTACGTCATCTACGTGGCCGCGCCGTTGGCCGTGCTGGCCGCGCACGCCGTGCTGGCCGGGCCGCACTGGGCGCCGGCGGACCTGCGACCGGCCCTGCGGATCGGGCTGCTGCTCGTGGTGGCCTGGCCGTTGACCAACAGCGTCGCGCTGATCACGCGCCCGCTGGAGGCCAGCCTGCCGCCCATCGACGAGCGCCAGTACGTCACCGGCGTCTACACCGGCGCCGGCTTCGCCGAGGCCGCGCGGGTGGTCGCGGACTTCCGTCCGGCGGACTTCCGTCCGGCGGACAATCACCCGCTGCTCGTCTTGGGCACGGCCTGGCATCGCCTGCCGCTCAGCGCCTATCTGGAGGCGGCGCTGGTGGAGATGCAGGCCGCCGCCGACCTGGACTGGCCCACGGTCGAGGCCGCCCTGGCTGCGGGCCGCCCGCTCTTCCTGCTGGAGGAGTATCCGCGCGATTCGGCCTTGCGCGACCCGACCAGCGCGGATGTGGCTTTCCTGGCGCGGCCCGGCACGGCCGCGGCGCTGCGCCTGCGCCGCTATGCCGGGCTTTCGGCCGACGCGCAGGCCGCGCTCTTCGCGGCCCTGTTTATCCGCCCGGATGCCTTTCTGGACACCTACGACCAACTGCTGGCCGAGGCCGCCGCGGATGGCGCAACCCTGATCCCGTACCCGCCGCAGCAAACCGCGTTCCTGCTGGAACGGCCGGGCGCGAACGCGGCCCGCGTGCTGGCGGTGGGCGGCGCGCGGCCCTGGGACCCGGACGAGGCCCTGCAGAGGCTGGCGACCGCAGACGTGCTGGCCGCCCAACAGGCTCGCGCCGTCTTCCTGCAGGAGACGCGCCTGGACCCGCAGCGCCGCGTCGAGGCCTGGCTGGCCCAGCATCTCTTCCACTTGGGCGAGCGCTGGTTCGGGCCGGTACGCGTCGTGGATTACGCCGGGCCGGCGGCCGGCCCGGCGGCCCTGAGCTTCACGCCGGACCTGGACTTCGGCGGTCTGGAGCTGGCCGCCGTCGACGTGCTGGACGCCGCCCCGTCAGCGGGCGGCCGGCTGCGTTTGCGGCTCACCTGGCGCTGCCAGACCCCGACCCCGGTGGCCTACAAGGTCTTTGTGCACGTCTTCCAGGGCGAACGGTTGGCCGCCCAGCACGACGGCCAGCCGGTAGGCGAGCTGCGGCCCACCACCACCTGGCGGGCCGGCGACGTCATCGTGGACCAACTGGCGCTGGCGCTCCCGGCCGATCTGGCGCCCGGCGACTACCAACTCCGCATCGGCCTGTATGATCTGGCCACCCAGCAGCGGCTGCCGGCCCAGACCACGGCCGGCCAGCCCGCCGAATTCTTCGTCAGCCCGGCCCTTACGGTCAAGTGAAAGCGTTTGGCGAAGTGAGGCCACCCGAGTAAACTTAAGGTAGTTCGTCAGCCGAGGCGGGCGCGCTCTGCTTTCCGCCTCCGGCCTTTTTTCTGTTCGCTTCTCGCGGCAACGTCTTCAACGATCCAGTGCGCGCCCCGTCCCGCAGGGGGCGCGCCTGCGCGAGTCAGTGCCCGACGCCGGCTACGAAAGGCCCGTCCGCTATGGAAATCGGTCAGATCCAGACCATCAGCATCGACGCGCAGATGCGCGGCGCCTACCTCGATTACGCCATGAGCGTGATCGTCTCGCGCGCCCTGCCCGACGCGCGCGATGGCCTCAAGCCCGTCCAGCGCCGCATCCTGTACGCCATGCACGACATGGGCATCCGCGCGAACTCGGCCTACAAGAAATCGGCGCGCATCGTCGGCGAGGTGCTGGGCAAGTATCACCCGCACGGCGACACCGCCGTCTACGACGCGATGGCGCGCATGGCCCAGGACTTCTCCATGCGCTACCTGCTGGTGGACGGCCAGGGCAACTTCGGCTCGGTGGACGGCGACGCGCCGGCCGCCATGCGTTACACCGAGGCGCGCCTGGGCCGGATGGCCGAGGAGCTGCTGGCCGACATCGACAAGAACACGGTTGATTTCGGCGACAACTTCGACGGCTCGCTGCAGGAGCCGGCCGTGCTGCCGGCGCGCCTGCCCAACCTGCTGCTCAACGGCGCCACCGGCATCGCCGTGGGCATGGCCACCAACATCCCGCCGCACAACCTGCGCGAGGTGGCCGGCGCCATCAGCTATCTGATCGACCATTACGACACCATCGACGAGGTCGGCGTCCAGGAACTGATGCAGTTCATCCACGGTCCAGACTTCCCCACCGGCGGCATCATCGTCGGGCGCGAGGGCATCCTGGCCGCCTACGGCGAGGGCAAGGGCCGCATCGTGGTGCGCGGCGTGGCTCACATCGAAGACCAGAGCGCCAACCGGCAGCGCATCGTCATCACCGAGCTGCCCTACATGGTCAACAAGGCGGCCCTGATCGAACGCATCGCCGAGCTGGTGCGCGAGGACCGCATCGACGCCATCAGCGACCTGCGCGACGAATCCGACCGGCGCGGCATCAGCGTCGTCATCGAACTCAAGCGCGGCGCCCAGGCGCGCAAGGTGCTCAACCAGCTCTATAAATACACGGCCCTGCAGAGCACTTTCGGCGTGCAGATGCTGGCCCTGATCAGCGGCGAGCCCAAGCTGCTGCGCCTCAAACCGGCCCTGCAGGCCTTCATCGAGCACCGCCGCGAGGTCGTCCGCCGGCGCGCGGAGTTCGAGCTGGACAAGGCCCGCCGGCGCGCCCACATCCTGGAAGGCCTGCTGATCGCCCTGGCCCACCTGGACGACGTCATCCAGACCATCCGCGAAAGCCCGGACGCCGAGACGGCCCGCGAGCGCCTGATGACGCGCTTCCACCTGTCCGAGCTGCAGGCGCAGGCCATCCTGGACCTGCAGCTGCGCCGCCTGGCCGCCCTGGAGCGCCAGAAGATCGAGGCCGAGCACCAGGAGGTGCTGGCCCAGATCGCCTACCTGGAAGACCTGCTGGCCAACCCCAAGAAGATCCTGACCCTGGTGCGCGATGATCTGAACGAGCTGGCCGAGAAATACGGCGACGACCGGCGCACGCAGATCGCGGCCGAGGCCTCCGAGACCATGTCGGAGGAGGACCTGGTGGAGAACAAGCCGGTCTTGATCAGCATCACCCAGCGCGGCTATATCAAGCGCACGCCGCAGGAGAAGTACCGCGTCCAGTCGCGCGGCAACGTCGGCGCCAAGGGCCAGGAGCTGCGCGAGGAGGACATCGTCCAGTACCTGTTCCTGGCGCGCACGCTCGACACCATCCTGTTCTTCACGGACAAGGGCAAGGTCTACTCGGAGAAGGCCTACCAGATCCCGGAGGCCGACCGGGCCGACCGCGGCATCGCCCTGGCCAACGTCATCAACATCCCGCCCGGCGAGAGCGTGACCGCCGTGGTGCCGGTGCGCGATTTCGGCGAGGTCGATTTCTGCACGATGGTCACGCGCCTCGGGCGCATCAAGCGCCTGGCCCTGTCTGAGTTTGCGGCCGTGCGCCCGTCCGGCATCATCGCCACCAACCTGGACGACGGCGACGTGCTCGGCTGGGTGCGGCTGACCCGCGGCAACCAGGAGATCATCCTCATCACCGAGCGCGGCAAGGCGCTGCGCTACGAGGAGACCGAGGTGCGCGCCATGGGCCGCAACGCGGCCGGCGTCAACGCCATCCGCCTGGACGACGGCGACTTTGTGGCCAGCATGGAGGTGGTGGAGGCGGACGGCCAACTGCTGGTGGTGACCGCCAACGGCTACGGCAAACGCACGCCCTTCTCGGATTACCCGGCCAAGGGCCGCGCCACCGGCGGCGTCCAGACCATCGCGCCCAGCGCCCTGGAGACCACGGGCATCATCGTCTCGGCTCGCGCCGTGCGCGAGGAGGACGACATCACCCTGATCACCACCAACGGCCAGTCGCTGCGCCTGAAGGTGGCCGAGGTGCGCCAGTCCAGCCGCGCCACGATGGGCACGCGCCTGATCCACGTCAAGGACGGCGACGCCGTGGCCTCCGTGGCGCGCCTGGCCGCCGCCGACCTGGCCATGCCGGCCGAGGCCGCGCCCGCGAACGGCAAGCCGGCCGAGCCGGAGCCGGAGGCCGAGGCCGCGCCGGAGCCGGAGACCGCCGACAACGGACCGGCCCCAGCCTGAGGCCCGCCACCAACCCGCATGACCATCGACGCACACCGCCCGCCCGGCCCGCTGGTCGCTTACCTGCCCACCACGGCGCCCGAGCCGCTGGCCGAGTGCCTGGTCGCTTTCGCCAACAGCGACGGCGGCTCGGTATTGGTGGGCCTGGATGAGAAGGGCCGCGCCCTCAACGGCGTCTACCCGGAGGAACTGGAGAGCGCGCTCAAGGCCGCTGAGCGGCTCTGCCGGCCGCCCGTCGTCACCGGCTGGGAGCAGATCGAGACCGAGACCGGCACGGTCTATGCAATCAATGTCCCGCGTTCGCCGGAGCTGCACTCGCTGGCCGACGGGCGCGTGCTGATCCGCGTCGGCTCCGAGAACCGGCCGCTCGGCGGCGAGGAGATCCGGTCGCTGGCGGCCACCAAGTCCGCGGGCGACTTCGAAGCCGAGGCGATGCCGGGCGCCACCCGCGCCGACCTGGACGAGGACGTCATCGCCGAGTATGTCGAGAAGCGCCAGCAGCGCCAGCGGCGCGTGCTGACGCAGACGCCGGACGAGCTCCTGATCGAGATCGCGGCGATCACGCGCGAGGGCGTGCCGACCCACACCGGCCTGCTGCTGTTCGGGCGCAACCCGCAGCAGTTCATCCCGCACGCCGGCCTGGTCTTCGTCAAATTCCCCGGCGTAACGCCGGGCGGCGAGGGCGGGCTGGCCGGCTACGGCCGGCGCGAGGAATTCAGCGGCCCACTGGCCCGCGTCATCGAGGGCGCCTGGCAGGTGATCTGGAGCGAGATGTCGGTGGGCGCGGTGGTCACGGGCCTGGAACGCCAGGAGATCGCCGAGTACCCGCCCTTCGCCGTGCGCGAGGCGCTGGTCAACGCCGTCTGCCACCGCGACTATCGGCTCAAGGGCCGCCGCATCGAGGTGCGCATGTACGCCGACCGGCTGGAGGTGATCTCGCCCGGCGGCCTGCCCGGCTTCATCACCGTCGACAATCTGGTGGAGGAGCACTTCTCGCGCAACCCGCGCCTGGTGGCCGGCCTCTTCCAGTGGGGCTATATCGAGGAGCTCGGTCTCGGCATCGACCGCATGATCGAAGACATGGTCAACGCCGGCCACCCGCCGCCGCGCTTCCGGGCCCAGCCCTACTCGTTCACCGTGATGCTGTATAACGCCCGGGAACGCAAGGCCGTCCCGAAGTGGGAGAATGTGATGAATGAGCGCCAGGCCCGGGCGCTGACCTTCATCCGCGAGAACGGCCGCATCACGAGCCGGGACTACCAGAGCCTGTGCCCGGATGTCTCACCGGAAACCCTGCGCCTGGACCTGAACGACCTGGTCAATCGTGGCGTATTGCTGAGGATCGGTGCCAAGAAGGGCACCTATTATGTTATCAAATAAGCCGATATCCCAAGCTTATCCAAAATTGGGTTTGGGATATTTTATGTGCGCTCTGTTTGGATCACGGACCCGATGACTTCGCGCCGTCTGCTGGGACTGGGCCTGGTCTTTATCGTGGCAGCGGCCGCCATCACGGCCGCCCTGCGGCTCACGCCCGCTGTCCTGGCGCCGCTGCCGGCGGGGCTGGGGCTGCTGACCGCCGTGGGCGTCAGCGCCGGTTTGGCGTTGATCATCGTGCTGCTGTTTGTCTTGATGGACCAGTTCGCCCAGGATGACGCCCGGGCCGGCCAGGACCCGCAGCGCGTTATCCAGGCGTTCAGCCAGCGGACCATGGGCGTGACCGACGAGGTCACGCTGGCGACGACGACCGGCGAGGTGCTGGCCGAGCGTCTGAAGGTGCGCTTCTCGGGCTGGCTGATCCTGACCGCGCAGGAGGCCGCCTTCGCGGTGCGGCCGGTGCCCGGCCACGGCGAGTTCAACGTGACGCCGATCGAGCTGCCGCGCCAGAACGTCCTGCTGCGCCAGCTCAACCAGCGCCGCGAGCCGGTGCTGCCAGCCGAAGTGGAGGCCGACGCGCACTATGCCCAGACGCCGGCGCCGGAGCGCCAATGGCTCAAGCAGCTCGGCGCGGAGGTGTACGCGCCCGTTTTCGAGGCCGGTCTGCTCGGCGCCATCCTGGTCATCGGGCCCAAGCCCGGCCGCCGGTCGTTCGATCAGGCTGACCGCGACCTGGTGATGTTGGTGGCGGCCCAGTCGGCGGCGCTGCTGCGGGCCGTGCGCCTGCAGTCGGAAATGCGCCAGATGCAGGCGACCATCGCCCAATTCAACGACGAGTTGCGCGCCAAAGACGTGGCCGTGGCCAAGATGGACAGCTCGCGCAGCGACTTCCTGGCCATTGCCTCGCACGAGCTGCGCACGCCCATCACCCAGCTGCTCGGGTTCGCCGACCTGCTGGGCTCCATGGCCCAGGACAACAGCCTGGACGTGGAGACCGTCACCCAGGTCACCGAGAGCATCGTGCGCGCCTGCGGCCGCCTGAACGAAGTCATCAGCCAGATCCTGGACATGGCCCAGTTGGACGTGAACGCCCTGGACCTCAAGTTCAAGACCACGTCGCTGGACGTGATCCTGCGCCAGGCGATTGAGCCCTACGTGGGCGCCCTGCGCGACCGGCGCCTGGCGCTCAAGATCGTGGGCCTCAAGGGCCTGCCGCCGCTGCAGGCCGACGAACAGCGCCTGGTGCAGGCCTTCAACCAGCTGGCCAGCAATGCCATCAAGTACACGCCGGACGGCGGCCGGATCGAGTTCAACCTCAAACTGCTGCCCGGCGAGAACAACCTGCCGCCGCACATCCAGATCACCGTCGCCGACAGCGGCATCGGCATCGACCCGCAATACCACCAGCTGATCTTCGACAAGTTCTACCGCATCGGCAGCTCGGCCCAGCACTCCACCAGCACCACCAAGTTCCTGGGCGCCGGGCCTGGCCTCGGCCTGCCCATCGCCAAAGGCGTCATCGAGCGCCACGGCGGCCGCATCTGGGTGGAGAGTGACGGCTGCGATCCGGCCAAATTCCCGGGCAGCCGCTTCCAGATCCTGCTGCCGCTCAAGCCGCCCGCCTTCGATCCGCGCGCGCTCAGCGACACGGGCGAGCGCCTGCGCGACAGCCGCACCACCATCCCGCGCCGCAACCCCTTCGTTGAAGGCTAGACCTCGCCTCTGTTGACCTCGGTCAACTAGCGCTGACTTTCCCGTAAAAACTGGAGTTTTGGGATGCGATTGACTAGCTTCGGGCGGTTGGATATAGTGCTATCGCAAATCACTCGCATTAGGAGAGCCTATGTCGACCTCGCCTGAGACGGTGCCTGTGCCGCCGGAAGCGGCGGCCGGTTTCGTCGCCGTCAACTACATCACCTGCCAGGCCAATTACCGTGAGCGCTTTGAGCAGCTATTCGCCACGCGCGCCCGCGCCATCGACCGGATGCCCGGCTTCGTGCGGATGGAGGTGCTGCGCCCCAACGCCGACGGCGAGAGTTACCTGATCGTCAGCCACTGGACCAACCGGGCCGCTTTTGAGGCCTGGGCGCACTCGCCCGAATTCGCGGCCGGCCATCAGCGCGGCTTCGCCGACCTGCGCCAGGCCCGTGAGGCGGGCGCGCCCGCCCCGCTGACGTCGCGCTTCATCACCTACGACATCGTCGCGCACTAGCGCCCCAGCCGCCGGGGCGGCCCCGGCGCAGCGCGGGCCAAACGCTGAGGCTCATTTGTCCATGCCGGCACTGAAACCGTTTATCCTGAAACTCACGCTGGTCGCTGGCTTGTTAGCGGCCTGCGCGCCCACCGCCCCTACCGCTCCGCCGGAGCCCGGCGCCGCCCCAGCCGGCGACCTGGTGCTCTACTCCGGCCGGTCGGAGGCCCTGATCCAGCCCGTCATCGACCAGTTCCAGGCGCTGTATCCGGACATCAACGTCGCCCTCAAAGCGGGCAGCAACAGCGAGTTAGCCGCCGCTCTGCTGGAGGAGCGCGCCAACCCGCAAGCCGATCTCTTTTTGACCACCGAGCTGATGACGGTGCAGAAGATGGCCAACGAAGGCGTTTTCCAACCGTACCAGCCCGGTACGCCGGACGCCGTGCCCGCCGACTATCATCACCCGGATTGGCTGTGGACGGGGCTGACACTGCGCGCGCGCGTGCTGATCTACAACACCCAACTGGTGACGCCGGCGGCCGCGCCGCAATCGGTGCTCGATTTGACCAAGCCGGAATGGCGCGGCCAACTGGCGGCGGCCGGCAGCACCAACGGCGGCTTCCAGGCGCACGTCGCCGCCCTGCGCCAGCTCATCGGCGACGCCGCCACCACAGCCTGGCTGACCGGTCTGAGCGCCAACGAAGTCCAGTTCTTCGGCGGCCACACCGACGTCCGCAAAGCCGTCGGCGCGGGCGAATTCCAAGTGGGCCTGGTCAACCACTACTACTACCATCTGCAGAAAGCCGAGGGCAGCCCGGTGGCCGTCGTCTACCCAGACCAAGGCGAGGGCCAAATGGGCGTGGTGGTCAATGCCACCGGCATCGGCGTGATCGCCGGCGCGCGCCACGCGGCGGCGGCCGGCCTGTTTATCGACTATCTGCTCTCGCCGGAGGGCCAGCAGCTGTTCGCCGAATTGAACTACGAGTACCCGGTCCGGCCCGGCGTCCCGCTGCATCCCGAGGTGCAGCCGCTGACCGGCCTGCGCTTGGCCGCCTTCGATGTGGTCGCCGCCGCCGACTCGTTGGAGAGCACGCTCGACCTGCTCGAAACCCTCGGTATCCCGTGACCGCCGTCGTCTGTGGCTAACCTGATCGTCGCCTCCCTCGTCGGTCTGCAGAGCCGCTGGCGCGAGCGTCAGATCGGCAAGCGCCGCCTGAGCCGTCCGCTGTTGCTGGCGGCTTTGGCCGTGGCCGCGCTGGTGGCGACGCCGCTCGCCTATCTGCTGCTGCGGGCGGCCACCGCCCCCGCCGAGACCTGGGCGCGCCTGCTGCAGACGCGGCTGCTGGGGCTGTTGACCAACACGCTGGCGTTGATGGCGGCGGTGACGCTGGGGACGGTGGTCCTGGGGGTGGCGCTGGCCTGGCTGGTGGAGCGCACCGATCTGCCGGGCCGCCCGGTCTGGCGTTGGCTGCTGGCGGTGCCGCTGGCGATGCCGGCTTTCATCGGCGCTGTCGTCCACGTCGCCCTGCTGCGCCCGCGCGGCGGGATCGTGCCGCGCTTCCTGGCGGAGACGCTCGGCGTGGACTGGCAAGGGCCGAGCCCGTTTGGGTTTTGGGGCGCGGCCTTCATGCTGACGCTGTTCATGTATCCGTACGTGTATCTGCTGAGCGCGGCCGCCTTCCGCAATCTGCACGCCTCGCTGGAAGAAGCCGCCCGCTCGCTGGGCCGCAACGCCTGGCAGACGCTGTGGACGGTGACGCTGCCTGTGCTGCGGCCGGGTTTGGCGGCCGGCGCGCTGCTAGTGGCCTTGGATGTCTTGGCCGAATACGGCACCGTCGCCCTGCTGCGGTATGAGACTTTCAGCGCCGCCATCTTTCTGCAGTTGAGCGGCCGCTATGACCGTTCGGCCGCCGCGATCCTGAGCGGCGGGCTGGTGGTGATCGCCCTGGCGGTGTTGGCGATCGAGCTGTGGCTGCAGGGCCGCGCTCGGGCCGAGCAGGTGGGCGGCCACTGGCGGCCGGCGCCGCCGCAACCGTTGCGCGCCTGGCGCTGGCCGGCCTTCGCGCTGGTGGCCGCCGTCTCGCTGGCCACGGTCTTTGTGCCGGTGACGGTGCTGGCCGCCTGGACGGTGCAGGGCCTGCGAGACGGGCCCACCCTGGCCGAGCTTGACCGCGCCGCCGGGCGCGGCCTCGGCCACTACTTGTTCAACAGTCTGTGGAGTGCCGGCCTGGCGGCCGGGTTAGCCGTCGCCCTGTCCGTGCCGGTGGCTTATCTGGCCGTGCGCTATCCACGCTGGACCTCGCGCGGACTGTCGCACCTGTGCCAAGTGGGCTACGCGCTGCCGGGCGTGGTGGTGGCCCTGAGCCTGATCCTGCTGACCAACACGGCGCTGCCCGCGCTGCGCGGTCTGCCGCTGGTTGTGGTCTTGGCGTACGTCGTCCGGCACATGCCGCAAGCCGTGCGTTCCAGCCAGGCGGCGCTGGCCCAGCTCGCGCCCTCGCTGGAGGAGGCCGGCCGCAGCCTGGGCCGCGACTCGCTCAACGTCCTGTTGACCGTGACCGTCCCGTTGATCTTCCCCGGCCTGCTGGCCGGCGCCGCCCTGGTCTTCCTGACCTCGCTCAAGGAACTGCCCGCCACCTTGCTGCTGCGCCCGGCCGGCTTCGACACGTTGGCCGTGCGCGTCTGGTTGGCCGCCAACGACGGCCTCTACCCGCAGGCCGCCCCGGCCGCCTTGCTGTTAACCTTATGCGCCGCCGTGCCGCTGGCGTTCCTGCTGCGGCGTGGAAGGATATAATGGCGCCGCGTCACCCCGCCACCGACGAGTGTATGCCGGCCCTGGAACTGCTTGATATCACCAAACAATATGCCCCCGGCGCCGCGCGCGCCGTGGACGCGGTCTCGCTCGCCGTGCAGAAGGGCGAGATCCTGAGCCTGCTCGGCCCCAGCGGCTGTGGCAAGACGTCTACGCTGCGCCTGATCGCGGGCTTCGAACGCCCGGACGCCGGCGTAATCCGCCTCAACGGCCAGACCGTAACCGGGCCGGGCCACTGGGTGCCGCCCGAGCGGCGCGGCATCGGTATGGTCTTTCAAGACTACGCCCTGTTTCCGCATCTCACTGTGCGCCAGAACGTCGGCTTCGGATTGCAGGGGCGCGCCGCGGCGCGCATCCAGGACACGGTGGCCCATCTGTTGGAGTTGCTGGGCCTGCGCGGGCTGGCCGAGCGCTACCCGCACGAACTTTCGGGCGGCGAACGGCAGCGCGTGGCCCTGGCGCGCGCCCTGGCTCCCGAGCCGGTCCTGATCCTGTTGGACGAGCCTTTCAGCAGCCTGGACGCCGACCGGCGCGCGGCGGTGCGCGAGCAAGTGCGGGCCACCTTGCGCAGCCTGGGCGCCACCGCGCTATTCGTCACCCATGACCAGGAGGAGGCATTGTTTCTGGGAGATCGCCTGGCCATCCTGCACCAGGGCCGCCTGCAGCAGATCGACACCCCTGAGGCGATCTTCCATTCGCCGGCCACGCGCTTCGTGGCCGAGTTCCTGGGCCACACGGATTTCCTGCCTGGCGAGGTGACCGCCGACGGCATCCTGACCGAAATCGGCCTGATCCCGCAGCGCGTGGCTCTGCCGATTGGCGCGCCGGTGGAACTGGCCATGCGCGCCGACGATGTCACGCTGGAGCCGGCGCGCGGCGGCGCCAGGGCCCTGGTGCTGGCCCGGCACTTCAAGGGCGCCCAAAACGTCTATCGCGTCCGTCTGCCATCCGGGCGCTTGCTGCACAGCCTGCAGCCCCACACCCTGAACCTACGCTCCGGCACCCCGGTGCGCGTCTGGGCCGCAGCCGGTCATCCGCTGGCCTGCTTCCACGACGGCCAGCGCGTCCCCGCCGCCGAACTCTGAGGGTGCCCCAACTCCAGACCGCCATCAACTCATGGACCTCTTCACTGCCCTAACCACGCGCTCGTCGATCGGCAAAGTCAAACCTGACCCGGTGCCACGCGGCTTGATTGAGCAACTGCTGGCCGCCGCCGTCCAGGCCCCCAACCATCATCAGGTCCGCCCATGGCGCTTCTTCGTCCACACCGGCGCCGGCCGCGAGCGCCTGGGTGAGGCCATGGCCGCGGCCGCCCAGGCGCGCAAGCCGGATCTGCCGCCGGAGGGCCGGCAGGCTGAGCGCGCCAAGCCGCTGCGCGCGCCGGTGGTGATCGCCGTGGCCGTGGACCTGCCGGCCGATCCCAAGGTCAAGCTCATCGAGAACGTGTGCGCGGCCGCCGCCGCGACGCAGAACTTGTTGCTGGCCGCGCATGGCCTGGGCCTGGCCGCGATGTGGCGCACCGGTCCGGCGGTCGAGGCGCCCGAGGTGAAAGCGCTGCTGGGGCTGGCGCCGGAGCAGCCCGTGCTGGGCTTCGTTTACGTGGGCTATCCGCTCAACCCGCCCGCGCCGGTCCAGCGCCCGGGCTTTGAAGACCGCACCGTCTGGAGCGAGTAGCCGCACCTCAATCGAGAAATTCAAAAGGCCCCGGTCGGGGCCTTTTGCGTTGTGGAGAGACAAGTCTCAATCGGCGCTGACGCGGACGCCTAATCCATCCGGGGCGGCCTCCCAGCGCGCCGCGCGTACCGGCGCGGCCTCGGCCCCCAGCCGGGCCAGAATCTGCCGGAAAGCATCCGGATCGCCGCTGGTGGAGTAGGTGAGACGCCCGATCACCGTTTCGCCCGCCGGATGCCCAGCCCCGTTCAGCACCCGCTGGGCTTGCCGGGCCACCGCCGGCGCGGGGTCGATCACGCGCACCCCCGGCCCGCAGATCTTCTGCAGGAGCGGGATGACGAAGGGGTAATGCGTGCAGCCCAGCACCAGTGCGTCGATGTCGCGCGCCAACAGCGGCTCTACCCAGCCGCGCAGCATGGCCTCGGTCTCGGCCGTGTCGAGCGCGCCGGCCTCAATCTGCTGCACCAGGCCCGGGCACACCTGCGGGATCACGGTGACGCCGGCAGCGAAGCGCTCCACCACTGACGCGAACAACTCACCCTGAAAGGTGGCCGGCGTCGCCAGCACCCCCACCGTGCCGGTGCGCGTCTGCTCGGCCGCCGGTTTGACCGCCGGCTCCATCCCCACGAACGGGACCTCCGGGAAAGTCGCGCGCAGGTGCTTGAGCGCCGCCGCCGAAGCGGTGTTGCAGGCCACCACGATCACCTGGGCGCCCTGGCCCAGCAGAAAACGCGTGATCGCCTCGGACAGCGCGCGCACCTGCGCCAGCGGCCGCGGCCCGTACGGCACGTTGGCGCTGTCGGCGAAGTACGCCATGTCGACGTGCGGCAATTGCGCCCGCAGGTGGCGCAGGACCGACAGGCCGCCCACGCCGGAATCGAACACTCCGATAATCGCCATGCCGCCATTTTACCCGGCGTTACGCCCGTTGGCGCTTCGCCAGGATCTGCGCCAGTCACCGGCCTCCGTCAGCGCCGCCAGCCGGTACTCGTGACCGGCGACGTGACCTCCAGCACTGCTGCACATGACCCGTTCACGCGTAGTTTGAGCATGTCAGCAGCTTTCAACGGAGGACACCATGTCACACCTGACCAACACCCAACCCGTCGAGACGCCCGCGCAGCAGAACCGTGGCCGGCTCATCGGCGGCGCGCTGATGATCGGCATCGGCCTGTATCTGCTCGTAGCCCAGTTCGTTCAGTCGGAATGGATGGGCCTGCTGATCATGCCCGGCCTGGGCCTGGCCTTCGTGCTGGGCGGCCTGATCGGGCGCAACGCCGGCCTGCTGGTGCCGGGCGGCATCCTGAGCGGCCTGGGCGCGGGCGCCTACCTGGTGGCCGAGCCATTCGCGGCGGCCAGTGAGATGGCGCAGGGCGGCCTGTTCCTGCTGGCTTTCGCCGGCGGCTGGGCGCTCATCGTGCTCCTGTCCTGGTTCATCGGCCAGCGCGTGCTCTGGCCCCTGATCCCGGGCGGCATCCTGGCCGTCATCGGTGCGCTGCTGCTCGGCGGCGGCACCGGCCTGCAGATCCTGGAATGGGCCGGCCGCCTGTGGCCGGTGGCGCTGGTGCTGGGCGGCCTGGCGGTGCTGTTCCGCCGCCGCGCATAATCAAAGGACTGTCGCCCAGGGCCTGTCGCACGCCGGACAGGCCCTGGGCTTGAGCACTGGAGGCGACCGTGTCCAATTCGGATTTCGACGTGATCGTGATTGGTTCCGGCATCGGCGGCCTGACCACGGCCAGCCTGCTGGCGCAGCTCGAGCGCAAACGCGTGCTCGTGCTCGAACGCCACTTCAAGCTCGGCGGCTTCACCCACACCTTCAGCCGGCCGGGCGGCTACGTATGGGACGTCGGCGTCCACTACGTCGGCAACATGGCGCCCGGGGACATGGGCCGGCAGTTGTTCGACCTGGTCACGCAGGGCGGCGTCACCTGGCAGCGGATGCCGTCGCCGTTCGAAAAATTCGTCTTCCCTGATTTCACGCTGGAGGTGCCGGACGACCCCGCCGCTTACCAGCAAGCGCTCAGCGCCCGCTTCCCGGCCGAGGCGCCAGCCATCGCCCGTTACTTCAAAGACCTGGAGGCCGTCAGCGGCTGGCTGAGCGGCTACTTCACCGACCGCCTGGCGCCGGCCTTCATCAGCGCGCCGGCGCGTCTGCTGGGCTGGCCGGCCGAGAAACTGGCGCTGCTGACGACGCGCGCTTACCTGGACGCGCGCTTTCATGCTCCCCAGTTGAAAGCGGTGCTGGCCTCGCAATGGGGCGATTACGGTTTGCCGCCGGCCGAGAGCGCCTTCGCCGCCCATGCCATGATCGCCACCCACTACCTGTACGGCGCGTATTACCCGGTGGGCAGCGCCGCCCGCATCGCGGCCAGTATCGCGCCCATCATCGAGGCCGCCGGCGGGCGCTGCCTGGTGCACCATGAGGTCCGCACGATCCTGGTCGAGGCGGGCCGCGGTGTCGGCGTGCGGGCCGCGCTGCGGCAGGGGGCGCGCGAGACGGAGGTCGAGTTCCGGGCACCGCTGGTGATCTCCGACGCGGGCGCGCACGCGACGTTCACGCGTCTGCTGCCGGAGAGCGTGCCCGTGCCGTTCCGGCGCGCGCTGGAACAGACCCGGCCCGGCCACGGCGTGGTCACGGTCTACCTGGGCCTGCAGGCCAGCCCGGCCAAGCTCGGTTTCCGGGGCGAGAACCACTGGCTCTACGCCGGCTACGATCACGATGAGCTGTTCGCGCGCCGCAACATGCTGTTGGCCGGCCAGGCCTCCGGCTGTTATCTCTCCTTCCCGTCGCTCAAGGACCCGGCCGCCCAGGCGCACACCGCCGAGATCATCGCCCACCTGGATTACGCCGCCGTGGCGCCGTGGCAGTCTGCGCCCTGGCGCCGGCGCGGGCCGGAATACGCGGCCCTCAAGCAGACCATCGCCGACACGCTGCTGGCCTTCGTCGAAGCGCACTACCCCGGCTTCCGCGCCCTGGTGGACTTCGTGGAAGTGTCCACGCCACTGACTGACGAGCACTTCACCGGGCACGCCGGCGGCGCCATCTACGGCGTGCCGGCGCGGCCCGAGCGCTACCGCCAAGCCTGGCTGCGCGCGCAGACGCCGGTGAAGGGCCTGTACCTGTCTGGCACCGACGCCGGTGCCCTGGGCGTCATGGGCGCCATGATGGGCGGGGCGGCGGCGGCGTCCCAGGTGCTGGGGGCGCGCGGTTTCCCGGAGATCATGGCCGCCGCGCGGCGGGCGCCAATGCTGGTGCAATGACTTTGGCCACTGGCCGCCGTCAGCCCTGCGCCGGAAACTGGTCGGGGGTCTGCTCCGATGTGGCTCAACCCGTTCATCACCGCCCTGCTGCGCTCACCATTTTTCTGGCCGGCCTGTCAGCGATTCCTTTTGCTGACGGTCACCGGCCGCAAGACTGGCCGCGCGTTCACGCTGCCGGTCTTTTACAACCGCCAGGGCGACCGCCTGCTCTTCATCTCTCACCCAGAGAGGCGGTGGTGGCGCAACCTGCGCGGCGGCGCGCCGGTGACCGTGTGGCTTTGCGGGCGCGCGTGCCTGGGCCAGGGGATAGTCCTGGACGCGGACCTGGGGGCGCGGCGGGCTTTGATCCGTCGGCTGTACTGGATGCTGCCCCGGTCGCGGGCAGACCAGTTGGCGCAGACCGCGGTCGTGCTGCAGGTCCGGCTGGATCCGGCCAGGACGTGACCTGTTTGTGACGACCGGCACTAAGCGGCGTGACCAGCCCGCTGGTACAACGTTAGGCGTAACGCCCACGTTTCCGTCCTGGAGGTCGCCATGCTCAAAGCCCGCCGCCAGCGCCTGCGCCAATTGACCGTGATCCTGGCCCTGCTGCTCTTCCCGGTCACCCTGTACTATTTTTCGCCGGCCCTGCCGTTTCAGGGCGCGTCGGAAGGCGTGCTCAACGGCAGCCTGATTGTGTTCGCCGGGATGTTCCTGGGCGCTCTGGTCCTGGGCCGCTCCTATTGCGCCTGGGCCTGTCCCGGCGCCGGCCTGATGGAGCCCTTGATCGCCGTCAACGCCCGGCCGGTCTCGGCCCGCCTGCGCTGGCTGCAGTGGACGATTTGGGTGATCTGGGCGGGCGGCCTGGCGGCCATGGTCTGGGCCAGCGGCGGGTATCAGAGTGTGGATTTCTTCTATCAGGTCGAGGGCGGCGTCTCGCTCACCTCGGCGACGCCGTACATCGTCTACTATGTCGTCGTCGGCCTGATGCTGGGCCTCTCGCTGTTCGTGGGCCGGCGCGGCTTCTGCCACTCCGTCTGCTGGATGGCGCCGTTCATGATCCTGGGCCGGCGGGTGAGCAACACCCTGAACCTGCCGGCGCTGCGCCTGCAGGCTGAGCCGGCGCGCTGCGTGGGCTGCCACAAGTGCGCCGAGAACTGCCCGATGAGCCTGAACGTCACAGCCATGGTCAAGGCCGGCCGCATGGAGGCCGACGCCTGCATCCTGTGCGGCACCTGCGTGGACAACTGCACCAAACACGCCATCCACTACCGCTTCAGCCGCCCCGCCGACCTGATCCCGGTTACGGCTGTTCAGACGACCACGCCGCGGTAACTCGGCTTTCCTGGAGACTCTCATGTGGTACAACCCGATCATCACGGCCCTGCTGCGCTCGCCCCTTCACGGCGTGGTCAGCGGCCTGTATCTGCTGGTCACGTTCACGGGCCAGAAGAGCGGCCGGACCTACACCACGCCCGTCCAGTACAAGCAGTTCGGCCGGACGCTGAAGTTCGTCACGCGCCGGAGCCGGGCCTGGTGGAAGAACCTGCGCGCGGGCGCAGCCGTGACCGTGCGTCTGCGCGGCCAGGATCAACGTGGCACAGCCGCCGAGGTGCCCGCCGCCGATGACGCCGCCCTGGCCGCCGAGATCCTGGCGGTTTACGCGCCGATGGTCTCACCCGCGCTGGCGGCCAAACTGGCGCCGGAGTCGGTGGTGATCCGGATCGACCTGGCGTGACCCCCGAGGGCGTGATCTCCTAGAAAGACGACCCATTCAGTGACCTTTGCCATGACCTCCGGCACTGGGGCACATGACCCCGCGGCCGGTAAAACGGGAAGCGTCCCAACCGCTTCCCGTTTTGCTTTGGAGGTAACCATGACCGTTCTGACTGCTCCCGCCCTGACCACGCCTCAGCCCTCGCTGCTGCGCCGCTTGTGGGCCACCAACTGGCCGCTCACGCTCACGGCCAGCGCCGGCCTGGGCCTGCTGGCGGCCGCCCTCGTCCTGGCCCTGGTCGATCCGCGCCTCATTGCCGGCGCGCCGGCCTGGGTCAAGCCCATGAAGTTCGCGCTCTCCACCGCCATGTACGGCCTGACGCTGGTCTGGATGCTCGGCTACGTCAAAGGCCAGCCGCGCCTGGTGGCGGCGGCCGGCACTGTGACGGCCATCGGCTTCGTCATCGAACTGGTGCTGATCGTGCTGCAGGTGGTCCGCGGCGTGCGCAGCCACTTCAACTTCGGCACCGCCCTGGACGGCGCGATCTTCTCCGTCATGGGCACCACCATCGTCATCGTCTGGCTGATGAACCTGCTGGCCGCCGTCCTGGTGATGCGCCAGAAGTTCGCGGACCCGGCCTTCGCCTGGTCCTTGCGCCTGGGCCTGCTGGTGACGCTCTACGGCGCGGCCGTGGCCTTCTTCATGACCAGCCCGACGCCGGACCAAATGCAAGCCCTGCAAGCCGGCGCCGCGCCCACGCTCATCGGCGCGCATGCAGTCGGTGTGCCGGACGGCGGCGCCGGCCTGCCCTTCCTGGGCTGGAGCACCGAGGGCGGCGACCTGCGCATCCCGCACTTCGTCGGCCTGCACTCGCTGCAGGTGATGCCCGTGCTCGGCTTCCTGGTGAACCGCTTCTTCGCGGCCCTGGACGCGCGCCGCCGGACGGCGTTGGTGTGGACGGGCGGCCTGGGCTACCTGGGCCTGGCCGGGCTGTTGACGTGGCAGGCCTTGCGCGCGCAGCCGCTTCTGGTGCCCGATGCGCTGACGCTGGGCGCCGGGGCGGCCCTGGTCCTGCTCGTCGCCGGCGCCGGCGCGGCAATCGCTTTCACCGGCCGGCGCGCAGCCTGAGCGGCTGCCGGCGTCAACCCACGCTTCCTTGAGCCGACCCCTGGAGTAAGATCTGATGGCTACCCCTGCGACCGTGATCCCGAACCGGCCGGTGCCGTTCAACCGCCGCGTCTGGCTGGCGCTGGCCGCCCCGCCGCTCATCTTCCTGCTCGTGATCGTGGCGGCGTCCGTCTACTTCGGCGCCACGCTGGGCGCGGACCCGGACGCGATCGCCGCCGCCACGCAGACAGCCATGCCGTCCCTGCTCGTCATCGTGCAGGTCAGCCTGGCCGGCCTGGTCTTCTGGGCCTTGCGCGCCGAAGGTCTGAGCTGGCGCGACCTGGGCTGGCGCCTCCCGGCCGGGCAGACGCTCGCGCGTGAGTTGGCCTTGGGCGGCGGCCTGGGCGCCGCGCTGGGGATCGCCTACGTCTTCGGCCTGGCACCGCTGATGGCTCTGCTTCAGCGCACCCTGGGCGATTACGTGCCGCCCGACCAACTGCTGCCCACCCTCGGGTCGGCGCTGCCGCCGTTTTTCGTGGCCAATGTGCTCCTGGCGCCGCTGGTGGAGGAGGCGCTCTATCGCGGCTACGCCCTGCCGCGCCTGGCCGGGCGCTTCGGGCCGCGGCTCGGCCTGATGCTGGCCTGTGTCTTTTTTGGATTGCTGCACTGGACCGGGGGTTTCTGGTATATCGTCCTGACGGGTGTGGTCGCCGGCGGCCTGCTGGGCGGCCTGTTCACCTGGCGCCGCACCCTCCTGGCGCCCCTGGCCGCGCATCTCGCCCTGAACATCGTCGAGTTCGTCTTTATCGCCCTGGCCAGCGCCGGTTGATGGCGCGGCCTCCGGCCCGAGGCCTCACCCATGGACACGCTCTTCACACTTGCCAACGTCTTCGCCTTACCTTTCTGGTTCCTGATGATCGCGCTGCCGGGCTGGCGCTGGACGCGCCGGATCATGGACGGCGTCTGGCCCATCGCCGCCCTGGCCCTGCTGTATGCCGGCCTGCTGCTCTCCCAGGTCGCGGCGCCGGGCGGCGGGGACCTGGTCGCCAGCCTGGCCAACCCCAGCGTCGCCGGCACCGCGGCCTTGCTCGGGAGCCCGGCTGGGGCCACGGTCGGCTGGGTCCATTTCCTGGCCTTCGACCTGTTCGTGGGGCGCTGGGCCTACCTGGACAGCCGCGAGCGCGGCCTCTCCGCCTGGCTGGCCTCGCCGGCCTTGTTTTTCATCCTCATGGCCGGTCCGCTGGGTTTCCTGCTCTACCTGCTGGCGCGCCGGGCCGCGCCGGGAAAGTAGTTTTGGGCCGGCCGCGGGCTGCGGCCACATGACCCTGGCATGACCTCCGGCACTGCCGGCCATGACCGGCCGGCCGGTATCGTCAGGCTGTTCATTTGGGAGGACATCGCATGACCGCCATCCTGGAAGCCCGCAACCTGGTTAAACACTACGGCGACGTCAAGGCCGTGCAGGGTATCTCGTTTCACATTGAAGACGGCGAGATCTTCAGCTTGCTCGGCCCCAACGGCGCCGGCAAGTCCACCACCATCTCCATGCTGTCCACGCTCTACGCGCCGACCAGCGGCGACGCCCTGGTCGGCGGCCACTCCATCACGCGCCAGCCGATGCAGGTGCGCGCCGTCATCGGCGTGGTGCCGCAGGACCTGGCCCTGTATGAAGACCTGACCGCACACGAGAACCTGAACTTCTGGGGCCAGATGTACGGCATGTCCGGCCAGAGCCTGCGCCGGCGGATCGCCGAAGTCCTGGACCAGATCGGCCTGGCCGACAAGGCCACCAAAGCCGTCAAGACCTTCTCGGGCGGCATGAAGCGCCGCGTCAACATCGGCGTCGGCCTGCTGCACAAGCCGCGGCTGCTGTTCATGGACGAGCCGACGGTGGGCATCGACCCGCAGAGCCGCCGCGCCATCCTGGACATGGTCAAAGACCTCAACCGCCAGGGCATGAGCGTGCTGTACACCACGCACTACATGGAAGAGGCCGCCGAGCTCTCCAACCGCGTGGGCATCATCGACCACGGCCGCATGATCGCGCTCGGCACCCAGCCAGAGTTGACGCAGCAGGTGGGCCAGGACGAGACGCTGCGCCTGCACGTGGCTGCAGAGGCGGATGCGGCCGCCCTGGCGGACGCCCTGCGGGCTGTGCCCGGGATCAAGCAGATCTCGACGACCGACCACGAGGTCGTGCTGATCGTGCCGGAGGCCGAGGAGGCCCTGGCGTCGGCGGTTGGGCACGCCAACGCCATCGGCGTGAAGATCCGGTCGGTGGATATCCAGGAGCCCAACCTGGAAGCCGTCTTCCTGCATCTCACCGGGCGGGCCCTGCGCGACTGATGGCGCCGGACGACGGGCAGCCAGCGTCTGTCCATCGTCCGCCGCCCCAGCGAGGCTGACCATGCTTAAGATCCTCATCATCGGTTTCAAAGATGTCACCCTGGCCTTTCGCGACCGCGCCGCGCTGCTCCTGATGCTGGCGGCGCCGTTGGTGCTCACCATCGGCCTGGGCCTGGTCACTGGCCGCTTCGCAGTCGGCGGCAGCGCCGGCGGGATCAGCGCCATCCCGGTCGTGGTGGTGGACCAGGACGGCGGCCAGCTCGGGCAGGCCCTGGTGGATACGTTCACGTCCAGCGATCTGGACGAACTGCTGGAGACGACGACCAGCGCAGACCCGGCCGCCGCGCGCCAACGGGTGGACGACGACCAGGTCGCGGCCGCCGTCATCATCCCGGCCGGATTCACGGACAGCATTTTGTCAGGCGCCGAGGCGAGCGCGCCGGCCGCGACGGTCCAGGTCGAGCTGTACGCCAACCCCACCCGGCCCACCAGCGCCGGCGTGGTGCAGGCCGTCGTCGACGAGTTCCTGAGCCGCGTCGAGATCGGGCGCGTCGGCGGGCAGGTGAGCGTGACCCAGCTCCTGACGAGCGGGTTGATCCAGCCGCAGGAAGCCGCGGCCGCCGGCCGCGAGATCGGCCAGCGTCAGGCCGCTGCCAGCGCCCCGGTCATCCAGCTCCGCCGCGCCACCGGCACAGCTGCGCCGGCCCCCGCCTTCGACGCCCTGGCCTACATCGCCCCGGGCATGGCCCTGATGTTCCTGATGTACACGGTGTCCAACGGCGGGCGCACGCTCCTGGCCGAGCGCGCGCAGGGCACGCTGCCGCGCCTGCTGGTGTCGCCGACCGCCACGGCCCAGGTGCTGGGGGGCAAGGTCTTCGGGATCTATCTGACCGGTGTCGCCCAGATGGCTATCCTGATCGGCGGCAGCGCCGTCATGTTCAACTTGCGCTGGGGTGACCCGCTGGCCGTGGGCGCTCTGGTGCTGGCAGCCGTGGCCGGCGCCACCGGCTGGGGCCTCCTGATCACGGCCGTGGCCAAAAGCCCGTCGCAGGTGGCCAGCCTCGGTTCAGCCGTCATGCTCACCTTCGGCATCCTGGGCGGCAGCTTCATCAGCCTGAGCAACCTGCCGGGCTGGGTGCAGGTCATCAGTCGCATCACGCCGAACGCCTGGGGCCTGGAAGCGTTTACCACTTTGGCGCTGGGCGGCCGGCTGGCCGACATCGCCGTGCCGATCGGCGCGCTGCTGGCCATGGCCGTGGTCCTGTTCGGCGCGGCGGCGGCGCTCTTCAACCGCCAGGGCCTCGTGCAGCGGTAAGGGAGACGGACATGCGCAAGATATTGGCGATCGCTTGGAAAGATGGGCTGATCCGGTTCGCCAGCCGGTCGGAGCTGCTGTTCTTCATCATCCTGCCGCTGGTCTTCACGTTCATCCTGGGCGGCGGCTTCAACCCCGGCGACGTGGACGCGCGTATCCGGCTGCTGGTGGTGGACGAGGCGGGCACGCCGCTGGCCGCCGAACTGCGGACGGCGTTGGAGCGCTCCGACGCGGTGCGCGTCGACCTGCTGCCGCGCGCCGAGGCCGAAGCCCAATTCGACGACCGCAACGCCGCGGCGCTCCTGATCATCCCGGCCGGCTTTGACACGGCCGCGCTGACCACCGGCGCGCTGGAGCTGGAGCTGCGCCAACAGCCCAACAACCTGAACGCCCAGGCGGCTGAGCGCGCGGTGCTGGCGGTGGCCGGGCGCGTCGGACAGTCGCTGGCGGTGGCGGAGGCCAGCGTGGCGGAGGCCGAACGACGTCAGCCGTTCGCTTCGGCTGGCGCGCGCGCCGACTACTTCGACGCCGCCCGCCAGCAGGCCGCGACTCTGTTTGCGGAAGCGCCTGACCGCCTGGCCGTGCGGCGCGCGCTCACGGCGGATCCGGTCGACTACGATCCGGCCGCCAACTCGTCGGCCGGGCAGCTGATCACCTGGGTCTTCATCCCGCTGCTCGGGCTCTCCGGCCTGTACGCGTTCGAGCGCCAGCAGGGCACGCTGCGCCGGCTGCTGACCACGCCGACCGAGAAGGCCACCTTCCTGCTCGGGTCGATCACGGGCCAGGTGGCGGTGGCGCTGGTGCAGATGACGCTGCTGATTGGCTTCGGCACCTGGGTCATGGGCCTCAGTTGGGGCCGTGAGCCGGTCGCCCTGGCGGTCTTGCTGGTCGCCTTCGCCC
This sequence comes from uncultured Anaerolineales bacterium, assembly GCA_937952305.1. Classification (GTDB taxonomy): domain Bacteria; phylum Chloroflexota; class Anaerolineae; order Anaerolineales; family UBA6663; genus SpSt-583. Next base: position 30,340 of record CALFZO010000001.1, on the reverse strand, counting down.
TGGCCGCGGCTGCGCTTGGGACCACGCTGGGCACCTTCGTCAAGACCGAGGGCCAGGCCAGCGGCTTGAGCATGCTGCTCGGCATGGCCATGGCCCTGCTGGGCGGCTGCTGGTACCCGATCGAACTCTTCCCGGAGGCCGTGCGGACGGCCACCAAGGTGCTGCCGACCGCCTGGGCCATGCAGGGCCTGCTCGACCTCGTTTTGCGCGGGCAGGCCGTGAGCGGCATCCTGCTGGAGGCCGGCGTGCTGGCCGGGTTTGCCGTCGTGTTCTTCACCCTCGGCGTCTGGCGCTTCCGCTACGAGTAGCGCCGGCGGCGGGTCACCCCGACTATGCGTTACAATCCGAGCATGCTCCGCCGCTTGAGTTTCAGTTTGATCGACCTGGCCGGCGTCTTCACCGTCGCCGCCGTCGCCGTGATCAGCTTCGTGTCGATCGACGATGGGACGGCCCGCTGGACCAGCCTGGCGCTGCTGCTGGCCTTCGCCGGGCTGTTAGTGTTCCACCCGCACGAAATCACCTCGCCGCTCGTGCCGCAGGCCTACTTCCTGGCGCAGACTCTGCTGGCCATCGGCGTGCTCTGGCTGCGGCCCAACGCCTTCGCCGCCCCGATCCTGTTCTTCGTGCTGAGCGCCGAAGTGATGGTGACGCTGGTCACCCGCCAGGCCTTGCTGTGGATCCTGGCCTTCCTGGTAATCACGTACGTGTTCGCGGCGGCGCTGGGCGGCTGGCTGGAGGGCCTGATCTTCAGCCTGCCGTATGCGGGCGGCTACCTGTTCTTCGGCACCTTCGGCAAGTCGCTGCGCGACGCGCAGTTGGCGCGCGCCGAGAGCCAGCGGCTGCTGGAGGAGCTGCGCGCGGCCCAGAGCCAGCTCAAAGAGTTGGCCGTGGCCGAGGAGCGCAATCGGCTGGCGCGTGAGGTGCATGACTCCATCGGGCACCGCCTGACAGTGGCCGTCGTTCAATTGGAGGGCGCCCAGCGCCTGATCCCCACCGACCCCGAGCGGGCCGGGCGCATGATCGGCGCGATGCGCGAGCAGATGAAGGAGGCGCTGACCGATCTGCGCCGCACGGTGGCCACGCTGCGCACACCGCTGGCCGACGACCTGCCGCTGGACGCCGCCTTGCAGCGGCTGGCCCAGGGTTTCCAGGAGAGCACGGGCCTGGCGGTCCACCTCACCCAGGCGCCGCTGCCGGCGCTGGCCGAGCCGCAGCGGCTGGCCCTGTACCGCACCGCGCAGGAGGCCCTCACCAACGCCCAGCGCCACGCCCAGGCGCGCGCCGTCTGGCTGGAGGTGCGCGCTGCCGGAGACGCGCTGACGCTGACGGCCGCCGACGATGGCCGGGGTTACCCGCCTGAGATCAATAGCGGCTTTGGGCTGCGCGGTTTGCAGGAACGGGCCGCCCAATTGGGCGGGACCGTGGCCCTGGAGGCCCGGCCGGGCGGCGGGGCCTTGCTGCGTCTGACGCTGCCGCTCGCGCCGCAAACGCCATCCGCCTGAAACGCAACGGATCCTAGCGATGATACGGTTACTGCTGGTCGACGACCAACGCCTGATGCGCGAGGGGCTGCGCACACTGCTCGAACTCGAAAACGACTTCGAGATCGTGGGCGAGGCCGGCGACGGCCAGGCCGCCTTGGACCTGTACGCCCAGCTCAACCCGGACGTCGTGCTGATGGACATCCGCATGCCGGTGCTCAACGGCGTTGAGGCCACGCGGCGGCTGCGCGCGCAGTGGCCGGAGGCGCGCGTCATTATCCTGACCACGTTCGACGACGATGCCAGCGTGTTCGAGGGGCTGCGCGCCGGCGCGCTGGGCTATCTCTTGAAGGACGTCTCCGGGAGCGATCTGGCCAGCGCCGTGCGCACGGTGGCCGGCGGCGGCGCCCTGATCGAGCCCTCCGTGGCGCGGCGCGTGTTCGCGGAGTTCGCGCGGCTGGCGCCGTCGGCCAAACCCGCCGAATTGCCCGAGCCGCTCTCCGAGCGTGAGCTGGAGGTGCTGCGTCTGGTGGCCGACGGCCTGAGCAACAAGGAGATCGGCCAGAAGCTCAGCCTGGCCGAGGGTACGGTGAAGAACTACGTCACCAACGTCCTGGGCAAGATCGACGCGCGGGACCGGACCCAGGCCGCCTTGCGGGCGAGAGAACTGGGGTTGATTTAATCAGACGCAGGGCGGGAGATCGGCGGCGCGCCTCGGCGTTCGTCGTTCTGCTTCTGTCCCTAGACCTTATTCCGCGCGCACGCCTCCACGAACTTCACAAACAGCGCTTTCATCTCAGGCAGCGCCTGCAGGTTCTCGGGATGCCACTGCACGCCGAGCGCGAACGGGTGGCCGGGCTGCTCGATCCCCTCAATCACCCCATCCGGAGCGCGCGCCACCACCACCAGACCGGGCGCCACCCTCTGGATCGCCTGGTGATGGCGGCTGTTGACCTGGACGATCGGCTTGCCCAGGCTGCGCGCCAGCAACGACTCCTCTTCGATCTGCACCGGGTGCGCCAGGTGCTCGCGCGAAAAGTCCTTCACGGGGTGCGCGTGGCGCAGCGCCTGCGGGAACTGGCTGGGCAGATCCTGCACCAGCGTGCCCCCCTGAGCGATATTCATGACCTGCGCGCCGCGGCAGACCCCCAGCAACGGCTGGCCGCTGGCCAGCGCCAGCCGGGCGGCCGCCAGCTCCACGCGGTCCCGGTCCGGGTCCACCTCGCCCAGCTCCGGGTGCGGTGTCTGGCCGTAATAGGCGGGGTCGACATCGCCGCCGCCCGGGATCAGCAGGCCGTCCAGGCGCTCCAGCAGCCCGCGCAGATCCGCGTCGGTGACCGAGACCGGGATCAGCACGGGCAGCCCGCCAGCGCCGAGCAGCGCGTCGATATAGGTGCCGAGCACGCCCTGCACGCCGCGGTCCGGTTCGGGGAAGTAGCCGGAGGAAAAGTGTTCGGCCGTCAGGCCGATGACGGGATTGGCCATAGAGGCTCCGGGCCGGGATCAAAAAAGGCGCAGGCCCGCGCGAAGCGGCCTACGCCTGGAGGAGCGAACAGACGCCGGGGCGCCGCTTAGGCGTCGACGCGCCGTTCCTTAAGCCGCGCCGACTTACCCTGGCGGTCACGCAGGAAGTACAACTGGGCGCGGCGGACCTTGGCGCGGCGGAAGATGTCGACGCGCTCGATGCGCGGCGAGCGCATCAGGAAGGTGCGCTCCACGCCGATGCCGTGCGCGGCGACGCGGCGCACCGTAAAGCTGGCCTGGTTGCCGCCTTTGCGCATGCGGATCACCGTGCCTTTGAACTCCTGCACGCGTTCCTTGTTGCCTTCGACGATGCGCACGTGGACGCTGACGTTGTCACCGGGCTCGAGGGCGGGCACTTTGGGATTGGCGGGCGCTTCCACCGCCTTGATCAAGTCGGGCATGTCGTTCTCTCTGTTCTAGGGCAAAATGAACCGCCCACAGACAGGGGCGGCTAAGGCCCGAAGATTATAGCAGACTGTGCGGCGAGTCACAAGCCCTGCGCCTCGCCGCGCCTGCGGCCGGTTACCGCCCGATGACGGTGCCGATCTTCTCGCCCATCACGGCCCGGGCCAGCGCTTCGCCTTCCCACAAGTTGAGGACCAGGATCGGCAGGCTGTTGTCCATGCACAGGCTGATGGCCGTGCTGTCCAGGACTTTCAGCCGGCGGTTGAGGGCTTCGATGTAGGACAGGTTGTCGAACTTGTGCGCGGCCGGGTTGAGCTTGGGGTCGTCGTCGTAGACGCCGTCGACCTTGGTGGCCTTGACCATCACATCGGCGTCGATCTCCATGGCCCGCAACGCGCCGGCCGTGTCGGTGGAGAAGTAAGGATTGCCGGTGCCGGCCGCGAAGATGACGACCCGGCCCTTCTCCAGATGGCGGATGGCCCGGCGGCGGATGTAGGGCTCGGCCACAGCGCGCATCTCGATGGCGGTCTGGACCCGGGTGAAGACGCCGGCCCGCTCCAGCGCATCCTGGAGCGCCAGGGCGTTCATGACGGTGCCGATCATGCCGATGTAGTCGGCCGTGGCCCGCTCCATGCCGTGCTGGATGCCTTCGCGTCCGCGCCACAGATTGCCGCCGCCGATGACTAGGGCGATCTCAACGCCTAAGTCGCGCACGGTTTTGATCTTGGCCGCGATCTCCTCGGCCAGTTCCGGGTTGATGCCCAGCCCGCCGATGCCGGCCAAGGCTTCGCCGCCCAATTTGAGCAGGATCCGACGATAAACAGGAGTGGCCATAGACTCTCCTTGACCCGGCCGGCGCCGCTGACGGCGCGGCCGTGGGGGTGCGGCGCCGGCCGCCAGCGCCGGGCCGCATAAAAACGGGTGACTGTGTGCGCCACAGTCACCCGTCGGTGCTCATTCGCCTGTCTTGACTCCGGCCCCGCGCCGGACGGCGGCTGCCCCGCCGGCGCCGGGACCCCGGCCGACGATCACCGGCCGTACCAAGTGGGCGGCGTCCAGAGACATCACGCGCTAACCATCCGGCAGCGGGCCAGCACCGGTGGATTACCCGACGGTCTCGCCCAGCTCCCAGCGCACGAAGCGGCGGATGAGGATGTTCTCGCCGGTGGCCGAAATCGTCCGTTTGAGCAATTCGGCGATGGTCAGCGCCTCGTCCTTGACGAAGGGCTGGCTCATCAGGCAGACCTCCTGGTAAAACTTCTCCAGCCGGCCCTCCACGATCTTGTCCCAGATCTTCTCGGGCTTGCCGTCTTCCTTGGCGCGGTTGCGCGCGATCGACTTCTCGGACTCGAGCACGTCAGCCGGGACGTCGGCGACGTCCATGTAACGCGGCGCGGACGCGGCGATGTGCAGGGCCAGGTCGTGCGCGAACGACTGGAATTGCTCGGTGCGCGCCACAAAGTCAGTCTCGCAATTGACCTCGACCACGACGCCGACCCGGCCGCCGGCGTGGCTGTACAGTTCCAGCTTGCCCTCGCGCGCCTCGCGCCCGGCCTTCTTATTCGCTGCCGCCAGACCCTTCTCGCGCAGCCAGGCGACGGCTTTGTCGAAGTCGCCGTTATTCTCGAGCAGCGCCTTGCGGCAGTCCAGGATGCCTGCGCCAGTCGCCTCGCGCAGCTCCTTCACCATTTGAGCAGAGATTTCCATGACCCTTATTCTTCCTGGCTGCCGCTCGCCGTTGCCTCAGCGCCAGCCTCTCCAAAGCTCAGTTCACCGGAACCCATCTTGGCCAGGGTGGCCGGGCCCAGCAGATCTTCGTCTTTTTCGCCGGCCTCGCCGTAGGCGGTTTCGGCCGCCTCGACCGGCATCTCATCTTTGCGCGCGGCGGAGCCTTCCAGCACCGCATCGGCGATCTTGGCCGTCATCAGTTTGATCGCCCGGATGGCATCGTCGTTGGACGGGATGACGTAGTCCACGCCGCTCGGATCACAGTTGGTGTCCACCAGCGCGATGACGGGCAGCTTCAGGATATTGGCCTCGTGCACGGCGGTATCCTCGCGGCGCACGTCCACGATAAACAGCAGGTCCGGCAGCTTGCTCATGTTGCGGATACCGCCCAGGCGGTCCTGCAGCTTGAGGATGCGCCGGTCGATCATCAGCTGCTCTTTCTTGGTCAGGCGCACGAACTGGCCGGTGGCCTTGCCTTCCTCCAGCCGCTGGAGTTCATCGATCTGCTGCTTGATGGTGCGCCAGTTGGTGAGCGTGCCGCCCAGCCAGCGCTGGTTCACATACGGCATGCCGCAGCGCTCGGCCTCTTTCTGGACGCTCTCCTGGGCCTGGCGCTTGGTGCCCAGGAACAGGACTGAGCCGCCGCGGGTGATGGTATCCCGCACGAGGTTGTAGGCCGTGTCCAGCGCCATCACCGTCTGCTGCAGGTCGATGATGTGAATGCCATTGCGTTCGGTGAAGATGTACGGCTTCATCGCCGGGTGCCACTTCTGGGTGCGATGCCCGAAGTGAACGCCCGTCTCCAACAGGGATTTCATGGAGATGAGAGACATGGAAACTCCTTGAGCGTTGTCTGAGCCGCCCGGACATCCCGCGCCGATCGGCGGCGGGACACGCTGGATGCGGGGAGGGCGGCGTGAATAGTCTGGGGTCGCACAAACGCCCGGCGGGGTGCGCCGGGCGGTGTCTGACTCCAGCCGGGCAGCATTCTACCAAAAGACCGGCTTTCTGGATAGAGCGGGCCAAGCCGCTGGGCAGGCCGCGGCCCGGGCCGCGGCCTGCCCAGCCGGAACTCCAGCCGCCCGGAACTGGCGGCGCCAGCGGCTTGCGTCCTCCGCCACTGGCGGGTATGCTTATGGGGCGGGCTTGACCCGTCTCAACCTTATCCACCGCCCCGCTCACCCCAAAAACACCTATGGTGAAAGACGCCCTCCACGAAGCTGAAGAACGCATGAAAGGCGCTATCGCCGCGCTGGACCAGAACCTGGTCAGCATCCGCACCGGCCGCGCCTCGCCCGCGCTGGTGGAACGCCTGGCCGTCGAGTATTACGGCGCCCCGACCCAGCTGCAGCAGTTGGCCACCATCACCGTGCCGGAGCCGCGCCAGCTCCTGATCAAACCATTTGATCAGTCATCGCTGAAGAACATCGAGAAAGCCATCCTGGGCTCGGAACTGGGGTTGACCCCGGCCAACGATGGCAAAGTGATCCGGCTGAACCTGCCGCCGCTCAACGAGGAACGGCGCCGCGACCTGATCAAGGTGGTCCACCATCGCCTGGAAGAGGCGCGCGTGGCGATCCGCAACGTCCGGCGCAGCGCCCACGACGATCTGCGCGAGTTCGAGAAAGAGAAACTCATCTCCGAGGACGACCTCAAGCGCGGGGAAGCCGAGATGCAGAAGCTCACCGACCGGTACATCGCCCGCGTCGACGAACTGGGCGCGCGCAAAGAGTCCGAGATCAAGGAAATCTAGTTAACGCCGCCCGGCCTGGCGTCGCCCGGCGCCCAGGCCCGCCGCCCAATCTATGTCCTCTCAAACGTCTGCGCCGCCCCCGGAAAAGGTCCCGTCCCACGTCGGCATCATCATGGATGGCAACGGCCGCTGGGCCCTGGCCCGCGGCCTGCCGCGGCTGGCCGGGCACCGGGCCGGCGTCGAAAACCTGCGCCGCATCATCACGGCCTGCGTCGAGTTCGGCGTCAAGCATCTCACCATCTACTCGTTCTCCACCGAGAACTGGGGCCGCCCGCCGGAAGAGGTGAAGGGCCTGCTGTTCATCCTGGACGAGGTGCTGGAGAAGGAGCTCGGGGAGCTGCACAAAGAGGGCGTCCAGCTACGCCACATCGGCCGGCTGGAGGGCCTGGCGCCGTCCACCCAGAAAAAGGTCCTGGAGGCCGTCGAGCTGACCAAGGACAACACGCACTTGGTCCTCAACGTCGCCTTCAACTACGGCGGCCGCGCCGAGATCGTCCACGCCATCCGCCAGATGCTCTACGACGAGGTCGATCCGGCCCAGGTGGACGAGGCCATGGTCAGCCGCTACCTCTACACCGCCGGCCAGCCGGACCCGGACCTGATCATCCGCACGGCCGGCGAGCTGCGCGTCTCCAATTTCCTGCTGTGGCAGGCCGCCTACGCCGAGTATTACGCCGCCGACGTCTACTGGCCCGACTTCGACAAGGCCGAATTCCGGCGCGCGCTTGAGCACTTCGCCGCCCGTGAGCGGCGCTTCGGATTAACTTCAGCGCAGTTGACGTCCGCCTGAGCAGCGCTCGGATGTTGCTGGATCGCCTCGCCATCGCCATCCCGCTCATCCCCGTCGCCGTCTGGGTGATCGCACTGGGCGGACCCGTCTACGCGCTGATGATCACGGTGCTGCTGGTCTTAGCGGCCCTGGAATACGCCCACTTGTTCCGGGCCGGCGGCCAGCGCCCGGCTGCGCCCCTGCTCTGGGTGGGTGTGCCCGCCCTGGCGCTGACGCACGAATTCCCCTTCTTGCACATAGGCGGCCTGCTCACGCTGCTGACGTTGGCCACGCTGGTCTGGCATCTGGTGGATTATGAACGCGGCGCGCCGGCCTCGGGCACCGATTTCGTCATCACGCTGGGCGGCCTGGTCTATCTGGGTTGGATGGGCGGTTACCTGGTGGCCCTGCGGGAACTGCCGGAGGGCCTGTGGTGGAGCGCCACGCTGCTGAGCGCCGTCTGGCTGGCGGACACCGCCGCCTACGTCTTCGGGCGCCGGTTCGGCCGCCACCCGCTGGCGCCCCGGTTAAGCCCCAAGAAGACCTGGGAGGGTTTCGTGGGCGGCGTGCTCGGCGCGGCTGGCGGGGCCGCCGTGCTGGCGCTGGTATGGGGGTTGGGCGCCGGGCCGACCAGCCTGGTGGGCTGGCCGACCGGCCTGGCCTTTGGGGCTCTGGCCGGCCTGGTCGGCCCGCTGGGTGACCTCGGCATCTCAATGCTCAAGCGGCAGACCGGCGCCAAGGACTCGGGCCATGTCATCGCCGGACACGGCGGCATCCTCGACCGCATCGACTCGTGGCTGGTAGCGATCCCGGTGGGCTATTTCGGCGTGCTCTGGCTGCACGCCTGGTTGCGCTAAACCCAAGCGGGCGCGCCCGGTGCGGCGCCCCATCCTCGGAGGGAGAGGCATGAGCGAGAAACCCGATCGGAACCTGGCGCTGGAACTGGTGCGCGTGACGGAGGCGGCGGCTCTGGCCGCTGGCCGCTTCATGGGCCGCAACGACAAGGAAGGCGGCGACGGGGCGGCCGTGGACGCCATGCGCCTGGTGCTCAACACGGTAGAGATGGACGGCGTCATCGTCATCGGCGAGGGTGAGAAGGACGAGGCGCCCATGCTGTACAACGGCGAGCGGCTCGGCAATGGCCAGCCGCCGCCGGTCGACATCGCCGTGGATCCGATTGACGGCACCCGGCTGCTGGCGCTCGGCCGCCAGAACTCGCTCTCCACCGTCGCCATGGCCGACCGGGGCAGTATGTTCAACCCGGGGCCGATCGTGTACATGGACAAGATCGCGGTGGGGCCGGGGGCCAAGGGCGCCATCGACCTGGAAGTCACGCCTTCCGTAAACCTGCGCAGCGTAGCGCGCGCGCTGGGCAAGGAAATCCGCGACCTGACCGTGATGGTGCTGGACCGGCCGCGGCACGACAAGCTCATCGCCGAAATCCGCAAAGCTGGCGCCCGTATCCGCCTGATCACCGACGGCGACGTGGCCGGCGCGCTGATGACGGCCTGGCCCGAGTCCGGCGTGGATCTGCTGATGGGGGTGGGCGGCTCGCCGGAGGGCGTGATTTCGGCCTGCGCGCTCAAGTGCATGGGCGGCGAAATCCAGGCCAAGCTCTACCCGCGCAACGAGGCGGAGGCGGCCAAAGCCCGCGACCTGGGCATGAACCTGGACCAGGTGCTCTACACCGACGACCTGGTGCGCTCCGACAACGTCTTTTTCGCCGCCACCGGCATCACTGACGGCGAACTGCTGGACGGCGTCAAGTACTACGCCGACGGCGCGCGCACCCACTCCCTGGTGATGCGCTCCAAGTCCGGCACGGTCCGCGAGATCGTGTCGCGCCACCGCTGGAGCAAACTGATGGAAATCAGCCAAGTGCCGTACTGACGGCCGGGCCGTGGGGCGCAGGGGTCGACGGGCGGGCGCCGACTCCTGCGCCAGGACTTATGACCCATCACCGCTAATTGACGCGGCCATAGCGGAATGCTATAATTTTCGCTAGATCGCCCCGCGAGCCCTTTGTCAGGCCTCATTGACCTCTAACCACATAGACGTGTTTTCTTGTCTGGCCAAATTGGCGGATTGATCGGCAAGCGACTTGACGTGTAGCCTTGGCGGGCGCCTATCCGTCCGCTGTCTCTTACGAATCAGGCACCTCCATGGACATTAGCGAGCTACAATCGAAGACTCTCGGCGAACTCCGCGCGACGGCGCGGCAGTGGGACATCCCAGCCTACAGCCGCCTCAAGAAAGATGACCTGATCCTGCGGCTCCTGCGCGCCAATGCCGAGAAGCAGGGCCTGGAGCTGCGCGGCGGCGTGCTGGAGATCGTGGAGGACGGGATCGGCTTCCTGCGGGCCGAGCACTACCTGCCCGGTCCGGAAGACATCTACGTCTCCCAATCGCAGATCCGGCGCTTCGGCCTGCGCACCGGCGACATGGTCATCGGCCAGGTGCGCGCGCCCAAGGACTCAGAGAAGTACTTCGGCCTGCTGCGCGTGGAGACCGTCAACGGTCTGGATCCGGAGGCCGCCAAGCGCCGCCCGGTCTTCGAATCGCTCACCCCCATCTTCCCGGACCGGCGTTTCGACCTCGAAACCAACAAGCACATCCTGAGCACGCGTCTGCTCAATCTGATCGCGCCCGTCGGCATGGGCCAGCGCGGGCTGATCGTCTCGCCGCCCAAGGCCGGCAAGACGACGGTGCTCAAAGAGGTGGCCAACGCCATCAGCCAGAACTACCCGGACGTGCACCTGATGGTGGCCCTGATCGGCGAGCGCCCGGAAGAAGTGACGGACATGGACCGGTCGGTGGACGCCGAAGTGATCGCGTCCACGTTCGACGAGCCGGTGACCTCGCACGTGCGCGTGGCCGAAATGGCCCTGGAACGCGCCAAGCGCCTGGTGGAGGGCGGCCGCGACGTCGCCATCCTGCTGGACTCGCTGACGCGCCTGGCGCGCGCCTACAACCTGGTGGTCAACCCGTCCGGGCGGACGCTGTCCGGCGGTCTGGACCCGGCCGCGCTCTACCCGCCCAAGAAGATCTTTGGCGCGGCGCGCAACCTGGAAGAGGGCGGCTCGCTGACGATCGTGGCCACCTGCCTGGTGGACACCGGCTCGCGCATGGACGACGTGGTCTACGAGGAGTTCAAAGGCACCGGCAACATGGAGCTGCACCTCTCGCGCAAGCTCCAGGAGCGGCGCATCTTCCCGGCCTACGACATCGAGCGCTCGTCCACCCGCCGCGAAGAGCTGCTGCTCGGCCCGGACATCACGCCACGCGTCTGGCTGCTGCGCCGCATGTTCGGCCAGATGATCTCGTCGCCGCCGAACGGCGCCGGCATGGACCTGACCAATGCCACCGAGGCCGTGCTGGACAACCTGCGCCAGACCGACAACAACATGGACTTCCTGGAGACCCTGGGCAAAAACGGCAAGTAGCGCTCCGGCTGCCCCGGTTAAACACGGCGCGGCGAGGCCTGACGGCCTCGCCGCGTTTTTTGTTTATCGGCCGGGCCGGCGCTACGGCACGACGTAGACGCGGTATTCCGGGTTGGCCTGGTTGCAGGCCCAGGCCGCCTCCGCCAGCGGCAGGGTGTGCGGCTGCTCCATGACGATGTACTGCGCCTGGTAGCGCTGCGCGAACGCGATCAGGGCCTCTGGCGGCCGGGCGTTGTAGGCGTCCCGCGTCAGGCGCTGGTTGGCGAAGAAGTCGCCAGCGAACTGCTCGAGCACGCCCGGCACCAACTGCTCAAAGCGCGCCTTCCAGGCGTCGTAATAACCGGGCGCCAGGGCGATCATCAACAGCTCCGAGTGCGTCACCACCGTCGAACGCTCCGAGAACGTGCGCCAATCCGAGTAATACAGCCACCATTTCTCCGGCGGCGTCACGAACAGCGCGTCCTTGGGCGTGTTATCGCGCGCGCACAGCTGGATGGCCTCCCAGGCGGTGCGCGGCCCGTACGGGTAGAAGCCGGGCTGCCACAGGTTGAGCGGGATGACGATGGTCATGGCGAAGGCCAGCACGCCGATCGAGACGGCGCCGGCCGCCAGGTTGCGCCACCGCCAGGCCCGCAGGCCAGTCTGCAGGCCGAGTGTGATCAGGGGGACGAACGGCAGCGGCGAGCCGATGTAAGTCGCCGCCAGCACGCCCCAGTCCGCGCGCGAGTCCGCGCGCGCTTCCCAGCGCCGCGCCAGAAGGTGCCCGAAGTACAGGTAGCCGAAGACGTTGGCCCACAGGCCGGCCCGGATAATCTGCAGCTGGTTGAGAATCGTCACCGGATACACCAGCGCCGTGACAGCCTGGACGGTCAGGATCAGGCTGATGGCCAGGTGGAAGTGCAGCACCGTCCGCTCGTGATCCGGCGAGGGCGCGCTGCGGCGGGCCAGGAAATACAGCGCCAGCGTACTCAGCCCGGAGAAGGTGACGAACAAGATGTGCAGGTAGGGCGCGATCAGGAAAAACAGGTTGTAGAGCGACCCGCGCGCGACGACCTCGAACCACTCCGGGTTCAGCTCGGCGCGCAGGGCCGGGCTGGTCAGCCGCCACACCAGCACCGGCGCTGCGCCGAGGGCGAACAGCGGCAGTCCCAGCGCCAGCCGGCGCCAGCCGCCCTCGCGCAGCCGCAGCAGCGCATCGGCGACGAGCATCCCCACCACGAAATTCACGGTGATGACGTGGACGTTGTAGAGCACGCCGAGCAGGAAGAAGGCCCGCAACGGCCGGCCGCGCAAATACAGCAGCAAGGCCCCGACCGCGAACGGCAGAGCGAAGGTCCGGTTAAGCAGGCTGAACTCGAACACCGGGAAGCCGGCAAACCCCAGATGCGGTATGACGAAGGCGACGGTGCTCAGCAGCGCGGCCAGCGGATTCCCAAACAGCGTCAGGCTGAGCTCCCACAGACCCCAGAAGGTCAGGTAGGTGGCCAGGACGTGCACGCCCAGCATCACCGGCTCCAGCAGGCCGAGGCGCCACAGCGGCCCGAACGCCAGCCAGAAATACGAGTAATTCTCGCGGCGCAGCTCGAGGAACGGGTCGTTGGGGAAGAGCGTCGGGTCGGCGTACTTCTTCAGGAACGGGATGTGCACAAACTGGTCGAACGTGCCGAAGTAGTAGCCCATGATTAGCAGACTGCCAAGCGTGGCCAGCCAGAAGAGCAGATGGCGCTCCCAGGCATTCCGCTGCAGACGCCGCGCAAACGATTGCAACACAGCGATGGCTCCTGAAGGGCAAGGTGAGCGCCTGCCGCTGGCGGCGGCCGCTCACGCCGATGGGTTCATGACTCACACGCAACGAGCGATTGTACCAAGAACAGCCGTCGCCGGCACGCGCACGGACCCTGGCCGATTTCGTGTATAATAGACACGAAAGGTGCTTATGCCCGACGCTAACTTCCCGTCCGATGCCGAACGCCCGCGCCTGACCGTCGACGTCGTCATCTTCAGCCTGCGCCAACGCGATCTGCAGACCTTGCTGGTGCGGCGGGCCTACCCGCCCTTCCAGGGCCGCTGGGCCATCCCCGGCGGGTTCGTGCAGGCGCAGGAGACGCTGGAGAGCGCCGCCCGCCGCGAGCTGGAAGAAGAGACCGGCGTCCGCGACGTGTACCTGGAGCAGCTCTACACCTTCGGCGATCCGGGGCGCGATCCGCGCGGCCGCGTGATCACGGTCGCCTACGTGGCTTTGGTGCCGGAGGACGTGCGGGTGCAAGCCGGCGACGACGCCGCCGCGGCGGAATGGCATTCGGCCTATCACCTGCCCGCGCTGGCCTTCGACCACGACGAGATTGTGCGCTACGCCCTCAAGCGGCTGCGCTACAAGCTCGAATACACGTCCGTCGGGTTTGAGCTGCTGCCCAATGAGTTCACGCTGGGCGAGTTGCAGACGGCCTACGAGATCGTCCTGGGCGAGCACCTGGACAAGCGCAACTTCCGCCGCCGCATCGCCGAGGCCGGCATCCTGGTGGAGACCAACCGCTTGCGGGAGGGCGAGGGCCAGGGCCGGCCGGCGCGCCTGTACCGCTACCGCAAGAACGCCGTTACCGAGGTCAAAGCCCGGCGTCTGTTCCCGTAAGGAACAGAGTCTTGACAAGCCGGCCAGTTGCAGTATAATTTGTGTCAGATAAACACTAAAGGCGCTGAGCGCCTCTTCTTTTCGCCGGTTTTAGTGTTTCTTGTACACCAATTAGGTCGATCACCATGCCCTACACTCCGCTGCCGCTCCCACCCCACTTTGACCCCGCCCAGGTCGCGCAGGTTTGGCGCGTGCCCTACCAGGAGCGGGCCGAAGCCGCCCGGCGCTGGGCCCGGCAGCACGGCCTGCAGCCGGCCGCCGCCGACCAGCCGCGGATCGGTCTGCTGATCATCGACGCGCAGAACACGTTCTGCCTGCCGGAGTTCGAGCTCTTCGTCGGCGGGCGCTCCGGGCGCGGCGCCGTGGACGACAGCCGCCGGCTGTGCGAGTTTATCTACCGCAACCTGGCGCACCTGACGCAGATCGTGGCCACCCTGGATACGCATCAGGCCGCGCAGATCTTTCACGCCCAGTGCCTGGTAGACGCGGCCGGCGAGCCGCCCGCGCCGCACACACAGGTGACGGCCCAGGCCGTGGCCGACGGCGCCTGGCGCTTCAACCCGGACTTGGCCGCCAGCCTGGGCCTGGACCCGGCCGCCGCGCAGGCGCACCTGCGGCACTACACGGCCGCGCTCCAGGCCGGCGGCCAATACGCCCTGACGATCTGGCCCTACCATGCCATGCTGGGCGGGATCGGCCACGCGCTGGTGCCGGCCATCGAAGACGCGCTCTTCTTCCACAGCCTGGCGCGCACGGCGCCGGCTCACCTCGAACTCAAGGGACGCGAGCCGCTCACCGAGCACTACTCGGCGCTCGGCCCCGAGGTGCTGACCGATGCGGGCGGCCGGCCGCTGGGCGGACGCAACACCGCGCTCGTGCAGCGCCTGCTCGGCTTCGACGCCGTGCTGGTGGCGGGCCAGGCCAAGAGCCATTGCGTGGCCTGGACGGTGCAGCACCTGCTGGACGAACTGCGCGCGCAGGATCCGGCCCTGGCCGGCCGGGTCTACCTGCTGGAAGACTGCACGTCGCCGGTGGTCGTGCCCGGCGTCGTGGATTACACCGACCAGGCCGACGCGGCTTTTCAGCGCTTCGCGGCGGCGGGCATGCATGTCGTCCGCTCGACGGATCCGCTCGATACCTGGCTACCGCTCCTGGCGTAGAGGAGGGCCCCATGCTGGCCGAGATCATGCTCGTCTTCGTCGGACTCCTGATCGGCTACATCGCCTACCTGCACCTGCAGCTGCACATCAGCCGCCGCATTATCAGCGCGCTACAGGAGACGACGGTCACAGCCGAGGCCGAAGGCCGCTTCAACGTCAAACCCGTCCTGGCCCTGTTCGGCGTGCTCATCCTGGTGGCCGGGGCCGTGGCCAGTTGGGCGCGCTGAACCATGTCCATGCCGCGCCCCCACTCCAACTGCTACTGGGTCCGTCCCGGCGCGCTGCTGGCCGGCGAGTACCCCGGCGACCTCGACGACACGGCGGCTCTGGGCAAACTGCGCGCCCTGCTGGAGGCAGGCGTGACGTTCTTCCTCGACCTGACGGAACCCTATGAGCCCGGCCTGGTGGCCCCGCTGCAGCCCTACCTGTCGCTGCTGGAGGCCGAGGCGGCCGCGCGCGGGCAGCGCGTCACCCATCGCCGGCTGTCCATCCGCGACTACGGCGTCCCGCGCTCCAAATCCGAGATGCGCGCTATCCTGGACACGCTGGATGCCGCCGTGGCGGCCGGCGAACGCGTCTACGTCCATTGCTGGGGCGGCATCGGCCGCACTGGCACGGTGGTCGGCTGCTACCTGGTCCGCCACGGCCTGACCGGGACTGCCGCGCTGGCGCAGATCGCCGCGTGGTGGGGGACGGTGGAGAAATCGGCCTGGCACCCGCGTTCGCCCCAGACCGATGCCCAGATCGATTACGTGCGCCATTGGCAGGAGCCGTGACGCCGGCCGCCCGCTCCGGTTACAATGCCGCGATGACCGTGTCCCACGTCCGGGCGTCCAAGTTCCTGTCCCGCGTGCTGCGCCATCAGGCCCGGGCCTACGGCCTGCAGCCGGACGAGGCCGGCTTTGTGCCGCTGGCGGAGCTGGCGGCCGTGGTCGCGCGCGCGCACTGGGCGGCCCCGGAGGCCGCCGAGGCCCTGATCCGGGCCGTCGTGGCGGCCAGCCAGCCGCAGCGTTACGAAATCCAGGGCGACCGCATCCGCGCCACATACGGCCACTCCACGCGCGGGATGCCGGCCGTGCGTTATCCGCCGGCCGAGCCGCCGGCTCAGCTGTTTCACGGCACGACCCCGGCGGCGCTGCCAGCCATCCGTCGCCACGGCCTGCGTGCCATGCGGCGCCAGTACGTGCACCTGTCCACCACCCCGGAACGCGCGCTGACCGTCGGCGGGCGGCGTGCCGCTGCGCCGGTGCTGCTCACCGTTCAGGCTCAGGCCGCCCACGCCGCCGGCGTTATCTTCTACGCGCCTGAGCCGCAGCATTTCCTGGCCGCCGCCCTCCCACCCGAGTTCCTGCTCTTCCCGGAAGCACCGGCCGATCCGCCCACCGCCCTGGAATAACCCATGACCCTCTTCGATCAGCAACGCCTGACCAATCATGTTTTCAAGCTCGATGTCGAGCGCATGCGCCGCGGCTGGTATTCCGACAAGTACTTCGAGAACATCGGCGCCATGCTCACCCACCTGGCCGCCGGCGGCTACCGCTACAGCGGCCAGGCGCCCCGGCTGGCCGGCGTCGACGTGCGCGCCGTCGAGGTCGGCAACCTGGACGTGGAGATGCAGTGGTTCACGCGCCGGCCCGGCACCACGGTCGTCGTCGGCGTGGACAAGGCGCTGGAGATGTTGCGCCACTGCACGGGCTACTTCGAGAACGAGGGCTTCGTCTCTACCTGGGATCACCTGCAGGTGGAAGCCGTGCACGACGGCGCCGTGGTCAAGTACAGCGGTGACCCGCTGCAGATCCAGCCGGTCATCCGCGTGCGCGGGCGCTATCGTGACTTCGCCCTGCTGGAGACGCCCACGCTGGGCATCCTGGCGCGCGCCTCGCGCGTGGCCACCAATGTCTACAACACCTTGATCGCGGCGCGCGGCCGGCCGGTGCTGTTCTTCCCGGCTCGCTTCGACCTGCACGAGGTCCAGGCCGCCGACGGCTACGCCTACAACGTCGCCGTGCAGCGCTTCAACCTGGACTTCGCCCAGACCAACAGCCCGTTCATCTCCACCGACGCCCAGGGCGACTGGTGGGGCGGCGCCGGCGGCGGCACGGTGGCCCACGCCGCTATCGCCTGCTTCTTTGGCGACACGGCCGAGACGATGCTGGCCTTCTGCGCCACGCGCCCGCCGCACATCCCGCGCATCGCCCTGGTGGACTTCAACAACGACAGCGTCGGCGACTCGCTGGCCACGCTGGACGCCATGTTCGCGCGTTACCGGGCGTTGGTGGAGGCCGGCGAGGAGGCCGAAGCCAAGAAGTACCGGCTGTACGGCGTGCGCCTGGACACCGGCGCCAGCGTGCGTGACCTGAGCGTCCCGCCGCTGGGCGACGCCGCGCTTGATCTGGGCGTGAACCCGCGCCTGGTCTTCACCGTGCGCCAGGCGCTGGACAACGCCTGGCAGCGCTGGAACGTGCCGAAAGCCTGGGAGGAGCGCGCCCAGCATTTCTGCCGCCGCGTCAAAATCGTGGTCTCGGGCGGCTTCAACCCGGATAAGATCCGGCGCTTCGAAAAGCTGGGCGTGCCCGTGGACATCTACGCCGTCGGCTCGTCGCTGTTTGAGAACCACGGCGAGACGGTCACCGATTTCACGGCCGACGTGGTGCGGGTAAAAGTGGACGGCCGCTGGCACGACATGGCCAAGGTGGGGCGCCGGCCCTGTGACAACCCCGACCTGCAGCCCGTCCCCTGACGCTCGGCGGGCGCCGACCGCGCCGCATCCGGAGCGGAGGCCGCAGGCTGAAGTCGAAGGGCGCGGCGCGGCCACTGGGGCGGGCAAGGCGCTGAGCAGAAGTCGTTCGGGCGACCGCTCCGGAATAAGAAAAAAGGCCCGCAGCGCCAATGCGCCGCGGGCCTTTTCGCTGTCGCAGCCAGGGCCGTCGGTTACCAGCAGATCCCCTGATACTGCCCGTTGAGCGCGCCGGCGTCCGTCACAATGCGGACCAGGTCGATCACCACCTGGTCCGGACGCAACTGCTCCAGGGCGGCCCGGAACTCGGGCGCTTTGTTGCCGACGATGATCACGTCGCTCTCCGCCAGGACTTCGTCCATGGTCTCGCACATCAGCGTGGCGATGTGCGGGATCTCGCGCTCGATGTAGGCCTTGTTGGCGCCGTGCAGACGCGCCAGCGACACGTTGCGGTCGTAGATCTTAACCTGGTAGCCCTTGCCCAGCAGGGTCTCGATCAACTCCACCATCGGGCTTTCGCGCAGGTCGTCGGTGCCGGCCTTGAAGCTGAAGCCGAGCGCGCCCACGCGCTTGCGCCCGGTCTGTTTGACCAGTTCAAAGCCGCGCTTCACCTGCAGCTCGTTGCTGGGGAGCAGGGCCTCCAGCAGCGGCACGGCCACGTCCATGCGATGGGCGTGGTAGAGCAGCGCGCGCAGGTCCTTGGGCAGGCAGGACCCGCCAAAGGCGAAGCCGGGCTTGAGATAGTACGGCGATAAGTTGAGCTTCTGGTCCAGGCAGAAGATCTCCATGACCTGGTGGCTGTCGATGCCCTGGCGCTTGCAGATGTTGCCGATCTCGTTGGCGAAGACGACCTTGACCGCGTGAAAGGCGTTGTTGGCGTACTTCACCGTCTCGGCCACCTTCACCGGCACGGTCAGCAGCGGCGCGTCAACGCCGCGGTAAAGCTCAGCGGCCAATGCCCCGCTGCGCTCGTCCAGCTGGCCGATGAGCGTGAAGGGCGGCTGGTGGAAATCCTGAACGGCCGTGCTCTCGCGCAGGAACTCCGGGTTGAAGACCACGCCGAAATCGCGCCCGGCGCGGCGCCCGGAGGCGCGTTCCAGAATCGGCAGGATGCGCTCCTCGGTGCTGCCGGGCAGCATCGTGCTGCGCAACACCACCACATGGAAGCTGTCCTTGTGGGCCAGCGCCTGGCCGATCTCGGCCGCCACGCGCTCGACGTAGGCCAGGTCCAGGTTGCCGTTCGTGTCGCTGGGGGTGCCCACGCACACCAGCGACAGGTCGGTGGCGGCCACGGCCTCGGCCACGCTCGTCGTCGCGCGCAGACGCCCGTCCGCCACCGCCTGAGCGATGAGCGCGTCCAGGCCGGCCTCAATCACGGGGCTGCGGCCGGCGTTGATCAACTCCACCTTCATGGGGCTGACCTCGACGCCGATCACGGTGTGCCCCAACGCCGTGAAACACCCGGCCGACACCGAGCCGACATAGCCTAGGCCGAAAACACTGACTTTCATCGCCAACTCCTGGACGGTTCCTGCACGCGGAAAAGCGTAGGCACCATACCACCCGCAAACCAACCCGGCGATAAGGAACTAGTCCTATCGACAGGCCCGCGCGGCTCAATTCGGCGAGAAGGGTTCGCGCGGCGAGGCGCTGGTCGAGGCAGGGACAGCGGGTGTTTCAGCAACTTCCTCTCGGCGCTGCAGCGGCGGAAGACGTTCGTGGCGTGGGCCGGCAGGCGGCCCGCCCCGGCGCTGTCCAGCTCCAGCCGCTCCACCGCCGCAATGAGCTGGCGCTGTTCTTCGGCAGGACGGGTCTCGTCTTCCCTCCACCCGACCGCGCCTCCGGCCGCCTTACAGCGCCGCGCCCCAACCGCGCAGCACAGCCGGCAGCTCCGCCAGGCTGGCCACCTCCGCCTCGGGCACGATCTGGCCGCGATGGGCCTGGTTGGCGGGATGGGTGGCATGCGCGGTCAACCAGATGTGGCGCAGGCCGGCCAACTGCGCGCCGAGGATGTCCGCGCCGAGGGTGTCGCCGACCATGACGCACTCACCCGGCGCCAGGCTCCAGGCGGCCAGCACTCCCTGGAAGATCTTGGGGTTGGGCTTGCGCAGACCGACAGCCGCCGAGACGACGATCGGATCGAAATAGCCGCGCAGGCCGGCCCAATCGATCAGGCGCTGCACATTGTCGTCGTCGCCGGCGTTGGAGACGATGGCCAGGCGCAGCCCCGCCGCCTGCAGTTGGCGCAGCGTGGCGTGCGCGTCCGGCATGACGCGCCAGAGTGTCTCGCTGTAGGCGTAGTAAGCGCGCCGGGCGCCGGCCTCCACGGCGGGCGTCGGGGCCGGCGCGCCCAGCTCGGCCAGGGTCTGGCGCAGCAGAAAGGTCGTGGTCACCTCCACCCAATCGGTCTGGCGCTGCTCGTCGAAGGCGGCGTAGTTAGCCGACAGCCGGTTGAGGAAGGCCTGCGGCTCCAGTTGATAGCCGGCCTCCGTCAGGTAGTGCAGCAGGTCCTGGCGCATTCGCGGCAGGAGCGCGCCCCACTGATGATCGATCTCCGAATAGATGAGCGTCGAGCCGAGGTCGAAGAGGATACCGCGCAGCATGGAACAATTATAGCGTTTTCGCTCCAGAGTTTTGAGCGCTTTGCCCATTGCGCCCGCGCGCCGGCCGGCTACACTCGGAGGCACGGCCGCCGCTGGCCAGAACCGCCCCGGCCGCTTAGCCCAAGGAGATCAGCCTTTGTCGACTTCACCCGTCCCGGAAATACTCATCAACGCGATCGCCGTCGACGCGCAGCTGCTGGAGACCCGGCCGGTCCGCCGCTGCGCGATCGACGATTGCCAGGCCTATTGCTGCACCGGCGGCGTGTACATCGCCCTGAATGAGGTCGAAACCGTGCTGGCCCATCAGGACCTGATCCGGCCGCATGTGGCGCCGGAGCGCCGCGACCCGGCCCTGTGGTTTGACAACGAGGTGGTGCCGGACGACGATCACCCGCGCGGCGGCCAGGTGATGGGCACGCGGGTGCTGCCGGACCCGTCTCACCCGGTGGGCGAATCCTGTGTGTTCCTGCGGCCGGATCGCAAGTGTGCGCTGCAGGCGGCCGGCCTGGCGGCCGGCGAACATCCCTGGCGTTTCAAGCCGTTCTATTGCGCCCTGCACCCGCTGGTCTACGAAGAGAAGCGGCTGGTCTTGAGCGAGCACAGCGAGATGTACCTGGAAGGCGGCAGCTGCAACCGGCCGCAGGCCGGCCCAGCCATCCCGCTCTACGAGCTCTTCGACGACGAGCTGCGCCTGGCCCTGGGCGAGGCCGGCTATGCCCAGCTCCGGACCTTGGCCCAGGCCCGGCGCGCCGACTGACGCTGTGCCGGCTGACGGCCGCTAACACACCGGGGCGGTCCCTGTGGACCGCCCCGGTGTGTTTTCGCTTGAAAGTGCCCGCCATGAGCGGGCTACGGCAGGCCGCAGAGTCAGGCGCTCACTTCCGCCTTGGCCAACCGGCGCACTTCGGCCGCCCGCGCAAAGCCGACCATGCGCTGCAGGTCCTCATCCCACAGCCGCCACGACAGGGATTTGAAGCTCGTGCGCAGCGTCAGCGTGCTGACGTCGTGGAAGACCGGGTTCTCGCGGAAGCAGCGCTCCAGCTGGTAGTTCGGGATCTTCGGGCTGAGGTGATGGACGTGATGGAAGCCGATGTTGCCCGAGAACCACTGCAGGATCTTCGGCAGCTTGTAGTAGGAACTGCCCTTGAGCGAAGCGGTGTAGTAGTCCCACTCCGGGTGGGGCTTCCAATAGGTCTCTTCGAAGTTGTGCTGGACGTAGAACAGCCAGACGCCGACCACCGACGCGATCCACATGACCAGCGCCTGCATGATCAGATACGCCTGCCAGCCCGCCAGCGCGCTCCAGGCCAGGCCGACCAGCAGGATGCCCAGGTTGGTCCAGTGGACGCTGTGGCGCTCGCGGGCGGGGTAATCGCCGTACGAGAAGCGGTGCAGGATCATGAACAGCAACGGCGCGCCGATGAAGAACATCACCACCGGATTGCGGTAGATGCGGTACCACAGCTGACGGTACCAGGGCAGCGCGTTGAACTCGCGCACGGTCAGGGTATCCACGTCGCCGATGCCGCGCCGGTCCAGGTCGCCGGAGCCGGCATGATGGATGGCGTGGCTGTGGCGCCAGTGGAAGTAAGGCGTGAACACCAACACGCCGGCAATCACACCCAGCGCGTCGTTCCACTTCTGGTTCTTGAAGAACGAGCCGTGGCCGCAGTCGTGCAGGATGATGAAGACCCGCATCAGGAAGCCGGCCGCCACCACCGCCAGCGGCAGGGCCAGCCAGAACGAGACTTTCAACGCGAAGACGGTCAACGCCTGAAAGGCCAGGAAGGGCAGGAAGGAGGTCGCCACCTGCCACAGGGCCGCGCGCGTGTCGGGCGTCTGATACTTAGCAACCATCTTGACCCAAAGTGGTCGCTCGCCTTTGGTCGGGGTCGACGGGTTAGCCATGGTGATCCTTTAGACGGTTCGGCCGGGACCTTGTGGTCAAACCACGGCCGGAACCAATATCGTGCAGAGGGATGGACAATGTCCCCCGGCTCAACCCCGGAGGGCCGCGCCGAGGCGGGCGGAGAATGGAACGTGGGGACCGCGGGGCGCTATAAGCGCAGAGGCAGGGACGCCGCGCGCGGCACCGCTCCGGCGCGCAGCACCAAGAAGACGGGCTGGGACCAGGATGTCACCCGGCGCTGGCGCTGCGGCTGAGGCGGGGAGCGATGCAGCACCCACAGCATCAGCGCCGTCTGGATCACGGTGACCAGGGCGGCTGCAGCCGCCATCTGCATCCATTCCACCGGCACCGGCCGGGCGGGCACGCCGGTCCGGCCGAGGGACGCCTGATAGCGCAGGATGTTCGCGCCGTAGTGGGTGAGCAGGAGCGCCTTGAAACGCTCAGGGGTCGGCGCGGCCGGCAGATCTCCCGCGGCCGCGTTCAGGTGACGCTCAAAACCGTGCAGAGCGGCCTGCGCCCGCCGCCAGGCCTCGGCCAGACGCCAGCGCTGCGCCTCCGCCCACTGCCCTTTGGTGCCGGCCGCACGCCGGGCGCGCGACAAATCCAGCGTCACCAGCCGACTGAGGCGGCGGCGCGCTTCGGCCAGATACGGGCCGGCGTTGAGTTCCAGGTGCCGGACGTCCGGCATCTCCAGCCGCGGCACGACGGGGCGGAAAACCATGAGGGTGATTGTAACCCGGGCTGGCTGGCCTTCACAAGGCCGCCGTTATTAAGGGACTTTGAATTCGGTCAAGCTGAGCTCATCGCCCGCCGGCTGCTCGCCGACCATCACCGGCAAGCGGGCGCCGGTTTCTGCCTCATATAACCCGGTCACCAGGCGATAGTTACCGGGCGCCAAGTCGAACGTGTAGGTCTCCACCACGGCCTCACCCGGCGCCCACAGGGAGGTGGGGTACGTGCCGCTGCCCGGAACAGTGTCCACCTGGGCCACCATCTGGCCTTGCCCGTCACGCACATGGACGAAAATGGTGTAGTCCGCGTCCAGCGGCGCGGCGCCCACTTGCTGGAAAGCCAGCGTCACCTGAGTGCGCGTGCCCGGCGCCAGCGCGAAGTCCACCAGCGCCAGGTCCGGCCCAAAGCGCGCAGACAGCGGCGCGCCCAGGCTCGGCGGCGCACTCAGCCGCTCCACTGGCGCCACCTCCAGCTCAGCCACGTCCACGATGCCGCGTGCGCCGACCTGCACGCGGAGCGGGCTGGGGCCTGCGGGCGCCTCTAACGGGACGCGCAGCGTGCGCCGGTCGATCAGCGGGCCGTTCACCGTCAGCGGACCCGCCGACAACGTCTGCCCGCCCAGCGTGATCGTCAGCGGCGTCGTCACCGGCGCGGCCGCATACCAGAACAACGTCACTTCGAAACGTTCGTTGGGCCGCCTGGCCGCCGTCCGCCCGGCGTAGCCTAACAATTGCAGACCCGGCTCCAGGCCGCCATCCGCTTCCAGCGGCGTCATGGCGTTGGCGGCCTGGAACTCGGCCGCCGTCGCCGGCGGTCCACCGTCCAGCCGCACCGTTCCGGCAACCGCGCGCTCGCCGCCGAAACCGGCCTGGGCGGTGAGATGCGGCAGACCGGCCTGCGCGCCCTCGCTGTATAGCCCGGCTTTCACCAGGTAGTCACCGGCCGGGAGGCCTGCCGCCAGCGGCAGGCGCTGCCGCGTGATCAGGAGGTCGCCGGGGCGCCACTGCTCGGCCGGATACGTGAAATTGCCGCTCTGCGCCCAGACCCGGCCGGCGGCGTCATACAGGCGCGCATACGGCAGCAGGTCACCCATCTCCACCGGGTTTTCGACCCGCCAGCGCAGGTCCACCCACAGGTCCGCCTCGGCGACCTCGGCGCGGAACCCGGTTAGAAAGACGGCATTGCCGAAGTTCTCGTTCAGCGGCGCGAACTCCGGCAGGGGCGGCGTCTGTCCGGCCTCGAACCGGTAAGCGCGAAACTCCGGGCGGTTGTCCGGACCGGGCTGCTCGTGAACGAGCCACGGTCCCCAGCCCGCCACCCACGCCTCGGGCAGCGGTGCGGAAGCCGTATCGAAGATCAGCGCGGCGCGGTCAGCCGGCACCACCAGTGAGTAGCCGCCCGTCAGCCAGCGCACGGCGTCGAAATCGCGCGCCAGATAGGCGAGCGTGGGATGGCGATAGTGGATGGCGGAGACGTACGGCGTAGCCGCCGCCAGATCCTGCTGGTTGAGGTAATCCGCGACGCCGGTCAGGTCGGCGTCGTTGTTGAGGCGTTGGCTGCGCAGGCCGGCCCAGGTGTTGAAGTAATCGTGATAGGTGGCGGCGGCGCCGAGCGCGAGCGCAACCAGCGTCAGCACCGTCACGGGATAGGCGGTGGGCAGCAAAGGGCCGGGAGACTGGCGCTGGAGCCAGCGGTAGGCGGCCAGCAGGCCGCGGGCCGGAAAGACGAAGACCAGCGGCGTCAGCCCAAAGGCGCGCACGTTGGACGGGAAGACCTCGTTCACCGAGAGCGCCGTCGGCAGCAGCATGAACGGGAGCCAGGCCAAAAGCAGCCATTCCACGGCGCGGCGGCCCGGAGACTGGCCGGGCCGGAAAGCGCCGCGCAGCGTGCCGAGCAGGCCGACGACGAAGAAGAGCGCCCACGGCAGCGGGAAGAGCGGGCGGCCGGGCAGATTGAAGCGATCGTACGGCTCGCCGCGCACGAACAGCATCTCGGCCGCGCCGACGAAGCCGCGCCACAGCAGCTCGGCCTCGCCCGGCCGCGCCACCACCTGGGCGGCGCGGTTCAAGAAATCCTCGGGATGCTGGAGGAAGTACAGGCCCAGCGGGGCGAAGGCGGCTAGAGCCGCCAGGCCGAAGGTCAGGAAGCCGGCCGTCCAGCGCCGCAGCGGAGCGTGGGCGCGCCTTGTGAACAGCAGCAGCGCCAGCCAGAAGACGGCCAGCGGGAACGGGAACAGGCGCGCCGAGAGATAGGTGTAGGCGGCCAGGCCGGTGAACGCGCCCCCCAGCGCCAAATCCCAATAACCGCTGCGCCAGGCCCAGGCGCGTCCGCCGGCGCCGCGCGCCTGGCGGCGCAGGCCGCGGAACAGGAAGCCGAGGGCCAGCGCCTGCACCAGCGGCATGACGATGACGCGGAAGCCGAAGCGCGAGAAGACCAGGTGGAAGAAGGCCACGGCCAGCAGCACGGCCGCGAACGCCGCCGTCGGGTGAGCGTGTTCGTCCCCGTGCAGCACCTCGCGCACGGCGAAGAACGTGGCCGGGATCGTCAGCGCACCGAGCAGGGCCGCGGCCAGCCGCAGCGCAAACACCGACGACCCGATCAGGTTGAACCAGGCCGCCAGCCAATAGTAGAAGAGCACCTCATGGCCGGTGAAAGCCGTGATGAACAAGGGCCGATACCCGGCGAAAGCGACTTGCTCGCCGAGCAGGGCTGTCGCGGCCAGGTCGTAGTGCAGGCCCGGCGGCACGGCCGTGAGCTGCCACAGGCGCAGAAGGGTCCCGGCGAGGGCGGCGGCGGTGACGAGCAGGTAGTAGCGGCGGGGCATGCGGGCGGCCGGCGGCGGTGAAACGAACTGGGCGCGGCCGAGTTATCGCAGCGCCTGATCGAGGTCGGCGATCAGATCATCTGCGGCTTCGATCCCGGCCGAGACGCGCACACACCCATCGCCGATGCCGATGGCGGCGCGCTGGGCCGGCGTGAGCGCGCGGTGGGAGGCGATGGCCGGGTACAGGGCCAGCGTCACCACGTCGCCCAGGGACGGGATGCGCTGGATGACGCGCAGCCGCTCCATGAAGGCGAAGACCTCGGCGCGGCCAGCCGCCTCGGCGGTGCCGGGCTGATTGAGATCGAAAGCCAGCATGGCGCCAAAGCAGCCGGGCCGGAACAGGCGCGCCGCCAGCGCATGGTCGGGGTCGCCCGGCAGGCCGGGGTAGTACACGCGCGCCACGCGCGGATGCGCGGCCAGCCAGCGCGCCAGCGCCAGCGCGTTGGCGTTCTGCTCACGCACGCGCAGCGGCAGCGTGCGCAGGCCGCGCAGGGCCAGGTAAGCGTCAAAGGGCGACAGGTTCTGGCCGAGCAGCTTGCGCGTGGCGCGCAGCGCCGCCGCGTCGGCGTCCGTCGCGGTCACCACCAGGCCGCCCAGCACGTCGCCGTGCCCGCCGATGTACTTGGTGGCTGAGTGCACGACGAAGTCCGCGCCCAGGGTCAACGGCTGCAACAGGTACGGCGTGGTGAAAGTCGAGTCGACCACGCTGCGCGCGCCGTGGCGCCGCGCCAGGGCGATCAGGGCCGGCGCGTCGGCCACGTGGCAGAGCGGGTTGGCCATCACCTCGAAGAGCAGGACGGCGGCGCCCGGCAAGGCAGCGTCCACCGCGGCCAGGTCGCGCGCGTCCACGCGCCGCACGGTGACGCCCGAGTTCGCGGCCAAGAAGTCCAGCAGCGTCTGTGTGGCGCCGTACAACTCGGCGGCGGCGACGAGCGTGGCGCCGGGCCTGGCACCGGCGACGAGCAAGGCGGTGTGGACGGCGGCCATGCCTGAGCTGAAAGCGGCGGCGCCGGCCCCGCGTTCCACCACGGCCAGGGCCGCCTCCAGGGCCTCCTGGGTGGGCGCGTTATAGCGCGAGTAGACGTAGCCGGCGCGCTCATCGCCCAGGGCCGCGTCCAGCGCGGCCATGTCGGCCTGCGCCCAGCCGGACGCCGTAACGATAGGCGGGTTGTAGGAGGCGCCTGGCTTGGGCGCGATCTGGCCGGAGTGGACGGCGTCGGTGAAGATGGACATGCGCCGGAGTATAGCACTCACTCGCCGCCGTTCGACGGGCTGGACGCGTGAGGCGACCTGGACTGGGGCAATCCGCGCCCCAACACAACGATAAATTCCAGAAACCGCAATCAAACCGATTTTAGTCAAGGTAAGTTTTCATAAAGCCGGACTTTTCACGCAATCTTCCCTGTTTGACGGTTGTGTCAGAAAATCGGATCAAATACGGTGTAATTGAACACAACTGGGGGGGAGATGCATCATGCCGCCCTACCCTGTCTCTACACCCTCACCCACCACCACCCCCCACCGGTCGGCCCTGGCCTGGCTCCCGGCCGCCCTGCTCTCAGCCAGCCTCGTCATCACGTCGTTTTCGGGGCCGAGCGCGCCCGGTGAGGCGGCCGCACTCGAACAAGGCACCCCCACGCCGGCCGACGCCGCCCCGGCTTTTCAGGGCGCAGTCATGGACCCGGACCAGTTCGGACTGCGGGCGGTGGGCGATGTGGACGGCGACGGCCGTAACGACCTGGTGGCCTACAACGTGCACGCGGAAAACGATCCCAACGCCGAGACGCGCTTCGTCTGGTATCAGGCCCCGCACTGGACCAAGCATGTCGCGCGCGATCTCTTCGCCGACCCCATCACGCACAACGGCCAGACCTACCACTACAAACGCACCGACGACCTGGCCCTGGCGGACCTCGACCGCGACGGCGACCTCGACATCGTGACGCGGGTGGGCCTGGCCGGCAGTGACACGGCCGGCCTCGTCATCTGGTTGGAGAACCCGCGGCCGGACGGCAGCGCCGAGGCCGCCTGGGCGTTCCACGCTATCTCGGGCGCGTACACGGGCACGAACTACTACGCCAAAGATATCGCCGTGGCCGACCTGGACCAGGATGGCCGCCTGGACGTGGTCACGCGCTGGCACACACGCCTCTTCGTCTGGTTCCAGGACAGCGCTGACGCGTGGACCGTCCGGGCCACCGACATCCCCAGCCACGAAGGTCTGGACCTGGGCGACCTCGACGCCGACGGCGACGCCGACATCGTCTTGAACGGCTACTTCCTGAGGAACCCCGGCACCTGGTCCGAGCCAGGGCTGGCCCGGACCGGCGCTTACCTCCGCCAGGACATCGACCCGCTCTGGTTCAGCGGCCAGACCGACGGGCAGACTTGGCAGCGCCACAATGCCAAGGTCGCGGTCGGCGACATCGACCGGGACGGGCGCCCGGACGTGGTGCTGGCTCACTCGGAACTGCCCGGCTACCCCATCGCCTGGTACTCGGCCGACGATCCCGGCGCCACATGTTGGAGCCAGCGCGGCCAGATCACCCTGCGCTGCGACTATTGCCACAACCTGCAGTTGGCCGACTTCGACCGCGACGGCTGGCTGGACGTCCTGGCCGGCGGCATGGAGAACGCCGGCGTGAGCAACCCCGACCGTGGCCTGACGCTCTACTCTGGCGACGGCGGCCTCACCTGGACGCCGCAGGTCGTTCAGACGCTCGGCGCTTACAGCGCCGTGGTCGGCGACCTGGGCGATGACGGTGACCTGGATATCGTCTCCACCCGGAATTGGGGCACGCCGCCCCTGGAAGTCTGGGAGAACCTGCGCCGCCCGCTGGCCCTGGAGGCCTGGACCTACCTGGCCGCCGACGAGCAGCGCGGGGCCTGGGGCCAGTGGGACTCGCCCAGCTGGCTGAAGTACTTCGGCCTGGGCATCGCCGACGTCACCGGTGACCGGTACCTAGACGTCGTCTCCGGCCGCTACTTCTACCGCAATCCCGGCGGCGACATGGCCGGCCCCTGGCCGCGCTCCGACCTCGGCTTGAACATTGACGGCCTGCTCTTTGTGGACGTGGACGGCGACGCGTATGGCGACGTGATCGGGACGCGCGGCAGCCGCGTGTACTGGCTGGAGGCCGCCGACCCGCTCGGCGCCGCCTGGGTCCAGCGCCGCGAAATCGACAGCGCCGCCCCCTCCGGCGGCCACGTCAACCCGCAGGGCTACCGCGTGGCCGATCTGGTGGCCGGCGGGCGGCCTGAGATCATCCTCAACAACGGCGACACGCTCTTCTACTACCAGATCCCGGCTGAGCCGGAGACGCAGGCCTGGCCGCGCACCACCGTCGCGACCGCCACCAACAGCGAGGGCATCGGCGTCGGCGACCTCGACCGCGATGGCGGCCTGGACCTGGTGGTGGTCCATCTGCCGGACCGCGGCCGCGTGGAGCCGCGCCAGATCAAGTGGCTGCGCAACCCCAAAGATGGCAGCGGCCAGTGGACAGCGACCCTGCTGGGCTGCGCGGCCGCCGAGCCGGCCTGCCAGGCCGGCCTGTGGCGCACCGACGGGAACTGGGTTGACCGCGTGGAAGTCGCCGACCTCAACCGTGACGGCCGGCCCGACATCGTGGTCAGCGAGGAAGAGCAGATCTTGGAGCCGCGCTGGAAGACCTACGTCTTTGAGGCCCCGCCCGATCCGGCCGCCGGCGCCTGGGCGCGGCGTATCCTGGCCACACAGTACACCACCAACAGCCTGGACATCGCCGACCTTGACCAAGACGGTGATCCGGACGTGATCCTGGCCGAGCACCGCGGCGACCGGCGGCTGAGCGTCCTCGCCAACGACGGCCTGGGCGCCCTGACGCTCACGCCGATCTCGGCCGGGCGCGAGAACCATCTGGGGGCGCGCGCCGCCGACCTGGACGGCGACGGCGATCTGGACCTGGTGGGGATCGCCTGGGACGCCTACCAGTTCCTGCACGTCTGGCGCAACGACAACGGCCGCGCCCCCAACCCGCTGCCGCCGACGCCGACGGCGACCTCACCGCCGACGGTCACGGCGACTGCCACGTCGACGGCCACTGCCACGTCGACGGCCCCCGCGCCGCCAACGGCGCCACCGGCCTCCCCGAACCTGTTAGCCAACCCCAGCTTTGAGACCGACCCGGCCGTCCACTACTTCACCCACGTCGACGGCAGCGCCACCTTCGCCTGGACGACCCAGGCCGCGCGCAGCGGCAGCCGCTCGATTAAGATCACGTCTGCCAACTCCGGCGCCAAGCTGAGCCGCTGGCTGACCAGGAACGGCAGCGTGACGGCACGCCCGGGCCGGCGCTATCAGGCCACGGTGTGGGTCAAGCTCGAGAACGTGACCGGGTCTGCGACCCTGACGCTTAACTTCTGGGGGCCGGGCGCCTTCGACCACATCGGCGGCGCCAACTCAACTGCGCTCTCCGGCACGAACTCCGGCTGGCGAGCCCTGACAGTCAGCGCCACCGCCCCAGCCGGCACGGCCTACCTGCGGGTCGAGATGCGCCTGGCCGGCGCCGGGAGTGTCTGGTTTGATGATGGGCAGGTCGTGGACCTAAGCGCCCCCACCAACACCGCCACGCCCACTGCCACGGCGACCGCGACGCCCAGCGCCA